>CAZSQK010000085.1:0-36046 GCA_964608645.1 uncultured Solibacteraceae bacterium | reverse complement strand
GACGGGCCGGCGCCGCTCAACGCGCAGCCGAGCAGGCCGGGCGCGCGCAGCTTCAGAATCTCGGAGAGCCCCGGGACCAGCGGGGCGCGGTACGGCTGGTGGAATCGATCCTCCAGCGCCGCGGGGAACGCCCAGGTGGCGCCCGTGGCCAGCGCCGCGATCAGCAGCGACGCGCGCTGCACGTTGAACACGGCGTCCTCGCGGCTGTAACCGGAGGGCAGGACGGCGCGCGCCTTGGCGGTCGGCAAGTCGAAATCGGGGACCACCACGGCGAGACCGAACTGTTGCGGCAAGTCGAGCCGCACGGCGCGGGTGACGCCGCCGGAATCGATGGCGCTGGCGACGATCGAGCCGAGCGTGCATGGCGCCACGTTGTCGGGATGGCCTTCGAGGCGCGCCGCCTCGTCGAGAATGCGGAGGGGCTTCCAGCGCAGGTCGAGCAGTTGATCGGCGATCACAACGCCGGCGGTCAGGGCGGCGGCGCTCGATCCCATGCCTTTGGCGAGCGGGATTTCGTTGTGGATTTCGAGCTCGATCGGCGGCAGCGGCAGTTGCAGGCTCTTGCCGACCGCCACCGCGGTCTGCCAGATCAGGTTGTTCGGCCCGGTCGAAATCTGGGCGGCGTCGCGGCCCTCCGCGCGAATCGCGAGCGATTCGGCGCGCCGGAAGCGGCACGTCAGGTAGACACCCAGAGCCAACCCCAGCGAATCGAATCCCGGCCCGAGGTTGGCGCTCGACGCAGGCACGCGGACCGTCAGCCAATCCACGTCAGCGGATCTCGAGTATTTCCTTTTCTTTGTTCTTCACCGCGAGATCGATCTTCTGCATGTAGGAATCAGTCATCTTCTGGATTTCGTCGAGCGCGCGCTTCTCTTCGTCCTCGGTGACCTTCTTGTCCTTCATCAGCTTCTTGACGGCCTCGTTGCCGTCGCGGCGGATGTTGCGGACGGCGACGCGGTGATTCTCGGCGCCCGCGTGCAGCTTCTTCACGATTTCCTTGCGGCGCTCCTCGGTCAGCGGCGGAATCGGCAGGCGGATGAGCTTGCCGTCGTTGCCCGGATTCAGGCCGAGGTCGGAGACGCGGATGGCCTTTTCGATGGGGCCGATCTGGGAGACGTCCCAGGGTTGGATGGTGATCAAGGCAGGCTCGGGAACGTGCAGGTTCGCGAGTTGGTTCAGCGGGGTAGGCGTCCCGTAGTAGTCAACCCGGATATGATCCAGAATTCCCAGTGAGGCGCGGCCCGTGCGGATGGAGGCCATATCGTGCTGCAGGTCCGAGATGGCCTTCTCCATACGCGTCTTCAGGCTCGCTTCCACTTCGCGGATGGAGGCAAACGTCGATCCGCCGGGTGCTGCTTGCTGTTCTGTTTTCATCGGCTGTCTCTCCGAAAACGGGCTAAAACTCGATTATACGGGACTTGGAGGCGCGCCGTGCCGGATTTGCGATCAATCGGACAGTCGGGTCCGCAGAACGGTTTCCCCAACGCGCGGCAAACCCGAGCGGAGTGGAACCGTGCCTTCACCCACGGCATCGATGCTGGCGCCGTGGTCGAGCAGCAGCCGAGTCTTGGCCAGATCGGCGTCCTGCGCCATGTCATGCAGCAATGTGACGTGGCGCCAATTCATATGGTTCGGATTTATTCCATCCTCCTGCGGCCTCATTGTGCCGGCAGGCTCTCCGGCTTGGGCGAGCCGCGGTGGCAGGTCCAGCAGGTAACCGGGTTGCCGTTCTTGAAGTATTCGCCGCCGATGGCCCGGACCATCCCGAACATCTCGCGGGTCCGCTGCTTGGCCGGCTTGTCGTCCTTCTCGAATTCGCCGGGCACGTGACAGTGGGCGCATTCGACACCCAGCCACTTGGTCAGGTTCGTCATCACGGGGCGCAGGCGCGGAGCGGGTACTCCCTTCAGCACCTAGATGTTCTTGTAGACCTCTTCCGCCATTTTGGGCGGCGGCAGAGGTTGCCAGCACTCGGCCGGCTGCCGCTTCATTTGGCAGACAGCCTCGGTTTCCGGGTCGGAGCCCAATTGCCGCCGCTCCGGGAACGTCAGAGTCTTGCCGCCCCGAAGAGTGAGACGGCCGTCGATCTTGACCAGCTTGCCTAATGCCGTGGTGGTCGAGTGAACTACCAGTGTGTCGCCGTCCCATTCCGCCTGGGCGAGCGGAAACCGCGTGCTCTGTTCCTCTAAAACCCTCTTGGCTGAAAGCCGGCGCTACGGCAAGACGGCGTGGATCCGTTCCATCAGGGCCGCTGAGGTGAATGGCTTGCGCAGGTACCCCGCCACGCGGATTCCCGAGAAGCGCCGCGCCACATCGTTTTCGTTGTATCCGCTCGACACCAGAATCGGGATGTCGTGCTGGATGGCGCGCATGAACCGCGCCGCTTCTTCGCCGCTCATCACCGGCATCGTCATATCGAGCAGCACCAGCGAGATCTCCGGCGCGCGCTCGCGGACCACCTCGACCCCTTGCTGCCCGTTTTCCGCCACCAGCACGCGAAACCCTTTTCGCTCGAGCATGGCCTGCGTCGTGTGCCGCACGATCTCTTCATCGTCGACCACCAGGATGGTGCGGGCGGCGGCGACATTCGTCGTCGCGGGCGGCATCGGAATGGCCTGTTGGCGCAGCGCCGGCAGGAGCAACTCGAAGCGGCTGCCCTTGCCGGGTTCGGTCTCGACGCGGATCGAGCCGTGATGGGCGCGGGCGATCCCCATCGCCGCGGCGAGGCCCAACCCGCGGCCGGTGAACTTGGTGGAGAAGAACGGGTCGAAAATGCGCGTGCGCGTGGCGGCGTCCATCCCCGCGCCGGTGTCCTGCACCGCCGCGAAGACGTACCGTCCCGGCGCCGCGCGGCCGAATGGCGGCTCGGACGGCGCGCCCTTGGGCAGATCTCGCACGCCTGTCTCGATCGTGACCTGGCCGGGCCGGTCGCCGACGGCCTCTCCGGCGTTGAGGACGAGGTTGAAGACGAGCTGCTGGATTTGCCGCGAGTCGGCTTCGACCGACGGGAGATGCGCGCCCAGATGCATTCTCAGGCGCGCAGTTTTGGGCAGCGTCGCGGCGAGCAGTTCGCCGATGTCCTGGATGGCTTTCGACAGATCCACCGGCTCGACCACGAACTGGCCCTTGCCGGCAAACGCCAACATCTGGCGCGTCAGGTCGGCGGCGCGTTCGCCGGCGCTCACGACTTCGCTCAGCAGGCCGCGGTTGGGATCGGTTTTCGGCAACGCCTCCAACACGATGCTGGTGTTGCCCAGAATGCCGGTGAGGATGTTGTTGAAGTCGTGCGCGATGCCGCCGGCGAGGACGCCCAGGCTTTCCAGTTTCGCCGTTTGCAGCAGGTTTTCCTCACTGCGCTTGCGCTCGCTGATATCGGCAAAGGTCAGCACGACGCCTTCGGTTCGGCCGTCGCGGCGGATGGGGTGCGCGGAATATTCCACCGCGAACGTGGTTCCGTCCGGCCGGATGAAAGTCTCGTCGCGCCCGCGGCGGGGCTCGGCGGTCCGTAGCACGGTGCGAATGGGACAGGCTTCGGGCGGGTATGGGGAGCCGTCGGGCCGGCTGTGGTGAATGGCGGCGTGGAGGTCGCGTCCCAGAAGCTGTTCGCGCGAGCAGCGGAGCAACTCCACCGCGGCGCGATTGACGAACACGCAGCGGCCCTCGCGATCCTCTCCCACCACACCCTCGCCGGTCGATTCGAGCAGCAAATGCAGGCTCTCCGCCATTTCGGCGCGCTCGGCCTCGGCGCGGCGCCGCCGCAGGATGGCGCCGATGCGCGCCCGCAGCACCACCGCGTCGTACGGCTTGGCGAGAAAATCCTCCGCGCCCATCTCGATGGAACGGACCGCGTTCGCCTGATCGTCCAACGCCGAGAGCACGATCACCGGAATTTCCTGCAATTCCAGGCGCGTTTTCATCTGTTGGAGCACTTGGAAACCGTCCATCCCCGGCATGATGATGTCGAGCAGGACGAGATCGAACGGCTCGCGTCCAAGGCGGTCAAGGGCGGCCGCCCCGCTGGATACGCAGGCGGCGCTGAAGCCCTCGCGCTCCAGACGTCGCGCCAGAATGTCGCGATTGTCGGCGTCGTCGTCCACCACCAGGATGCGGCCGCCGGGGCCTTCGGGACGGGGTTCGCGGGTGGGCGGCAAAGGCACCGGCACGGCGCTGACGGGCTCGGCGCCGCGCGAGAAGTCCCGCAGTTCGCGCGTGGCGGAGCGCATCTTGCGCGTCTCCTTCTCGCACGCGCCGCCGGTCATCTCCTGGAATGCGTCCAGCGCGTTTTCGATCTGCCCGAGCCAGGGGCGCATCGCGTGACGCAGCACCGGCACCGCGTCCTCGGCGATGTGCGCCCTCACCGGCAGCGCTTCCTGCAGATGTTCCACGATCTGCCGGGCAGCCGCGAGCACCTGCTCGATCAGCCCGGCTTCGGTGTCCGCGCTCTGCTCTAGAGCCTCGTCGCGGACCATCTCGCCATAGCCGATCAGGTGATTGAGCGGCGTGCGGAGGGAGTGGCGAAGGCGGGCGATGGCCTCCGGATTCATCAAATCCAATGCGTCGCTCACCGGGCTTTTCGCGTCCTTAGCTGAAGCGCCTGCGCCACCAGCCGCAGGTCCGCCACAAAATGCGCCATCGCGGCGCGGCGCGTCTCGCCGCCGGGAGAGCGCAGGATCGATGACGGGTGAACGGTGGCGGTCACGTAGGGGGCCAGCGTCGACTCGATCCACTTTCCCCGGTCCGCGGTCACGCGAAACTGCCGGCCGAGCAGCGCCTGCGCTGCCGTCGCGCCTAGACACACCAGAATGCGCGGTTTGACCGCCTCCAGCTCCGCCGCGAGCCAGGGCACGCAGGCGGCGATTTCGACCGCGTTCGGCTTGGCGTGAATCCGGCGCTTGCCGCGCGCCTCCCACTTGAAATGCTTCACCACATTCGTGACGTATGCCTGCGTCCGATCGATGCCCGCTTCCTCGAGGGCCGTGTCGAGGAGCCGTCCGGCCGGACCGGCGAACGGATGTCCCGTCCGATCCTCCTCATCGCCCGGCTGCTCGCCCACGAACATCACGCGCGAGGCGGCGGCGCCTTCGCCAAAGACGGTCTGCGTGGCCCGTTCCCATAACGGGCATGCCTGGCAGCCGGCTGCCGCGTCGTGCAGGCGTTGCCAGCTCAGGTCCACCGGAATCAGCGCAGCGGCGCTCTCTCGGGCCATATTTCAATTGTCCTATCGTCCCTTTTTGCGGGTCGCATGGCAAGTACGCCGAAGTGTGTGGATGGACGCCGTTTCGGGGCGCCGTCCGCGGACCGGCGTACTCTCCTATCCTGAACCGATCATTCTCTTTTAAGATGGGGAAACATGCCCAACGTGCCGATGCCGGCGGCGAAACCGGGACTGCTGCGCCAGCTCGGGCTGTACAGCGCGTCCGCGCTCGTTATCTCCAACATGGTGGGGACGGTGATTTTCGGCTCCACGGGCTTCATGGCAGGGGACCTCGGCAGCGCCCAGTTGATTCTCGCGTGTTGGGCGGTGGGCGCCTTGTTCGCGTTCGCCGGCGCGCTCAGCTACTCGGAGCTGGGCATCAATTTCCCCAGTTCGGGCGGCGAATACGTGTACCTGACGCACGCCTTCGGGCCCGAGTGGGGCTTCATGACCGGATGGGTGTCCTTTTTCGCCGGGTTTTCGGCGCCGATCGCCACCGCCGCACTGGCGTTCTCCGACTATCTCGGCTACTTCTTCCCCGGTTTGAAGCAGGCTAACGCTCCGGTCGTGATCGGCTCGGGCGAGTTTTCTTTTCGCCTGGGACCCGGGCAACTGGTGGCGTCGCTGCTGATTGCGGCGTTCACCGCCTTGAACTGTTTCGGCATCGGACGGACGGCGAAGGTGCAAAACGTGCTGACGTCGACCAAGCTGATCGTGATCGTGGCGTTTCTGGCGCTCGGCTTCGCCTTCGGGACGGGGAGTTGGAACCACTTCTCGGAGCCGGCGGTGCGCACGTCGGCGTTCAGCCTGCCCACACAGTTCGTGGTGAGCCTGCTATGGGTGATGTTCGGGTACAGCGGGTGGAACGCCGCAACCTACGTCGCGGAGGAGGTGCGGCGGCCGGAACGGACTCTGCCGCTGGCGCTGGCGTTCGGGACCGGGATCGTCGCGGCGCTGTTTCTGCTGCTGAATGTCATCTATATTTACGCCTCTCCGCTCGAAAGCATGAAGGGCGTGATCGCCATCGGGTCGCTGGCCGCGTCGAACCTGTTCGGGCCGAACGTGGCGGGGGCGTTCAGCGCGCTGATGGCGATCTGTATCGTTTCGACGGTGAATGCGGAGATCACGATCGGGCCGCGTGTCTACTATGCGATGGCGAAGAACCGCGCGTTCTTCAAAGCCGCGGCGGCGGTGCATCCGCGCTGGCACACGCCGATCGCCGCGATCGTGGCGCAGGGGCTCTGCGCGATCGCGATGACCGTCACGCCGTTCCCGCAACTCGTCATCTATATCGGGATGAGCCTGACCTTGTTTACGGTGCTGTCGGTGGCGTCGCTGTTCGTATACCGGCGGAAACGGCCAGGCTGGCAGCGGCTGCGGGCGCTCCAGTTCGCCTGGCCGCTGATTCCGGTTTCTTACATCCTTGTAGGCGCCTGCATGATGGTGTACGGCGTGGTGTCGCATCCCGGGGCGTCGCTGACGGCCTTCGGGACGGTGGGCGCCGGCGCGTTGGTGTACCGTTTCGGGGTGCGCCCGGCATAGCTCTGCGGCGAAATCATGGAGCCGCAGATGAACGCATTGTTTTGGCGCCGGATTCCCGCTCCGAGAACTCGGCCTCCGTGGCGTCCGGGCTACCGCCGAGGCTTCTTTCCCCGTGTTTGGATTGGTGTTATGCCGCGGTTGCCGTTACGAATCGCTCACGCCGGTTCGTCGGCGTGCCCGAACAGGCTGTGCGATCCGAGCGAGCGCGAGAAGGCGACGATCACGATCGTCAGGAGCAGGGCCATGCTCGCCAGCCCGTAAGGAGCGTACCACTCGCTCCAATCGAGGCCGAGCACGATGGCGTTGAAGCTGTTGACGAAAAACAGCGCCGAGACTGTGGCGACAAGGCCGAAACGGAGCATGACCAGAAACAAGGCGAAGTAGACCACCAGGAAAATCGCGGCTTTGATCTGCCAGTTGCCGGAACTGAAGACGCCGCCTTCCACCCAGATGCCTAGCACGGAGGCTACGATTGCCGCCAGCCAGTCCCGTCTGCAGAGCGTCCGGATGAAGGACAGCGCGAAGAAGAAGGCCAAGCCGACGGTGAGCGATACGCCGAGGCGGATGGCATGTCCTCCCATCCATTGGCGCGCGCCCTGGATGAAGAACAGTCCCGCGGGGGACTGCAACGTATTGCGCGGGCCCATCCAGACCGTGGGAAACGCCAGGAGCCCGATGAGGAGACATCCGACGGTGGCGCCGATCAGGACGTGCGAAGCCACCTGCGGGTCGAGCCACCGTCCGGCGATGAGGCGGTTCCAGGTGACGATGGAGTGGGGCCAGCGCGCGCGGATGGACGGTTCGAGGGCGAGGTACAGCAGATAAATGATGGCGCCGGAGAGGAGGCAATCGCTGAGAGCCGATTCAAGGAGGTCGAACATGGCTTCGTCGGGCACGGCATGGACGGCGCCGAACCAGGCGGCGAGCCCCAGGAGGAAGCGCGCGGCGGCGACACGGATAGCGCCCTTGCGATCGACGCGGCCGAGTTTCCAATTGCGCCGCGCAAACAGGGTGGCGAAGAGCAGCGAAAGAACGACGATGACTTGCTGATAGACATGGGTGAACTTCGTCAGAACCGACGTGGGCGCCCGGTTCCGGGAGGGGGGTGGGGCCCACGGCGGCACGACGCGCGCGCGGGTGATCCGGCCGCGCCAGGAGGCAATTTCGACGGTCAGCTCCATGCCGGGGATTTTGGGATGCGCGCCCTTCCAGGCGAGCAGACGATCGGCGGGACTGATCGGCAACTCGCGCGGAGTGGTCTCGGTGAAGGCGGCGATGTCCAAGCCGGCAGCGCGAAAGACGGCTTGCGCCGGAATGGGCTCCGCCAGCGGCTCGTCCAGGGGGTAGGGAATGGCGCGGAATTCGAGCAGTCGCCCATGGCCGTCGAGCCGCATATTGACCATGCCGGGGGTCACCTGCGGAGGATTGTCGGTGGAGACGCTGCCGTCGGGCCGGGCCACCAGGGAATCGGGCCCTTCGCGGTAGCGGGCGGCGATCGGCGATTCCGCGGCGAGCCAGTCGTTCCACTGCCGGGGCTCGGGCCGTTGATTGAGGTACTCGATGTAGCTGCCGCGCTGGTCCAGGTCGATGTGGTGGTCGGCGGGACGGTTGGGATATCCGAGGGCGATGGCGATTTCGCGAGCCTTGGCGGCCAGGGCGGGCGGAGGCAGGTCGTGGGGGACCCGCATGAGAGCGTCGGTGTGCTGGCGCCAGAACATGGCGCCGATGAGGCTGGCGACGGCGACGACCACGCAGGGGACTGAATAGCGGCGCGCGAGACCTTCGGTTTCCCCGGCGGCGGCGACCAGTTCGGGCGATGGCGTTTCACCCGCGGCGAGGGCGGCGGCCAGCGGATCGCCTCCCGGCAAGGCGGCGGCGACGGAAAGCGCGGTGGCCGGGCGGCGGGACGGTTCGGGGTCGAGGCAGCGGCGGATGGCCTTTTCGACGGTCGGGTCGATGTCCGCCGCGATGGAGGTCATGCTGGTGAGCTGGGCGGCTTCCTGCATCTCCAGCATCTGGCGGACGGTCTTCGCCTCGAACGGCCGCTTGCCGGTGAACAGTTCGTAGAGGACGAGGCCGAGGGCATAGATGTCGCTGCGGGCGGTGACTTCGGCGCCCTTGAGCTGTTCGGGCGCCATGTATGCGGGGGTGCCGCTGCGCGCGTCGGCGACGGTGAGCTGGGCGGCGATGGCGGCGAGGCCGAAGTCCATGATGATGACCTCGCCGCGCTTGTTGAGCATGATGTTGTGCGGCTTGAGGTCGCGGTGAACGATGCCCCGGTCGTGGGCGGCGGCGAGTCCGGCGCAGATTTTGCGCGCGGTTTCGACGGCCTTGTCGGCGGGCAGGCGGCCGATGCGGGTCAACAGGGAGGCGAGATCTTCACCGTCCACGTACTCCATGGAGATGAAGGGCGCGCCGTCGGCCTCGCCGATGTCGTAGACGCGGCAAACATTGGGATGGGACACCTGGCGGGCGACGCGGACTTCGCCGTGGAACCGCTCGAGCAGGCGTTGGTCGCGGGCGGCCTCTTCGGGTAGGAACTTGAGGGCGACGGACTGGCCGAGGGTGAGGTCGGTGGCGCGGTAGACCTCGCCCATGCCGCCGCGGCCGAGCAAGGCGACGATGCGGTAGCGCCCGCCGAGCAGGCTGCCGGGGACGAAGCGGCCTTCTTCGGCGGCGGAAGAGGAAGCGGCGCCGGAGATGATGGCTACGGTCTGGACCGAGGTCGCGTCAGATTTGGGTTCCATGGGGACGCCTGGGTATTGGGATATGTTATCAAGCCGGCGGCCGAATGCCAGCAAGGACGCTGGCATGGCAACCCTGGAGGCTCGCTCCACCGTGGAGTGAACTTCGCTCGGGTTACATCGCGTCCCAAAGTTTGTTGGCGCGGGCTACAGCCCACTCACGATCCTGGGGTAGCAGGAAGCGGCGCCTGACGAGATCGTCGGCGGCGGCGTTGATGCGCTTCAGGTAGTCTTCGCGCGTGGGATAGCGCTCGGCGATCGAGAGGCGCGGGTCGTGGTTGCGCATGCGGTCTTCGCGCGTTTTGGCGAACGGCCAGATGGAGCCGAGGAACTCAACCATTTCCTGGGATGCGCCGCGCTCGGGCGCGCGCAGGTTCCAGCCGGTGACCGTGGCGAGCGGGGCGACGAGCTCGGGGAGGCGAATGCCGCCGAGATCGAGACCGTCGGCGTCGACCTGGGGGACGAGCAGAGGGTAGGATCCGCTCATCTCCGGCGGCTCCTTCGTGATGACGCCTTTCGTGGCCAGGTCCGGCCCCCAATCGAGCTTGCGGGCGCGGCGCGGGTGTTGCGGCGGAATGATGCCGGGGACGGGGAACTTGAGACGGTCGACGGTGGTCAGCTCTCCGGCGGCGAGCTTCGGATATTGGGAATCGGGGGGCGCGGCGCCATCGGCGACCCAGCCTTCGAGCGCGGCGAGAAGGGCGCGCTGGACGGGACGCTGATCGAGCGGATTTACGTTGTAGCTGGTGCCGTTCTTGCGAATCGGCAGGCTGCCGGGGCCATGATTGACGTCGGCGATGTAGTAAACGCGCGTGTCGGGAGAGAGCGACGCGTCGGACTTGCCATCCGGCGTGAGATGGACGAGCGCGGCGACGCGGCCCCAATACTCGTAGCCGCCGTTGGTGAGGAAGAGCTTGGGCGCGACGCGGGAGGCGCGGGCGCGTTCGAGGAGCGCGGTGTCGAGGAAGGGGAAGACATCGGTGGGATAGAAGACGTTGATGAAGGGGCAGCCGTCGCGGGAGGGCTGCGCGTAGCGGAAATTGAAGCTGCCGCGGCCGGCGCCGGCGACGTCGGCCCATACGCCGTCGAAAACAGGGCGGCCTTTCTCGTCGGCATTGAAGCCGTCATAGAGAAACTGACGCAGGAAGCGGCCGCTCTGCGAGATGCCGAAGCCGATAGCGCGTTTGGCGGAACGGCCTTCGAAGCCGTCGTACTTGAGGGCCGAGATCCAATCGCGAACGGCGGCGACGCCGGTCCCGGCGACCACCGGGTCCTTGCCTTCGTAGGCGAACTCGTAGAGCTTGGCGGCTTCGAAGCCGGAGGCCATCTCGACGCTCTTCCCGTCGGCGGCGAGCTTCCACTTGTCGGCTGCGATTTTTCGGGCGGGCAGATCGCCGGAGTCGCGGACGTAAAGCGCTAGAGGCTTGGCGACGGCGATGGGGTCCATGACGCGGTCGCCGAGGGGCATGAGGGTCACCGTGGAGGCGGGGACGAACTCGGAGTGCACGAGGCCGGGCGCGGGAAGCGCGTCGGGGCGGAGATGCGGGGCGGAGAAGTGGAGGCTGGTTTTGGCGCTGGCGGGGATGTCCCACTCCCAGCCGAGCCACGCGAGGGTAAAGCCCTGTTGCATGACGTAGCCATCGCCGAACTCGCCGGGCTGCGAGAAGTTGAAGCGGCTGAGCATACCCTTGCCGCCGCGATTGGAGACCTCGAAGAGGACAGTGCCGTTGGCATGGGCGGGGTCCTGCGGGCGGAGGAGGGAGAATTCGGCGGAGAACTCGACGTCGCCGCGCGCGTTAACAGGTGCGAATTCGAGATCGCGTACGATGCGGTTGGCAGGCAATTTGGGGTCGGCGCCGAAATAGACGCGGCCGGTGATGCGTTCGTATTGATTGGCGACCGGCGTCCGTTCGAGGATCTCGACGCGGCGCACGGCGGCGTGCGAGGCGAGTGTCAGGGCAAGGAAGGCGGCGAAGCGCATAGGGAGATTCTACGGCGCCGCAGACGGCCGTGGGGACTTGGCTTGATAGTGGAACTAGGATGGCGCCAACTTCCGAGTTCCGTGGTGCGATCGGAGGGAGCCGAGACTTCCCACAACGCCACGTTCGGTGAGGCGGCTCTGGGCGGCGTTACGGCGACATCCCTCAAGTGAAATTCCCGGATCGGCTGCCGAGGGGGCACGAAAGGATCGGCAGCGCCGGCAATCACCACGGCTGTGCACAGAGCGCCGCCCTCTAAATCATGCTTCCCGCTCGTGACCCAAGCTGGACCGGTTGCCGCGGAGCGCAATCGTAGCCCTGGGCGAATTCCGGCTGTCCAACAGCAGCAAATGACGCCAGAAGCTACAGAACTCAATGCCCGGGGCTAGAGCGCCGGGGCGGCTTCGGCGATGTCGGCGGAGACTCCAGTGAATTTAGTGAAGTTCTTGTTGAAACGGGCGCTGAGGTCGCGGGCGCCGCGGTCGTAGGCCTCTTTGTCGGGCCACATGCCGCGGGCGTCGAGGAACTGGCTGGGGACGCCGGGGCAGGAGCGGGGGACAGCCACCTTGAAGACCGGGTGCTTGTCGGTGGGGACGCCGCTGAGCTCGCCGGCGAGCGCGGCATTGAGCATCGCGCGCGTGTATGCGAGTTTCATCCGGCTGCCGACGCCGAAGGGGCCGCCGGCCCAGCCGGTATTGACGAGCCAGCACGCGGACTGATGGCGGCGGAGCTTTTCGCCGAGGAGAGACGCATAGGCGGCGGCTGGACGCGGCAGGAAGGGCGATCCGAAACAAGCGCTGAAGGTGGCTTCGGGCTCCTTGCCGAGGCCGCGCTCGGTGCCGGCTACCTTAGCGGTGTAACCGCTCAGAAAGTGATACATGGCCTGCTCGGGCGTCAGCCGCGAAATGGGGGGCAGCACGCCGAACGCGTCGGCGGTGAGGAAAATGACGTTGCTGGGATGGCCCCCGACGCTGGGCATGACGGCATTGTCGATGAAATCGAGCGGGTAGGCGGCGCGGGTGTTCTCGGTCACCTCGGCGGAATCGAAGTCGAGACCACGGGAATGCGAATCCATCTGCACGTTCTCGAGGACCGTGCCGAAACGAATGGCGTTCCAGATCTGCGGCTCGTTTTCGCGGGACAGCCGGATGCATTTGGCGTAGCAGCCGCCTTCGAAATTGAAGACGCCACGGTCGCTCCAGCCGTGCTCATCGTCGCCGATGAGGCGGCGGAGCGGGTCGGCCGAAAGGGTCGTCTTGCCGGTGCCGGAAAGGCCGAAGAACAGGGCCACGTCGCCGGCAGGCCCCACGTTGGCGGAGCAGTGCATGGGGAACACGCCGCGCGCCGGGAGCAGGTAGTTCATGATCGTGAATGCCGACTTCTTCATTTCGCCGGCATAGCTGGTGCCACAGATCAGGACCACGCGCTTCTTGAAATTGATGACGATGCAGGTCTCGGAGTTGGTGCCCTCCTCGGCCGGATTGGACTGGAACTCGGGAGCGAAGAGGATCGTGAACTCGGGCGCCTGCGCCTTCGGGTCCGCCGGACGGATGAAGAGCTGGCGCCCGAAGAGGCTGTGCCAGGCGAGCTGGCTGACAACGCGGACCGGCAACGCGTACTCGGGATCGGCGCCGACGGTCAGGTCTTGCACGTACACATCCTGACCTTGCCAGAAGCTTGCCATTCGGGAGTAGAGGCGATCGAAGTGGGCCTCGGTCATCGGCTGATTGACGGCGCCCCACTGGACCGTGGGGTCCGTGATTTCGTCGCGCACGATGAACTTGTCCTTGGGGGAGCGGCCCGTGAACTGGCCGGTGCGGACGACGAGGGCGCCCTCGGCGGCGAGGTGGCCTTCGCGGCGGCGGACGGCATGCTCGACCAACTGCGGAGCGCCGAGGTTCCAAAAGGTGTCATTCAGGTTGTGCAGCCCGTGCGCGGCGAGACCGTCGTCTCCCGGATGGACACCGGTATTCGCACTCTGCTTGGTTTCGGTCGGCATGTATTTCCCTATTCTTGCGGCGCTCTATCGTAATATGGTCTCATGAACCGGCTGCTCGGGGGACTTGCGTTGGCGCTCACGCTGTTATACCACGCGCATGGCCAGGTTATTGAATTTGAATCTAACGGACTGAAATATCAGACCCTTACGCGATCGGGCGTGACCGTGATGTGGGCCCCGCTGCCGACCGTGCTGCACGAGTACTCGATCATTCAGGTGGCAGTGTCAAACGGGTCGGGCGGACCGTACGTGATCCGGCCGGAGGATTTCAGTTTCGTGCGCGCGGACGGTTCCGTGCTGCGGGCGTCGCCGGCGCGGAACGTGGTGGACATGCTTTCGCACAAGGGGAGCGGCACGGACGTGATCAAGCTGGTGACGGCGTACGAGGCGTCGGTTTACGGGAACGCGCATTTCAAATCGACAAACGGGTACGAGCAGCGGCGGCAGGCGGCGCTAGCGATGACGTCGACGAAGTTCAAGGCGGCGGCGACGGCGAGCGCTTTGTGCATGGTGCAGACGAAGATGGCGCAGGGCGATTCGACCGACGGGGCGGTGTTCTTTCAGACCGACGGGAAGCCACTGGGTCCGGGGCACCTGCTGGTGAGGACGAACACCGACGTGTTCAACTTCGTCACATCGCCAAGCGAATGACCTGTTTTTATCGGTAACGTTGCGCATATAATAGGTTCCTCGGAGAGGAGGGCTTCATGCTCCGCTGCGCCCCGTCGACGATTGCCTCGATTCTGCTGCTGTCCGGAGGGGCCGCAGCGCAACAACTCACAGGTTCGATATCCGGCACGGTGACGGACAGGAGCGGAAGCGCCATTGCGGGCGCGAACGTGCGCCTGATGTCGGTGGGGACGGGCGCGACGCGCACGACGGTGTCCGACGGGGAAGGCGGGTACCAGCTCTCGGCGATCGCGGCGGGGAAGTACCGCCTCGCGGTGTCCCATCCCGGCTTCAAAACCCACGAGCGGAACTCCATCGAAATCACGGCAAACGAAAGCCTGGCGCTGGGAGAAGCGCGGCTCGACGTCGGGGAGGTCAACGAATCGGTGACGGTGACGGCGGAGACCGCGGTGGTGCAGACCGGCTCGGGAGAGCGGTCCGGCATCATCACGTCGGCGGAGGTGGAGAACCTCACGGTGATGAACCGCGACTTTGCGACGCTGGTTTCGCTGCTGCCAGGGGTGGTGGACAATCCGGGGACGGCGGAGGTGCAGGGGTTTTCGGGCGGCGCGTCGTTCAACGTGGCGGGCAACCGGTCGAACCTGAACAGCATCACGATCGACGGCGGGTCGATTGAGAACAGCAATGGCGGGAACGGGAACAACTTCGTGAGCATGGACTCGATCCTGTCGGTGCGGATCGTGACCAGCAACTACCAGGCGGAGTTCGGGCGCAAGCCGGGTGCGGGAATCATGGCGATCACGAAGGGAGGGTCGAAGCGCTATACGGGCGCGGCGTATTGGTATTACCGGCACGAGTGGATGAACGCGGCGCAGTTCTTCGACAATCGCCAGGGGCTGTCGCCCACGCCGCGGCGGGTGCAGACGCCGGGGTTCAACATCGGCGGTCCGCTGAAAGTCCCGGGTCTGACGAAGACGGCGAAGAACAAACTGTTCTTCTTCGCGTCCCTTGAACTGATCCGGGAACGGCGGCCGCAGGGGATCCGCAATCTCACCGTGCCGACGGACGCGGAGCTGCGGGGCGACTTCAGCAACAGCCTGAATTCCAGCGGACGGCTGGCGGTGATCAACGATCCGCTCAACAATAAGCAGCCGTTTCCGGGGAACATCATTCCCGCCGGCCGCCTCAACGTCTCCGGCCAGAACTACCTGAAGCTGCTGCCGAGGCCCAACGTGGCCGATGTTGCGACGGCGCGGTTTCAGTATAACTTTCAGACGCAGGAGAGCTTGACGATTCCGAAGGTGTCGCACAGCGATCGCATCGACTACATCGCGAGCGAGAAGACCACGATCTGGTTCAAGTACAACTACTGGCGCGAGGATCAGCAGGGATGGGCGGTCTCGGCCGGAAATTCCAACTGGGGCTGGATGCCGAGCCACTATATCAACTACACGCACGCGCCGGTGATTTCGGTGGCGCATATCTTCGGCCCGAGTGTGATTCTGGAGGCTTCCGCGCGCGTCACGCGATGGATCGAAGACGGCTCGGCGCTGTACGAGGCGGATTACAACCGGCTCAACCGGGAGCAATCGGGCGTGAATATCCCGCAGTTCTGGCCGGCCAACAACCCGCGCAATCTCGTGCCGAATGCCAGTTTCAGCGGGGCGATCGCGAATTCGCCGAACACCAGCCTGAACGCCCGCTTTCCACTGCGCGGCGCGGAGACGCCCTTCTTCAGCGACGCCACCCTGACGCATACGCACAAGGGGCACGCCTCGAAGTACGGCCTGTATTTCGAGCGGTGGAAGGCCGTGAAAGGGGAGCAGGGGAACTGGAACGGCACGGTGGATTTCGGCACGGACTCGAACAACCCGCTGGACAGTAACCATCCGTTCGCCAACGCGCTGCTGGGCGACTTCAAGAGTTACACGGAGGCGAGCACGCGGCCGCCGCTGTACGAGGGCACGACATCGGTGGAAGCGTTCGCGCAGGATAACTGGAAGGTCTCGCGCAAGCTGACGCTCGACCCGGGGGTGAGGGTCGGATGGTCGCAGCCATGGCACAGCTTCCGGCGGCAGGAGGCGGGATTTCTGCCATGGCTGTGGAATTCGAAGCAGGCGATTCAACTGATGACGCCGGTGCGGGTCAACAACCAACGGCGGGCGCAGGATCCCGTGACGGGCGCGCTCTACCCGGCGACGGTGATCGGCGCGATCGCGCCGGGGACGGGCGATCCCTACAACGGCACGATGAATCTGCTCACGAATTCGAGTTACCCGGCCGGGCTGCGGCCCAACAGCGGGCTGCGTGTCGCGCCGCGCTTCGGGTTTGCGTACGACCCGACGGGGAAGGGAAAGATGGCGATCCGCGGCGGGTTCGGGCTCTTTTACGAGATGCACGAGAAGGACCTGTGGAGCTATCACCTGGAACTCGATCCGCCGAACCAGCTTTCGCCGCAGATCTTCTACGGCGACCTGGGCAGCTTCATCAACACTTCGGGGTTTCTCTTTCCATCGAGCACGCACGGGATGACGTCGAACCGGAATCTGTCGCGGACGATGAGCTACAGTCTCGGCGTGCAGCGATTTCTGCCCGCGGGCGTGCTGCTGGACGTGTCGTATGTGGGGACACTGGGGCGGCACTTGCTGGCGCAGCAGAATCTGAACTCGATCGGCGCGGGGACGACGTACCAGCCGTGGGCGCAGGATCCGAGCAACCCCGGGAATGCGCTGGCGTCGCAGTACCTGCGGCCCTATCCCGGGTACGGCGACATTCTGTACTACGACTACATTGCCAATTCGAGCTATCACTCGCTGCAGGCGATGGTGAACCGGCGGTTCCTGCATCATTTCTCGGGCGGGCTGGCGTACACGTGGTCGAAGGCGATGGATTATGCGGACAACGACACCACCAACCTGAGCATGCTGGTGAGCCCGCGGGTGTGGAACTACGGGCTGGCGGGCTATGACCGCACGCACATTCTGAAAGGTAACTGGATCTGGGAGGCGCCGAACGGCAGCCGTTTGTTACCCCGCCGGGGATTCATGGCGAGCGCCGGGAAGGCGCTGCTGGACGGTTGGCAGATCTCGGGCATTCTGACGATGGTGAGCGGCGCGCCGCAAGGGGTGGGGCTGTCGTTGACGTCGGGGAATTCAAACAATTGGTCGGGGTCGCCGACGGACGGGTCGCGGCCGCTGGTGGTCGGAGATCCGGTCGTGCCGAAGGACCAGCGCTCGTTCAGCTACAACGCGGACCCGGCGGCATTCGCGCTGCCGCCGGCGGGGACGCTCGGCAACGCTGCGAAATACGTGTTCCGCGGTCCGGGGCGGAACAACTGGGACATCTCGGCGTTCAAGAACTTCCGCATCGCGGAGCGGGCGCGGGCGCAGTTCCGGCTGGAGTCGTACAACACGTTCAATCACACGCAATTCAGCTCGCTCGACACGTCGGTGCGGTTCGACGTGAAGACCGGGGCGCTGCAGCCATCGACCTTCGGGCAGTTTACGGGGGCGCAATTAGCGCGCCGGATGCAGGCGGCCCTACGGGTGACGTTCTGACCGCCGCCGGGCGAGGACTACCAGACTAACGCCAGCGTGAGGTTGAGCATGGTGACGCCGCCGTTATTGGTGCTGGCCTCGCTGCCATTAGCGATCTTTCCGAAATTCCGCTGCGCGTTGAGGACGTTCGACGTGTAGGCCGTGGTGGGGCGCGCGCCCCAGTTATACCACTTGAAGGGATTTTGCCAGTCGCCGCGGATCTGGAGTTTCAGGCGCTCCTTAATCTGGACTTCCTTGGCGAGCGAGGTGTTGGCGGCGATGATTCTCTGGCTGTTGACGACGTTGGCCCCGCCGTTGCCGAAGGTATAGTCGCAGACGGCGTGGCTGGCGGCGGTGGCGACCGTGTCGGTGCAGCCGCCGGGATACGTCAGGTAACCCAGGCTGGCGACGCTCCAGACGCTGTTCTGATTGCCGGTGTTGTAGCGGTCGCCGCCGAGATCCTGCCAGTTGTCGCGAAGCTCGGGGCGCTGGACCATATTGGCGCGCCCGCCGATCTGTGCCACCATACCGGGCAGGTAGTTGAAGGGGCTGTCGGCGAAGCCGAAGGAAAGCGGCGTGCCGCTCATGATCTGGTAAGTCCAGACGAAATTCCAGCCGCCGAACACCTTGTCGACCACTCCGCCGCGATTCAACCAGCGGCGGCCGCGGCCGACGGGAAGCTCGTAACTGAAGCTGCTGACGGCGCGGTGCGTCTGGTCGAAGCCCGCGCGGCTCTTCAGGAGGCGGCCATCGAGATACATACTGGCGCCGGCGCCGTCGCTATCGGCGTTATCGATCGCCTTGGAGAAGGTGTAGAAGCCCAGAAAGGTCAGCCCGCGGGAGAAGCGCTTCTCGACCTTCACGGTCCCGGCGTTGTAGGTCGAATGGCCGAAGTTGGAGCGGTATCCGATGTTTCCGTAGTTCGGGAACGGGCGGAACGCCTGGGAATTGCCGATCATGGCGGTGAACTGCGCCGGATCGTTCTTGCGCAGGTTCATCGCCCAGTCGTAAGACCTGCCGTTGAATTCGTAGACGCCGAGCAGGCCGATTCCCGCCGTGCCCTGGTAGGAAACATCGAGGAGATAATTATGAGCCAACTCGTACTGAATGCCGAGATTCCAGGTGAGGTTGTAGGGGTTGCGGATGTTGGGGTCGGTCCAGGTGACGGTGCGGCCGCTGTAGTTGTTGCCCTGGAACGGTGACGTGCCGTCGGGCCGCAGCCCGGGGTAACCCGCGGCGAAACCCGGGAACGCGCTGATCTGATAGAGGGGGCGGGGGTCGCCGGAGGCCGCGGAGAGGTTGGACGTGTTCGAGTACTCGCCGCGCTGATCGACGGTGAGCCGTTGGTCGACGGTGCTGAGGGCGAAGCCGCCGCGGAAGACGAGGCGCTGCTTCGCGTTCCAGGCAAGGCCGATGCGCGGTTGGAAGTTGTTGATGTCCCTCCGATTCAGGCCGTCCTTTGGATGGGTGATGACGCCCATGGCGCCGGGCACGACGTTGTCCGGCAAGGTCGGATCGAAATTGCTGATCTGGTGGTATTTCGTGTCGAACGGGCTTTCCACCTGGTAGCGGATGCCGAGGTTCAGGGTCAGGGTCGGGGTGACTTTCCAATCGTCCTGCACGTAGAAGCTGTGCATGGTGGAGCGCGGCAGCCAACTGATGAGGGGAATCGAGGCGGTGGCGGAGGAGAGGGAGCCGATCAGGAAGGACGCGAAGCCGTTACCGGTGTTGGCGATGCCCTGCGTGCCGACGCCGGTGAGGCCGCCGGTGGAGGCGAAGGAGAAGCTGCCGCTTGGCGAGCCGGCGCTGTGCTCGTCGTCGCGGAAGCGCATCAGCTCATAGCCGAACTTGATGGCGTGGCGGCCGCGCATCTTGGTGAAGTCGCTGCGCAGCATGAGGGTCTCGTTGATGACCACGCTGCTGTTGGAGTAGCCGGGGAGGTTGGGAACGATGCCCGTGGGGAAGGTGTCGGGCGAGATATTGGGAACGCCGAACAGGGCGCCGCCGACATTCGTGCCGGCAGCGGGAGAGTCGGTGACGGTGCCTTGGCGCGTGTAACCCGCGCGTGTGTCGTTGAAGAAGGTCGGGCTGAGCACCCACGTTGCGCCCGCCGAGTTGGTGTACTGCTTGACCACCGGGACGACCTTGCTGCCATCGAGCAGGGGATTCGCCACGTTGGGATTGGGCGTGACGGAGAACTTGCTGTTGATGGTCGTGGTGGCGTAGAGCTTGACGTTGGAATTGAGCTGCTGGTCGATTCGGAACGTCCAGTAATCCCAGCTCACGACCTTTTGCTGGGAGAGAAGCTGGTTGTTCGACACGCCGGTGCTGGTGACGACGGCGGGGACGTTGGGGAGGGTCCACGGATTCAGCGCGAGGATCTTGCGCGCCACGGGGTCGAACTGCGAGACCGGGACCTTCGCTCCGGGAATGATGTCGCGCGTGTAGTTGGAGGTGCTGCCGGGGATGAGGCGGGTGCTGCGGGGGTCGTAGATGGGGTTGCCGATGCCGCCGAAGCTGAGGTCGCCATTGAGCATCTCGGGAGTGGGGACGGTGAACTGGAGTTGTTTGGCCTGCTTCTCGATGTACTTCTGGTAGGCGACCATGAAGAAGGTCTTGTTGCGGCCGTTGTAGAGCTTGGGGATGACGAGGGGGCCGTTGACGTTGAAATCGGGTTCCAGGACGAAGATCCCGGCGGAGATGCAACCTTGGGCGGGATCGTCCTGTGTGAAGCGGCACTTGTCGAAGTACTTGCGGTGCTGCATAATGCGGGACCGTCCGAAGACGGAGGCGTCGCCATGGAGAACATTGGTGCCGGTCTTCTTGACGACGGTGATGGCGCCGCCGGCGGAGTGGCCGTACTCGGCGGGCAGGGTGGTGGTGAGGACTTTGATCTCCTCCACGGAATTCTGAATCGAATCGATGCCATTGTTGCCGTTGTCGTTCTTGGCCGAGGTGCCGATCATGCCATCTTCGAACTGGCCGATCTCGTTGTCGCGCATGCCCGCGATATGGAAGCCGCCCAAGCCGCCCGCATAGCCGTTGCCGGAGTAAGTGACGCCGGGAGTGAGGTAGAAGCTGTTTCGCGAATCGCGCTGGTAGAGCGGCAGTTTCGCGAAGTACTCGCCCTTGAGGACAGTGCCGGTGGAGGACGTTTCCGTCTCCAGCAGGGCGGCGCTGCCGCTGACCTGAACGGTCTCGGTGAGGTTGCCCAATTCGAGCTTCACGTTGAGTGCGGCGACGTCGCCCCCGCGGACTTCGACGCCATCGCGGACCGAGCGGCGGAAGCCGGCCGCCATGATTTCGACGCGGTAGGCGCCGGGACGCAGGGACTGCACGCGGAAGAGCCCGTCGGCATTGGTGGCCACGTTCGTCGTGAAGTTGGTGGCGGTGTTGGTGACGACCACCTTAGCGTCGACGATCATAGCGCCGCTGGGATCGCTGACGGTTCCTGAGATGGTCGCCGTGTCAATTTGGGCGTAGGCGAGCGAGAGCGAGAAGAGAGCTGCGAATAACGTGGCGCGAGTCTGCATAGACCGTATCTCCAACCGAAAAATTGCGGGCGCCCCGAAGCTGGCCGGCCCGGTCTCGTGTTGGGAGAATACTATTCCTTCCCGGTAAGGGTGTCAAGGCGCGCGGCGGCGTTGCGGGCCGCCGCTAGAACTTGTAGATCGTCAGGCCAGACAGGAGCTTCGGGTAGAAATCGGTGGATTTCTGCGGCATGACTCCGCCGCCGAAGGAGGTGTCCGCGACCTGCTGGACGGACGTCGGCTTGAGCAGGAATGCGATCTGCGCGGCGCCCTTGCGCGCCTCCTCGATGGCGGGCTCGATGCCGCGGATGTAGCGCAGGTTCTTCTCATGCCGCACGGCGTCTTCGCCGATGCCGAGCACTTTGCCGAGCAGCCGTTCATGCAAAATGCGGACGTCGAGCTCGCCGTGCGCGTCGCGCTCCGTCAAGGTAAAGAGGCGGTTGCCGATCGCGGCTCCGATCACGGTGCAATCGCCCGCTTCGTTCCACACTTGTTGCAGCCTGGCCACCGAGCCGGCTTCGGCGACCTGGAAATCGTCCGCCGCGGCGCGCAGGAACTCGTCCGGAAATCCCTCGGTGGGGATGCCGTTCACGAGGCGATGGGTCGCCAGGATCTTGAGCCCCGGCGAATGCATGTTCACGAAGGTCATCATGACGCGGTCTGCGCCCGGCAGATGCGGGTTCTCCTTGGAGAATGCCAGCGCCGTTTCATAGCGATGGTGACCGTCCGCGATGAGCAGCTTCTTGTCCGCCATCAACTGCTGCACGCGCGCCGCGTCCGTGATCTTCCAGAGGCGGTGCGTGGCGCCGTACTCGTCGGTGATTTCCGCGAGGGGCGCGGATTGCGCCGCTTCGTCGAGCAGAGCATCGGTGGCGCCGGCGGGATCGGGATAGAGCATGAAGAGCTGCCCGAAATGCGCGTGGGTATGGCGCAGCAGCTCGAGCCGGTCCTTTTTGGGGCCGGCCAGGGTCTGTTCGTGGCGATGCACGACGCCGGCCGAATATTCCTCGACTGCGCCGAGCGCGATGAACCCTTTGCGCACCAGGCGCTCGCCCGTGTCGGGCACGGTAAATTCCTGGAAGTAGGGGAAGATGCCGGCCTCGCCATCGCGCGCCAGCACGCCCCTGGCGATCCAGTCGTCGAGGTACGCGGCGGATCGGGTGTAGACGTTATCGGTTTCGGAATCGTCCGGCTTGCGCTCCCCGAGGATCACCCGCACGAGATTGTAGGGGCTGATCGAGAGGTAGCGCGCCTGCATGGCGGGCGAAATCTTGTCGTACGGCTGGGTCACGTTGTTCGCGAGCGAGCCGGCTTTTTCCGTATAACGGAGCGGTTGGAAAGGGTAGATGCGGGCCAAATTCCAGAATACCAGGAGAGTCTGGCTACGGGCGCCGATGCCAGCGGGGACGCTGGCATGGTAAGCCAGAGGCTCGCCGGCCCGTGCCTATCTCCTGCCCGTATTCGCGGCCGGCGCGGGGCCGGGCTGGGGGACCGCCGGGATCAAATCGGCGGGGCGGGCCACCACTCCGTTCATGGCTTCGTCGATGTTCACGTCGTAGACCTGGAGGATGCGTCCGAGCACGTTCTCGAGATTGATGTGCGAATGAATGTACGCGCTGCGCGCCTGCACTTCGGCCAACTGCCGGGCGGTCGAGTCGCGCTGCGTAATCACGACGTCGAGAATGGTGGCGGTGCCGAGCTCGTACTTGCGGCGGGTTCCGGCGTATGTCTGGTCCTGCAGCCGGCGCGCCTCCACGCTGGTGTCATAGGCCGAGCGGGATTGCGACAGCGCCACGCGCGAATTGAGCACACCCTGGCGGATGTTGTTGTGGAGCTGCTTGTCCTGAATCAACTGCTGCCGGAAATTCAACTGGTCGGTGATGTAATCGGCTTGCGCGGCGCGGTTGCGGAGGTTGATGCTGAGGCTGATGCCGGCGCTGTAGTTGGGGAAGTTGCGGCCGAACAACTGGCTCAGCACGGTCCCGTATCCGCCCAGGAAGTAGCCGTTCACATCCGCGGAGGTGCGCGTGATCAACTGTTGCTGTCCATTGGGCAGGGACACCGGAATCGGCAGGGTGTTGACCTGTCCGGCGAGGCCGCTGTTGGAGGTGGTCGCAAACGCCGTAAGCTGCGGCAACATCGCGTCCTTCACGCCGAGCGTGGTGATGCGCGCGTCCTCGAGGCCCATCGAGCTCTGCTCGACGTCGGGGCGGTTCTTCATCGCCTCGGAGATCAGGTCCTGAATGGGCTGCACCGCTTCCTGCGACGGGATGTCGAAGTGGCCGGTCGGAACGATGTGCGCATTGGCGACTTCCAGACGATCGAGCCCGCTGCGCGTCAGCACCGTCTTTAGGATGGTTTCCTGCTGCAGCACCTGGGTCTCGGCGGTGGTCACATCCTGTTGGGCCGACTTCATTTCGGCCTCGGCCTGCACGATATCGATAGGCGCGATCGCGCCCAGATCGGCGCGGCGCTTGTTGTCGTTGTACAGCTTCGTGTCGAGATCGAGCGTCTGTTGCCGGACCCGCAACACTTCGATGTCCGTGACCAAGTCCCAGTACAGCGTGACGATATTGGCGACGGTCGCCATCACCTGGTTCTTGAATGTGAGGTCCGAGATATGCCGCTGGTTCCTGGCGACGCGGATGGCGCGGTTATTCACCGAGGGCCGGAAGCCCTGCAGAAGGTTCTGCTGGATCGAAAGCGACAGGCTCGACTGGTTGTAGGGGCTGAACATGTTGAACGGCGAATTTTGCGAAACGCCGAACTGGTTGCCCATGCCGACTTGCAGGCTCGTCCCGGTGAGGAAGCCCTGCTGAATTCCCATGTTGGACGATTTGTACTGCGTCACCAGGAAGTTGGTGCCGGTGATGTTGGTGGCGGTCTGGATGGAGGTGTTGTGAACGAACTGCCCGTTGATAAAGAAAGCCGGGTCGAGGTTCGGAATCGCGGAGCCGGCGAGTTGGACGTTCAAGCCGCTGAGCACGCCGCCCTGTCCGCTGCTAGCCGCGCCGCCGCCGGTCCCGCCCGATCCTAACTGCGTGCTGGCGAGGACGCCGATGGAAGCCGACGAGGGACCGCTCGTGATGTTGTTCGACACGTTGCGCAGCAGCGCCCCAGCTTTGGCGCGGAGCAGGTTGGCGTCGGCCAGTTTGGGGTTGTAGCGCGCCGATTCCAGGTCGAGGTTGTTCTCGAGCGCCAGCGCGATCGCGTCGCGCAGCGAGAGATAGATGTTGCCCGCGCGCATCAGCTTGTCGAGTCGCGGAGAATCCTCGAAGCTTGGCCGCGCCATCGGATGCGCGGTGTAGTTACTGCTGAACCAGCCGAGGATGCCGTGGTTTCTCTCCCCGGTGATTTGCGGCGTCTGCGCAAAAGTGGGGACTGCCATGAGCAGGCAGAGAACGATCGCAACGTAGGATTTGGCGGAACGCATAGTCCAATTATGGCCTCAAAAGGTATACGAATACCTGGACGTCCGGGTTCGGAGATTCTTAGCGCACCCAGACCTTGGCGGCCGCCGCGCGTTCCACCCTTACTCTCCGGCCGTCCACGCCGATCTCCAACTCGGGGCCGATGTCGAGCCGGGCGCCGGGCCGGATTCCCGCGGCGTCCAGGTATTCGAGCAATTTGCGGTCCCGTTCGAATACGCTGGCAACCGTAACCTCTTCGCCGGCCTGCGTTTCGTCGAGGGGTTTCAGGCCGCGTCCGCGGCGCGCTCCGGGCGAATCCATCCCCACGAGATTGCCGTGGGGACAGACGCCGCCGCGCCCCAGCTTTTCCACCAGTTTCTGTTCGAAATCGGTCGATACTGCGTGTTCCAACTGCTCGGCTTCGTCGTGGACCTTGTACCACTCCAGGCCGAAGACCTCGGTGAGCATCCGCTCGATCAGGTGATGGCGGTTCAGCAGCCGGCTGGCAATCTCGCGGCCCGGGGTGGTGAGCTCGATTTGCCCCTCCCGCCCAACCTCAATCAGGCCGTCGCGCTTCAACCGCTTGATCGCCATGGTGACCGCGGGCGCCGAGACGTGCAGCCAGCGCGTCAGGGTGACGGCTTTGACGACCTCGCCCTCCGCCGCCGCCTCCGAGATCGTTTTGAGGTAGTTCTCCTTGGAAATCGTGATGCGCACGCGAGGGTCTCTCTCCCTGATGGTACTACCCAAGCGCGCGGGTTTACGGAAATGTGATGCCGACCAGCAGGTCCACCTGATTTTGCGCCGAGACAATCGAGAACCCGTGCGATCCGGACCGGTCGACCGCCGGTCTGTTCCACCGCACGTAGCGAATTTCCGGCGCGATCCGCGCGCGTCCCCATCGCTTTTCGACGCCCGCCGCGGCGATGACCCCATGCGTAGTATCCCAACTGGCCGGAATGGCGGACTCGCTGTATCTGCGCGTGCCGAGGGAATCGATCACCGTAACGGCATTCTGATGGGCCTTGCCGGAGATCCACCGAGGCGCATAGCCGGCGCCGGCATAGAGTGCTCGCCAAAGCCCGTGCCGCAAGACAAGCGGGAACTCCCACGAGTTGCCCCAGTCGCGCTCGGCATACGTGCCGCCGAGGATGTCGCCGCTCGACGTGCGGTAACCGGCGCGGCGGTAGAGCGCGGCGGCCTCGACGCGGAAGCCCGCCGGCAACTGCATCGAGGCCATCGGTCCGGCGGTGTAGCGTTTGGATTCAGATTGAGCCCACCCTTCGTCGAGATCTCCCGTGAGATGGGCTCCCACTTTCACACCCACCGAGACTGTCTGGGGGGCGAGAAGGGAGGGGAAGACAAGGAAGATAAGAGTTTTTCCGATGAGCACCGCTGCTAAGACCGCGCGGCTGGTCATTTCAGCTACGGCCGTCGCGGATTCCGGAGGTAAAACGCGGAACGTCCGACAGTCGGTCGCAATGGGTCCTAACCCGTTCCCTTTCAAGCGACTACGCAGCATTACCGCTCAACCCCGGAATTCCTCCATTCAGCCCAGGATCGCGCCGTACAACCAATCATTTCAGCATTTTAATGACAATGGGTATGCCAGCCCTTGCAAAATCCCTATACTTTCATTCAAGTGCACAGTTTTATCAGCGCTGGGAAGTGTGTGTCTGTAGGATTCGGGAGGGATTTCAAACCAAATGCACAAGCCTGTTAAATACGCAGAGAAGGCCTTCACATACGCCGCCGGCGCGGCTTGGGCTGTCTTCGACAAATTCAATCAGATCGGCCAGAACCCCGGCTTCGTGCCGGCATGGTCGGACAAGCCGCTTCTGAAATCGTGGGAGAAGACGAAGCCGCCGTTGGGATGGCCGCGCGACACCGATTCCCTCTGCCCGCGTTGCGTCCCCGAGATTCGCCAGCAGATTCTGGACGGTAAGGCTCCCATCGATATCCTGTACAATCAGCGCCCCGGCGAAATCAAGGCGCAGGTGATCGAGCGCGGCGGCAAGATCCTGATGGTCAAGGAGTGTCCGGTTCACGGCCGCTTTGAAGACGTGATGGCGATCGACACCGCCTTCTTCAAGCACCTGGAGGACGTCTTCCCGGGCCGCGATATCCGCGCCCACAACGATTCGCGCCTGCACAAGCACGGGTCGAGCACTATCACTCACGGCCGCGGGTCGGTCCTCACCGTCGACCTGACCAACCGCTGCAACATGATGTGCGACCCCTGCTTCATGGACGCCAATCAGGTCGGGTTCGTCCATGAACTGACATGGGACGATATCAAGACGCTGCTGGACAACGCGATCACGATCAAGCCGAAACGGCAGATGTCGGTGCAATTCTCCGGCGGCGAGCCGACGATTTCGCCGTACTTCCTGGACGCGGTCCGTTATGCCCGGGAAGTCGGCTATTCCTCGGTGCAGGCGGCGACGAACGGCATCGAGTTCGCGAAGAGCCCCGAATTTTCCCGCAAGGCCGCGGATGCCGGCCTGCGGTACGCGTATCTGCAATTCGACGGAATCGGCAACGCCGCCAACAGCCACCGCAAGGTCGGCAACCTGTTCGACGTGAAGCTGCGGGCGATCGAGAATCTGTACTCGAACGGCGTGGACATTATTCCCGTCATCACGATCATCAACGGCATCAATAACGAGCAGGTCGGACGCATCGTTCAGTTCGCGCTCGACAACCCGAAGAAGATTCCATTCCTTTCGTTCCAGCCCGTCTCCTTCACGGGGCGCGACGAAGCCGTGACCGACGAGCGACGCGCAGCGCAGCGGTACACCCTGTCGCATCTTGCGCACGACGTGAAGAACCAAACCGGGCTCGGCGAGCCTGCGCGCGACTGGTTCCCCATCTCGTTCATGTCCACGTTCTCGGATTGGAGCGATCTGGTGCATGGACCGCAGGCGGATTGGGGACAGTTGAGCTGCGGCTGCCATCCGAATTGCGGCGTCGGTATGGCGGTGATGGTGGATAAGGAAACCAAGGAATCGGCGCCAGTCACGTCGTTCCTGAATGCCGACCGTTTTGCCCGGGACGTGGCGCGGGTGAATGACGCGGCGCGCGGCAAGTGGCTGTCGATCGTTGGCATGGCGCTGGCGGTGGCGCGCAATTACGACCCCTTCAAGGCGCCGACTCACTTCCGCATCACGGACATGATGAAGAAGCTGGACAAGACCTTCGGCGCCACCGGCAAGAGCTACGGCAAGGTCGGCAAAGACCGCACGATGGACGACATCGAAAAGCGCCGGCGCGACCGCTGGAACTTCCTCTTCATCGCCGGCATGTGGTTCCAGGATCTGTTCAACTACGATTTCCGGCGCACCGAGCAGTGCATCATCCCGTACGCGACGCAAGAGGGCGAGATCTCCTTCTGCGCGTATAACACCGGCGTGGGCTGGCGGAACATCATCGAGAAGATGCACATGACCGCGACCCTCACGAAGTGGTACGAGGAGAACGGCAAGCACGAGATCTTCGCCGGCGGCAAGAGCGTGCCGCTGAAGAACCACGACCACTCGCTGGTGCTCCGCGAGGAAATCGTCACCACCGAGATTCAGCACGATCTCGACCGTCTCGGCATTGCCAAGACGGCGCGCGAAGAGAAGATCCGCGCCCGCGACGCCAAGCTTCACGAGCAGCAGGAGCAGGAACGGATGATGAAGCTGTACCGGCAGCACGTTCTGAAGGAGCAGGCCGGTCCCGAATTGGTGCAGATTGGCAGCATCGCTCCCGCGGTTCCCGCGCCTGCGCCCGCGCCGAAGGCAAAACCGGCAGTTGAAGAGCGGGAGGAAGTCGGCAGCTTCGGCGATTAGTCATCGGGCCGGCGGGACCGGCTCAACCGGTCCCGCTGTCCACTATTGTCGATTCCGAGCCGTTATCATTCGGCAGCGCTCCCTCTCGCTCCCCATGTGTTAGCATCGACTAAAGATTCCAAGGCATGGTAAGCGTGGCAGGTATAGGGGGATTCGCCAGGATCTGGCTAAATCTCTCGCTCCGTGCTAAGGGAGCGGCCATCGTTGCAATTCCGGTTATTTGCACTTGTTGCATGGTTGTCCTGTTGGCGGATTTGCAGCGCAAGTTCGAAGCCGCCAATCAGGCGGTGATTCACACGGAACAGGTGCTCGGGGAATCGCGCGAGATTCTCGCCGCCTCATTGAGCACCGAGGCGACCGCCCGGGGTTACCTCCTGTCCCATGACCCGGCCTTCCTCGACCTTCATCGGGCGGCCCGGAAGCGGGTGATGGACGGATTCAGCCAAATTCTGCAGGGTACCGAGGACAATCCAGGCCAACAGGAGCGGATGCGGGCTTCGATGCGGCTGATGCGGGAGGAGATTGCCGCTTTGGAGGCGCAGATCAGCGCGCCCACGGCGGCGGACCTGCCTGCTGCGGTCAATGCCAGCCGTCACCGTCTCGAGACACTCGGCTCCCAAATCACGGATTTCGAGTCTGAGGAACGTCGGCTGCTCGCGGTTCGAGGCGAGCAGAGTTTGGCCCACCGTGACCGGATGCGGCTGATGCTCTGGGGCTTCGCGATTGTCGGGGTCCTGGCCGCGGTTTTTGGGTCTCTCCTTTTTATGACCGGTTTCAAGCGCCGTCTGGACCGGATCGCCGAAAATGCCGCGCGTTTCAGCCGCCGCGAGTCGAACGGTCCGGTGGACGGCAGCGCCGACGCGATCGGACGCCTGGAGAAAGCGCTGATCATGACCACCGGCGCGTTGCTCGACCGCGAGCGGCTCCTGTCGGAGAATGCCGTCGAGTTGGAGCGCGCCAAAAGCGCGGCCGAGGCGGCGGCTCAGGCCAAGACCGAGTTTGTCGCCACGATCAGCCACGAGATTCGCTCGCCGATGAATGCGCTGCTCGGCGCCGCCGAACTTCTCTCCGCCACGGGTCTGGATGAGAAGCAAAGGGAATACGCGGGCATGCTTACGCGGGCCGGCAACAATCTGCTCTCCGTCATCAACGACGTGCTCGATCATTCCAAGCTGGAGGCGGGCCGGCTGGAACTGGAACGCGTCCCATTCGAATGCGCCGCCACCGTCAACCGGGTGGTGGAGTTGCTTTCCGTCTCCGCGTCGGAGAAGGGGCTGCATCTCGTCGCCAAGTGTCTGCCGGGCGTGCCAAAGCACCTGACGGGGGATCCGAACCGGCTGCAGCGGGTGCTGATCAACCTGGTGTCGAACGCCATCAAATTCACCGCGGCGGGCGTGGTAGCGGTCAGAGTTGAGCCCGCCGAACCAGTGGGCTACTTACACTTCTCCGTGGCCGACACCGGGATCGGCATTCCTCCCGATCGGCTGGAGGCGATTTTCCAGAAGTTCACGCAAGCCGGCGTTTCCACCACGCGCGAGTACGGCGGCACGGGGCTCGGGTTGGCGATTTGCAGGCAGATCGTGGAAATGATGGGCGGGCGGATCTGGGTCGAGTCGGAGCTGGGCGCCGGGAGCACATTTCACTTCACTGCCGCCCTGCCGGCGGCGGAGCCGCTTCCAGCCACCCCGCGCACCGGTGTCCCGGCGAAGGAGAAGCTCCGATCGAACGCGCTACGCGCCCGTATTCTGTTGGCGGAAGACTCCGAGTCCAATGTCGCGTTGATGAAGGCTTATCTTTCGGAAACGGGGTACATCATCGACATCGCATCGGATGGAGAAACCGCGCTGGGGCATCTCATCGCCGGCCATTACAACCTGGCGCTGATGGATGTGCAGATGCCCAAGCTCGATGGCTACGAAGTGACGCGCCGGTTCCGCGAGTGGGAGCGTAGCCAGAGCCGCGCGCGGACGCCGATTCTCTCCCTGACGGCGCATGCCTTCCAGGAGGACACCGAGCAGGCTATCAAGGCCGGCGCCGACGCCCACCTCACCAAGCCGATCCGGCGCGAGACGCTGCTCGAAGCAATCGAACTGTACCAACGTCCCGACGGAGGGTCGGATATCCGCGTGGAGGTGCCGGACTTCGTCCGCGAGCTCGCCCCCGAGTTTCTGCGGCGGCAGCGTTACGGGTTGCTGAGCGTCGCCTCCGCGCTAAAGGAAGGCGAGTTCCAGTCCATTCAGAGCTTCGCGCACAACATGAAGGGCGCCGGCCAAAGTTTCGGTTTCGAGTATCTGACCGACCTGGGACGACAAATGGAAATGGCCGCGAAGGATCGCGACGCGGGCGCTCTCAGCAAGCAATTCACGAGCCTGAAGGAGTATCTGACATCTGTCGATGTGGCGTGAACGGGACGTCAACCGAGGTTTCGGCGCCGAGGTTAGTCTGCTGCGCCCGGTCGAGTGCGGCCATGATTTCGCGGGCCAGCACTGCGGCATTCTCGCCCACGGCGATCGTGTTGTGTTCGCCGGGGGACACGCGCACGGTCACGCCGCCGCCGATGAATCCGGTCCAGCCGAGCGCCGGGTCGTCGTCCGGCAGGCGGCGCTGTTCGGCGCGGAAAAGCACTGCGGGGCTGGCGCACTTTCCGGGGACATACTCGCGCGCTGCCATGTAACTGGCCTGCTTCACGTCGAGGAAGGCAGCTGGGATCGGCTGTCTGAATTTTTCGTAGGCGGTATATCGAACCTGCCAGACGTGGTTGCCCAGCTTCCGCGCGACCGTGCGCAGCCGGCTCGCGATGTAATCCTTTTTACCGGAAAAGCCGAGCCGCCAGAGATTGCCGCCATGCAGACGCAGGCGGCCGAGCTGGCTGCGGAACATGGCCCGCCACGACAGCGATTGTTGGGGCGTTCCCGGCGCGCCAGGCGCCGTCGTGTCCAGAAGCAGGACAAGTCCGGCGCGATCCCCGGCGGCTTCGAGTTGGCAAGCCATCTCGAAGGCCACCAGGCCGCCGAACGAATAGCCGCACAGATAATACGGGCCCACCGGCTGAGTCGACCGGATCCGTTCGATATATTCGGCCGCCATGTCCGCCACGCGTGTGTGCGGCGCCTGCTTGCCGTCGATGCCGCGCGCCTGCAGTCCGTACAGCGGCTGGTCGTCCGGCAGATGCCGCGCCAGGTGGCCATAGTTCAAGATGCTGCCGCCGATGCCGTGAATGCAGAACAAAGGCGGGCGGGAGCCTTCCGGCTGAATTGCGACCAGGGCCCCGGGATTCGGCTCGACTCCCTTGCCTGCGATGAGACCCGCCATTTTCTCTACCGTGGGCGCTTCCACGATGGCGGAGAGCGGCAGGGCGCGTCCGATCGTCCGCTCAATCCGCGTCATCAGGCGCAGCGCCATCAGAGAATGGCCGCCCAGGTGGAAGAAATCGTCCTGCACGCCGATGGGACGAACGCCAAGGACCCTCTCCCACACGCGCAGGAGCTGCAACTCGAGACTGCTTTGCGGCGACCGGCTGCGGCGAACGTTCCGTGAGAGGTCCGGCCGCGGGAGGGCCGCCCGGTCGAGCTTGCCATTGGCCGTCAGCGGCAGCCGGTCCAACAGCACATAGGCGGCCGGGATCATGTAGTGCGGCAGCTTTCCGGCCAGGAAGCCCGCCCAGTCGATTTCGCGCGAGTGCGCGGCCCCGGGGCGCGGCGACACATAGGCGACCAGTTGTTTGTCGCCGGCCGCGTCCACGCGGACGACCGTCGCGCACGTTTTGACGGCGGGGTGAGTGGTCAGGGCCGCGTCGATCTCGGCGGGCTCGACGCGAAATCCGCGAATCTTCACCTGGTCGTCGAGGCGGCCGTGAAAGATGAGATTGCCATCGGCCATCCGCCGCGCCAGGTCGCCCGTGCGGTACAGGCGGCCCGGACCGAACGGGTTGGCGACGAATCTCTCCGCGGTGAGTTCCGGCCGGTTGCGATATCCGCGCGCCACGCCGTGGCCGCCGATGAAGAGCTCGCCGGGCACGCCCGGGGGCGCGGGCTTCCGGTCGGCGTCGAGCACATATAACCGGGTGTTCGCGATGGGCCGTCCGATCGGAATGGCGCCGTCGTAACGCCAAGTGGATTCCGCTTCATGAACGCAGCATCCGACCACGGTTTCGGTGGGCCCGTATTCGTTGAACAAACGCGTGCGTGGCGCTTTTGCCTGCCAGAATGCCAATTGCCGCCCGAACAGGGCTTCGCCGCCGATCACGAAGGCGCCCGCTTGCGGCCGCGCGTCCTCCGGCAGCAGATGGGAGAGCGCCTCGAGATGCGCGGGCGTCAGCTTCACGAGACTCCAGCGGCGGCCCGACTGCAACGCGGCGGCCAGCGCTTCGAGCTCATTTTCTTCCGGCAGCAGTGTCACCGTCTTGCCGGCGAGCAGCGGCGTGAACCAACTCGTGATCGTTGCGTCGAAGCCGATGGAAGAGTGAACGAGGGAGCCTTCGCCTTCGGCCACCGAGTAAGCGTCCGCGGCCCACCACAGATAGTTCGTCAGGCCGCGATGGGGAACCTCGACGCCTTTCGGAATGCCCGTCGAACCCGAGGTGTACAGGACATAAGCCAAGTGATCGAGCCCGGCGCCGCTCTCCGGATTTGGCGCCGGCGGTTCTCCGGCGGGATGCGGCTGACGGTCGATGCACAGACGCCGCTGCATTTGTGGAAGCCGGCCGGCGAGCGACGACTGGGTCAGAGTCAGCTCGGGCTTGCAATCGTCGAGGAGGAATGCCAGACGCTCGGCTGGAAGGCCCGGGTCGAGGGGCACATAGGCGCCGCCGGCTTTCAGGACGCCAAGGACGGCGACCATCAGGTCCAGCGAGCGGCGGCAGAAAATGCCGACGAGCTTCTCGGGTCCGATGCCCTGCGACTGGAGTTGCCGGGCCAGGCGGTTAGCGCGGCCGTTCACGCTTCGTAAGTGAGACGGCGCTTCCGGAAGGTAGCTGCGATGGCTTGCGGAGTTCTCTCCGCCTGCTCCTCGACCAATTGATGGAAACACCGCTGCGGATAAACTGCCGCCGTCGCATTCCAGTCTCGCGAGCCGATCTGCGCCCTGGTGCTACTCACTCCGGGATCGAGAGAATTAGCGGTCATATTCACCCCATCACCCGGCGCGGAGGCGATCTCACGAAAGACTTCACCCTGTGAAGTGGGATCAGGAAATAATAACCGCGGATCCTGAAGATGAGCGTCCAAACGCTCCAGGGCAGTAGACCTATTCATAATTTTAAGGAGGCGGCCGGGCGGCGTCAATTCCGGCGGCGCGCGGAGGGGCTCCCGCCGCACTCCCGTCCGAGTTGTGTAAAGGAGGGAACGTTCCCCCGACGGCGGAAGTTCCAAGCGTTAGAATGATCTCCTATGGAGCGCGAACCCCTCCCATCGTTTGTCGAGACCGTAGCGGAACCTGGCGTCATGGCTGCCGCCGCCTCCGGCTCCGCGGCTTCGGATATCTCGCAGCTCACCTCGTCGTCCTCGGTGGCCGACGAAGGACGATTCGTGCCGGGCGCGCTGCTCGGCGGGCGGTATCGCATCATCGGGCTGCTGGGCCGCGGCGGCATGGGGGAGGTCTACCGCGCCACTGACCTGGCGCTCGGGCAGCCGGTCGCGCTCAAATTCCTGCCCGAGGAGGCGTCCCGGAACCCGCGTCTGCTGGAACGGTTTCATGGCGAGGTGAGGGTTGCCCGTCTCGTCTCTCATCCCAACGTCTGCCGTGTGTTCGACATCGGCGAGATCGACGGCTCGCCGTTCATCTCGATGGAGTATGTCGACGGCGAGGACCTGGCGTCGCTGCTCACGCGTATCGGGCGCCTGCCGGCGGACAAAGCGCTCGAAGCGGCGCGCAAGCTCTGCGCCGGCCTCGCGGCCGCGCACGATCGTGGAGTCATTCATCGCGATCTGAAGCCGCAGAACATCATGATCAACAAGCGCGGCGACGTCGTGATCATGGATTTCGGGCTGGCGGCCATTGCCGATCAGCTCACCGGGGCCGAAGTCCGCAACGGCACGCCGGCTTACATGGCGCCGGAGCAGCTCCGCGGCGCCGGGGTCACGCATCGCAGTGACATCTACGCTCTCGGGCTGGTGATCTACGAATTATTCACTGGCAAGCGGCCGTTCGAAGCGAAAACGCTGCAGCACCTGATCGACCTCCAGGAATCGGCGCAGTTGACGAGCATGACCGCAATCGCGACCGACGCGGATCCGGCAGTGGAGCGCATCATCCGGCGATGCCTCGATCCGGACCCGTTGAAACGGCCGGCGACGGCCCTTGCGGTCTCGGCCGCGCTGCCGGGAGGAGATCCGCTGGCGGCAGCGCTGGCGGCCGGGGAGACGCCTTCGCCCGAACTGGTCGCCAACGCCGGCAAGGCGGCCGGACTTGCGCGTAAATACTCCATCCCGTGTCTCATTGCCATTGCCGCCAGCCTCGCCGCCACGCCTGTTTTCTATGCGCGGCACCGGGCGATCATGCGGGCGCCTCTGGAATATCCGCCCGAAGTTCTGGCGCACAAAGCGCGGACGATCGCCGCCGCGTTCGGCTATCCGGAGCGTCCCGCGGACTCGGCGATCTGGCTCGTCCATCGGGGCGAACTGGTGCAATATCTCGCCAAACTTCCCGGACCGAAACAGTGGACCTCCTGGTTCGCTGCGGAAGCGCCGGTCCGAGCCGACTATCGCGAGAGTCCTCGGCCGCTCATCGCCAATCCGACGGGCGAAGTCGAATCCGCGAATCCTCCTCCGCTGATTCCAGGCATGGTCGACGTGATTGTGGACGGCAACGGCAAGCTGCTCAACTTCGCCGCGGTCCCGAAGGCGGGAACTCCGGGCCTGCCGGTCGACCCTTCCGTGGTGTTCCGCGCCGCAGGTTTGGACCTCGCGGCGTTTCACGAGATCACGCCGACTCTCGTGCCGCGGCACGCGAGCGACGCCATACGCGCCTGGCAGGGGCCGCATCCGCAACTTCCGGCCACTCCGGTCATCGTGCAGATGGCGACTTGGCAGGGGCGGGTCACGGATCTCAGCCTCGGTGTTCCCTGGCAGTCCCTGGGTGGAGGGGGCGGCTCGCCTACCAGTCTCCGCGAGGCCCGGCAGTTGGTTCTGTTTGTGCTCCCCGCCGCCGGAGCGCTGTTCGCGGCGCTGGTGGCGCGCCGCAATTGGAAGCAGGGGCGCACGGATCGCAGCGGCGCGCTTCGTATCGCGTGCGCCCGCTTCGCCGTGGGGATCGTCGCGTGGGCGGGGCTGGTGCACCCCGTTCCTTCCGAGCAGATTCTGTCCTTCTTAGAGTCAGCCGCCGCCGAGCTGCTGGCGTCATCGGCGGCCCTCTGGCTTCTCTATCTGGCGATCGAGCCCGCGGTGCGCGCACGATACCCGCATGCGCTGGTCACCTGGAACCGGCTGCTGGCAGGCCGCTGGACGGATGCGCAAGTCGCGGCGGATGTCCTGATCGGAGCGGCGGTAGGCAGCGTCCTCTGGATCGGCGCGCAGTTGCTTGGTGAGATCGGCCCCAAGGAGGTGGTGGGTGTCGGGGGAAACCTGCTCCTTCTGTTGGGCGCGCGCGCATGGATCGGCCGGCAGGCCTCGGCGATGGCGAACTCGTTGAATATTGGCCTGTTGGTCTTTGCC
>CAZSQK010000084.1:0-36116 GCA_964608645.1 uncultured Solibacteraceae bacterium | reverse complement strand
CCCGCGGACTGTTGGCGTGCACCGTTGTCAGTGAGCCATCGTGGCCGGTGTTCATAGCCTGCAGCATGTCCAACGCTTCCTCCCCCCGCACCTCGCCCACGATGATCCGGTCGGGGCGCATGCGCAGGCTGTTCACCAGCAACTGCCGCTGCCGCACGACTCCGTGGCCTTCCAGGTTGGCCGGCCGCGTCTCCAAACGCGCCAGGTGCGGCTGTTGCAGTTGCAACTCGGCGGCGTCTTCGATGGTGACGATCCGCTCCCGGGGTGAAATAAACGCCGACAGGGCGTTTAACAGCGTCGTCTTCCCTGCCCCGGTGCCGCCCGAAACGATAATGTTCAGCCGCGCCCGCACGGCCGCCTCCACCAACCGCAGCATCCCCGGCGTCAGCGCGCGCCGTTCCACCAGATCATCCGGCCCCAGTTTGCCGGTTCCGAAGCGCCGGATCGACAGCAGCGGCCCATCCACTGCCAGCGGCGGAATAATGGCGTTCACGCGCGAGCCGTCGCTCAGCCGCGCATCCACCATCGGGTTGGATTCGTCCACCCGCCGCCCGACTTGCGAGACGATCTTGTCGATAATCCGCAGCAGATGGCCGTTGTCATGGAAGCAGACTCCGGTCAACTCCAGCACCCCGCGCCGCTCTACATAGACCTGCCGCGGACCGTTGACCAGGATGTCGGAGACCGAAGGATCGGCCAGCAGCGGCTCGATCGGTCCCAGTCCGAAGACCTCGTGCAGAACCTCCTCGCTGATCCGCTGCTTTTCGCCGGCGGTGAGCAGGGTAGGCTCTTCCGCCACCATCGCCAGCACCGCCTCCCGCACCTCGGCGCGAATCCGGTCGTCGTCGATGCTGGCCAGGGCATCCAGGTTGATACGCTCCAGAAGCTTGCGGTGCAGGGTGAACTTCAGCTCCTGGTATTCCCGGTTTGGCTCGGTTGGGCTCCCGTCCCCCAGCACCCGTTGCTGCCAATCGCCGGCAATCATCGGCCGCCTCCCGGCGCGGCAGGCGGGCGGGGCTGCTCGACCACAAAGCGCGGCCATTCCCAAGGGGAGACCCGGCTGGGCGGCAACGGACCCAGGAACGTCTCCGGACCCTGCGGCAACGGCGGCGGCGCGGCCAGCGGCGCAGCGGCCTCCGGAGTCACCACCACCACCAGCTCCGTCCTCGCTTTGGTCTGCGAGCGGCTCCGGAACAGCGCCCCCAACAAGGGAATCTGCGCCAGCCCGGGAACCCGCGACAGGTCCTGCGTCACTCGATCGTCCAGCAGTCCGGCGATCACGAAGCTCTGCCCCTCCGCCAGCTCGACGTCGGTCTCGAGACGGCGCGTGGCCAGCGCCGGAATCCGAAAGCCCGAGACGGTGATCCCGTTCGCCGGATCGACCATCGAGACCTCCGGCTTTACGTGCAGTTTGATCGTCCGGTTCGCCGTCATCTGCGGGAGGAAAGACAGCCGGATGCCGAACTCACGGAACTGTACCGTAATTGCGCCCGCCGTGGCGCCTCCCTGCGCGATCGGAATCGGGAACTCGCCGCCTGCCAGGAAGCTCGCCTCCTTCCCATTGGTGGCCACCAGGTTCGGTTCGGCCAGGATTTGCAGCAGGCCGCGCGTCTCCAGGTCGCGAATCATGAGCCCCAGATTGAGGTCGGGGCGGAAGGCGAATATGTTGAGGACGTCCGACAGCGCGAACTTGGTCGAGCTGGCGCGGGAGGCCGGGGTGCCTCCGGAGATCTCACTCAGGCGCCCCGACGGGAACTGGCCGGTGGACACGGCGCCGGGCGTGTTGGCCGCTCCGGTCGAGAACAGGTTCACGCCGAACTCCGCCGCCGCCGAACGGTTCAGCTCGGCGAAACGGACCCGCAGCAGAATCTGGCGCTCGGGCGGCGGAGACGCGACCTGCAGATTGCTCACAGCGCCCTTCACCGACGCCGCCACCACGGCCAATGCCCGGTCCGCAATCGCCTGCGTCGAGACGCGTCCCGCCAGCGCCAGCGAATCGCGCGTCGCATGAATCTCAATCTGCTGATCCGGAAAGGTCTCGCGCAGCAGCTCGCGCAGCGGGTCGAGGTTTGGCTCCACCGTGACTTCGTAGATCCTCCTCCTGCCGTCCTTCCCCCAGACGATCAGCGTGGCCTGGCCCGTTGCCTTGGCGTGAAACAGCACTTCGCCGTCGCTCGCCACGACGGCATCGACCGTTTCGGGATTGCTCGTCGCCACCCGCGCGACTCCCCCGGGACAATCGACCACCTCGCCGCGTCCGACAATCAGCGCCATAGTCTGCCGGATCTTGTCCTCCAGCGCCCCGGCCGAAAATGCCATCAGGAGAAACAGCGGGAACAGTCTCATTTGCTGTCCCCTTTCGGAAGCGCCGACTCCAGGGTCTTGACGTTGCCACGGATCAGCACGACTCTTTCCGCAACGGGCGGCGGGGGTGGAGGCGGAAGCGCCCGGATGGTTTCGAGGGAGGGCCGGGGAGAGGAGACGACAGGCGCCGGACGCCGCACTTTCGGTGGCGCGGCCGGCGCCGCCGAAGGCTCCGGAGCCACGGCCCCGAACAGGTCCGCAAGCTGCCGCCCGCGCGTTCCCGCCGCCTGCTGGTCCGTAGGATTACGCAATACCAATTGAATCTTGCCCTCCGTGTTGGCCAGAGTCAGCACCTCAGCCTCCGCCGGATTGACCAGCAGCGTCACGACTGGCGCATTGATCGACTGGCTCTTGCCGTCAGTCTGGAGAGTCTGTCCGGCGGAGAGCACCAGGATGTTCTGCAGCACGGTGCGCGTGAACGTGTCGGAACGCCCGGGAGGCCGGCCGGTCACGAGCACGTCCACCCGCATCCCCGGCAGGACGAACCCCGCCACCCCGACGACGTCGTTCACCCGCGCGGCGATGGCGCGCATACCGGCGGGTATCAGCGGCGCCAGCCCGACCCCGCTGCCGCGCGCCGCCAGCCGCGCCTCCACCACGGCCTCATCCGCTTGAATCGGGCTCAGGACCGAACGGTCGAACACATCCTCCAAGCGTGAGAATCCCCCGGCCGGAAACAGGCTTTCCGGAACCTGCCGCAGCCGGACCGTTTCGCGCCCCAGCACCGCCCCCAGCGGAACCGCCTGCGTGGCCACTACCAGCGGCCGCTCCCCTTCGGCGCGAACCCGCTGCCGTCCGCCGGCAGCCATGCGGTAGAACACCGCCGCCACCAGCAGCGCCCACAGCAGGCTGGCCCCCATCATCGCGAAGAAACGACGGTCCATCCGCATCGTCACCACTCCGTCCCGGCGGCCGGGTAGGCCCGGCCGGCGTTCACGAACAACACCGCGGTCGCATCCTCATCGACGCGAGACCAACCCGGTTCACGATCGAGCATCGTGCTCAAAGGCCACGCGCGCGGCAGCAACGCAATCTCGAAACGGTTGCGCTCCAGCAATTCCCGCCAGCCGCGAGACGCCCCCAGCAGCGTGCGGTAGTCGGCGCCCAGCTCCGGGCCGTAGAAATCGCTTCGTCCGTCGAAGTAAACCCGCTGCCGGGGATACAGCCGGAAAATCAAATAGTCGGCCCACTGGTCCGACGTCAATATCCTGGGCATCCCGTCGCCGGGCGCCAGCAGCCCCGCGTGACGCTCCACCGCGGCCACCGGAAATTGCGTCTCCGGAAATCCGGCGCTCGCCAGCCGGGGCGCTACAGCCAGAACCAGCGCGGCCACCACCGGTGTCCATAAGCTGGCGCCTCCGCCGCCCAGATCCCGGCCCAGTTCCCACAGAGTGCGGGAATACGACCGCTCCGGCGTATGCGCGCGCCACCAGCGGGCGCACTCGGCGGCGATCACCGGGGCCGCTGCAATGGCGAACAGAGGGATGTGCCGGGCGGAGCGCAGCGCACCCAGTCCCCATGCCAGCGCCAGGAGCGCGGGGAACCACTGCCCGCGCGTCATGGCCCGCGACGCGCACGCTGCGGCCCCCAGTAACAGAACCGCGAACACCAACATGCTCTCCGACCGGATGCTGGGCGATTGAAACTCGCTCACGTGGTTCAGAATCCACGGCGCCCGCAGATACGAGACGATGTGCTGGTGCAGCCGCCACCCGTAGGGATTGATGCAGCTTGCCGCCAGACACAGCAGCGCCAACCCGCCATAGCGCCCGGCCCGGCGCACGCGGCGGCGCAGCGCCTCCACGGCGGCGGCCATCGCCAACATCGCCGGCAGCGCCAGAAATGCGCCGTGCAGGTTCGCCCACAAGCCGCAAATCGCCGGCAGCACCCATGCCAACCCACGCAGCCGCCTCCGATCCTCGTCCACGATCCATAGCGAGACCGTGAACAGCAGGATGGAGAACACATGCGGACGCGCCAGGTAATGCACGCTGGAGGCGCTGGCCGCCGCCAGCGTCACGGCTAGCCCAATCCACAGCCCCGATCCGCGCCGCAGCAGCCACAGCAGCAACACCGTAACCGCGGCGCACAACACGACCCCCGCCAGCACCGCGACCGCGGCGAGACCTCGTCTTGCCGCCAGCGCGAACAACACATCGGAAAGCCACTCCCACGCGAACCAATCGGCCCCGGCGCGGGTGAAGGAAAACGGGTCGGTGGCGGGAACCCACCCACCGGCCAGGATCAGCTCTCCGGTGCGGATGTGCCACCCCGTGTCGCCGTCCGTGAGCAGCGCCTGCCACCCTCCCGCTCGCGCCAAAGCGGAGAACAGAAGGGCCGCGAAGAACAGGTCGGCGAGCGTGGGCGCCAGCAGTCTGCGAGCCATAGGTCCTATTCCATAGATCGGTTCGGGAGGGAAAATCTTTAGGGTGCCCCGGGCCGTTACTGCACGACCAGTTGGCGCGAGGTCGTCGCCAGCGTGATGCCCCCCGCCGACAGCGGAACCAGCAGCGTCCGGAACCCATAAGACACCGTGACCTGCACCGTGCTGTCGGGACGATTATCCGGCAGCCAGATCGTCTGGATCGTGATCTGCGCCGGATCGAGCCCCACCAGCAGCGCGCCCGCCTCCGCCTGGACATCGGCTGCCGAAACCGCATGGCCGCTCGTCGACCCGCGAAGCGCCGCATACCGCGCCGCCCGATGCGCGGCGAACGACACCGAGTTGTACGCGAATCCCAGCCGGCCGAACTCCATGATGGCCACCAGCAGCAACAGGAACACCGTAGCCACCAGGGTCGATTCGATCATCGTGCTGCCGCGCCGCTTCATTGCACTCTCACGCTGACGCTGGCTGCCACCCCGCCGCCGAACGTCAGCCCGGAGTAGCGGAAAATCGTGGGCGCACTCGCCTGCGCGTCCACCTGGAGGTACACCCGCATACTGCCCGCCGCGCAGCTCCCCGTGCAGCTCACCGCCGACCCGTCGGCGCACCGGCACACCTTCCCGGGAGTGACCGACATGCCGCTGATCCCGGGCGAGGCATTCTGCGCCGCCGCGCGGATCCCCGCTGTGTCCGCGGCGTTGGCGGCGCTCCGGCAGCCAAACTCCGCCCCGGCGCGCGCCGCATCCGCCACCGACGCCGCCGTGCGCACCAGCATCGCGAAATCCAGCACGCCGGCCGTCAACAACAGCAGCAGCGGCGCGCTCAAGGCGAATTCGACGATGGCGGAGCCGCCACGCGCACGCCGCTTCATCTCATTCCCCCAGCACCGCCCCTCCCTTGATGGGCGACCCGCCCGTCACCGAGGAGTAGTCGTTATTCAGCGTGGCTCCTCCCGAAAATTGCACGGTCTTGGCCACCAGCAGGGTGTATGCCGAATCGGTCCCGCCGGCATACTTCACCGCCGTCGTCGGAAAGTACAGCGCGCCGGCGAACACCGCCCCGCTGCCGCCCGTCACCGAGCTCTCCGCCCCGCCCACGATGTTCCGGTCCTGAAACAGGAGAACTCCCGCCAGTGGCCCGCTGGTGGGAGCGCGCAGCGTCACCGTCGCGTTGCCGCTAATGCTGATTCCCCCATAGGCGTAGCCGCCGCCCGCGGTGTTGTAGAACGTCACCCCCGTGCCCGAGATCGTCGATCCACCGCTCACGCTGAGTCCGCCCCCCTTCAAGATGTACGTCCCGGGACGGAACGTCACCGACGCGCCCCCGCTGATACTGATGCCGTCGCAATACACGCCCGGGTCGATGGCGCGCGAGGTGGTAATAGCGGTGCTGGTCCAATCGCAGCCACCCACTGCCGGCGCGGGAATATACGCCAGGGGATCGCCCGCCGCGGCCGCGCCGGTCGATGGCAGTGGTGAGATCACACCCCCGCCACTCGTCGAATACCCTCCCACGATGGACGTATGGGTGGCCGACACTACCGCCCCGCCGCTGACCTTCATCGCCTGGCCGTCCGCCGAGTTCACCACGATCCCGCAATTCACCGTCACGACCGCGCCCCCGCTGGCCGAGATCGCCCCCGCAGCCGCCGGATCCAGTGCATACACGCACGACGGTCCGCTTCCCAATCGCGCCACCGCCCGCGCCCGCACTCCCGTCACCGGCGCTCCCACCAGTTCCATGAAAAAGACCGGAACGCTCTGTGCGACGACCACTTCCACCGCCGTGATGTCTCCCGCGTAATACCCCGCCGCGGGCGGCGAGGTCACCGTGACCGTTACGCCATTCTGCCCGTCCGTGAAGCCGTTCAGCGCGGCATCCGCGCGGGACGCCGCCGCCGGCGCGCCACTCATCCGAATCTCCAGCGCGCCTCCGATCGCCGCTGCATCGGCGGCCGTCTGCATCCGCGTCTTCACAAACTGGACATACCCGACGTCGACCGCCAGCCCCAGAAATGCCAGCAGTACGACCAGCGCCAGAACGGTCGTGATCAGGACGAAGCCTCGGCGAGCGCCCACAATTCTCTTAACGGCGGCGGGCGGATCGCACACGATCGGTAGAAGACCTGAAGGGGGGCGGTATTAGCCCTTAGTGCGGCGCCGCCCCGGCTGGCTGGCCGATGAAGAAAATGAGAATGTCCACTACTATAGCGCCGGCCATCGCATGGAAGCCGCTGGTCTTATGCCCGCACCCCGACCTGGCCCGCCGCGTCGCGAGCGCTCTGGCCGGACTCGGCATCGCCGTGTCCGAGCGAATCGCCGCCTATCCCGCGCCGGCAGATCCGGCCCCGGCCCTGCGCCAGACCTGCAACATCGCCTTCCTCGACGTCACCTCCGACGAGGAGCGCGCCCTGCCCCTGATCGCCGAGTTGTGCGCCGTCATGCCGGTGGTGGCCCTGCACAGCCGCAACGACGCCGATCTCATCCTGCGCTGCCTCCGCCGCGGCGCCTGCGAGTTTCTCTCCGACCCCGCGCCTGACCCCGTGCGCGGTGTGCTCGATCGCCTCACCCGCGCCCGCGCTCCGCAGACCCCCGGCCGCGCCGGAACGGTGTACTGCGTCGTGCCCGGCAAGCCCGGCTGCGGGGCCAGCACCATCGCCGCCCATCTGGCGCTCCAACTGCGCGGCGCCGGCGACAAGGTGCTCCTGGTCGACACCGATCCTCTGGCCGGGAGCATCGGCTTCCTCCTCAAACTCAAAGCCGAGTTCCACCTTGGCGATGTCCTGCGCGACTGGAAGCGCATGGACGAGGACCTTTGGCGGAGGCTCACCGTTCCGTTCTCGGGGATCGAGGTGCTCCTGGCCCCCGAAGCGCCCACCGCCCGTTTTGACTTGGCGCGCGCGCAGGCCGGCGAACTGGCGGCATTCTGGAAGGAACGCTATGACACCGTGGTGCTCGACGCGCCCGACCTGCGCTCTGCCGCCGAGACCGGGCTGGCCTCCGCCGCCGACCTGGCGCTGCTCGTGACCAGCAACGAACTGGCCGCTCTGCACGCCACCCGCCGCGGCCTCGAGTTCTTCGCCCGCTCGCCGCAGGATCGGGCGCGCCTGCGCCTCGTGGTGAACCGCTATTCCCCCGAAGCCGGCCTCCAGCGGGACGACCTCAAAACCGCGCTGCAAATGGAGCCTTTCGCCGTCCTGAGCAACGACTACGAACTCGTACAGGACGCGCTGCTGGATGGCAAGCCGGTGTCTTCCCGATCGAAGTTCCGGTCGAGCATTCAGACGCTCGCCGCGCAGTTGCGCGGGCGTCCGGCCGTAGAACGAAGGACCGGGTCGTGGTTCGGACGATAGGGCGCAATTCCCGGCAATCTCAGCGCTCCATCCCATCTAAGACGGCGGCTTGCGGCCGATGAGTGCCTTCAAATGAAGACGTTTTGCCAGCGATTTTGGAAAGACACGCAGGGTCAGGACCTCGTGGAGTACGCGCTCGCAGCCGGTATGGTTGCGGTCGCCGCCGTGGCTGCCATGCCGGCGCTCAGCACCACCGTCAGCACCGTGTTCACGAAGATCGGCTCGATCATCAACAACACCGTCAATTAACGCTTCCGGGAAATAGGAGAATCCAACATGCAAAAACTCATTTCATTCACCGCGCGATTCTGGAACGAAACTCAGGGACAGGACCTCGTCGAGTACGCCCTCGCCGCCGGTCTGGTGGCGGTGGCCGCCGTCGCCTGCATGCCCGCCCTCAGCAGCACCGTCAGCACCGTGTTTACGAAGATCGGCTCCATCGTGAACGCCAACGTTCACTAGCCCGGAACGCGCCGATGTGGATCAGCAGCCGCCTGGAGTGATCGCCGGCGTTTGGCGGCGCCCCGGCTGCCGGCGATCGCCTCCGCAAATTTAGGATTGACGCTGATTTCGAATAGTGCTACATTTTGTAGCGCTACAACATTTAGCGCACCTAAGGAGGCATTTTATGCGTGCTATTTCTTTGCTGGCTGCAATGGCAGCCGTTGCATCGGGCCAGACGGGACCGGAGATCCTGCAGAAAGTCGCCGCCACCTACCACTCCCTCAAGAGCTATCACTTCGAAGCCCAGGTCGTGACTGAATCCGCCAGCGCCGGCAACGAGTCGCGCGCCCGCTCCACACGCATCGCCGCCGCCAACCTGCCCGGCCGGCGGAGGCTGGAATCGAAAGGCGGTCAGATGGCCAGCCTGCGGATATACGACGGCCAAACGGTCTGGGAGTACCGCCCCGGGCCGAACCAGTTTGCGCGCCAGGACCAAGCCACGTTTCAGCTGCCGCGCATGAGCACCCTCAACGATCCTGTGGAGAACTACAAGGCTCTCGATAAGGCCGCCGGCGCCAAGCTGCTCCGGGAAGACACCATCACTGTCTCCGGCGGCCAACACCTCTGTTGGGTCGTGGAGGTTCCGCCCCGCTTCCCGCCCGGCGGATTGATTCTCGAGCGCTCTCCGGCTACGTATTGGGTGGACCAATCCAGGAACATCATCCTGAAAGAAATGGAATCCATCAAATTGAAATCGCCGATGATGGACGCGCCCCAGAATCAGACATCGACCATTACGTACACGCTGGCGCGCATTAACGACCCGGCGCCGGACGATTTGTTTCGATTCCAACCCCCGCCGGACGCCGCCGAAGTGAGCGAGTTCACCACTCCCTTCGGCGCCGGATCGACGTTGACTGGAAAGCGCGCGCCGGAAATCGCTCTTCCGGATCTCCGCGGTCAGGATGTGACGCTCGATGCCGTTCGGGACAAGCCGGTCCTGGTCAGTTTCTGGGCGACCTGGTGCGCGCCCTGCCGCGCGCAGATGCCGAAAATCCAGGAAGCGCAGCGCCTTTTCGCGGAACAAGGACTGGTGGTGCTGGCCATCAACGATGGCGAGTCTCCGGAGGTCGCGAAGAAATACATCGAGGAACACCAGTACACCTTCCGCGTCCTACTGGACCGCGACAAGATCGTCGCCAACCGCTATTCCGTGTCGAGCATCCCGGTGCTGTTCCTGATCGGCCGCGACGGCACGATTCGCGCCCAATACACCGGATACAGTACCGCCCTCGACCTGACGCAAGAGCTGAAAAAGCTCGGCTTGTGAACGGTCGGCGGCCATGCAACGTGCCACGATGCCCCACCTTCCTGGCCCGCGTTGCCGTCACAGGGTTCGCAGGAAGGCGATCAGATCGCGCTTCTCCTGCTCAGTGAATCCGATATTGAAGCGGCTATCGTAGAAATCGACCACGTCGTTGAGCGACTGCGCCGAGCCATTGTGGAAGTACGGAGCGCGCGACGAGAGCCCCCGCAGGACCGGCCCCTTGAATTTGCCGATGTCCGCGAACTTCCCCGTCACCAGCGCGCGGCCGGGGTCGGTCGTCTGCACCGTGGCGCCCGTCGCCAGATTGCGCAGCGTGATCACCGGCAGATAACTGACATCGAGCGGGCTGGTCAAATCGCCCACGCCGATGTTGATGGGCAGCGGCACCGAGTGGTTGCCGATGTTTGGCGTCGAATGGCACGTGCCGCAGAAGCCCGCGATCACCGGCGCGTTCAACGTGTCGTTCAGCCCGTCCACTTTCGTGATGTTGATGTTCTTCGTATTGAAGATCGTCTGCCCGCGATAGACCGCCGCGCGCGCGCTGTTGTACGGCTCGTTGGCCCACGCGTCGAATAGATTGAAGACCTTGGAAGTGAATGGCGTGTTGAACGGATTGCCGCCGATTGGGTCGTTGATCCCGATGAAGAACTGTTGCGCCGCCAGCGGAAGCGGGCCGCCGTTCGCTCCGGCCATATTCAGGCGCCGCGCGTTCTCTTCCACGGTCTGCGCCGTGTGCAGCCCCATCTCAAACGCCACGATCGCATTCTTCTGCGCCGCCGTCAGCGGCACGGCCCCTTCGGCATGACCGCTGGTGGCGTCTTCCGCTTGCTGCGCCAGATTGGCCATGAGGTCGCCCGGATTGGTGGCGAAGGAAATCTTCTGGGTCGTGGGCCCGGTGGACTCGCGGCCATCCCACATCACCGCCGTGAGGAACCGCAGATTGGTGGTCGGCAGCGGCCGGCGGTACATCGACAGCGTGGCGCTGTCATTGCACCCATACGGATTGCTCACGCTCACCACCTGGAAATCCGCGCCCGCGGGAACGGAGATTCCCACACGAATCAAGGCTCGCGTCAGCAGCAGGCTGTACGCCTGGCTGCGCCCATTGATGGTCGCGTAATCGTTCTCTTTGTTCCCGGCGCAATTCGCCCCGTCCACGGGGCGGAAGATGGGATCCGTGCCATTGGTCAGGAAAAAGCGCGTCTGCGTTCCAGCGGCGGAGATGCCCCAACCCTGATCCGGCTGATGGCAAGTGGCGCAACTCCGTCCATTCGTTCCCAGACTCGCGAAGAATGGCGAGTTAGGGTCCTCCGGTCCGTTCGCGCTGAACGTCTCTCCCGTCCCATTGGGATTAGCAAACGGCGCCCGCGCCGGCAACATGGCTTGCGGTAGCGTTTTGGCCGTCTGCGCCTGCGCCGGCCCCCAAGACGCCCCGCATAACCACACGGATAGCGCCATCCTGAGGTGGGCGTGCCGAAGAATCGGAGCGCGGAAAGTAAGTGCTTTGGAAGCTGCACGGGCGGTCGTTTGCATGGCGGAATGTCCTCTCGCGAATGGGGCAGTCGCGCTGCCCTCATTGACTTAGGCGGCATCTCCGCAGGAAAACCGTAAGACAGGCCCAAAAAAATCGCGTTCATGCTACCCTCGTCATAATCGCGATTCGATCTTCCTCGTATGGCTGGGCGTTCCGCACACGATGTCACGGGCCTGCTCTGCGCCTGGAGCGGCGGCGACGAACAGGCCTTGGAGCAGTTGGCGCCCCTCGTTTATGCGGAGTTGCGCCGCCTGGCTCGCCGGTATACGGCCCGCGAACGTCCCGGCCGCGCTCTCCAGGCCACGGAATTAGTCCACGAAGCCTACCTCCGCCTCCTCGACATACGCAGCATCTCCTGGAAGGACCGCGCGCATTTTTATGCCGTATCGGCGCGCTTCATGCGCCGCATCCTGGTGGATTCGGCGCGCTCCCACAATCGTCTGAAACGCCAGGGCAGCGCCACCGAAATCCCTCTGGATGACGGCCTCCTCGATCAGCTCCCCGCGTTGTCCTCCGAGCCCGAAATGAGCCTTGTGGCGCTGGACGAAGCGTTGCAAGCCTTATCCAAAATCGACGCCCGAAAAGGTCAGGTGGTGGAGTTGCGATTCTTCGGCGGGCTTACGGCGGAAGAAACGGCGGCCGTCTTAAAGGTGTCGCCGGAAACGGTCTTGCGGGATTGGAAGCTGGCCAAGGCGTGGATGTTCCGGGAACTGAACGGCCCCCGCTCCGGCACGACGGTCGCCGGCAAAATGTAGCTGCTATGGACCCCCAGCGCTGGCAGGAGATCGAGCGGCTCTATCATGCCGCGGCTGGAAAAGACGCAGGCGCACGTGCGGCGTACCTCCAACAGGCCTGCGGCGGCGATGCGGATCTTCGCGAGGAAGTGGAATCTCTGCTGGCCGGAGAAAGCCAATCCGCCGGTTTCCTGGAAGCCCCCGCGCTGCAGAAGTTCCATCGCCAGGTGCAGAGCCTGCTCGGCCCGCGATCGCCAGGCGCCCTGGTGGGGCCCTACGAGATCCTCGCTCCCATGGGCGAAGGCGGGATGGGCGAGGTCTACCGCGCCCGCGACTCCAGACTGAATCGCGACGTCGCCATCAAAGCGCTGCCCGCGTCCTGCGCCACCGACCCGCACTACATGGCCCGCTTCGAGCGCGAAGCCCAGGTGCTGGCCTCCTTGAACCATCCCAATATCGCCGCCATTTACGGCATCGAGCAGGGCGCGATCGTCATGGAACTGGTGGAGGGCGAGGACCTCCACGGCCCGCTGCCGGTCGACGAGGCAATCCCGGTTGCGCGTCAGATCGCCCTCGCGTTGGAAGCCGCGCATGAAAGAGGCATCGTCCACCGCGACCTCAAACCTGCCAATATCCGCGTCACGCCGGAAGGCATGGTGAAGCTGCTGGATTTTGGGTTGGCGCGCGCCGGCGAGGAATCGCCGCCCGCCTCCGCCAACCCCCGGACGCCTCCCGCGGCCGTCACACGGGAGGGCATGATCCTCGGGACCGCGGCGTACATGAGTCCCGAGCAGGCTCGCGGCCGGCAGGTCGACAAGCGAACCGACATCTGGGCGTTCGGCGTGGTCCTGTTCGAATTGTTGACCGGCGAAATGCTGTTCGGCGGAGAGACGCCGAACGACTCGATGGCCGCCGTGATGACGCGCGAGCCGGAGTGGCGGTCGCTTCCCAGGGACACCCCGCCAAACGTGGTCCGCCTGTTGGTGCGGTGTCTGCGGAAGGATCCGAAGCTGCGCCTCCGCGACATCGGAGAGGCGCGGATCCTGCTGGACGAACCGAGCGACGCCATGCCACCCGCGCGCGCGCCCTGGCGGTCCCGGGCGCCGTGGGTCGCGGCAGTCGCCAGCCTGGCCCTGGCGATCGTCCTCGGCGGGCTGTTGTGGAAGGCCACTCGATCCGCGGAGCGGCCACTGCTCCGTTTCCAGGCCGACCTGGGCCCGGAGGCGGTCGCCGCCAACCGGCTTACCGCCGTCATCTCCCCGGACGGAACGCGCCTGGCATACCTCGTGCGCAACGGCGAGAACGAGGTCCTCGCCACTCGCCGGATGGATCAGCCCCGGCCGGCTATCCTCCCCGGCACGGAGAATGCAGCCGACCCGTTCTTTTCCGCTGACGGCCAGTGGATCGGCTTTGCCACCGGCGGGTATCTGAAGAAGGTATCGATCCACGGCGGAGCGCCTGCCGTGCTGTGCCCGGTCGCCATCGAGCGCGGCGCATCCTGGGGCGACGACGGAAACATCGTCTTCGCTTCCTCCGTCGCCGGTCTGGCCAGCGTTCCGGCCGCCGGCGGAATTCCCAGGCTTCTCACCAAACCCGCGGAGAAGGGGGAGTCCACGCATCGCTATCCGCAGATCCTTCCCGGCGGCCAGGCGGTCCTCTTCACCGGAGTCGCCTCGTACGGTGGCTTCGATGACGCGAATCTGGAAGTGCTCTTTCTCCGCACCGGCGAAACCAGGGTGGTGCAGCGCGGCGGGTATTTCGGGCGATACCTGCCGAGCGGGCATCTCGTCTTCGTTCACCAGGGCAGCCTCTTCGCCGTCCCGTTCGACTTGTCGCGCTACCAGACGCGCGGCACGCCGGCCCCCATTCTCGACGATGTCGCCGCGAACCCGAATTCCGGCGGCGGCCAACTCGACTTTTCCCGCACCGGCACGCTGGTCTACCTGAGCGGCAAACCCCTCGCGGGCGAAGGCGCCCTTTTCTGGCTGGACGCGGCGGGGAAAAAGGAGCCTCTCTTCTCATCCCCGAACCTCGCCAGTCCGCGTTTCTCTCCGGACGGGAAACGCCTGGCGTTTTCAGGCGCCGGCATCTCGGTTTACGATCTCGCCCGCGGCGCCGTAACCCGGCTCACCGCAGACGGAAGTCCCAGCCACCAGTTCCCGGTGTGGACGCCGGACGGATCGCACGTCGTCTATTCTTCGGTCGATGGCATCTGGTCGGTGCGTTCGGACGGGTCGGGCGAGCCGCAACTCCTCCATCGGCCCACGACCGGCAATGCGGTCCCCTGGTCCTTCTCTCCCGACGGGCGCCGCCTGGCCTTTTACCAGCCCGGACCGGGCGGGCACGACCTCTGGACCCTGCCATTGGACCCGGCCAATCCCGACCGTCCCAAGCCCGCCCCTCCCGAGTTGTTTCTGGCCACCCGAGCCGATCACCTGGAGCCCTCCTTCTCCCCGGATGGAAAATGGCTGGCGTACTCCGCGAATGAAGGCGGCGTGAATCACGTCTTTGTGCGGCCCTTTCCGGAAGGCGCCCAAGGCGGCGGGCAGGCGCAGATTTCAACCGATCCTGGCCGTTTCCCCGTGTGGTCGCGCACCTCCAGAGAGCTCTTCTACGTGGCTTTCGACGATCGCATCATGGTGGTTCCCTATACGGCCAGCGGACAGTCCTTCACGCCCGGCAAGGCGCGCTTCTGGGCAGGCGGTCCGCTCGCCATTACCGGCTATGCTTCGCCCTACGATCTCGCGCCGGACGGCAAACGCTTCGCGGTGACTCCCGCCGCGGACCGCTCCAATCGTGGCGAGAAGGCGAATCTCCACCTCACATTCCTCTTGAACTTCTTCGACGAGCTCGAACGCCGCTTTCCCCCGCAAGGAAATTGAATCCGAACTGGGCGGCAGGGTTGAAGAAGTAGGTCCTACTTCTTGGCACTCAGCTCCTGCATCCAATTCAACACCATCACCAGTGCGGTTGCCGATTGTTCTTGCGGGACGGTGGCCACCAGGAACTTCTGACCATCGGGCGCAGGAGCGTAGTGGTTGCGAAACAGCGAAATGCCCAGAGCGGGCGCGCGCGTCTGGAACAGCAGTTTGGGCTTATCGGCGTGGAAACTGGACCCCGTAGTCACGTCAACCGCCATCAGTTTGCGATCGGGCGTGATGAAGTACAGTTCCTTGCCGTCGCGGCGCCATGAGGGTTGATCGCCGCCACCTGCGGAAATCAGATATTTGCCGGCGCCGGGAGTCGGGAAACTCTGTACGTAGACTTCGCCGCGCCCTGTCTCATCGGAGGTATATGCGATCCATTTGCCGTCCGGCGAAAGGCGTCCGTGCGCTTCGTTGAAAGCGGTCTGCAGGTAGAGAACCGGTTTGCGATCGCCATTGAGGGGCAGCCACCAGAGATCGGATCTGGTCTTGGCATTGTAAGCCTCGAAGATGATGACGCCATTCTGGGACCAATCGTCCGGAATCTTGTCGAGTTCCGTGCTCAGCAGCAATTGCTCGGCGCCACCGCCGCCCGCGGGTTTTGTGTAAAGGTCGCTCTTGCGGTCCCGCGTCGCCGCGAAGACAATCTGAGTGCCATCTGGTGACCATGCGCCTGAACTATCCCCGACTTCGGCAAGCGTGAAACGGGACGCGTTGCCGCTGGTGGTGTCGTACATCCAGATGTCCGATTGTCCATCGGATAGCACTCGGCCGCCATCCGGCGAGATTTCAGGAGAATTCGTGGTGCCCGCGGGTCCCAAATTACCCAATAGCTTGCCGGTGCGATCGAACCAGGTCAGCTGCTCCTGCTGCCCGCTGCCGGTCTGGTAGACGAGCGTGCCGTTGGAAGAAACCGAATACTGCGCCGCCGCGCTGGGCCCGGTGCCGAAGCCCGTGACCTTCACGTCGGGCGCCAGAGGAGTCGGGCCGCCGGACAACGTGAGACTGGACGGGCTGAACGGTTGTGCGAGCAAGGTGGCGCCGCGCACGAACAACAGGAAGCCCGGATTACTGTAAGCCGCTGCCGAGGAGGACCCAGTGAGAGTCCGCAGCTCGGCGCTGTCCGAGGAACCGATGGCCAGTTCACTGTTCGACGGCTTGCTGGTCATGCGAAAACAAACGAAATGGCGGCCATCCGGCAGGAAGTAAGGCCATCGGTGGCTACCTTCGCTTCGTGACGGATCTAACTTCGTGAAGACGATGGGTGTGCCGCCGTTGGCGGAAACCCGATGTAAACCGCTGTTCGCATCCGGAGCGAGCAGGATTGTGCCATCGGGTCCCCAACTCCCTCCACGAGGGTCTGGGGCGTCGCAGATCACCTGCACGGAACCGCCGGCGATATCGCTGCGCTTCAGCTTGCCCTGAGAGAAGAAGGCTATGGAATGGCCATCGGGCGACCAGAACGGAAACTGCGATCCCTCGGTTCCAGCAAGTGGACGCGCTTCCAGCGAATCCAGCGGGCGCAGCCAAAGGAGGTCTTCTCCGCCTTCGGATGTGGCGACGAACGCGAGTTGCTTGCCGTCGGGCGAGAGGACAAGGCCGAGCCCAAAGGCTGCCTTGGGTGGCGCCGTGATCGTGAATCGGCTCACAGCGGCTTCCGGCGGCGGAAGCAGACGCAGATAAACGACTGCCGCAATGGCCAAGGCGGCGCAAACACCGGCCGCCGCTTTCCAAATCCACACCGGAAGCGGACGCTTTCCGCGCGCGGGCAGCGAAATGTCCTGGCGCGACGCCGGGGAGGCGATCCACTGCAGATCCGTCAAAACGTCGCGCATGGTCTGCCGGCGCTGCGATGGATCCTTCACTAGACACGCGCGCGCCAACTGCTCCAGGGCCGGCGGAACCTGCGGGATCACGGCCGACATCGCGGTAGGATCGGACTGCATGATTTGCGCGATCACGCCGGCCTGCGTGGACGCATCGAAGGGCTTGCGGCCGGTGGTCATTTCGTAGAGGACAGCGCCGAACGAAAAGATGTCGCTGCGGGCGTCGGCTTCTTTGCCTTCCAACTGCTCCGGCGCCATGTATTGCAGGGTTCCGACGATGGAGCCTTCGCCGGTCAGCGGAGAAGTGAGCGTCTGCATCACCGATCCGCCGCTCATGGCGGCGCCGGCTGCGGTGGCGCGCATCTTGGCCAGTCCGAAATCCAAGACCTTCACGCCATCTTTCGTGAGCATGATGTTGCCCGGCTTCAGGTCGCGGTGGATGATCCCCGTGCGATGGGCGCGATCGAGGGCGTCGGCAACCTGAGTGGCGGTGCGCAGCGCCTGGTCGAGCGGCAGAGCGCCGCGTTTCAGGCGATCTGCGAGCGTTTCGCCGTCGACGAACTCCATGACGAGGTAATTGACGCCACCCTCTTCGCCGACGTCGTGGAGCGTGCAGATGTTCGGGTGGTTGAGTGCGGAAACGGCGCGCGCTTCCCGTTCGAAGCGTTGGCGGACCTCGGGCCGTTCGGAGGTTTGGGGCGGCAGAACCTTGATCGCGACGGTGCGGTCTAGCCGCGTGTCGCGCGCCTTGTAAACCTCTCCCATTCCGCCGGCGCCCAGCGGTGAAAGGACTTCGTAAGGACCGAGCCGCATCCCCGGCGCGAGTGACATAGGATTCAGGGGAGTATAGCAGAGAGGATGGCGGCGATGCGCCGACACCTACCGGAAACGGGACTTGTTTCGCATTGGTTGAAGGCGTTATCGCGGATGCGTGAAGCCGCATTCCTTCCACAGTCGTTCCCAGACCCAGATCCCACTGGCGGCGCGGGCCGGCAGCGGGTATCCGAGTTGATGCGCCAGCATACAGACCTGTCCGCGATGATGGGCGTCGTGCGAAATCATGTAGGCCAGCATGGCTGCGCCCGCGGGCCACGGTTTCGCCCAACCGTCGCGGCGAAAGGTCTCGACATCGGCAAGCATCGAGGCGCAGAGCGCCCCGCTTTCTGCCAGGGCGGTCCGGACCTGCTGTTGCGTGCAGCGGGCGCGGTCGAGCGGCGCCGGAAGCTCGACCTGCGCGGCGGAGAGCCGCAGCCATTTGCGGCGGATGTTGTGGACGTGCGCGAAGATGGCGGCGATCGTCCGTCCCTTACTCCCGGGCAGTTGAGCGCGCCATGCAGCCGGATCGAGGTGTTCGAGGACGATTTGGTTCATCCGCTCGTTTACGGCATAACTCTCGACCAGCACTGGGGACATCGGGACGAGAATACTACGAGAGGGCGGTCGCACGCTCCGTCCCCGATGTAACCGCTGCCAACCTGCCAGCGCCTGTGATAGCGTAAACGACGATGATGAAGACCCTCCTGTGTTTGTTAGCGGCGGGCGCCCTCTGGGCGCAGCCGGGACGTGGACCGGCGCCGGTCCGCTCGCCAGAGGTCGCCGCGGATGGCAAGGTGACCTTCCGCCTGCGGGCGCCGAACGCGAAGGAGGTGGCGGTCACGGGCGTCGGACAACGCCTCGCGATGACCAAAGACGACCAGGGCGTGTGGTCGGCCACCACCGACGCGCTCAAGCCCGACCTCTATACCTACATGTTCAACGTCGACGGTCTGAGCATCGTCGACCCGGCCAATGGACAGTTCAAGACGTCCTACGCAGGCGCCGGCAACAGCCTCCTGCGCGTGCCCGGGCCGTCCCTGGTCGAGCCCGCCTCCGGTCCCCGGGGCATCGTCGCGCATCACTTTTACCACTCGGCCCTCATCGGCGACGACCGCGATTACTACGTCTACACCCCCCCGAATTACGACCCCAACCGCAAGGAGGCCTACCCCGTCTTCTTTGTGCTGCACGGGCTCGGCGACGAGGCAAGCTCGTGGCTGAACGTCGGGGCGGCGAACACCATCCTCGACAACCTCATCAACCAGGGCAAGGCCAAGCCGATGATCATGGTGAACACGCTCGGCTACGGAACGCCGGACGGTCCCCGCGGCGCGATGGGTCCGGCGATGATCCCCATGTTCGCCAAGGCGCTCGTCGAGGAGGTGCTGCCGCAGGTCGAAAAGACCTACCGGGTGGCGAAGGACCGCAATCAACGGGCCATTGCGGGCCTTTCCATGGGCGGTGCGGAATCGCTCTACACCGGGCTCAACAATATCGACAAGTTCGCCTACGTCGGGTCGTTCAGCGGCGCATTTGTGATGTGGCCGCGCGCCAATCCGCAGCCTCCGGCGGCGCCCGGAGCGGGCGGCGGGCGCGGGCCTCGAACCATGGAGACCGCCGACTTCGACAAGAACTTCCCTACCCTCACAGCGAAAAGCGCTTCGCAGTTGAAGCTCCTCTGGATCGCCTGCGGGACGGATGACGGGCTGCTCGGGGTGAATCAGCAGTTCGCCGGATGGCTGAAGTCGAAGGACATCCAGTTCACCAACCTGGAAATTCCGCATTACGCGCACGTCTGGCCGCTCTGGCGTCAAAACCTGGCGGAAGTGGCGCAGCTACTGTTCCAAACGAAGAGGTGATCGAATGAAACACGCAATCGTCGCAACGTTGATGTTCACGGGAGCCGCCTGGGCACAGGCGCCGGCCCAACCGCCGCAGCCCGGACGGGGCGGACGCGGCCCCCAGGGACCGGTCGTGGTCTCTCCCGAAGTAACGCCGAGAAGAAGGTGATCTTCCGCCTCCTCGCTCCCAACGCGCAGGCCGTCAGAGTGACGGGAGGCGATATCCCCAACATCGGACAGGGCGGCGGGACCATGACGAAGGGCGAAAACGGAGTCTGGGAAGTGACGCTCGCGCCTCCGCCCGGCGCCTACCGCTATAACTTCAACGTCGACGGCGTGACGACTGTCGATCCGCGCAACCCGGCGATCAGCGAATCCAACAATAATGTGTCGAGTCTCGTCTACGTGCCCGGCACGGAGTGGATGGACTCCAATCGCGTGCCGCATGGAGCAGTCGCGGCGGTGACCTATTATTCCGAGACGTTGAAGCGCGACCGGCGCATGCACGTCTACACGCCGCCGGGCTATGAGAACGGACAGGGCAAGTTCCCCGTCTTCTACCTGCTTCACGGCGCGGGCGACAACGACGACTGCTGGACCTCGGTGGGCCGCGCGGGCTTCATCTTCGACAACCTGATCGCCGCGAAGAAGGCGAAACCGATCGTGGTCGTGATGCCGGCGGGCCACACCAGCCGCACGCAGGGCGGGCGCGGCGGCGCGGGATCCTCCGACGAGTTCGTGCAGGATTTCCTGAACGACATTTTGCCCTACGCGGAATCGCACTACCGCGTCTACAACGACAAGCCGCATCGCGCCATCGCCGGCCTCTCGATGGGCGGCAGCCAGACGTTGAACGCCGCGCTCCCGCACCTCGACAAGTTCTCTTATATCGGGGTGTACAGTTCGGGATTGATCGGCTCCTTCGCGCGCGCCGGCGCCGCGGCGCCCACCGGCCCGTCGTGGGAAGAGCAGCATAAGGCCGAGCTCGATAACCCGGCCGGAAAGAAGGGCTTGAAGCTCGTGTGGTTCGCCACAGGCGTCGACGACGGCCTGATGCCGACCACCAAGGGCACCGTCGAAATGCTCAAGAAACACGGCTTCTCCCCCGTGATGAAGGAAAGCCCCGGTGGCCACACCTGGATCAACTGGCGTGAGTACCTGAACGAGTTCACGCCGCAGTTGTTCCAGTAGCGGACGGGAACGGTTCGCCTCGTCCGTTATCCGATCTTCTTCGGCAAGTCCTGGATCGGGCCCATCCATTCGAGTTGGCGCTCGATGTCGGCGTGGAGCTGGTATTTTTTGCGGACGGCTTCGATCTTCTCGCCGCGGATATCGATCTTGTTGAGATCGAATTGGCCGATGCCGAAATCGGAGCAGAACTTGAGGTAGCCCATCCAGTCGGCGTTGATCCCCATGGTTTCGACGCCGACCCGGTCGGCCGCGATGTAGTCCGTCGAGGCGATCGCGATCCGCGAAGCCACCGGCGTCCCGGACGCGGGGCCGTTGCCTTCCATGCCCTCATAACCGTCGATCACCGCGGCGCCCCAGAACGGCTTCAACGCCTGCGCCCCGAGGAAGATGTTGTACTGCGTCTGGCGCAGCCCGTTGTGCACCACGCGCTTGTCATTCCACCGCTCCCCGACCCCGTGCAGCGGCGCGCCGAGCGCCATATTCTTTACGGACAAAGTGGCCACCACCACGTTGTGTGTCTTGAGAATGCCTGCGCAGATGATAAACGCGTCGGGATCGAACAGGCGCGCGGCGAACCGCGCGGGCTGCGCGTGCAGGTCGTAATTGATCATCGGCACGACCTTGTACTTCGCCTCCCGGTTCAGGTCGATCAGATTGATTTTGCGCTCCTGCGCCACACGCGTGTAGTGGAAGTTCTCGAACCCCGCCATGGTGTCCCCCGCCGAGGATTCCACCACGTGGACCGGCCCTTTGAACCGCGGCTCCAGGTAATCGAGGACGCCGTGGATGGCGTCCGCATGGGAGGCAGCCACCTGGTTCGTGGTCGAAACGTTGTTCACCTTGATCGCGACATACTTCTTGGTTCGCAGCACGGGGCGAATCTGGTCGTCGATGGCGGTGAGGGCGTCGGCGATGTTCTTGCGCCGGTTTTCGCCCTTGACGAGCGAAACGGCGGCCCGGGCGTCGGGGGCGGTCTGCGCGGCAAGCGGCGCGCAGGCGGGCGCCAGGGCGGCGAACCGCAGCATGTCCCGGCGGGTGAATCGAAGTGGCGTCATGAAGACCTCCGCTGTCAACCGGAGTTTAACACCTGGAAGTCTCACATTGGAAGCTTGCGCCGCGAAGAGCGCCTCGTGATATCCTCTGCTCTTGAAACTCGCTCCGGTAGACTACTTCATCCTCGCCCTGTACTTCGCCTTCGTGCTCGGCATCGGCTGGAGACTGCGCAAAAAGATCTCCACCAGCGGCGATTTCCTGACATCCGGCCACTCGGTGCCCGTTTGGATCACGAGCCTGGCCTTCCTGGCGGCCAATCTCGGGGCGCAGGAATTGGTCGGCATGTCGGCCTCGGGCGCCAAGTACGGCATCATGACGTCGCACTTTTACTGGATCGGCGCGGTGCCGGCGATGATCTTCGTCGGCCTGTTCATGATGCCGTTTTACTATGGCAGCCGCGCCCGCTCCGTCCCCGAATACCTCAAATTGCGCTTCGACGAGAAAACCCGCGCGCTCAACGCCTTCAGCTTCGCCGTGATGACGATCTTCTCCTCGGGCATCTCCATGTATGCCCTCGGACTGCTGCTGAAGCTGGTTCTCGGCTGGAGCTTCACCACCTCGGTGCTCTGCTCGGCGGCGATCGTGCTGGCCTATACGTTCCTGGGCGGTCTCACCAGCGCCATCTACAACGAGGTCCTGCAATTCTTCCTCATCGTGCTCGGATTTTCCCCGCTGGCGATCCTCGCCGTGATGAAGGCGGGCGGGTGGAGCGGGATGGCGTCGCGCGTCCCCGAGGTGATGACGCATAGCTGGACCCACATGGGCAATGCGGCCGACAATCCGATGGGCGTGGAGGCGTTCGGGCTCATCGCGGGGCTCGGCTTTGTCCTCTCCTTCGGGTACTGGTGCACGGACTTCCTGGTGGTGCAGCGCGCCATGGCCGCGGAATCCATGTCCGCCGCGCGCCGCACGCCGATTCTCGCGGCGATCCCCAAGATGCTGATGCCGTTCATCGTGATCGTGCCCGGCATCGCCGCGCTGGCCCTTTCGAAGATGGCGGTCGGCTACGCGCTGCCGATGAAAAACGGCGGCTACGATTACGACCAGGTGCTGACCACCCTGATGGCGCAGTTCTACCCCGCGGGGATGCTCGGCATCGGCCTGACCGGATTGATGGCGTCGTTCATGTCGGGAATGGCGGGCAATGTCACGGCATTCAACACCGTTTGGACGTATGACATCTACCAGAGCTACATCCGCCCGAATGCGCCGGACCGGCATTACCTGACGGTGGGCCGCATGACGACGATCGTTGGCGTGGCGCTCTCCATCGGCACGGCTTACCTGGCGCAGCACTACAACAACATCATGGACCTGCTGCAACTCGTGTTCGGGTTCGTGAACGCCCCGCTGTTCGCGACGTTCCTGCTCGGGATGTTCTGGAAGCGCAGCACGGGGGACGGCGCCTTTGTGGGATTGTTGAGCGGGACCGTCGCGGCGGCGTTCACCCATGGCTTGACGATCGCCGAGGGCAAGGGCGGCTGGCTCGGCTCGGTCCACACCTTCCCGTCGACCATGGCGCAGAACTTCTGGATCGCGATCATGGCCTGGACGACGTGTTTCCTGGTGACGATCCTGGTGAGCCTGGCGACACGCCCGCGGCCGGAGCGGGAACTGGAAGGGTTGGTATACGGGCTCACCAAGTTAAAGCACGAAGAGGGAGTAAGCTGGTACCTGCGGCCGGGCCCTGTCGCGATCGCGGTGGGCGTTCTGGTGCTGATTTTGAACATTTGGTTCGCCTGACATGCTGGATCTCAGACTGCCTACGGGCTCGTTTTTCATGCTGGCGGGTCTCATCCTGCTGGCGATGGGGCTGATCTCGCCGGAATCGCGCGCCGCGCTTACGGACGTGAACGTCAACCTCTACTGCGGCGTATTTATGGTCGCGTTCGGCGGTCTGATGCTGCTGCTCGCCTGGCGCGCCGGCCGCAAGCACTCATGATCGAGGAATTCCGCAAACAGTTCGGTTCGGCCGAGGGTCTCCGTGTCTTCCGCGCGCCGGGCCGGGTCAACCTCATCGGCGAGCACACCGATTACAACCTCGGGTTCGTCATGCCGATGGCGCTCGACATGGCTACTTACGTCGGAGTGGCTCCATCGGGCGACGGCAAGCTGCGGATCTACTCCGCGGACCGCCGCGACCCGCGCGAATGGGAGGCCGCCCGCATCCGCGAGACGCAGCGCTCCCGCCACTGGAGCGATTACCCGCTCGGGGTGGCGCACGAACTGATCAAGGCGGGCTTCCCGATCGAGCCGGCCAACCTCTACATCCGCAGCACCGTGCCGGACGGAGCGGGACTCAGCTCGTCGGCGGCGCTGGAGGTTTCCTGCGCGCTGGCGTTCCTCAACGGGCGCGAACTCCAGCCGCTCGAACTGGCGAAGCTGTGCCAGCGGGCGGAAGTCCAGTTCGTCGGGATGCCGTGCGGCATCATGGACCAGTACGTGTCGGTGTTCGGCCAGGCGCAGAGCGCGGTGGAGATCGACTGCCGCGCGCTCGAGCATCGTTACGTGGAGCTGCCGCAATCGGCGCGATTTCTGGCGGTGAATACGATGGTGAAGCACTCGCTGGGGGTGTCGGCCTATCGCGAGCGAGTGCAGGAATGCGCGGCGGCGGTGGAGAAGATCCGGCAACGGTTCCACAGCATCGAGTCGCTGCGCGATGTCTCGCTGGAGCAGTTTGAGATTGTGGAGAAGCTCTTGCCGCCGGGGATCGCGCGCCGGGCGCGCCACGTGGTCACGGAGAACACGCGCGTCAACCGCTTCGTCGACGCGGACTTGCATACCAAGGGCCAGTTGATGGTGAATTCGCACCGCAGCCTGCAGCATGACTACGAGGTGAGTTGCGCCGAGCTGGACTTTCTGGTGGATACGGCTCTGGAGATCGAGGGCGTCTACGGGTCGCGGATGACGGGCGGCGGCTTTGGCGGGTGTACGGTCACGATGCTGGCGCCGGAGGCCGCCGGCCGCTTCCGCGAAGAGATCGCGCGCGCCTACCAGGCGAAGTTCAACGTAGAGCCGCGGATTTACGACTGCGTTCCCTCTCCTGGCGCCGGGGAAATCGCCGCGGACTAGGCGCAAGCCTCCAATTTCCGGCGGAGAAAGCGCTGTTCCGGAGAGGAACAGGGGCACTCCAGGGCGGCGCGGAAGGACTCGGCGGCCTCGGTTTTCCTGCCGATCTCCAACAAGAGATGGCCGCGGACGGCCAAATAGAGATAGTAACCGCGCAGCCTGGGTTCGTCCTGCAACGCCTGCAAGGCCGGCTCCGCGCCATGCACGCGGGCTACGGCGACCACGCGATTCAGCGCGACCACGGGCGAGGGACGCAACTCCATCAGATCATCATAGAGCCGGAGGATGACGGGCCAATCGCCGCCGCGCGCGTGGGTGGCGGCGATGGCGGCCTCCACATGGTAAGGGGAGACGTCCGCGCCGGCGATCGAGCGGTCAAAGTGATGGAAGCCGAGCGCGATCAGCCGCTGGTCCCACAGGCCGCGGTCCTGCTCCTCGAGCAGCACCAGATCGCCGAGCGCGTCGACGCGGGCCTCGGAGCGGGCCGCCTGCAAGGCCATCAGAGCCACTAACGCATGGACTCGCGGCTCGACGAGCGACGATGCCGCGACGAGCCGGCCGAGGCGCAGGGCTTCGCCGCAGAGATCGTGACGGATCAGGGCGTCGCCTTCGTGGGCGGCATAGCCTTCGTTGAAGATGAAGTAGATGACGTCGAGCACGGCGTCGAGGCGGATCTGGAGTTCCGCGCCGGCAGGCATTTCGAAGGTGACGCCGCGCTCGCGGATCTGGCGCTTGGCGCGCACCAGGCGCTGCGCGATGGCGGTTTCATCGGCGAGGAAGGCGCGGGCGATTTCGCGGACACTGAAACCGCCGGCGGCCTTGAGACTCAGCGCGACGGCGGCATCGCGGGGGATGGCGGGATGGCAGCACAGGAAGATCATGCGCAGCTCGTCGTCGCGGAGCTGCTCCTCGAGATCGAGGCCGGCGTCCGGCAGGGGCGCGGCGCCCGCCAGGTCCGCCACTGCCAGCTCCTCCTTTTCGACGCCCAAGCGGCGGCGGCGGACGGCGTCGATGGCGGCGTTGCGGGCGACGCGGAAGAGCCACGCGGCGGGGTTCTCGGGCACGCCATGGAAGGGCCATGACTGGAGCGCCTTGAGCATGGTCTCCTGCACCGCCTCCTCGGCCAGGTCCAGATGAGCCGGGCCAAAGAGGCGGGTGAGATGGGCGGCCATGCGGCCGGCCTGCCGCCGGAACAGATGGTCCAGCAGAGCGCCGGGCGCGGCGGGGACGCTCACGATCCCCAGAGCTGGCGGATTTCGAGAGTCCCGCCGTATTCGAGGTGCGGGTGGTCCATGGCGAGCGAGACTGCCTCGTCATAATTCGCGGCCTCGATCAGGTAGAAGCCGCCGAGCACCTCCTTGGTCTCGCTGTACGGTCCGTCGGTGGCGCTCGGCCGGCCACCGGTGGAACGGATCACGCGGCCGGCATCGTCCCCCAGCCGTTTGGCGTCTTTGGTGAAGGGCTTTTGCGTCCAGGCGCGGTACTTCTCGATGGCCTTTTGCATTTCTTCGGGACTGACCTTTTGCCAGTGAGCGGGATCGTCGTAAAGAAGCACGAGGAATTGTGACATGGTTTTCTCCTATCGTATCCGGGTGTATTGGGAGGTTTCGGTCATTTTCAACTGACCGTTTTCAAAGCAGGGGCGCTGCGATGATTGAGGGTCTCATATGTTCTCCTTGCATGGGAATAACGAACGGGCGGCGGGGAAATCGACAGAAAAAGCAAAACGGTTTTTCTTAACCGTGTTCTTTTGTCGAGGGGATGAGGGCTATGAGGGGTTCTCCCGCGGCACAGGGCAGCGACCCGGAGCCCGGCACGTCTACCTGAGCGTGAGTTGCATGGCGCGGAGATCCAGGCGGAAGCCGCCCGCCAGAGCGTCTATGCCGAGGATACCGTCGCGAAGGCCGGCACTCCCCGCGGGCGCCTTGCTGAACAAGGGAACACGCAGCAAATACACGGCCCGGCCCAGAACCTCGAGCTGAATTGCGGGCACGGAGGCGAATCCGGCCCGCTCGGCGCCGCCAGCGCCGCCAAACTCCGCTACCCGGCTATCGGTCACCTGGTCTCGCTCCCATTTGGCTAAAGCATCGCGAATCGACGGATAAAGGCGGGTCTGGCTCATGCCGGTATCCAGCATCATCTGCAGCTTCTTGCCGGAGTGAACGACTTGCACAATCGGGATAATCCCATCGAAGAAGAGGTTTGAAGGACCCTGCGCCGGCTTCGCGCCGCAATCCAGCGTGAGCGCGCCTTGCGCTGAGAGCTCCACACAGCCTAGAGAGCGCATCTCCGGCGCGCCCAGGGCCCCGTGAATCTGATACTTCACCGCCGGAACAAAGAGCGCCTGGTCGGTCAGTACGAGGAACACCACATTGTGGAGGCGCGCCGATCCAAACCGCAGTTCTCGAGCGACGGCCAGGCGTGCCGGGTTCTTTACCTGGGTGGACCCCACGGCATAGGCTTGCACTTCACGAATGGCAAGGCCCATGCGGCGCGCCTCGGACTCGCTCACGACGGAAAGGCTGGCGCCGGTATCGAAAATCCACTCGCCGCGTTGCGAGTTGATCTCAACGGGAACACCCCAGAGTCCGAGTTCGTTACGCCGGGCCTGGACCGGTGCGGGCGGGCCGAACTCGACCGTCTGCGGGGGGAGGTCGCAGAGGGATGCCAGAAGCACGCGGCGATTTTCACCGTCCGCGCGGTCGGCGGCGCCGGCTGGGGCGAGACGCAAGACTGCATCGAGCTCGCTCACCGCCTGGCCGCATTCGCCGAGGCGCGTCAGCGCGCCGGCCAGCTCATTGCGGGCCATCAGTTCCATGTCGAGAGCCGGCTTGGTGGTCAGGAACGTACGGAGCTGGCCGACGGCCTCGCGCTCGTGGCCGAAGCGGCTGGCGGTTATCGCGCGGTAAAGCAAAGTCTCGGCGGAGTTTCCGCCAGGCTGCTCCAGCATGTCTCGCAGCTCGAATATTCGCTCTTTCTCCGCAAGCTGGCGCAACCGTGCGGGGTCGGCAGCTGTGAGGGTCAGGCAATACACCAATGCAAGAATGTAGCGCATGATCGCCGACACATATCACGCAGCGATCGGGGCGACAAGGGATCCATGCGCGGCTCCGATTGGACGTGTCGTGGGGCTCCTACGTTCTCCTTGCCGGGGAATCACGAACGGGCGGACGGGAAATCGACCGAAAAGCAAGACCGTTTTTTCGCAACGGTTTTTTGACCGAACTAAAGGAGTTACGCGCCGAAAACCGTTTTTTACAACGGTTTTGGTCGAGGGGAGAGGGGCTCGCAGGTTTCCCCACTTGCGCCCCTACGTTTCCTGAGATGATAGAACTCCATAGCTCATGGACGCCGGACGCACCATCGGGCAATACCGCATTGCTGCCAAACTCGGCGCGGGCGGAATGGGTGAGGTGTGGCTGGCGACCGATACCCGGCTGGGACGCGAGGTCGCTCTCAAGTTCCTGCCTGAGGCGGTGTCGCACGACCCCGACCGCCTGGCCCGCTTCGAGCGTGAAGCACGGTTGCTGGCCTCTCTCAACCACCCCAAGGTCGGCGCCATCTACGGACTCGAACGGCACGAGGGTGGCGCTCCGTTTCTCGTTCTGGAACTGATTCCCGGCGAGACCTTGGCCGAATGGCTGGATCGAGGCCCGCTGGAGATCGGGACTGCCCTGCCAATCGCCGCGCAGATTTGCGAAGCGCTGGAAGCGGCGCACGACAAAGGCATCATCCATCGCGATCTGAAGCCGGCCAATATCAAAGTCACTCCCGACCGCCGAGTCAAGGTGTTGGACTTCGGCCTGGGCAAATTCGGAGACGACAGCCCGGCGCAGAGCGACACCTCGAACTCACCGACCCGCACGATCGAAGGGACGCGCGCCGGGGTGATCATGGGCACGGCGGCATATATGAGCCCGGAGCAGGCGCGCGGCAAGACGGCGGACCGCCGCAGCGATATCTGGGCGTTCGGCTGCGTGCTCTACGAGATGCTCACGGCGCGGCGCGCGTTCGCCGGAGATACGGTCTCCGACATCCTGGCCGGGGTCCTTCGCGCCGAGCCCGATTGGAAGCTCATCCCCACGGATACGCCGCCGCTCGTGCGCTCGCTCCTGCGGCGCTGTCTGCAAAAAGATCCCGCGCGCCGGCTGCAGCACATCGGCGACGCCCGTATCGAGATCGAGGAGGCGCAGACGGAACCCTCCCCCTCTACGGCGCCGCCTGGCTCACGAAAGCCGTGGATCGCGCGGGCGTTGGCAGCCGCAATGGTGGTGGCCGCGGCCATCGCGTGGGGGAAGGTCTGGCTGCGGGAGACGCCGCCGGCGCCAGTCCAGCGGTTTGCGATTACGCTTCCCGCTTCGGACCCCTTAGTTTCGCAACCGAGGAATCCGGATGTGGCCCTCTCGCCCGATGGCGCCTGGCTGGCCTACGTCGCGAGGCACGGAGAAACCACGCGGCTGGTGCTGCGTTCGATGGATCAGATGGAGTTCAAACCGCTGGCCGGCACCGAAGGCGGCAGCGCCCCTTCCTTTTCGCCGGATGGCTCGTGGCTTGCGTACTTTGCCGGGCATCAGTTGAAACGGGTCCCCGTAAATGGCGGCGCGGCCGTGGTCATCGCGGACGCTCCCACACTCAACGGCGGACTCTCCTGGAGCGAGGACGACTCGATCCTGTATGTCCCCGGGTTCCAAGCGGGCATTTGGAAGGCGCCGGCCTCCGGGGGGCAACCCAAATTGTTTCTCAAACCGGATCCGAATGGCGGCGAGAGCGGCTACGTATGGCCCCAACTCCTGCCCAATCACGGGGGCATTCTCTTCACCCTTGGCCCGGATTCCATCGCCTCGATGGATGACGCCGTGCTTGTGGTGCGAACGGAACAGAATGAGTCTCGCGTGGTTCTGAAGGGAGGCACACGAGGGCTGGTCTTGCCCACGGGCCACCTGGTCTACAGCCACGGCCAATCCCTGCTGGCTGCCGGGTTCATCGGCGCGCAGCATCGAGTCGCCGGGAACGCCGTGCCGGTAGTGGAGGGAGTGGCTATGCGGCAAGCCAACGGTTCGGCGCGGTTTGCGGTCTCGAATACCGGAACGCTGGTCTATGTGCCGAGTTCCGCGGTGGACCGGCAGCTCTCCCTGGTTTCGGTCAGCCGTCAGGGCAAGGTCGAAACACTGGCCACCTATGCCGACTACTCCGACATCGACGAACTGGCTCTCTCGCCCGATGGGAAGAAGCTCGCTTTTCGCGTGGCAAAAGCAAATGACGACGTCCACATTTTCGACCTCGAGCGAAGGATTACCTCCCGCTTTACGTTCGAAGGAGGCGACAAGATCTACCCCGTATGGAGGCCGGACGGCGCGTATATTGCATACTCCAACGTTCGGGGCAATGGCGAGACGCTGGTCCGGCGCCGCATCGATCCCCGTGGCGAGCCCGAGCCGATCCTCGCTGCCAGGCAGGTTTGCTCCCCGTCTTCCTTTTCACCGGACGGCAAGACTCTGGCGTGCACGAAGTTGGATCCAAACACGGGAACCGATCTCTGGCTGGCGCCGTTGGACAGCCAGGAGGCTCGGCCTTTTCTGCGGACTCCCTTCAATGAATCAGCTGCCGCCTTTTCACCGGATGGCCAATGGCTGGCCTACGCTTCCGACGAATCCGGCGACATGCAGGTCTATGCCGTGCGTTATCCGGATGGCGGCGGCCGGACCCAATTGTCAACCGATGGCGGAGCCGAACCGGTCTGGGCTGCCAGTGGCCGCGAACTGTTTTATCGCAATGGCAACCGAATGCTGTCGGTCGGTATCGCGGGCCACGCGGTGCTCGTAGTGGCAAGGCCGCAACTTCTGTTTTCCGCAGCCTTCGTTCATGGGGACACTCCGGCGTATGCGGTGACCCGCGATGGCCAGCACTTCCTGATGGTGAAGGAAAGCGAGACGGAGCCCGCGAGGCAGCTCAATGTGGTAGTAAACTGGTTCGCGGAGTTGAAACGGCGGGTCCCGTCCGGGAAGTGACGCCGAAGCAGATCCAGCGCCGGGGTCCGAGAATGCGACCCGGCTTCGATTCCATTCCAGCAACGGAGGCTTCTGACTTGACTACACACGGTCATGGGAGGAGTATCCTGCCCGCTGCGGCGATCCTCATTGTCTGTGCCGCGGTATCGGATGGACAAGTGACCTTCAAGGAATTTCCTCTCACGAGTGTTGGCATTCCCGGCATCGGGACCGAGCCTTGGAGTATCACGAGTGGCCCGGACGGCAACCTCTGGTTTTACGAGGTGGGCGGCAGCGCAATTGGCCGAATCACGACGTCGGGCGTCGTGACCGAGTTCCCGCTCCCGGCCAAAGGCTCATCGAGCCTCGGCCGGTTCAAGTGGATCACCACGGGACCGGACGGGAATCTGTGGTTCACGGAAAATCTCCGGTCGAAGGTTGGGCGGATCACCAGCGCCGGGGTGATCACCGAGTTCGACATCCCTTCGGGCAAGTTCTCCATTACAATCACCAGCGGCCCGGATGGAAACCTCTGGTTTACGGAAGCATTTTTCAGCGGTCCGCCCGGTATCGGCCGCATTACCACCAGCGGCGTCGTGACGGAATTCGCGTCCATCGCATTCCCGATGAGCATCGCGGGCGGGCCGGACGGCAATGTATGGTTCACGGAGATCGACCGGATCGGCCGGATCACCCCAGCCGGGACGATTACGGAATTCCCCATCCCGTCCGTTGCGCCAGGGAGCTACGGCGAGAACACGATCACAACGGGCCCGGATGGCAACCTGTGGTTCACAATGCCCGGCTACATCGGGCGGATTACTCCTGCCGGGGCGATCACCCAGTTCCCGGCGGGCTTCTTTTCGATGCCGGCGGACATCACATCCGGGCCGGACGGCAACCTGTGGTTCACCGATACCAATGGCGCCGGGCGAATCGGGCGGATTACGACCAGCGGCGTGGTGACCGGCTTCCCCATTGTGACGGCGGGCAGCGCGCCGGCGGGCCTGGCATTCGGACCGGATGGCAAGCTATGGTTTACGGAGCTATCCGGCACAATCGTACAGATGACTTTGCCGCCGGGTTCCGTGGCAGTGCCGACGCTCCCGGTGTGCGGCATAGCGATCCTGGGCACGCTGCTGTTGGTGACGGCGATCCGGGCGATGCGGCCGGGCCCGCGGGGAGACACGTCACCGGGCACACGATGAGCGACAGTTCCAGAACAGAGAAGTCCGGTTCACACTCGCGCTCTACCTGCTTCTCCCACGGGTGGCCAGGCGCGAACAGCCGAGATCTCCGTTACTGCGCCGGCGCGGCTGAAACCGGGGGCCGGGAGGGCGGCGTCTTTGGGTAGTCGTTGAAGTGCAGGATCGAGTTGGCGAGCATGTTGAACTCGCCGAGGTTCTGCCAGCGGTAGGCGGGATTCGTCGCGAAGAGCACCACGTGGCCGCCGCCGACGGGCATGTCGATCACGGCGGGACGGCTGCGGGTTTCGGCGACTCCGCGCATCAGACCACTGAGCACCGAATGGTCCGTGCCCGGAAATTGCATCAGGACAGCGCTTCGAGCTCGCCCTACGACCTCATGTATAAGGAGCGGATCAAGAAGGGCAACCTGCGAGCCGACTATGATGTCATCGTCATCCCCAGCCAGGGCCGCGGCGGCGCGAAGGGCCTGATCTTCGATGTCGAATCGCGCGGCGGGAAAGCCATCGCTTTGACAGCCTGCACGACTGGTCCGCGAGTGTTCCGGGCGGGCATCAACCATCAGCCAACAGCTTCCGGGCGACCGGCATCACCACCTACCTGCAGAACGGCGGAAAGCTCGAAGTCGCCCAGCAGATGGCCGGCCACGAATCCGCCCGCACCACCGGCCTCTACGATCGCCGCAACGACTCGGTCGCCCTCGACGAGATCGAGCGGGTCGTGTATTGAAGACAGACAGCTCGGCGGCTCTACTCACCGCTGTTATTGCGAGCAGGACAGTTAGGTTAAGCCGTGGCGCCCTGAGCCCGCTGAGGCAGAAAGTCGTCGGAGTAGGATAAGCAGCGCGAGGCCACAGAGGCCAAGTCCTAACGGGGAAACGGCGGGAACGATTAGCACGGCGGGAACGCTGACGCGCACGATGCGGTTCGGCGCTGTGAACCAGAGATTGCCATCCGGGCCGGTGAGGATCTCCTGAGTAACTGTTGGCACTGAGGGATCGCTGGAGACGGTGAATGGCCTCGATGGAATCGGGAAATCGAGCGCCGCACCGGTGGTGGTGATCCGGCCGAGTTTGTTAGCGGCGGCCTCGACGAACCAGAGAGCGCCGTCGGGGCCGGTGGTGATACCGACGGGTTCATCGCTTGCCGTTGGAGACCGGAACTCTGTCATGGCCCCGGCCGGAGTGATACGACCGATGTTGCCAGTTACTCGTTCGGTGAACCAGAGGTTGCCGTCCGGTCCAGTGGTAATGTGGTCAGGCCAGCCACCTGACGGTACCGGGAACATGGTAGCCGATCCGGCCGTCGTCATGCGGCCGATCTGATGGCCATAACCGTCTGCAAACCACAGGGCACCGTCAGGGCCCTGAGTGATTCCCTTGGTGTCAAATGCGGAAAGCGGAAAACGAGCATATGCGATGTACTGGGCCACAATGCGTCCGATGGCATTCGTTCCTTCCGAGAACCAGATGTTACCGTCCGGTCCCCCAGTAATCGCTTGGGGAAATGCAGGCACCTCAGTGAAGATGCTGAACGCGCCCGCGGTCGTCATGCTGCCGATCCGCATCTGGGTAAAGTCTACGAACCAGAACTTCCCGTCGGGGCCGAGGGTGATCGCATAAAATGAGCCAATCGGAGGGGCGCCGGATGAAAACGTTGCCGTCACCACTCCGGCCGTCGTCATGCGGCTAATGCTATTCCGGGAGGTGAACCAGAGGGCTCCGTCGGGCCCGACGGTCAGGCCATGGGGGTCGGGGACCGGGAATTCCGTAAACGTAAGTTGTCCGAAACTAACCGCCGCCGAACACAGGAACAGCGCACCAACGAGCAATATTCTGCCAGCACGATTCATATTTCGTCTACGGATCTTGAGACACGATACAGCGAAGGATACGGCCGAGGCAAGCGTAATATCCAGAACCGCGTACTCCCCTTCCCTCTACTACTCCCAAGCCAAGCTGCTGTGCCCTCCGGCATTCACGGCCAATGTGACCGAATGCTTGGCTGCCGCTGGGCGATTGCGCCAGTTTCCGCGAGAGTTCGCGGTCGCTGGCGTTAACCAATTGAGCTCGGGTTCCGAACGGCGATGTTTGGCTCAATCCCCACCTGACAAACCCGCCGTTACGCTTACTGACAAACTGCGATTCACAGATAATCGCAAGCTACTAAAAACAGGAGCGTTCTTGGCCATCGGTCGCGGAATGGTCCGGAAACTTCGAGATGTTGGCCGGGGCGCCGCTGCTGCCGTAAAATGAGATGGACAGGATATGAGCAAGCGCGAACTCGTCGCCCAACAACTCGGCCGACTCTCCGATCAGGACCTCGATCGGCTCCTGGCGTTCTTGCGAGTGCTGGCTGAAGAGCATTCAGACGCGTCCGTTCCCACCATGGCTGCTGAGTCTGCACTCGCGAAGGACTGGCTCGCACCCGAGGAGGACGCAGCCTGGGCCAGTTTGTAAAGGGCGACGTCGTCGTCATCAACTTCCCGTTTTCCGACCTCAGCCAGACGAAGCGGAGGCCGGCGCTGGTTCTCGCATCGCTGAACGGCGACGATCTGATCCTGTGCCAGATTACCAGCCAGGCCCGGAACGACGAATACTCCGTTCAGTTGGAAGCTGCCGACTTCGAAGTAGGCAGCCTGAACCGCAGTAGCCGGATTCGACCAAACCGGCTATTCACCGCGGATTCAGGGATCGTCGTTTACAGCGTGGGTCACCTGTTCAGAGCGAAACTGGACGAAACCAGAGCGCGGCTTATTGAGATTCTGACGGCGGACTGACGGCCGTTGGCTTCAGGCGGATGGTGACCGTCCCAGTTTCGTCGTCGTACACGACGCTCTCGACATGCTGGTGAATCCGCTCGCTATCCAAGTCGTGGCGAAAGTGGCCGGGCAATTGATCCGCGACGGCTCTTTCGATGTCACCGGCGGCAACCTGATACCCGCAAGGCGGACGGCCGCCGGCGGTCGCCCGGCATCGATAATATCGATAGACCCAGTTGCCCTTGCGAGTACTGTGCGGCGTCAACGGCCGACCGCAGGTCCCACACTCGATCTTGCCTTTCAGCGGCCAAATCGGGCCGTAGTGAGACCCGTCCTGCTTTCTCGTCCGCCGATCATCGAGTGCCTTCCCAACGGCGGCGAACATCGCGTCCCCGATGATCGCCTGGTGACAGCCGATGCGAACATCCTCTCCATCCCACAGCATCCCGATGTAGACCGGATTGCGCAGTGTTGCCACAAGCTGGCGGGCCGTCCATGGTCCGCCACCTGCCGTCGGCTTCGTCCGATACCCCTGGGAATTGGCGGCTTCGGCGAGGTCCGCCGGCTTCTTGCCACGGGCAGCCTCAGAGAACATCCACCTGATCACGGCCGCCTCGCCCGTGTTTGGCGCCAGTTGCTTCGTACGCCGATCCGAGTCGTAGCCGAACGGGATACCGCCCGCGAAACGCAGTTGGCGCGCCTTCAGCCGGCTTCGGGAGTCCGCGATACGTGCGGCGATCAACTCCCGCTCGAACTCCGCGAACGAGGCCGTGATGTTCAGCATGAGGTTGTCCTGCGCAGAGTGGCCCAGCTCCGGCGCGGTAACCACGACGAGTCCGACCTCAAGACGCCGCAACTCATCGAGCAGTGCCGCGCAATGGCGAACGCTTCTCGACAACCGGTCGAGGCGGTGAATGAGAATCTGATCGACGCCGCCACGGCGCATGAGGGCGAGCAGTCGGTTCAGCCCCGGAAGGTCGAGCGACGCTCCGGAGTAACCGTCGTCATTGAAGCGCTCCTGCAACAGCGTCCAGCCGTGCTCGCGCTGCGACTGCAGATAAAGGGAGCAGGCCTCGTGCTGAACCTCACACGAGGACAAACCATCGGACGAACTCACCGACTGGCGGGTGTAGATGGCGCACCGATCCGGCCTCCGGTGCGACGCCTCTTCGGAGGCATTGAGCACTGATCCAATTCTCCGTCATCGGCGATGCAGTTCGAAAGCGGTTGAGCAAGGGCGCCTTTCTCTGTTTTGGTTCAGCGTGAAAATGAGGGGAAGTATCTCGCTGAAGGGAAGAAGGTT
>CAZSQK010000083.1:0-36177 GCA_964608645.1 uncultured Solibacteraceae bacterium | reverse complement strand
CCGGTCTGCTCGATGATCCCGCGGATCACCTTGCCGCCTGGTCCAATCACGTCGCGAATTTTATCGGTCGGAATATGCAGGGTGTAAATACGCGGCGCATATTGGGACATGGAGGAGCTGGCTTTCGGCAACGCCTCGTACATTTTGTCGAGGATGAACAGCCGTCCGCGCCGCGCCTGTTCCAGGGCCTCCTTCATGATCGCCGTGGTGACATTCGGGACCTTGATGTCCATCTGCAGTCCCGTGATCCCGTCGCGCGTGCCGGCGACCTTGAAATCCATGTCCCCGTAGTGATCCTCGGCGCCCGCAATATCGGTCAGAATTGCGTATTCCTTGCCTTCCAGCACCAGCCCCATCGCCACGCCGCCGACATGGGCGGGCATCGGCGCGCCGGAGTCCATCAAGGCCAGCGACGCTCCGCAGACCGTCGCCATGGAGCTCGACCCGTTCGATTCCAGCGTGTCGCTGACCACGCGCAGGGTATACGGGAACGTCTCTTCGCTCGGAATCACCGCCGAAAGCGCCCGTTCCGCCAGCGCTCCGTGGCCGATCTCGCGGCGGCCGGGGCCGCGCATGAAACCGACTTCACCGACGCTGAACGGCGGGAAGTTGTAGTGCAGCATGAAGCGCTTGGAGGCTTCTCCCGGCTCCAGCAACTCGATCCGCTGCTCGTCATCCTTCGTTCCGAGCGTCACCGTAACCAGGGACTGAGTTTCACCCCGGGTGAAGAGCGCCGAGCCGTGCGTGCGCGGTAGGACCCGCGTCTCGATCGTGATCGGACGAATCTGGTCGAAGGCGCGGCCGTCGGGACGCCGGTGGTTCTTCAGCATCTCATCGCGGAAAATGCGCTCCTTGAGGGCGTCGTAGCACTTCGCCGATTCTTCCTTCTTCTCGTCCGGCTGGGCTTCCACCACCCGCTTCTTGAGGGCGGCCACCAGCGAGTAGCTTTCCAGCTTCGGGTGCTTTTCCGTGTTCAGGGCATCGGTGAGGTCGGCGCGGGCTGCCTTCGCAACCTCGTCATAGATCGCCTGATCGAGCGCTGGCGGCGTATAGGGGCGCTTCGGCTTTCCGGTCAGTTTGACCAGTTCGCGAATCGCGGCGGCGATCTTCTTGCAGCAGTCATGGCCGAATTCGATTGCGCCGAGGACTTCCTGTTCGGACACCTGCCGCGCGCCGGCTTCCACCATGACGATGCCGTCTTCGGTCCCGGCCACCACGATGTTCAACGGGGATTCGCGTCCTTCGGTATAAGTCGGGTTGGCGACATACTGCCCGTCCTTCATGCCCACGCGCACGCCCGCCAGGACGTATTCGAACGGGATATCGGAAATCGCCAGAGCGGCGGCGGTGCCCACGATCGCCAGGGAGTTGGGGTCCTGCTCCGGATCCGCCGAAAGCACCATGGCGATGATCTGGGTCTCGTTCAGGAACCCTTCGGGGAAGAGCGGACGGATGGGCCGGTCGATGAGACGGCTGGTGAGGATCTCTTTTTCGGAGGGGCGGCCCTCACGTTTGATAAAGCCGCCCGGGATCTTCCCGGCGGCGTAAGTGTATTCCCGGTAATCCACGGTCAGCGGGAAAAACGCCGCCGCCGCTTTCGGATTCTCGGCCATGCAAGCGGTGACCAGGACCACCGAGTCACCGGATCGAACGACTACCGAGCCGTTCGCCTGTTTGGCCATCTTGCCCGTCTCAATCGTGACGAGCTTGCCTCCCAGGTCTACTTCCACTATATGATGCGACATTGATCTTTCTTACCTCCAAGGGCAGGCGAGCCGTGATAGCCCTCCCTGCCAGTCACGAATCGGTCCGAACGGACCGTTTGAGACTGGAGTTGACAGGATGGTAGTCCGGAAGACAACCGGGGCACACGCCACGACCGTCTCCGAACCGGATTAGGGGTGAATCGAAACGCCCGAGCCACAGACGAGTTCGACGAATGGACTAGCGGCGAATGCCCAGCCGTAACAAAACTGCCTTATAGCGCTCGGGATCCGTATCCCGCAGGTATGTCAGAAGCCGGCGACGCTTGGCTACCAGGGTCAACAGCCCTTTACGAGAGCCATGATCCTTCTTGTGCGTCTTGAAATGCTCCGTGAGCATGCTAATCCGCTGGCTCAACAGGGCAATCTGTACTTCTGGCGACCCCGTATCGGATTTGTGGCGCTGATTTGTCGTGAAAATCTGCCGCTTCGCTTCAATCGCCAGTGCCATTCTACTGCTACTGCTCCTTGTCTTCTCTTAATCTCGTTTTGGTACGTTAAACAGGATAACACAACAGGAAAGCCCCTTTGGGGGACTCAATGCGCCGCCACTCCGCGCAACTGCTCGATTCGCGCCCGCAACGCCTTGCCAAAACAATCGACTTCCGTGTCGTTTCCTCCCGCCGCCCGCAAATCGGCGCGCAATTGTTCGTCTCCGATCCTACCCAGGTAGTTCATCAGCCATGCCACGTGCGACGGGGGGATGCCAGTTTTGAAACCGTCGTTGATTACACCCTCCCAGCCGAACACCACGTGCCCGTGGTCGACGCCTTTGACGAATTCCGCCGTCTGCGCCGTGAAATCGGCGCAATTCCAGTTGGAATCGGTTCCCGCCTTCGAACCCCACCGCCCCATACCCGAGCCCCAATCGGTGAAGGCGGCAAGCCGCTTTCCATGGATTTCGAACTCTCCCGTGTTGGGGCCGCCACGGCCTACGCGCCCGTCCTTGTTATCCCAATTCGAGAAGAGCATGATCAGAATCTTCAGCCCGCTGAGTTCCTTCGTGCCCGCGAAGGGAGGACGGTCCCATCGCCAGTTTCGATTCTTCAGGAACTTCAAATTGGGGTCTCGAAACTGAAAGCGCCCCGCGGTAAAACGCCCGTCCGGCTGAATGGATGGCGTCGCGCGACGCAGCGGCCGATAGCCGTTAATCTGCCCTTCGGCGACGTAAAAGCTGGGCTCGGCGAAGTAGCCGCAAGCCTCCAGAATCCGCCAGCAAAACGACTCGTTGTGGACCTCGAAGCCGAATTTGACGTTCCAGGTAGCCCCGCCGGCGTCGCGAAGGAACAGCTTCGGCTGGGTCCCGCTGGGATCTTCGCGAAGAAACGTGTAAGGCGGTTTGGGCGGCGGCACATTGGACAGGGTGGGCTCATGCCAAAGCGTCTGCGCCCAACCGGCCGCCGCGACGATGACGAACAGCAAAACCCCGCGGCAGCAGGTTCTCATTGCGCCGGGCGGATCCGTATCGCCTGGCCGCCCCCGTTTGCCATCTTCACATGCAGGACCGTCGAAGCCGTCACTCGTTTCTCTTCGTGGGTAGTATGCGTCGGGTTGGCGTTCGCGTCGGCGGCGTCCGAGTAAATATCGGCCACGAAGTCGCCGCGCCCGAGGAACTCCAGCGGCACCTTGAGTTCATTCGGCTTCCAGCCCGTAATGCTTCCGACGAACCACTCGCGGCCGCGCCGCCGCGCCACAGTCAGGTAGTCGCCCGGCTTGCCGGTCACGACGCGCGTCTCATCCCAGACCGTCGGCACTGCCTTGATGAAGTCGAATTCCTTTTGCCCCCGATACGCCTCCGGGTAGTCCGACACCATCTGGAACGCGCTCTCGAAAATGGGGTAGAGCGCGAGTTGGTGCGCGCGCGTCCCCATCACCATTGGCTGGCGCATGCGGGGCTCGAATTGCTCCCGCGTCACGTTGCGGAAACCGCCCGGAGTATAGTCCATCGGACCCGCCAGCATGCGCGTAAATGGCAGAATCACATTGTGGTCTGGAGTGATGCGGGCGCTCCATTTGGAATATTCCAGGCCCATGACGCCCTCGCGCGTCAGCAGGTTCGGCCAGGTGCGGTGAATGCCGTCGGGCTTGTAGGCGCCGTGCAAGTCGATCATCAGATGGTGAGCCGCGGCCGTCTTCAGCACCCGGCGATAGAAGTCGACCATCCATTGGTCGTCGCGATCCATGAAGTCGATCTTCACCCCGGCGATGCCCCATTTTTCATACAGCGCGAACGCCTCAGCCATCTGCCGGTTGATATCCGACCAGTGCGCCCACAGCCAGACGCCGACCTTTTTCTCCTTCGCGTGCGCGAGAATCGCGGGCATGTCGATATTGGGATTGGTCTTCGTCAGGTCGCTGCCCGAATCGGACGGCCCATTGCCGCGCTGCGCCCAACCCGCGTCGATCAGCATGTACTCCAGCCCGGACTCCGCCGAAAAGTCGACGTAGTGGCGCATCGTCGCCGTATTCATTCCCGGCTGAAAGTTGACGCCCTCCGCGAAAGTCCCCGACCACCAATCCCACGCCGTCTTTCCCGGTTTGATCCACGAAGTGTCCGCGATTGCCGACGGCGGATTCAGATTGATGACAATATTCGATTCGATCAGCCGTCCGGGCTCCGCGCCAATCATGACGACGCGCCACGGCGACTGCGCCGGCGTCGATGTCGCGACCGCGATGCCCGGCTCATCGATAGCCGGCGCGAGCTTCGAAAACAGCGACCGCGCGTCCCGGCCGTTATGCTGCAGGTACATGCCGGCGTAGTTGTCGATGTTGGCCTCGGTGATGGCAACCCAAGCCACGCCCGGCAACTCCGCCAACAGCGGTAAGGCGACGAGCGATTCGGGTTGCAGGGCGCTTAACGGCAAAATGTGATAGTTGTCCTCGTAGGAGGTCCTGAAATTGCGCAGCAGGAGCGGATAGGTGGTGGCGTCTTTCGCCAGTTGGAATTCGGTCCGCTCGCCCGCCAGGCGAAGGCTGGTCAACGCCGGCTGATTCGGGATCAGGTAGCGGAACGCGACGCCATCGTTATACGCCCGCGCTTCGACCGTCAGTTTGCGAAACGGGGCGCGCGTCTCCTCTGCCTCCACCGCCACCGTGCGCGCGACGTTGCGCACCGGATTCGATTTGCCATGCGGCATCGTGTAAGTCTCATCCACTGACCCCGGGCGAGCTCCCGTAATGCGCACATTCGGCCCGAGAACAGCCTGATCCTGAATTTCGAGCGCGAGCGACGATTTCGTCAACAGCGGCCGGCCATGAAAGGAAACGGTGTAAGCAAGCACGCCGTTGTCCGCCGAAAAGGCAATTTCAATCGCGCCGTCGGGCGATTTCACCGAATTCTGGGCCAACGCCAGCATGGGGATGAAAGCAAGCAGAAGCCGCATCGATTTCATGGTAACCATTTGCGCCGCGATTTGCTGTCCGCGTTCTAACCACGGACGCGGCGGTTTGCGGCGTAGGCGCGCGCCAGTTCCATGTAGACTCCGAGGTCCCGGTCCAGATCCGACTGCGTCCCATCGAAATAGAAATTACGAATCGGAATGCCGCCCAGGTCGCGGCTGATCCTCGGATAGATGGCTTCGCAGACGATTCCGTTCATGCACGTGAACGGGCTGATATCGATGATCCCGGCGGCCCCGTGTTTCGCCAGGTAAACCGCTTTGCCGGCATTGAGCACCATCTCGCCGAATGCGCCTTCGCGCGGCAGATACGGACGGGCGCATTCGAGCACCTCGTAGATATCGGGCTCCTCACGGCCGCGGAAATCGTCGCGGAAGGGCTCGAGCAGCACGTGTTCGTCGCGTCGCTGCACCCGTTTCCTGACCCAGGCGCCGAACGCTTCGAGCGTCAGCATGCGCCCTTCCAGCTTGAGCTTCCGGAAGTGTTCGGACGTGGTGTACCAGATCCACTCGACGATGTCCGAGACCCACGCTTCGGCGCCATACCCTTCCAGACACTGCACCAGGTTCTCGTTGGAGAACGTGTTGAGCCGGCAGAATATTTCGCCGACGATGCCGATGAGCGGCAGGTCGCGCCGTTGGATCTCCAGTTTGCGGAAGCGGTCGCGGCAGCGCTCCATGGACCTGCGCAGGGCCGCCAATTGCGCGGCGGGCTCGACGGGCGTCTCCTCGAGCGTCCGGCACAGGTCCGCCAGACACTGCTCGTACACCGATTCGGCGTCGCCGCGGCGCTCCTCATAGGGCCGTTTGACCAGCAGGAGTTTCTGTAACAGGTCGGCGCAGAGCAACGCCCGCCAGCCGGTGCGGACGAATGGCTTGGCGAGGCCGCCGAGTCCGTCGTAGGCATTCTGGCTGCTCGGGGAGAGGATCTCGACGGCCTGATAGCCATTCGCGTCCAGAACCTGGCGCAGGTACGGCGCGTATTGGCCGAAGCGGCAGGGCCCTTGCGCGGTCGGCATGAAGCACGCCACGCGTGCCGGGTCGATTCCGGGACGCTCCAACACCTTCATGAAATCCCCGACCGTGACTTTGGCCGGATAGCATTCGTCGCCCGACGTATGGCGGGCGCCGAGCTCGCGCGTCCGGTAATCGGAGGGCGGAGTTGGTTCGGCGTCGAGTCCAATGGCCCGGAATGCGGACGCGAAAGCGCGGGCGCTGCCGTATGCCATCGGGGGAATGTAGATGCGCTTCGTCCGCAGACTGGGCGCGGCAGGCGCGAAGCTCCCGGCCTCATCGATTACTGGTAGCATCGCAGAATCCCTTTACTGTCCAGATAGGCCTCACAGCGCGTCATATAACCCGCGTCATTGCCGTGGCCATCGAACTGAAGGACCAACAGGGGCGCGCCGACGGCTTCGCGGGCGAAATGCTTGATATAGGAGTCGGGACCGCACTTGAAGTTGGTGATGTAGACCATGTGAAGATTGGGCCGGCCCGCCACCACGCGCGACGCCTCGAGGATCTTGCGGCCCGAGATCCAGAACATGTTGCCAAGAGGGTCGCGCTCGCGGCCGGTGACCAGAAAGTCGAGCGGGATGACGTTGGCCCCGTAGCGGTGGCGGAGCTTGCGCGGGATATCGCAGTTGACCCCTCGGTCGTACAGGTTGTAGCCGCGGCCGGCCAGGACCAGCCCCGGCTCGCCGGTCTGCTCCAGGATTTGGAGCGCCCGGCGGCCTGCGTCGAGCAACTTCTCCTGGAAATCCCGCTGCTCCGCATAGGCCGCATCGACGGCCCGGTCGCTCTCCCGCCGTGTGACGCCAACGCGGCGCATCGACTCGGCGAGGCCCCGCTTCACCTGCTCGGGTCCGAGTTGGAAATGCAGCGTGGGAATCAGAAAGCGATGCTGCTCCGATTCCAGTCCGGGCGCCGAGCGCAGCACCCACGGGAGCGTCTGGTTCCACGGGCAGTAATGGGCAGCGCAAGAATCGGCCGCCTCGGCGTCCGCAATATTGGGCGTCAGGACATAGTCGACGCCCGCCTCGAGTAAGGCTTGGACGTGCCCATGGGCAACCTGCACCGGATAACACGGCTGCGCCACGGCCAATTCGAGCCCCGCCGCCGAGATTCGCGGATCGGTCACCGGCGAAAGCGCGACGGGAATGCCGAGCTCGGCGAAGTAGCGCTTCCAGAACGGCAACCGGTCGAGCATCGACATGGCGCGCGGCAGGCCCACTTTGATCCGGCCGGACGCCGCATTCGGGAGCGCTTCGATCAGTTGCTCGCGATAGGCGAACAGGTCGTCGATCACGGGCTTGCGGCCGCTGACGGAAGGCTTGCGGAATTTATCCGAACACTTATCGCCCCAATAACTCTTCTGCCCTTCAATGACGAACTCCTTCATATCGCAGAGATTCGAGCAGGCTTTGCACACGAAATCGCGCGTGGAGAGCTGGAGCCGGTCGAGCCGGTAACCGCGAAACCGGGTTTTTCCATGGGTGGCCTGATGCCATTGGCGAGCGATCAACGCCATCCCGATCGCGCCCATCACGCCGTTATAGGGTGGCACCGTGATCTTCTTGCCGAGCAGGCTGGCGAATGCCGCCGTGACCGCGTCGTTATAAGCCGTGCCACCCTGGAAATAGACGACATTCCCGATCTTGCGGCCGCGCACCACACGATTGAGATAATTCAGCGCGATGGAGTACGACAGTCCGGCCACCAGGTTCGGCACGGTCTCGCCCTTGTGCAGCCATCCCGTGACATCGCGTTCCATGAAGACCGTGCAGCGCTCGCCCAGGCGCGTGGGGCTCGGCGACGCCAGCGCCAGTTTGGCGAACTCGCCCTTGATGTTGATCCCCAGCTTCTCCGCCTGCTCCTCCAGAAACGAGCCGGTGCCGGCCGCGCACGCTTCGTTCATCGCGAAATCGACCACCACACCACGTTCGATCGAGATGAACTTGGAGTCCTGGCCGCCGATTTCGAAGATCGTATCCACCGGCTCGCCGCCGAGCGTGTTGCTGATGTGGATCGCGCCCGTCTTGTGGGCGGTAATCTCATCGTTGACCGCGTCGGCCCCCACGAACTCGGCGATCAGTTCCCGGCCGGAGCCGGTCGTGCCCACACCGAGAATCTCGAGACGGCTGCCCCACAGCCGCTCGACCTCGGAAAGGCCCTGCTGCACCGCTTCGATCGGCCGTCCGGCGGTCCGCAGGTACACGTCGTGAACCACCGCTCCCATATCGTCGATCACCACGACGTTCGTCGAGACGGAACCGATATCGAGGCCGAGATACGCCGGAATGGGCGTCTGGCCCGGCGGCGGCACGTACAACGGCACCCGATCGCGCAACTGCACGACGTGTTCCGTGGCCAGGGGACGAGTGTCCGGCGCCGGAATCTCCGTGTCGTGCTGGCGCAGGCGGTGAATCTCGAGAATCGACCGCTTGTGGGTTTCCTCCGATTCCAGAATCGCGGCGCCGATGGCGCCACACCAGGCGAACTCCCCCGGGACAAAGATATCCTCGGGCGAAAGCCCGAAAGCCTCCCCAATGGCGAGGGTAACCCCCGCGTTCTGCGACACACCGCCGATCAGGGCCACCGGGACGGCCGCGGGACGCCCCTTGACGATCGAACTCTTGAAGTTGCGCGCCACCGCGTCGCATAGCCCGCGCAGGATCTCGGCTGGCGAGTGCCCTTTCTGCTGCGCGTGAATCATGTCGCTCTTGGCGAAGACCGAGCAGCGGCCGGCGATGCGGGCGGCAGTCTTCGCGCCACGGACAATATCGCCGACTTCGTCGACGGAATACTGCATCCGCGACGCCTGCTGGTCGAGAAACGAGCCCGTTCCGGCCGCGCACTCGCCGGAGCGGTCGTAATCGACGATGTTCGCGCCTTCGAGACGAATGTACTTGGAGCTCTCGCCGCCGATCTCGAAAACCGTGCGCACATGCGGGTAGAACGCGCCCATCATCCGGGCAATCGCTTTGAATTCGTTCTCGAAATACATGCCGAGCACTTTGGCGATCGTGCGTGCGCCCGACCCCGTTACGCGGATGCCTTCGACCGCTGTCTCGGGCACGGACGCGTAGAAGTCGTGGAGCAGGTCGTAGGTGGACTGGATAGGGCTACCGGCGATACGCCGGTATCCGGAGAGCGCCAGGGGACGATCGCCGAGTGTCCCGGGACGGAAGTCCGGACTTGCCGCGCAAAGCGCCTCGAGCAGCGGCCGGTCCGCGGCGCCTCCGAGCGCGGCCAGTTTCAGGCTGATCGCGCCGATATCCAGACCGAGATTGATCGCCATTTTCCTTTAGCGTGCGCCACGCGAAAGCATGATACAAGTTAATAGGACCTGAAATGTAATAATATGCAGTAAACGGAGCCGCCGACGCTCCGAAACGGGATGTGTGCACGGAAGCACAGCCACCGGTTGAGGCGAGTCTTCGCACAAATCTTCCGGCAGTATGATTGGGCAAGGAGCGCCAATGTGCCTCGCGATTCCAGGTAAAGTAGTCGAGTTCCACGAGAATGACGGGATCCGCATGTCGAAGGTGGATTTCGGCGGCATTACCCGGGAGGCGTGCCTCGAGTACCTGCCCGAAGTGGCGCTGGGCGATTACGTCCTGGTGCACGTGGGCTTCGCCATCAGCAAGGTGGATCCCGAGGAGGCCGCGCGCACCTACCAGTACCTCGAAGAAATGGACCAACTTGGGGAGGTGACCTCCGGAGATGAAGTACCTTGACGAATACCGCGACAATCGCATCGCCCGGAAGGTTCTGGATGAAATCCGCCGCACCGTCACCCGGCCCTGGGTGCTGATGGAGGTTTGCGGCGGCCAAACCCATTCGATCGTCAAGTACGGGCTCGATTACCTTCTGCCGCCCGAAATCGAACTGGTGCACGGCCCCGGCTGCCCGGTGTGCGTGACGCCGCTCGACATGATCGACCGCGCCCACGCGATTGCCCGCCGGCCGGACGTAATCTTCTGCTCGTTCGGCGATATGCTGCGCGTCCCCGGCTCGCAATGCGATCTGTTCCAGGTGCGGGCCGCAGGCGGCAACGTCAAGATCGTGTACTCGCCGATCGATTGCCTGAAGATCGCTCGCGCCAACCCCGGCAAGAAAGTCGTATTCTTCGCCATCGGGTTCGAAACCACGGCCCCGGCAAACGCCATGGCAGTCTCGCAGGCGAAGGCGCTCGGCATCAAGAACTTCTCCATGCTCGTGTCGCACGTGTGTGTGCCACCCGCGCTGGCCGCGATCCTGCAGTCGCCGGACAAGCGCGTGCAAGGCTTCCTCGGTCCCGGGCATGTGTGCGCCATCATGGGTTGGCACGAATACCTCCCGATTTCCGCCCGGTACCAGGTCCCCATCGCGATCACCGGGTTCGAGCCGGTCGACCTGCTGGAAGGCGTGCGCCTCGCGGTACGTCAGCTCGAGCAGGGGCGGGCAGAGGTCGAAAACGCCTACGCGCGCGCGGTGACGATCGATGGAAACGTGCCGGCGCGGAAGATGATCTCACGGGTATTCGACGTCGCCGACCGCAGTTGGCGCGGCATCGGAATCATCCCGAAGAGCGGCTACAAGCTGAGCTACGAGTTCCGCGATTACGACGCGGAGCGCATCTTCGAAGTGGAGAACATCCGCACGCAGGAATCGGGCGTGTGCATTTCCGGCCAGGTCCTGAAGGGTTTGAAGAAGCCTGGCCAGTGCCCGGCGTTTGGCGTGGAATGCACGCCGCAGACGCCGCTCGGCGCCACGATGGTCTCGGCGGAAGGCGCCTGCGCCGCCTATTACAGCTATGGGCGGCATTTGGTCTCCGTGGAAGCGAAGGCATGACGGCATCGGCGGGCTTCAAGGAAGCGGTCCTGCGAAAGTGCCGCGAGAGCGCCGGGATGAAGGAGCGGTTCTTCGAAGCCAACTCCGGCGTTCTCGAGGAAGTGTGCGGGCGCTTCGCGAACGCTCTCGCCGCGGGCCATCAGTTGTTCGTGATGGGCAACGGCGGCAGCTCCTGCGACGCGCTTCACGTGGCGGTCGAATTCGTTCACCCGATCATCGAAAAGCGCCGCGCCTTTCCCGCCCGGGCGCTCTCCACCGACACGGCCCTGCTCACGGCCATCAGCAACGACAGCGATTTTTCGCAGACGTATGCGGAACAGCTCCGCCTGTTTGGACGCCCGGGCGACATCGCGCTCGGAATCTCCACCAGCGGGATGTCGTCGAACGTGAACTACGGTCTGCAGGCTGCGCGCGAGATCGGGATGCTGACCGTCGCGTTCTCCGGCAAGGACGGCGGCCGGTCGAAAGAGGTCGCGGAGTATTGCCTGACCGTGCCGTCGTTCAGCATCCACCGCATCCAGGAAGTGCACACGACGCTGCTGCACATCCTCTGGGATATGGTGCATGTCATCCTTGGGGAAGAAGATATCATTTGAGTCGTTGCCATGGCCCAATCTTTCGCGCTCTCCTGCCCGCTGCCGCTGACGCAGCACAAAACCGTCGTGATGGGTCACGGCAGCGGCGGACGCCTCACCGCTCAGCTCATCCACGACCTGTTTCTGCCATGGTTCGATAACCCGCTCCTGCGCAAGCTCGACGACCAGGCGGTGCTGGAGGCCGGCTCGGCGCGCATCGCCTTCACGACCGACTCCTTCGTGGTGACACCGCTGTTCTTCCCCGGCGGAAACATTGGGGAGTTGGCAGTCAACGGCACTGTCAACGACCTGGCAATGAGCGGCGCCACGCCTCTTTGTCTCTCGGCGGCCTTCATCCTCGAGGAAGGGCTGGCCATGGAAGAGCTCTCCCGGATCGTCCAGTCGATGTCGGCGGCAGCCGCCGCGGCGGGTGTGTCGATCGTCACCGGCGACACCAAAGTCGTCAATCGAGGCTCGGCCGACAAGCTGTTCGTCACCACCACCGGAATCGGGCTCGTCCCGGAGGGAGTGAACATCTCCGCCTCGAATGCGCGCGCAGGCGATGTCATTCTCCTGAGCGGAACCGTCGCGGATCATGGCATGGCCGTTCTATCAAAGAGGGAAGGCCTGGAGCTCGAGGGAGAGATCCTCTCCGACACGCAACCCCTGCACCGCCTCGTGTCGGCGATGCTCGCGTCCGGCGAGATCCACGTTCTGCGCGACCCCACCCGTGGCGGGCTCGGGACGTCGCTCTGCGAGATCGCCTCGACGTCGAACGTCGGCGTGGAGATCGACGCCCGCGCCATTCCCGTGCGGGAGCCCGTAAAGGGCGCGTGCGAATTGCTCGGCATCGACCCGCTGTTCGTGGCCAACGAAGGCAAGCTCGTGGCGTTCGTCGCGCCCGATCGCGCCGGCGCCGTGCTCGCTGCGATGCGGGCTACGGCGGAGGGCCGCGAAGCGTCGCGGATCGGCCATGTCGTCGCGGAGCATCCCGGCATGGCGCTCCTGAAGACCGAGATCGGCGGCACGCGCGTGCTCGACCTTCCTTTTAACGAGCAGCTTCCTCGTATTTGTTGACCAGTTACATATCCAGCCACGAATCGTATCCTCACACACCCCGATTCTTTGACTCCCTGTCGAATCGCGCTCAGACTGGAGCAGAAAGGGAGGGGCAGCATGAGCACTCAAGCGCCTCCGTACGGGCGATCGACACAACGTCCGCCCGCTGTCAAAGAAGTCCACATCCTGTGGATCACCGCCGGCCTGAGTTGCGACGGCGACTCTGTTTCCATCACGGCGGCGACGCAACCCAGCATCGAGGATGTGCTTCTCGGAGCGATACCCGGACTTCCTAAGGTCCATCTTCATAATCCCGTTCTTGCTTACGAAGTAGGCGATGACTTCATGAAGGCCTGGTACCAGGCCGAGGAGGGGCGGCTCGATCCGTTCGTCTTGGTCGTCGAAGGTTCGATCCCCAACGAGGGCATTAAGAGCGAAGGATATTGGGCCGCGCTCGGCACGAATCCCGAGACCGGGCAGCCCATCACGACCTGCGAATGGATCGACCGGCTGGCGCCCAAGGCGCTGGCAGTCGTGGCCATCGGCACGTGCGCGACCTACGGCGGCATCCACGCGATGCAAGGTAATCCGACGGGATGCATGGGTCTGGCGGACTATCTGGGTTGGAATTGGAAGTCGAAGGCCGGTCTGCCGATTGTGAACGTTCCGGGCTGCCCTGTGCAGCCCGACAACTTCATGGAAACCGTGCTCTATCTCCTCTATCAGGTGGCCGGTCTCGCCCCGATGATCCCGCTGGACGACCGCCTGCGGCCGAAATGGCTCTTCGGCGCCACGGTCCACGAAGGCTGCGACCGCGCCGGCTACTACGAGCAGGGGCAGTTCGCACAGGAGTACGGCTCGCCGGAGTGCCTCGTCAAGATCGGCTGCTGGGGCCCGGTGGTCAACTGCAATGTCCCCAAGCGCGGCTGGATGGCCGGCATCGGCGGTTGTCCAAACGTCGGCGGCATCTGCATCGCCTGCACCATGCCCGGCTTCCCGGACAAGTTCATGCCGTTCATGGACCAGCCGCCGGGCGCGAAAATCTCGTCCGACATGTCGAAGGCTTACGGCGCTACGGTGCGCGCGTTGCGGAGCATCACGCAGAACACCGCGAACAAAGAGCCGAAGTGGCGGCACGCCGGTCCGAAACTGACAACAGGGTATCGGCCACAAACGTATTCGTCCTAGCTTGGAGAGTTCAGATGGCGACCATTACGCGCACCGTGAGTGACACGGCCACGCCGCAGCGGCGGCTGGTCGAAATGTCGTGGGATCCGATCACCCGCATCGTGGGCAGTCTCGGTATTTACACGAAGATCGATTTCGCCAACCGCGAGGTGGCGGAGTGCCACAGCACGTCCTCGATCTTCCGCGGCTACAGCATTTTCATGAAGGGCAAGGATCCGCGCGACGCTCATTTCATCACCAGCCGCATCTGCGGGATCTGCGGCGATAACCACGCGACGTGCGCCAATTACGCGCAGAATATGGCGTTCGGCGTGCGGCCGCCCGACATGGCGGAGTGGATCGTGAATCTCGGCGAGGCCGCCGAGTACATGTTCGACCACAACATCTTCCAGGACAACCTGGTCGGCGTCGACTTCTGCGAACAGATGGTCCGCGAAACCAATCCCGGCGTGCTCGCCAAGGCCGAGACCACCGCTTGTCCCCACGCCGAACAGCATGGCTTCCGCAAGATCGCCGACATCATGCGCGCGCTCAATCCGTTCACCGGCGAGTTCTATCGCGAGGCCCTCCAGATGAGCCGCATGACGCGCGAGATGTTCTGCCTGATGGAAGGCCGGCACGTGCATCCCTCCACACTCTATCCGGGCGGCGTGGGAACCGTGCCGACGGTCCAGCTGTTCACGGACTACCTGGTGCGGCTGATGAAGTACGTCGAGTTCATGAAGAAGGTCGTGCCCTTGCATGACGACCTGTTCGACTTCTTCTACGAGGCGCTGCCGGGATACGAAAAAGTCGGGCAGCGGCGGGTTCTGCTTGGATGCTGGGGATCGTTTCAGGATCCGCGGGTGTGCGACTACCAGTACAAGCACATGAACGAGTGGGGCAATGCGATGTTCGTAACCCCCGGCGTGGTGGTCGACGGGAAACTCGTCACGACGAACCTCGTCGACATCAATCTTGGACTCCGCATTCTCCTCGGCAGCTCCTTCTATGACGACTGGCAGGAGAAAGAAACGTTCGTAAAGCAGGATCCCCTCGGGAATCCGGTCGATCAACGCCACCCGTGGAACCAGACGACGACACCCCGCCCGCAGAAGCGGAATTTCGACGACAAGTACACGTGGGTGATGTCGCCGCGCTGGTATCACAAAGAGACCGGCGACCATCTGGCGCTCGACACGGGCGGCGGACCTCTGGCGCGCTTCTGGGCGACGGCGCTGGCGGGCAAGGTCGACATCGGCTACATCAAGGCGACCGGTCACAGCGTCAAGATTTACCTGCCGAAGACGATGAACAAGTCGGAGACGGAATTTGAGTGGAAGATTCCGCAATGGAGCAACGCCATCGAACGCGACCGCGCACGCACCTACTTCCAGGCATATGCCGCGGCGGCCGCCCTGCACTTCGCGGAAATGGCGATGGCGGAGCTCCACGCAGGTAAGACCCAGACTTGGCGCGATTTCAAAGTGCCGAGCGACGCCATTGGCTGCGGCTTCCATGAAGCCGTGCGCGGCGTGCTATCGCACCACGTGGTGATCCGCGACGGGAAGATCGCCAATTATCACCCGTATCCGCCAACCCCGTGGAACGCCAGCCCGCGCGACAGTTACGGCACGCCGGGCCCGTACGAAGATGCAGTCCAAAACACCCCGATTTTCGAGGAGAACGGGCCGGAGAACTTCCGCGGCATCGACATCATGCGGGCCGTCCGCAGCTTCGACCCGTGCCTGCCGTGCGGGGTCCACATGTACCTTGGCAACGGCAAGGTGCTCGAAACGCACCATTCACCGATGTTCGGCCTTCAGGCGGAGCGATGACGGAACGCATTCAGGCGATTGAAGGACTCATCCGTCAGCTGGAGGCGTCGGCCGACCCGGCCACCCGCGCCGGCGTGCGGGAGCTCGTGCAAGCCATCATGGAGTATCATGGCGCCGGGTTGGAGCGCATCGTGGAGATGGCCGGCGAACCGATGGTCCGCCAGTTCGCGCGCAATGAGCTGGTGGCCAGCCTGCTCATGTTGTATGGGCTGCACCCGGAAGATTTCGCGACCCGTGTGCGGCGCGCCGTCGATGCCATCCCCTATGTCGAGCTGGTTGGCGTGTCGGGTTACCATGTCCGCCTCAAGTTGATGGCGGGCCGCCAGATTTCCTCCGAAGCGCTGGAGCAGGCGATTTACGCGGCGGCGCCGGAGACCGAGACCATCGAAATGGAAGGGCTCCCTGTCGCGGGGTCGTTTATTCCCGTGGAGGCGCTCCTCCGAGCTTAGGCATCGTGACAGCGCCTCGACCCTATTCGACGCTGCGGCGCTTTCTCCCGGCGAAGGGAGCGGAGCGTTGCGACCTCTGCGGAATCCCGCTGGCGGAGCCGCACCCCCATTTGCTGGAGGTCGAAACCAGGCGCCTCGTCTGTTCGTGCGATCCGTGCGCCATCCTCTTCGAGCACCGCGGCGCGGCGCAGTACCGGCGCGTGGGACGGCGCGTCCGCTACCTGCCGGATTTCCGCATGTCGGACGCGCAATGGGAGAGCCTCCTCATCCCCATCGGCCTCGCCTTCTTCGTCCGCTCGACGCCGCTGGGCCGCGTAGTGGCCTTCTATCCGGGGCCGGCGGGACCGGCGGAATCGACCCTGTCAATGCGCGCGTGGACGGAGATCGAGACGGATAACCCGTCTCTCCACGAGATGGAAGCGGATGTCGAAGCGCTTCTGGTCAATCGCGTGGGCGGCGCGCGCGAATATTACCTGGTTCCGATCGACCAGTGCTATCGCCTTACAGGGCTCATCCGCATGCGCTGGCAGGGATTGTCGGGCGGCGAAGAGGTGTGGCGCGAGATCGGCCGCTTTTTTACGGCACTACGGGAGGCGGGTTGTGCCTGATCTGAGTTTTTCCGTGACCGGCGTCGAAGCCCAGCCCCACTCCGCGACGCCCCTTCTGAACTTCAAGCTCGCCATCCGGAACGCCAACCCGGACGAGGCGGTCCAGGCCATTATGTTGCGCTGCCAGGTGCGGATCGAGCCTGCCACCCGCGCCTATAACGACGCGGAAAAAGGACGCCTGCTCGATCTCTTCGGCGAGCCCTCCCGGTGGCCGCAGACCGTGCGCAGCATGTTATGGACGCATAGCAGCGTGGTCGTGCCGCCCTTCCGCGGCGCGGCCGAGGTCGATTTGCCCGCGCAGTGCACCTTTGACCTGACCGTTGCCAGCGCGAAGTACTTCGACGGGTTGGAATCGGGCGAGGCGCCGCTGCTCCTGCTCTTTAGCGGCACGGTCTTCTACGAGGGGCGGGATGGCGCGATGCAGGTCGCGCAGATTCCCTGGAGCGCGGAGGCGTCGTACCGTCTGTCGATGAGCGCCTGGAAAGACATGATGGAAGTCCATTACCCGAACCAGTCATGGCTGTGTCTGCGCCGCGATGTCTTCGACCGTTTACACCGTTACAAAGTCGACCGTGGCATCCCGACGTGGGAGCAAACCCTGGAGAGCATCCTGCCGTGAATCTCGAAATGGTCGAAAAGGTCGCCAACGCCGTCCTGTACGAGGGGTACCTGCTCTATCCCTATACGGCGTCGGCGGTGAAGAACCGGCAGCGCTGGAACTTCGGCGTGCTGTATCCGCCCGGAATCGACATCAGCGAGATGCGGACCGAGGTCCTTGTCCGACAGGTCTCCGGCCTGCCTTCCTCCATCGGCGCGAAGGTCCGATTCCTCCAGGAGGGCAGTGACGGCGCGGTCGAGCGCCGCGTGGAAGTAGGGTCGAGACATCCACGGCAGGCATTCTCCTTCACCGCCATGGGCGAAGTCACCGGCGAAGTGGACTTCACTCTGACTCCGGTCGATAATGGCCTCGCTCGCGTCGCCGTTTGCATCCGCAATCTCACGGCGTCGCCCGACGCGGCGCCTTCCCGGTGTATGCTCTCGACGCACACGATCCTCACCGTGGAGAACGGCGAATTCATCTCGCTGATGGACCCGCCGGCGGAATTTCGCGACGCCGCGGCCGCCTGCCACAACATCGGCACGTGGCCGGTTCTTGCCGGCATCGAGAGCGAACGCGACACGATGCTCTCCTCGCCGATCATCCTCTACGACTACCCCCAGATCGCCGCCGAGAGTCCGGGCGACCTCTTCGATTCGACCGAGATCGACGAAATCCTGTCTCTCCGCATCATGACCCTCTCCGACGCCGAGAAGGCCGAGATCCGCGCCGGCGACGACCAGGCGCGGCGCATCCTGGAGCGCACCGAGTCGTTGCCGCCCGAGCAGTTCATGAAGCTGCATGGCGCGTTGCGCGGTCTGAACCGGCCGAAGCCGTTCCGCGAGGGAGAGAAGGTCACCCTCCGGCCGCGCCGCCGCGCGGATATCCTCGACATCGCCCTGGCCGGAAAAATCGGAATCATCGAGGCCGTGGAAGAGGACTACGAAGGACGCGTCCAGTTGGCCATAGTCCTGGAGGACGACCCCGGACGCGATCTCGGCATGCTCCGCCAGCCCGGCCATCGCTTCTTTTTCACCCCCGAGGAAGTGGAGCCGGTCGGATGAGCGCCCTCGTCGCCGGTGTCGGCAACATCTTTCTCGGAGACGACGCCTTCGGCTCCGAAGTGGCGCGCCGCCTGATGGAGCGCTCGTGGCCGAAGGATGTGCGCGTGACCGACTTCGGCATCCGCGGCATCGACCTCACCTTCGCGCTGTTGGACGACTACGACACGGTTATCCTGATCGACGCGTTGCCCCGCGGCGGAACTCCGGGCACGCTGTATACGCTCGAACCCGATCTCTCGGAGTTGGAGGGTGGCCCGATCGAAGCGCACTCGATGCATCCGATGAAGGTGCTGGCGGCCGCGCGGGCCATGGGCGCGCGATTCCGAAGGATCTTCGTGGTCGGGTGCGAGCCCTCGCCCGAGACGGTGGAAGCGGACGGTCCCGGTTCGATGGGCCTGAGCCCTCCCGTGGCTGAGGCGGTCGAGCGCGCGATCCCGATTGTCGAGGGTCTGTTGGAGCGAAAAGCGATTGGAGGCGCATCCCATGGGTAAAACGGCTAAAATCATCGGTGGTGTCGTGCTCGGGCTGGTGGCGCTGGGTCTCATCGTGAATGCGAAGGATCTGGCCCGCTATGTCCGGATGAGCACGATGTAGATGCACGAGCTCTCGATTGCGGTAAACATCGTCGATATCGCAAGCGAAGAGGCCAAACGGCTCAACGCGAGGCGGGTGGAGTCGGTCCACTTGAAAGTCGGCGCGCTTTCGGGCGTCGCCAGGGAAGCGTTGTTGTTCGCTTGGGAACTGGCGACGGAAGATAGCGCGATCGCGGGTTCGCGGCTCGCTATCGAAGACGCTTCCGGCAGGGAGCTCGAGCTTACGGCGCTGGAAATCGAGGATGGATGAGCATGACTCCCCGGCTGGTCGAGGTCCGCAAGAACGTTCTGAAGCATAACGACGAACTGGCGCGCGCTCTGCGGCGCAGATTCGCCGATTCCGGTGTCTACGTCGTGAGCCTCGTGTCGAGCCCCGGCGCCGGAAAGACCGCCCTGCTGGAACGGCTCCTCACGACACTCGCCGCCGGGTATCGCGTCGCCGCGCTGGTGGGCGATCTCGCCACCGAAAACGACGCAGACCGCCTCGCCCGCAGCGGCGCGCCCGTGCGGCAGATCACCACGGGAACTGTGTGCCATCTGGAAGCGCAGATGGTGGAGCGGGCGCTCGACGGCTGGGACCTCGCGGGGCTCGATCTGCTCTTCATCGAAAACGTGGGCAATCTGGTCTGCCCGGCAAGCTATGACCTCGGCGAGAACCTGCGCATGGTCCTCCTTTCCGTCACCGAGGGCGAAGACAAGCCGCTGAAGTACCCGACGATCTTCAACACGGCCGACGTCGCGGTGGTGACCAAGATGGATCTCGCCGCGGCCGTCGAGTTCGACGCCGGAACAGCGCTGCGGAATATCGCGGCCGTGCGGGAGGGTATCCGCACCTTCTCCGTTTCCTCGAAGCGGGGCGACGGCTTGAACGATCTGGTCGGGTTCCTGGGCGAGCAGGTTCGCCTGTCCCGCATGGTTGTGGCCGGACTCTAGCCGCATGCCGAAGCGTGTCCGGGTCAGCCTGCGCGGCATCGTGCAGGGCGTGGGCTTCCGGCCGTTCGTCTACCGCGTCGCCCGCCGCCTGGACCTCGTGGGCTTCGCCAGGAATTCCTCGTCGGGCTTCGTGGCGGAAGTCGAGGGGCCGGCGGAAGCGGTCGATTCGTTCGTCGCCATCATCACCTCCGAGCCGCCGCCGCTGGCGCGGATTCGGGAGATCGACATTGAGGATGCGGCGTTGTCCGGCGATGCCGGTTTCGTCATTCGCGAAAGCGTCGAGCAGGCCGGCGAGTTCGCCCTCATATCCCCCGACATTGCCACCTGCGACGCCTGCCGGCGCGACTTCCTCGACCCCGCCAACCGCCGCCACGGCTATCCCTTCACCAACTGCACGGATTGCGGGCCGCGTTACAGCATCGTCGAAGACATTCCGTACGACCGGCCGAATACCACCATGCGGACATTCCGGCTGTGCGATGACTGCCGCGCCGAATACGAGGATCCGTCGGACAGGCGCTTTCATGCCCAGCCAAACGCCTGTCCACGCTGCGGTCCGTCGCTCTCAATGCCTGTCGCAGAAGCGCGAAGGCGGCTGGCCGCGGGGGAGATCGTCGCAATTAAGGGGATCGGCGGATTCCATCTGGCGTGCGACGCGAACAATGTCGCCGCCGTCGAGCGCCTCCGCAGCCGCAAGAAACGCAGCGATAAGCCGTTCGCCGTGATGTGCGTCAACCTCATGGCGGCGGAGGAGATCTGTGTCGTCGGGGAAACCGATCGAAGCGCGCTGGAAAGCCCCGAGCATCCCATTGTAGTGTTGCCGAGGAGGGATTCTCGCCTGCGGCATTGCGCGCCCGGCAATCGCACGATCGGGGTGATGCTACCCTACACTCCGTTGCATCACCTGCTGTTCCTCGACGCGCCCTACCGCGTTCTGGTGATGACGAGCGGCAACCTCAGCGAAGAGCCGATTGTCATTTCGAATGGCGAGGCGCGCGCCCGCCTCGCCGGCGTCGCCGACGCGTTCCTGACGCACGACCGCGACATCTACATGCGGGCGGACGATTCGGTGGTGCGGACCTTCCAGGGCTTGCCGCGCGTGCTGCGCAGGTCGCGCGGCTACGTCCCCCGAACCATCGACACCGGCCGCCCGATGCCCGAATTGCTGGCGTGCGGCGGCGATTTGAAGAACGCGTTTTGCCTCACCAAAGGCACCCACGCCATCCTCAGCCCGCACATCGGCGACCTGGAGAACTATGAGTCGCAACGGTTCTTCGAAGAGACTCTCGCCAATCTGAAGAAGCTTTTTCGGGTCGCGCCCGTCGCCGTCGTGCACGACCTGCATCCCCTCTACGAGAGCACAAAATATGCGCTCCGGCTGGCGGGCGTCGACAGGATAGCGGTGCAGCACCACCACGCGCACGTCGCGAGTTGCATGGCAGAAAACGGCCTCGACGGCGCCGTCATCGGGGTCGCGTTCGACGGCTCCGGCTACGGCACGGACGGCAAGATCTGGGGCGGCGAGTTTCTGGTCGCGCGGTACGACGGCTTCGAGCGGTACGCGCACTTCCGCTACTTCCCTATGGCAGGCGGCGACACAGCCGTGCGAGAGCCGTGGCGTGCGGCCCTGGCGTTCGGGTATGAGCCGCCAGGAATCCCCGAATCGAAACTTCGTGTCGTGCGGAGGATGATCGAGACCGGCTTCAATACGATCGAAACATCATCCTGCGGCCGCCTTTTCGACGCCGTCGCGTCCATCATCGGCTTGCGTCAGGAGATCACCTTCGAGGGCCAGGCCGCCATCGAACTCGAGATGATCGCGGACCCGTCCGAGGAAGGCGTCTATCCGCACGACGACCTGGACTTTCGCCCGGCGGTGGAAGCAATCGTCCGGGATGCCGGTAAGGGCGTTGCGCAGCCGGTCATCGCCGCGAAATTTCACAACACGATCGCCGAGGCAATTGCGCGGGTTTGCCGCCGGATGCGGGCCGAAACGGGCCTCGGCCGTGTCTGTCTGTCCGGCGGAACGTTCCAGAATCATCTGCTGTTGTCGAGGACGATCCCCCAACTGCGCCGCGCCGGCCTCGAGGTCTTCCTCCACGCCCAGGTCCCCTCCAACGATGGAGGAATCGCCCTGGGACAAGCCGTCATCGCGGCGCGCCGCCCGTAACCCGGCCCTACGGCTGCTTCTTACGCGGCCGCGTCGTGCGCTTCTTCTGTGTGCCGTCGCCCGACGTCTTGCGTGGTGCGCGCGGCCGCCGCTGCGGCTTCGGCGGAGGCTCGGGAATCGGAATCTCCCCGGTTGCTGTCGGCTGGCCGGGCACCAGCGGCTGCGGCTCGTCCTCTTCCTCGATCTGCAGCACCGGCTCGGGCTCCGGCGGCGGTGCGGGCGGATGGAATTCGGCGCCGAGATAGACGGTCAACCCGCGCTCCTCGTCCGCCTGGATGCGAACCAACCCCTTGTCCTGCGCGTAATTCAGCAGTTCGCTGAACTCCTGGAATCCGAACTTTCGCCAATCGAGCTTCGGCTGCTCTTCCTTGACCCACTCCGCCAGCTCGTCCGCCGGCGCGCCATTGTCCACGTCGAACCGGTGCGTCTCCAGCACGTCGCGCAGCAGCGGAATCGCCTCTTCCGGCTTGGCCCCCGGTTTCTCCGGCGCCGCGCCGCCCTTCATACGGATCATGTAGCGGCCCTCGCCGCCGGTGACCTCGACGAAATCGGCCTTCTGCAGCTTTTCCACGAAGTCCGTAAACGAGCTGGCGCCGTACGCCTTTTCGTTGAACGTCGAATCCAGTTGCAGCATCGTCGACTTCAGGAGTCCGAGCTGCGGGCGCACCTCGCGCCGTTCCAACACGCCCAGAGCACGCTCCACCAGGGGCATCGCCTGCGCTAAATCGAGCGCCACGCGCTTGTGCGGCGGCCGCTGCTGTTGTTGCTGCTGCTGCGGCGGCGGTCCGCTCTGCGGCTGCCCCCCCTGCTGCGCCTGCTGCTCCGGCGCATGCTGCGGACGTTCCTGTTGCCGCGGCCGATCCTGATGGCGGCCCGGCCGGTCGTCCATCACCGATTCGTAGGCGATGAACTCATGACAGTTCTTCTGCAGAATCGTGCTCGTGAAGGCGCGCCCCCCGACTACGAAGATGCGTTTGTCATACTGCTTCAACTTGTTCACCAGCGCGATGAAGTCGCTGTCGCCGCTGACGATCGCGAAGGCGTTGATGTGGTCGTGCGTGAACGCCATCTCGAGCGCGTCAAGAGCCAGGTTGATGTCCGCCCCGTTCTTGTCGCCGCGTGGCGAAGGATCGCGCTGCACCATCTGCACCGCGTGTTCGGAAAGGGCGCGCGTCGCCGATTCCTGTCTGCCCCAATTCGCATACGCGAACTTGGTGACAATCTCGCCGCGTTCCTTCAGTCCGTCCAACACCGCAGCCACGTCGAATTCGCGGTGCAGTGTGGACTTGACGCCGATTTCGATATTGTCAAAATCGATGAACACGGCGATCTTGAGTTTCTGTTCCATTCGTAGTTCCTTTTAGGCGGCGGACGGGGTGTGGCGGACCGAATGTCCGCCGCGCCGCGAGAGCCGCGGCCCGCCGCCAGGGGACTGGCCCGCCGGCGGTACGGAGTCAAAGGCTAATTGCCTCTTGCGTAAGTGTATCCTAAATTCCGAGCCGTGGCGGCGCCGTTTTACGACGCCGTTTTACGAAGTGAATTCTCGGGCCCGGCCGCTACGGTCGATCCGGCTCTGACGCCGTGTGGCGAGTTGCGCGAACCCGCCCGGCGGCTTTCGACCCACGCTCGAACTCCTCCTGCAACTGCCGCGTCCGCAGATTCTCGCGGATGTGCTCCAGTTCCTGGATGTACACCCCCAGCGCCTTCTCGATATGCTCGCTGTTGGTCGCCAGGATATCGCGCCACAGGTCGTACGAGCTCAGCGCCAGACGCGTCATGTCGGCCAGCCCGGAGCCGGACACCTCGACATGCGCCGTGTCCGCCAGCACCGACCCCAGCGCCGTTGACGCGAGTTGCGGCAGGTGCGACGTCCGCGCCACGATCCGATCGTGCTCGTCGGCGTCCAGAATCACCGTCCGCGCCCCGATCCGTTCGAGCCACCCGCGGAACTCGCGCGCCCCCGGCGTCTCTAACTCCGCCGCCTCGTCGGGCGTCAGCACCCACGTCTTTCCGCGAAACAACTCCGCGTCCGACGCCGCCGCCCCACGCGTTTCCTTCCCGGCCATCGGATGACCGCCCAGAAACTGTCCCCGGCCGATCGACCGCCGCGCCACGTCGACAATCTCGCACTTCGTGCTGCCGGCGTCCGTCACCAGCGCGCCCGGGCGCAGCAGCCCATCGATATGGCGCACCGTGTCGAGAATCCGCCCGATGGTCTGCGAGAGAAACACCAGGTCCGCGGCCGGAATCGCCTCCTCCAGCCGCGCCCCGCGATCCACCGCCCCGCGCCTCACCGCATCGGCCAGCGCGCCCTCCGAGCTGACGCCGAGAATCGCTCCGTCGAACCCCGCCTTCCGCAACGCCAGCCCGAACGACGACCCGATCAGGCCCGTGCCGACGATGGCGACCGTCTTCAGACGCTCCTCCCCACCGCCGCCGCAATCAGCTTTAACTGCTTCATCAGCTCCGCGAATTGCTCCGGCCGCAACGATTGCGCGCCATCGCTCAGCGCCCGATCCGGATCCGGATGCACCTCCACGATCAGTCCGTCGGCCCCGGCCGCCACCGCCGCCCGCGCCATCGGCGCCACCTTGTCGCGCCGGCCCGTGCCGTGCGAAGGATCGCCGACAATCGGCAGGTGCGACAGTTTCTTCACCACCGGGATCGCCGAAATGTCCATCGTGTTGCGCGTATACGTCTCGAAGGTCCGGATTCCGCGCTCGCACAGGATCACATCGTAATTCCCGCCGGCCAGTATGTACTCCGCGGAAAGCAGCAGCTCCTCGATCGTCGCCGCGATGCCGCGCTTCAGCAGCACGGGCTTGCGCTGCCTGCCGAGATCGCGCAGCAGGTTGAAGTTCTGCATGTTCCGCGCCCCCACCTGCAGGATGTCGGCATACTGCGCCACCAGCGGGATCTGCGTCGAATCCATCACTTCGCTGACGACCAGCAAGCCCCGCCGGTCGGCCGCTTCCCGCAACAGGCGCAGCCCTTCCTCGCCCAGGCCCTGGAAACTGTACGGGGAGCTGCGCGGCTTGAACGCCCCTCCGCGAATCACTTTCGCGCCCGCCGCCGCCACCGCCTCGGCCGAGCGCGCGATCTGCTCGCGGCTCTCCACGCTGCACGGACCGGCCATCACCACCACTTCGCCGCCGCCGATCTCCACGTCGCCCACCCGCACCACCGTCCCCTGCGGCCGGAAACTCCGGCTGGCGAGCTTGTACGGCGAGACGATCCGGTGCGCTTCCTTGACGCCCTCCATCACCTCGAACACCTCGAGGTCGAACTCGTCCTTGCCGCCCACGCCCCCGAGCACCGTGTGAACCACGCCCGTCGAGCGATGCACATCGAACCCCGCATCGACCATACGTCCGATGACGGCGTCAATCTGCTCCTCCGTCGCGCCCTGCTGCATCACGACTAGCATCTACTGGTCTCCGTCCGACGCCATCCGCACCCGCTGGATGGTCCGCATTTCGTCGATAATGCGCTCGAAGATGCGGCGCACGGCCTCCGGCGTGAGCGGCCCCTGGTTGTGGCCGTTGATATTCGCGAACACCTGCTCCTCGCGCTTCGGCTCGTAAATCGGCAGGTCCGCGTGCCGTTTCACCCGCCCGATCTCCTCCACCACCCGCGTCCGCTCGTTGAGCAGGTCGATGATGCGCCGGTCCACCGCGTCGATCGACACGCGGAATTCGTCGAGCCTGGCGCGCGCCTCTTCCTTGGTCATGCGTGGGCTCCCTGAAACCCGTGCTTCAGCTCGCGCAGGAACGATTCGAGCTGGATCTCGAGCGACGGATTGTCGGCGTTCTGACCGATAAGCCGCACGATGGCGCTGCCCACCACCACCGCCTCCACCTGCCGCCCCAGTTCCTGCACGTGTTCCGGCTTCGAAATGCCGAACCCGACCGCCAGCGGCAGATCCGTCACCGCGCGCACCGCCTCGATTAGCGGCCCGATCTGGTTCGAGAGCGAAGCGCGCTCGCCCGTCACGCCCGTGCGCGACACCAGGTACACGAACCCGGTCGAATACTGCGCCAACAGCCGCAGCCGCCGCTCGGTGCTCGTCGGAGCCGCCAGAAAAACCGTGTCGAGCCCGTGCCGATGCATGGCCCCCACATACTCGTGCGCCTCTTCGACGGAAGCGTCCGTGAGCAGGCATCCGTCGATCCCGCTCTTCGCCGCGTCCGCGGCCAGCCGCTCCAGCCCGTAACGCATCACCGGATTCAGATACGTGAACAGCAGCAGCGGCACTTCGGACCGCTGCCGGATCTCGGCGGCGATTTCCAGCACCCGCTTCAGCGTCGTGCCGGCCTTGAGCGCCCGCTCCCCGCCCTGCTGAATGACCGGCCCGTCCGCGATCGGATCCGAGAACGGCACACCGAGCTCGATCAGGTCCGCCCCGCCCCGCACCAGCGCCTCCACCAGCGCCGGAGTGCGATCCGGAGATGGATCCCCGGCCGTGAGGTAGGCGATCATCCCCTTCCGCCCCTCCGCCTCCAACCTCTCGAACAACCGCCCGATGCGCGTCATGCGCCCGACTCCCATCCGGGACCCGCTTTCCCGGTCATTGTCCGTCCAACTCCGGAAAATTCTCCCGATAAATATCGATGTCCTTATCCCCGCGCCCCGACAGATTCACGACGAACGTCTCCCCCTTCGCGTCCGGCGCCCGCCGCACCGCCTCCGCCACCGCATGCGAGGATTCGAGCGCCGGGATGATCCCCTCCGTTCGCGACAGCATCCGCGCCGCCGCGAGCGCCTCCTCGTCCGATGCCGCCACGTATTCGCTGCGATTCTCATCGCGCAGCCACGCGTGCTCCGGTCCGATCATTGCGTAATCGAGCCCCGCCGACACCGAGTGCGTCAGCGCAATCTGTCCGTCGTCGTCCTGCAGCACGTAACTGTACGCGCCTTGCAGGACCCCCGGCGCCCCGCCCCGGTAGCGCGCCGCATGCTCCCCGAGTTTGTGCCCGCGCCCCCCGGCCTCGATCCCCACCAGCTTCACGCCGGCGTCCGGAATGAACGCATGGAACAGCCCGATAGCGTTGCTGCCCCCGCCCACGCAGGCGAACAACGAGTCCGGCAGCTTGCCCTCCGCCTCGAGAATCTGGCGCCGCGCCTCCTCGCCGATCACCTTGTGGAAGTCGCGCACCATCATCGGGTATGGGTGCGCGCCCAGCACCGATCCCAGCAGGTAATGCGTATGTCCGACGTTCGTCACCCAATCGCGCATCGCCTCGCTGATCGCGTCCTTCAGCGTCCGGCTGCCATTCGTCACCGCCTCCACCCGCGCCCCCAGCATGCGCATGCGGAAAACATTGAGCCGCTGCCGGCGCATGTCCTCCTCGCCCATGTAGATGACGCACTCGAAGCCGAACAGTGCGCACACCGTCGCCGTCGCGACGCCGTGCTGTCCCGCGCCGGTCTCGGCGATGATCCGCCGCTTGCCCATGCGCCGCGCCAGCAGCGCCTGTCCGATGCAATTGTTGATCTTGTGCGCCCCGGTATGCAGCAGGTCTTCGCGCTTGAGCCAGATCCGCGCGCCGCTGAGACTCTCGCTCAGCCGCTTCGCATAGTACAGCGGCGTCGGCCGGCCCGCATAATTCCGCAACAGGTCGTTCAGTTCCGCCTCGAACGCGGCGTCCTCGCGCGCTTCCGAATAGGCCTTCTCCAGTTCCTCGATGGGCGCCATCAGCACCTCGGGAACGTAGCGCCCTCCATACGGTCCGAAATGGCCTCCCGCATCCGGAACGGAAATCACGCGGATAGCGCCGTCCTGGCCGCCTGTAAAAACTCGCTCATCTTCTTATGGTCCTTCCTGCCCGGCGCGCTCTCGATCCGCGAGCACGCGTCCACACCCCACGGCCGCGCCAGCCGGACGGCGCGTTCCACGTTCGACCCATCGAGTCCGCCCGCCAGAATGATCCGCCGCTTGGAAATGCCCGCCAGCCGCCAATCGAAACTCACACCCGCTCCGCCATATAACTCCCCGGCCGGCCCGTCCAGCACCAGCGCCTCGGCAGGCAGATTGTCGAAACGCGCGAGGTCGAATCCCGCCCCGACCCGCGCCGCCTTCCAAACCGTCACCGAACCCGGATATTCCGCCGGACTCTCGTCGCCGTGCAGTTGCGCCACATCCAGGGCAACCGTCCGCCCGATCTCTTCCACCCGCGGCCCCGCCTCATTCACGAACACTCCGACGCGCCGGACCCCCGCCCCCGTCGCGATCTCCGCAGCCTGCTCTGGCGCGATGTAGCGCGGGCTCTTGGGATAAAAATTGAAGCCGATCGCATTGGCGCCGCCCGCGATCGCCGCCGTGGCGTCCTCCTGATTCGTGATCCCGCAGATCTTCACGATCACGCCGCCACCAGCCGTTTCAACGCCGCCTCGGGATCGCCCGATTTCATCAGGTGCTCGCCCACCAGGAACGCGGAATACCCCGCCGTCCGCAGTCTCGCGAGATCCTCCGGCCCATGGATGCCGCTCTCGCTCACCAGCAACGCGCCCTCAGGCATAAACTGCGCCAACTCCACCGACGTGTCGAGTGTCACCTCGAATGTGTTGAGATCGCGATTATTGACGCCGATCAGATCGCTCCCCGCCCCGATCGCAAGATCGAGCTCGCGCCGGTTGTGCACTTCCACCAGGGCGGCCAGCCGCCATTGCGCCGCGTGCTCCCGAAACTCGCGAATCTGCCGCTCGGTCAGGATCGCCGCGATCAGCAGAATCGCGTCCGCCCCATGCGCCGCGGCTTCCAGAATCTGCGATTCCGCGATCGTGAAGTCCTTGCGCAACACCGGCAGCGAAATCGCCGCCCGCGCCGCCTCCAGGTCCGCCAGGCTCCCTTGAAAAAAGCTCCGGTCGGTCAGCACCGAAACCGCCGCGGCGCCGCCCCGCTCGTACGCCGCCGCGATCCGCGCCGGATCGAAGTCCTTCGACAGCAGTCCCTTGCTCGGCGACGCCTGTTTCACTTCCGCGATAATCGACGGCGCCGCGGCGCGCAGGGCCGCCGTGAAATCGCGCCGTCCCGGCGCCCGGTCGGCCGCCATCCGCTCCCAGGCCGGATCGTAGGAAAGCTCTTCCCGCTTCCTGGCGACAATACGCCCTAATATCTGTGGAATCGTGTCGATCAAGGGTGTTTCTTTATCGTATCAAACGACTACCGGAAGGTTTCCGGCCCAATCACCCGCGCACCCATCCATCCCGCCTCCAGAAACCGGCTCGGCGACGCCGTGAATACGACCTTATAACTGGTCTCGTCCAACGGCGGTTCCAGCGCGTTTCCCGACTGCGCGTATACCAGCGCCAGGTATCGCAGGATGGCATAAATATCCCCGTCCTCGGGCTGCCGGAATTGAAAACCGTTCGACCGGAAATGAATCGACGCTCCATGATTCGAGAGGTTCCACGCCAGAAAGGCGCAACAATCGATCGCGCGCTCGAACCATGCGTCCAGCTCCAGCGGAACCTCGCGATCGAGAAAAATCTCGACCGTCTGTTCCTGCTCCCGCGCGAATTCCCGCACCTGCAGGCTCCCCACGTGCGCCGAAGCCTTCCAGTCCACGTGCCGCGCGCTCTCGAACATCTCATACGGCCGGATACGATAGAAGTCGCGGCCCAACCCGCGATAGTGCGTCTCGATCTCGCCCGCGATCCCCGCCAACAGATCTTCCATCCCCGGTTGCGCGTCGATCGACGGGTAAACGATCATCTCCTTGCTCAGCGTCACCCGCGCCGTCTTCTCCAGAAAGCCGAACGGGAACGACGTCGAGAACGCGAAGCTGTTATGCCGATACGCCCCGCGCTTAGGAAACCGCGCTTCCACGGTCTCGTCCACCGTCGCTCCGGCGGCAACCAGCGGAAAGTAAACGCCGGAATGCAGCGTGGGACTCCCCGGGTCGCGGATGGCTTCAATCCGGATCGAGAACGAAGGCATCAGCCACTTATGGTTCCGCACGTATAGCTTGCCCGGAACCGCCCTCCTCGCCGGCACATGTTCCGGCACCTGGAAGTCCAGTTCCAGTCCGGCGAGACACAGACGGCTGACCAGTCCGGATACCAGCAGCGTCGCCAGCATCGTGGCCACGATCAGAAACAGCAGGTTATTGCCGGACACGATCGCCCCCAGCCCGACCACCAGGATGGCGAACGTGAACAGCACGCCGCCGCGCGTCACTTTGTATCGGATACGCCGCGACAGCGCGCTCCGCAACTGTTGCCAACGGATACGCACCCTCCGATTATCTCTCCGCGAAACGTGGCGCGCCTGTGATAGCATGGCGCCCATGCTTCTGGGCCGCTTCTTCGCTGGCGCCCTCGCGACGCTGCTGATCGGAGCCGCGCTGCCGGCGCGCGGAGCCAAGCCCCCCACTTGGGCGGACCTGGCGACCCTCCAATCGATCGCCTATTTACAGGTCTCCCCGGATGGCCAACAGATCGCGTACGTCATGGCCGGACAGGTGTGGATTGGCGCGGCGCGGGCTGGCAGCTCACCGAAGGCGATCGGGAAAGGCAATCTGCCAACGTGGTCGGATGATGGCGCCCGAATCGCGTTTTATTCGAGTCAATCGGGGTCGCAGCAGTTGTGGGTGGCCGATGTGCGATCGGGAAAGACCGCGCAAATCACCAATGTCGCGGGTGGAATTAGTCCGGATCCCCGAACGCGGCAGAGCGGTTCGGTCAACGACATCCTGCGCGTGAGTTGGTCGCCGGATGGGGAGAAGCTCGTGTTCGGGTCGCGTGCCGAATCGGCGGCCGCGAAGGCGGCGGCAGCAGCGCCCGCCTGGCAGCCCGCGGATCCGGCAGCCGGCAGGCCGTTGGTGCTCACCAACGAAACGCCCGCCGCATGGACGCTGAGCGGCGTATTTACAAGCGCGTTCGGTAAGCCGTCGGAACCGGCAACGGTCGATGGCAAGGCGCCCTTGCCCAAGCTGTTGGTGAATCAACTCTTCCTAGCCGACATCGCCAGCAAAACGGTGCGGCAGTTTACCTCCGATGACTCCGTGTACTTTGAGCCGGTCTGGTCCCCGGATGGACGGACGATTGTGTGCGCCTCCAGCGAGGGGCGCGATCCCTGGACGGGTCCGCTTAACCTGTACGCGATCGATGCAGCGAGTGGCGCGAAAAAGCCTTTGACAACCGGCGCCGGCGACAAACGAATGCCGAAGTGGGCGCCCGACGGTAAATCGATCGCCTACGTTGGCGGCGATCATTTTCAAATGCAGTCCGTGTTCGTGATTCCGGCGGCGGGCGGCGCCACTGTGAATGCCGGCGCTAAGGTGCAGCGTTACATCACGGGGTTCGAGTGGCTCCCCGATAGCCAGTCTCTGGCGGTCTCCACCTGGGACGCGGTCGATTGGCCCATCCTTCGCGTGCGGACGGCCGACGGCTCGGTCGAGAAACTGACGGATGGCGCGGCCATGCGGCAGACCTTTTCGGTCGCACGCGATGGCGCGATCGTGTGGACGCAGAGCGACGGATCGCACCTGGGTCTGGTGCTCGGCAGATCGGGGCGCGACGGGAAGGTCGGCCAGATCTTCGACGCCAATCCCCAAATCCGCAATTGGGAACTGGGCGGGCAGGAAGTCGTGGCGTGGAAGAATGGCCGTGGTGAGACGCTCGAAGGCGTATTGCTGAAACCCGTGGGATACGAACCCGGCAAGCGGTACCCGCTGATCGTGGACGGATATCCTGCGCAGCCAAATGGGTTCAAAGCGGGCATGATGATGGGCAATCAGCTTTGGGCGGCCCAGGGCTATGCGGTATTTTGGCCCTCGGCGCGTGCGCCCCACACCTGGATGGATCCGTATCGCGACCAGGCCTTCAACGAGGCGGCGCAGGGCCCTAAGGGAATCGATGTGTTGGTGGACGATGTCCTGTCGGGTGTTGACGAAGTGGTCCGGCGCGGCATAGCCGACCCGCAGCGTGTCGGGCTGCACGGCTTCAGTAATGGCGGCGGAGTTGTGGGTTACCTCGTGACGCGGACAGACCGCTTCCGCTGCGCCGTTTGGGTTTCCGGAGTGTATCCGGATTGGATCTTGCCGGCCATGCTGCAGACCGATTCAACCCTCGCAACGTTCGAGGGCGGCGCGAATGTCTGGGACGATCCGGATACTTATGTGAAGCTATCGGCCGTGTATCACCTTAAGAATGTTTCGACGCCGATGTTGCTCGCAGCCGGAGACGACGACGGGTTCTTCTTCCTCGGATCCCTTGAACTGTACAACAGCCTTCGCTGGCTCAAGAAAGATGTGACCCTGCTGCGGTACGCCGGCCAGGGGCATGGATTTATGGGTCCCGCGCTGAAGGATTTCGCGGCGCGCGAGATCGCGTTCTTCGACCGGTATTTGAAGGTAGACAAGGGCGCAAAGTAGCGCCCCACCCCCGGGCTACGTCAAAACGTAAACCGCAGCGATCCCTGCATAATGCGTGGGGCGCGTGTCGAGGTAACCTGTCCGAAAAGCGCGTTGACCTGCGCTCCGGTGGTCAGGTCGAAACGCGCGCCCGTGTTGATGCCCGAATACTGCGTATGGTTGAACGCGTTGTAGGCCTCCCATCGCAGCGTGAAGTAGCGCTGCTCACTCTTCACCGGAAAACGCTTGGAAAGCGATAGATCTGTGTTGTTCACACCCGGATTGCGCACGCTGTTCTTGGCGGCGTTGCCGAAGTCGCCCTTGCCGGGAACCGCGAACGCCGCCGGGTTGAACCACGCGAAAAACGTCGAGCCGTTCGCATTCGGATCGCCCACGACGTTGACCCTCTGTCCATCGCCTCCCCCCGTCAGGTCGGTGCCCTGGACCGTGCTGAACGAGATCGATGACGGCGTGCCGCTCACCCACTGCGCAATTCCCGCCAGTGTCCAGTCGTCGAACACCCACTTCACGGCGCGGTTGCCATTGAAAACACGGCTGGCATGGGGCAGATTGTAGGTCAGGTTCAAAACCGCATTATGCGTCTGGTCCGAACCGTCGAAACCATAACTCCACGTGCGCAGCGGACGATAGATCGGAATGCCGGTGTAGTCCATAAACTTCGAAAACGTGTAGCTGAACCCGAACTGGAGGCCGCGGTTGAAGCGGCGGTTAATGCTGAGCAGCAGCGCGTGATAGTTCGAGTTGTATGCATTGTCGATCCAGGCGATGTTGTTGTATCCCGGGAACGGTCGGAAGAAGTTGTCGGTGACGCCGCCGGTGTACTGCGGCAGGAAGTGCGTGCCGTAGGGGACCGTATTGATCTGCAGGGTCTGCGGGATATGCTGCCCGAGAACGCCGGCATAGGAAACGTCAACCAGGATCGAGCGCCCGATATCCTGCTGGATCCCCAGGCTGATGTCGTAATTGTCCGGCGTCTTGTTATTGATGTTGAATCCCTGCGTGTTGCTGGGCGAGAGCACACCGCCGGTCTGCAGGAACGTGCGCATGTCCCCGTAATACGTAATCGGCGTCAGCACCGCCGGCGGATTGTTCACCATGTTGCTCCACTTGCTGAGGCGCGGGTTGTACAGAATGGCTGCCCCGCCGCGTAGCGCGGTCTTGCCGTTGCCGAATACGTCGAGCGAGAATCCCAGACGCGGACCCCACAACACGCCGGGCTGATTCACGAAGCCGGTTGGCACGTTGGTGTCGCCCGATGTCGCTCCGCCGGGCGCGGGATTGCCAGTGCCGGGGACGAAGAGGCCCACATACGCGCCGGACAGCAACGCGCCGGTTAACGGATTCTGGGCATACCTCACACCGCCCTGCGTGACCGGAATATACAGCGGAGGAGCCTGTCCGGCAGTGTACAGGCTGCGCATGAAGACCGACTGCTGCCCCGCGTTGTGGGGATGCATTTGTCCCGCCCACGTCCAGCGGACGCCATAGTCGATATTGAGGCGCTTACTAACGCGCCAGCTATCCTGCGCGAACCACTCGACGAGGCTCTGCCGCATGTTGGCGCCATAGCGGACGTTCGACTCGGTATAGCTGTTGAACACGCCGAGCGCGGCGTTGGCGAAGGCGTAGTTCGATTCCAGCGGGTTCAGCGTGTTCTTGCCGAAGTCGAACGTGCCGGAGAAAATGCTCTGCTCCCCCTCATATTCGCGGATACGGTAGACGTCGAAGCCTACCTTGATGTTGTGCGCTCCGTGCGTAATGGCGACGCTGTCGCTGAAGTTGAAGGTGAAATCGGTGCCGCCCGTAAGCAGGCGATTGTCATAGCTCACGTTGGGCGCGCTCGGCACTCCGCCGAACGAAAAACGCGGAATGTACCCGTTGGCATTGGCGTTCGGATACCATTGCCCCAGGTTGTATCCGATGGCGGACCGCAGCACCTTGTTGATTTCATCCTTGCCATACGGGTACCATGCTTCCCGGTTGTGGCGGATCCCGGTGCTGACTTCCATGATCACGTTGGGGCTGAAGATGTGTGTATCGCCCATCGCCAGTCCTTCTTCCGTGAAGCAGTAGCATTGCGCGAAAAAGCCGACCGGGCTCGCGCCCCCGGCCACCGCGTAGCCCTGCTGCTGCGCGATCCAGGTCTTGCCGCGCACAAAGAAACGATCCTTCTCGGTGGGAACATAGTCGAGCCGGAGGAGTTGGCTCCGCTTCGGATCCTTCTGCACTTCCTGGATCTGGTAGTTGTAATTGCCGCCGCTGATCGCCCGGTTGAAAAAGTTGGGCTGCGGCAGGATGTTCATCAGCGCCTGGCCGTTCGGATTTAAGCGGTTCTTGGGGATCACATTGCCGGGGAACGCCGCGCCCGCGAGCGTGTCTGTAATGGGGATGACTTTTCCGCTCACATCCAGCGTCTGCGAGAAATCGCCCTGCCGCTCCAGCGCCGTTGGCATCGTGTAAGAGTTCAACGCTCCGGGTGTGGAGATCAACGCCTGCTCCACGTTGTAGAAGAAAAACATTTTGGTCCGGGCCTGGTTCCAATGCCCGGGCAGATAGATCGGCCCGCCGAGGCTTCCCCCAAAGGTGTTGTACCGGTAGCGAGGCCGCCGCACGCCATTGCGGTTGTTGAAGAAATCGTTTGCGTTTAACGCGTCGTTGCGGATGTAGCCATAGCCGCCCCCGTGGAATTCCTTTCCGCCCGACCGCGTCACCACCTGCACGATCGGTCCGCCGTTCCCGGCGTACTCCGCCTGGTAGCTGTTGAGTAACACCTTGACTTCGCCGATCGCATCCAGCGTCGTCACGCTCGAGAACACGTTCGGCGTCCCCTGATCGTTGCTGACCACGCCATCCACCGCCAGGATGTTGGTGCCCGAAAACGACCCGGCGATGTTGGGGGTCCCGGTTCCGTAGCTGCCTCCGGTCGAATCCTGATCCGCTTGATACTGCACCCCCGGAATCGTGCGCAGCATCGACACCACCTCCCGGCCCTTCGCCGTTAGATTGGCAAGCTGATTCGTCGTGAGGGTGGCCGAGTGTTCGGAGCTGTCCGTCTGCACCTGCGCCGCTTCTCCCGCCACGCTGATGGTCTCCGTCACATCGCCGATCTGCAGGACAATATCGCCGGTCGACACACGTTCGTTGGCGCTGACCACCAGAGTGTTGCGGCTATAAACCTTGAATCCGCTCTGCTCCACGCGCAGGTTATAGCTTTCCGGCTGCACGGCGTTGAACGTGAACGCGCCCAGTTCGTTCGTCAGCGCGCTGCGGGATTCCCCGCTTCGGACGCTGATCAGGACGATCTTGGCGTTCGCAATCGGTTGCCCTGACGGATCGACTACGGCGCCGGAAATAGATCCGGTTACCGTCATCTGACCCATTAATAGACCGCAGCAAACCGCGGCAGACAAGAGTGACGCGCACAGACGGCGCAGGCTTTGGCTTAACAAAGTAGTCACCTCACGGACCAGACTCCGCCCGCTGACCGGACCGGGACACCCAAGGCGGCGGAGCCCTCCCCTCGTTCTCGGTTAGAACTCTATAACGGACCTCTCTCGCTGTCAAGGTAATTCTCCACCATCGATGACAGTGAAGTTATCGATAACGAATTAACAATTCGCCGGAAAATGCCCGTCACGCCCTGCCCCCTCGTCTTCGCCGTTTCTACGCATCGAGGACCACCCGCGGGTTGAGCTCTTGGCGAGCCCTGCGGCTTATAGTTGCTCTGGAGCGAAAAAAACCAAAATTT
>CAZSQK010000082.1:0-36971 GCA_964608645.1 uncultured Solibacteraceae bacterium | reverse complement strand
GTGACGCTGGGGAGAGCGCGTCATATAATTGGCGGACATGAATCGCCGATCCTTCTTCCGCTCCGCTCTCGCCGCCTCCGCCGCGACCGCAGCCGCGCCGCTTCCCGCCGCCGCCGCGATTCCGAAAATGAAGGTGACGCGCGTTCGCGTCTGGTCGCCGCAGAACCCGAACCCGCTCTTCAACCAGAGCGACATGGTGGTCACCGTCGAAACCGACGCCGGCATCACCGGCATCGGCGAGGGCGGCACGCCCGATCTGCTGGTGCAGTGCGCCGGCCGCATCATCGGGCAGGACCCGAGCCGCATCGAGCACCTCTGGCAGGATATGCTCCGCGCCTTTTTCTACCCGCCGGGTCGGGAGAAGATGCACGCGCTCGGCGCCATCGATCTCGCGCTCTGGGATATTCGCGGCAAGGCGCTCGGTCTGCCCGTTCACGCGGTGCTCGGCGGCATGGTGCGCAATTTTTGCGAGTGCTACAACACGTCCGGATCGATTCCGGGCGTCCGGCAGGGCATGAGCGTCAAGGAGCGCGCGCAGCTCACGGTCGCGGCGGGCTATCGCGCCTTCCGCATGGGCGCCGCCGACACGCCCGCCAATGGGCTCTTCAACGTCCGCGAGCGCGTCCACAAACTCGCCGAGGACTGCGCGCAGGCTCGCGAAGGCGTAGGCAAGAACGGCGATTGGTGCGTCGATTTCCACCAGCGGTTCGACCTCGCGGACGCCATCCGCGGCTGCGAGATGATCAAGGATTACGCGCCGCTCTTTGTCGAGGACCCCGTGCGCGCCGAGGCGTTCAACGAGGACCTGCCGATCCTGCGGCAGAAAGTCAGCGTCCCGCTGGCCGCCGGCGAAGAGTGGGGCAATCGCTGGGACTTCAATAAGCTCGTGGAACACCACGATATCGATTGGATGCGCGCGACGCTGCCCAACGTCGGCGGCATCACCGAGATGCTCAAAATCGCCGCGATCTGCGAGACCCACTTCGTGGCCATCGTGCCGCACTTCACCGGCCCCATTTCCACCGCCGCGCTGGTGCACACCCTCGGCACCTTCCCAGGTCCGGTGCTGATGGAATACAACTACGGCGGCCGCACCATCCCGCACATGCCCGTCGGTCTCGATTTCAAGGAGGGCAAGCTCTACCCGAACGACCGCCCGGGCCTCGGAGTGGAGCTCGATATGACGCAGTTGAAGCAGGTGGCCGAGTACACCCAGCGCGTGACCGCCCGGGCGCAAACCTACTTTCGCCCCGACGGCTCCATCACCAACTGGTAATCGCGAGGAGGTCGCGCGCTACCGGACCGCGACCGCTTCCCACCGGTGCGCGACCTTTTGGATCCGCCGCACCGCCTCCTCCAGGTTCGCCAGCGAATTGGCGTAGCTGAAACGGATGTAGCCGTCGCCGTACCCGCCGAAGGCGCCGCCGTTCAGGCATGACACTCCAGCTTCGTACAGCAGCAGATCGGCAAGCTCCTTCGAGCTCATTCCCGTGCCGGTCACGTTGGCAAAGGCATAGAAGGCGCCGCCGGGAACCGCGCAGCGGAAGCCGGGGACCCGGTTGAGGCCGGCGCAGATCGCGTCGCGGCGGCGGCGGAACTCCGCCACCATCTGCTCGACGCAGTCCTGCGGCCCGGTGAGCGCGGCGATTCCGGCGCGCTGCGTGAAGCTCGCGGTGCACGAATTCGAATTCACCATCAGCTTGTTCACCGCGTCCACAAGCCATACGGGCATCACGCCGTATCCCATGCGCCAGCCGGTCATCGCGTACGTCTTTGAGAAGCCGTCCAGGATGATGGTCTTTTCCAGCATGCCCGGGAAGCTCGTAATCGACGTGGGCGCCTCGCTGCCATAGTAAATCCGTGAGTAGATCTCGTCGCTCAGCACGATCACATCGCGCTCGCGCAGCAATTCGGCGAGCACCCGCAGATCCTCCCGCGGGATTACGCCGCCGGTGGGATTCTGCGGCGAGTTCAGAATCACCATCTTGGTGCGATCGCTGAGGCGGTCGCGGAACAGGTCCAGATCGAAGGAGAAGCCGCGGCTCTCTTCGAGCGGCATCGGCACGGGCGTCGCGCCGAGGAACCGGATCATCGATTCGTAGATCGGAAAGCCGGGATCCGGAAAAATGACTTCATCGCCCGGCTCGAGCAGCGCGAGCATGGGGAAAAAGATGATGGGCTTGCCGCCCGGCACCACCGAAACATGCTCCGGCCCCACGTGGATCCCGCGCGTCCGCGAAACGTAGCTTGCGATCGTCTCCCTCAGCTCGGGAAGGCCCTGTGTCGGGCCGTAATGCGTCCAGCCGCCGTCGAGCGCCTCTTTGGCCGCTTCGACGATGTGCGCCGGCGTGGGAAAATCGGGCTCGCCGATTTCCAGGTGCACCACGCTGCGGCCCTGCGCCTCCAGCGCGCGGGCCTTGACCAACACATCGAAGGCCGACTCGACCCCGATGCGACTCATTCGTTCTGCCAGTTTCATGGGAATTACGCTTTCGTGAAATAGGGGACGCCGTGGCGCGCTTCGATCTCGACCACGCGGTCGTCGATGGCCACGCGTTCCCCCTGAATGCGGCCGGTGACGCGGCCGCCCTCGTCCAGGGTGACGATCGCCGTTTGATACGGCGCATCTTTGGTGAAGGCCTCCGGCGCGGAGTAGATCACCGTTTCGGTGTACACGATGCCGTTTCTCATGCCGCCCCCAGGATCGTGACCACGCACGTCGCTCCGGAGCCGCCCAGGTTCTCGGCCAGCCCGATCCGGTTACGCGCGATCTGCCGCTCGCCTGCCTCGCCGCGGATTTGCAGCATCAGGTCGCAGATCTGCGCCACGCCGGTCGCGCCCACCGGGTGGCCCTTGGCTTTCAGCCCCCCGCTGGTGTTGATCGGACGCGGGCCCGCGATCGCCGAGCACCCCTCGTAGGCGTACGGGCCGCCGTCTCCGCGTTTGCAAAATCCGAGATCCTCGCTGGCGACAATCTCGGCGATCGTGAAGCAGTCGTGCAATTCGGCGAATTGAATGTCGTCCGGGCCGAGCCCCGCCATCCGATAGGCGCGCTCGCCGGCGCGGCGCACCGCGGGAAACGTCGTGATATCCGGTTTCTGATCGAGCGCCACGAAGTCCGACGCCTGCGCGATGCCGAGCACGCGCACCGGCCGGTCCGTGAATTCGGCGGCGCGCTCCAGCGGCGCCAGGATCACGGCCGCCGCGCCGTCGCTGATCAGCGAGCAATCGTAGATCGTCAGCGGATCGGCGATCGGCTTCCCGTTCATCGCCTGTTCCAGCGTGATCCGCTTGCGCATGTGCGCGTCGGGGTTCAAGGCCCCGTTCGCATGATTCTTCACCGCGACCGAGGCGAGATGCTCCCGCTTCGTCCCGAAGTCGTGCATGTGACGGCGCGCGATCATCGCGAACAGCGACGCGAAGGTATTGCCGGCGCGCATCTCGCCCGAGCAATCGCCGGCCTCCGCCAGAATCTCGCTGGTGCGCGCGGTGGTCTGCGACGTCATCTTCTCCACCCCGGCCACCATCACGATGTCGTTAATCCCGGCGGCGACTTCCGCCCACGCATGGAAAAATGCCGACCCGCTCGAAGCGCAGGCCGCCTCAATCCGCGTCGCCGGAACATCGTAGATGTGCAACGCGGTGGATACGTAGGGTGCGAGATGATTCTGTCCCACGAAGGCGGGACCCGAGAAGTTGCCGAGGTAGAACGACTGGACTTGCGCCGGCGCCACGCGCGCATCGCGCAGGCACTTCTCCCCGGCCGCTACCGCCAGCGAGCGGAGGTCCCGGCCGGGAAACACGCCGAACGGAGTTTTCCCGGCGCCGATCACCGCGACAGGTCTCATATGCTTCCAGAGTAACGTAAAACCACTCAGGGGTGGTGGGGCCTGGTCCTACTTCTTGGGGGCCGCTTTCGGAGTAAACGGGACCAGCATGCGCTCGATTTCGTTGATCAGTCCGTTGCCCTCGAAAATGTCTTTCGTCAGCGCGCTGTAGCCGTAATGATTGAAGATGATTCCGTTGGGGTCGATCAGGTAGACCTGCGGCAGTTCGAACTGCTGCTTGCGGACGTACGAATAGGCCGCTTGTCCCATATCGAAGACCACGGGGTATTGGATATTGTGCCCTTTGATGAAGGAAACCACGGAGTTCGGACTGTCGGGCGGATTGGCGACGGCCACGATCGCGATCTTATTTCCATACTTGGCCAGCACCCTCTCCAGAGTCGAGGCGAACGCGGCGCAGTGCGGGCAGGTGGTCTGCATGAACTCCACGATCACGGGCTTGCCGCGATAGTCGTAGAGGTCGTGCAGGTCCCCCTTCGAGTCCATGAGCGCGAAGCCCGGGGCGCGTTGGCCGGGTTCGGCGGCGGACAAGGCAAGGGCACAGAGCAGCGTGGTGAGAACGATTCGCATTTTCTTTCACGTTAACATGCGGCGCCCGCGGCCAAAGCGCGCAGCGACTCCTCGAAGGGGGCGCGCGCCACGCCGCGCTCCGTGATAATCGCGGTGACGTACCGCGACGGGGTGACGTCGAACGCGGGATTCTCGACGGTGGTCCCGGCGGGGGCGACCGCGTGCCCGAAGACGTGGGTGACTTCGGCGGCGGCGCGCTGCTCGATGGGGATCTGTTCGCCCGAGGTGAGCGTCAGGTCGAGCGTCGAAATCGGCGCGGCGACGAAGAATGGCACGCCGTTCTCTTTGGCCAACACCGCGACCGAATACGTTCCCACCTTGTTGGCGACGTCGCCGTTGGCGGCGATGCGGTCCGCGCCCACCACCACACAGCCGATACGCCCGGCTTTCATGAAATGGCCCGCCATATTGTCGGTGATGAGGGTGGTGGGAATGTGGTCCTGTTGCAGTTCCCAGACGGTCAGGCGCGCGCCCTGCAGGAACGGCCGGGTTTCGTCGGCGAAAACGTCGATCTGCTTGCCCGCTTCGATGGCGGCGCGAATGACTCCGAGCGCCGTGCCGTATCCCGCCGTGGCGAGCGCGCCCGCGTTGCAGTGCGTCAGCACAGTGCGATGGTCGGGCACCAGCGGAGCCCCGTGCCGGCCGATGGCGCGGTTGATCGCGATATCCTCCTCGCGAACCAGTTTTGCCTCGTCGACCAGCCGCGTCCGGATGGCGTCGATGGGCTGGCCGCGCAGACCGGCGTACAGGCGCTTCATGCGGTCGATCGCCCAGAACAGGTTGACCGCCGTGGGCCGCGTGCCCGCCAGCGTGTCGCAAATGGTTTCGAACTGCCGGTCGAGGCCGGCGGGATCGGCATGCAGCACGCCCAGCGCGACTCCCATGGCCGCGGCGACTCCAATGGCCGGAGCGCCGCGAATAATCATGTCGCGGATGGCGGTGGCTACCTCCTCGTAATTGCGGCACGTGACATACGTTTCGTCAAGAGGCAGGCGCGTCTGATCGATCATGACGACGCCAGCCCCGGTCCACTCGATAGTTTCGACCATGGCTACCCTATGGTAGCCCGTGTGAACCTGGAGCTTGTCGATGGATGTCTGGTATAGAGATGTCGCGTGGACGATGAGGGCCAAGGACAAGCCTCCTATGGATTCAGGATGGCTTATCGGGGGATGATGCCATTTTATCCGGCTCGTATGAGCCGGGACTGCAAGGAGCGCTCCTTGGCTCCACTCATGGCGGAGTGCAAGCCTCTATGGCGGCCCAAGAACGTTGCGCCTGCGTTTGAGCCCGATCGCGTGTCTCGAGAACTCTGGATCGGAACGCGGCCCCGGAACGGCTGCTTCTCGGCCGGCGAGCAGCTCTTTTCAATCAGGAATCTAGCACGGCGGAATCGGGTTCCGGACATGGCTGTCCGTTAAGTTGCTGATTCGCGGGCAAATCCAGTTCTCACTTTTTTGTGAACGGCTACTCCGCCCAAGGCGAAATCTTCAGATGCAGTGACGCCGCTTCGCCTTCCTTCAGGTGAATCGTCTCCGCCGACCGCGACAGGCCGCCCTGGAAGACGCGATCCCGAATGGCGGCGACGTTCATGTTGTCGAACGTGGCAAATGCGAACGCGTACCAGGCGCCAGGGCGTAGACCGTCGAGCGTGAAGCGGCCTTCGGCGTCGGCCACGGCGACGCGGAGGGAAGAACCGGGCACGAACACCTCAGGGTCCGTCTCGATCATCACGACCTTGACGCCCGCGCCGTCCGCGACGTCTCCGCTTGCCCGGGCAGCGTTCTCCGCAAACTGGTAGCGCAGGGGTGGCGAAGCGGCCGTCAGCTCGATATCGCGGCCGGTCACGTCGCGCTCCCCGAGCAGAATGCGCTTGAGGTAATAGACGGGTCTCGGTGAAGTGAGCCAGATGTCGGGGAGGTATCGGCCCGGGTAGAGACCGTCGAACGGCAGGCGGCCTTTCTCGAGCGATGCCGTGAGCGCTTCGGTGTCACCGTGGGCGGTGAAGAGCAACCCCGAGGCGCGGCTCTCCGGCGGCAGGCCGTCGACAAGGGCGTCCAGGTGGAACGGCTGGCTGATGCGCAAGACCACGTCCTCGAGGTCCCGTTTCGGCATTGTCAATTCAGCGAAGCCCTTCCAACTCACGCCGCCGCGCGCGGCTTCGGCCTCCAATCGCCACTCCCCAGCGCGCACGTTGGGGAACTCGAAGGATCCATCCGCGCCGGCCTTGACCTCCGCTTCGGCGGCGCCCCACCCGATCTCCGAGAGCAGGCGGACGGCGGCGCCGCTTGCCGGCTTGCCGTCGTCGTCCCGGGCCACGCCGCGCAGGCGAAACACGGGAGCGGCGCGGAGGCGGATATCGAATCCATCCAGGTCCATCCCTTCGCGCACGAAGATCGATTGCGCGGCAGCAAGGTCGATGGCATTCGGGAAGTAGGTGGGAGCCCATATCCAGCGATCGCCCTCGGGCGGTTTCGGCGAGAGCGGCGTGATGCTCTCCGGCTTGCGCCCGAGGGGCGTTCCCGCAAGCACCGGGCGGGCGCGGATGCGATAGGCGCCCGGGACGATGTTCTCCTCATGGAATCGGCCCTCGCCATCGGTCGTCAGGAAATGTCCGCTTGAGCCATGCACGCGGAAGATTTCGACGCGGACGTTCGCGACAGGGTGTCCCTCAGGGTCGAGCACCCGCCCGCGCAGTTTGCCCATCGGCACGATCGGCACGTCCAGTTTGGCGGAGCCCGCTCCCGCCGCCACACGGAAGGGCTTGCTGGCCGGGTCGGACGGCATCGGAGGAAAGAAGCCCGCCGGGACGTCGAAGGCCGGCGCGTAAACGCCCGGAGGAACGCCTTCGATCCGGAAGGCGCCCGTGAGATCGGTGCGTGTTTCGTACAGGGGGTTCTCGGGGTGGCCGGCGGTCGTGAGTCTGACGGTTACGCCCCCCAAGCCGGCATGCGTGACGCGGTTGAAGGCGACGCCTTCCACGACAGCCGTGTCCTGCGCGGCGCAGCAGGAAAAGGCGAGGAACACCAGGCAATACTTCATGGCACATCCCCCATTGTTTCATTTTAGGCGGAAATCGGCCGAACCGCCCTACACGATCGCGGAGGCGGCATTCATTCGCCGAGGGCGGTTTTTGCGGCGTTGTAGCCGCACATGCCGTGCACGCCGGCGCCGGGTGGGGTCGAGGCGGAACAGAGATACACGTTTGGGAGCGGGGTTCGATAGATATGGCGGGTGGGGCGAAAGAAAAGCTGGCGGAGATTGATCGCGCCGCCGGCGATATCGCCTCCGACGAGATTCGCATTCCGCCGCTCCAGATCGGCGGGCGCGAGGGTGTGGCGCGCGAGGATACGCTGCCGGAAGCCGGGCGCGAAACGCTCCACCTGGTCTTCGATGGCTCGCGTCATATCCTGGGTTGACCCGTTGCGCACGTGACAGTAGGCCCATGCGGTGTGTTTGCCGGCCGGCGCGCGCGTGGGGTCAAAGAGACTGGGCTGGGCCAGCAGGACGAAGGGCTTGCCGGTCCAACGCTTTTCCCAGGTGGCGATCTCTTCCAACGTGCCGCCGAGGTGGACGGTGGCGGCGCGGGCGCATTCCGGGGCGCGCCAGGGGATCGGACCGTCAAGCGCCCAGTCGAGCTTGAAGACGCCCGGTCCGTACCGGAAATTTGCCAGCGAACGGCGAAAGCTCTCCGGCCAGGGGGCTCCGGCGAAGTCGAGCAATTGCCGCGGGGTGAGGTCGCACATGACGAGACCGGCCTGCGGAAGGCGGCTGATTTTGGAGCCCGTGCGGATCTCGCCCCCGAGCGCGCGCAGACAGCCGGCCAGCGCGTCGGCGATCGACTGCGACCCTCCGCGCGCGACAGGCCAACCGAAGGCATGCCCGGTGGTGGTGAGCGCGATGCCAACGCCGGCGCTGGCGGGCGCGTCGAGGGGCATGATGGAATGGGCGGCGACGCCGGCGAACAGCGCCCGCGCGCGCGGTCCGCGAAAGACGGCGCGAGCCAGGGACGCCGCGGGGAGGAGGGCGCCGAGACCGAAGCGCGCCATCGGCAGAAGGTGTCGCGGCACGCGCAGGAGCGGTCCGAGCACGTCGCTGCGCAACTCGGGCCAGGCTTTCACGAGCGGCCCGAAGAAACGCATCCAGCGGGGGCCGTCGGGTCCGAGGTTGCCGGCTGTGTCCGAGAGGGAGCGCTCCAGCATGACGGCCGAGCCATCGTCCATGGGGTGCGCCAGAGGGGCGTCGGGATGAATCCACTGAAGGCCATGCTGCTGCAACGGAAAATCGTCGAAGCAGGGGGACGAGACTGCCATTGGGTGGACAGCGGAGCAGACATCGTGCACGAATCCCGGCAACGTCAACTCCTCCGAGCGCGCGCCGCCGCCGACGCAGGACGCGGCCTCATGCAAGGTTACGGCATAGCCGGCGCGCGCCAGCAGGATGGCGGCCGACAATCCGTTGGGGCCGCCGCCGATTACCACGGCATTTTTGTCGGAGAGAGGCAACGTTCGATATTGTAGAGGAGATGCAGAAGAGACGTCTGGGAAACAGCGACATGGATCTGACGCCGATCGGCGTGGGCGCATGGGCGATCGGAGGATCCGGCTGGGCATTCGCATGGGGTCCACAGGACGACGACGAGTCGATTGCCGCCATCCGGACGGCGCTCGATGGCGGCGTCAACTGGATCGATACGGCGGCCGTATATGGTCTGGGCCACTCGGAGGAAGTGGTGGCGCGCGCGCTGGAAGGCCGGCGGAACCGGCCATACGTTTTCACGAAATGCGAGCGCAACTGGGACGCGAACCGGCAGATTTACAAGAGCCTGAAGGCGGATTCGATCCGCCGCGAATGCGAGAACAGCCTGCGCCGGCTCAAGGTGGACACGATCGACCTGTACCAGATCCACTGGCCGGAGCCGGAAGAGGACATTGAGGAAGGGTGGAGCGCGCTCGCGAAGTTGAAAGAGGAAGGCAAAGTCCGCTACATCGGGCTCTCCAACTTCAATGTGAAGCAGATGGAGCGCGTGCGGCCGATTGCGCCGATCACTTCGCTGCAGCCGCCGTACTCGGCGGTCTCGCCGGAAGTGGAGGAGGAGATTCTGCCGTACTGCCAGCAGCACAACATCGGCGTGATTGTGTACTCGCCCATGAAGTCGGGGCTGCTCACGGGCAAGATGACGAAAGAGCGGGTGGCGGCGTTCCCGGACGACGATTTCCGCAAACGCGCGCCGGCATTCCAGGAGCCGCAATTGAGCCGCAACCTGGAGTTGGCCGCTGCGATGGGCGCGATCGGGCAGCGCCACGGGCGAAGCGCCGGCGAGGCGGCCATCGCGTGGACGTTGCGGCATCCGGCGGTGACGGCGGCGATCGTCGGTATGCGGTCGGCCGAGCAGGCGCGGGGAGTACTGGGGGCGCTCGAATTCCGCCTGAGCGAAGCGGAGATCGCGGAAGTGGAGGCCGCCCGGCGGCAATCGCGATAAGATGTCGCAGGAGACTATCGATATGAAAACCGCCACGTTGACGTTGCTTTGCCTTTCGACCGCCGCCGGACTGTGGGGGCAGGCGCCCGCTGGAAACCCGACCATCGCCGAGTTCAAGCAGAATTACACGCAGGTGAAGAACAATCTGATCAAGATGGCGGAGAAAATGCCGGCGGAGAACTACGAGTACAAGCCGGTAGCCGAGATCCGGACGTTCGGAGCGTTGATGGTTCACATTGCCGATGCGCAGATGCGCACCTGCACCGCGATCAACAGCGGGCAGGCGAAATCGACCGACGCGGGCACGAAGACGGCGAAGGACGATATCGTCGCGGCGTTGAAGGCGTCGTTCCAGGAGTGCGACACGGCCTGGGATGCGACCAACGACTCGAACGCGTTCCAGATGATCGCGGCGGGGCGGGGACAACGGTCGCGGCTGGGGTCGCTGGCGTATATGACCACCGTGCATAACAGCGAAGAGTACGGGTATGGCGCACTGTATCTTCGCACCAAGGGCATCGTGCCGCCGTCGAGCGACACGGCGGGACGCGGCGGGAGGTAGTTCCGGCAGGCCTGCCCTGCGCGATGGTATACTGGAAAAGATTCTGCCCGACAATCCAGGTGTGCCTTTATGTTCCTTAGCGTCAAAGAGATGGAGCTGCGGAAGATTCGTTTCGACGAAACTTTCCAGCCGGGGCAGATTGATTTTACGGGGGAAGATATCGAGCAGGCTTCCCCGCTTGCCGCGAAGGGTGTGGCCGAGTTGCTGGCTCATTCCGACGGGCAAATGAGAGTGCAGGGACAGTTCGCGGTGGAAATGGCCGCGCAGTGCGACCGCTGCCTCGGCGGCGCGCGTTTCGCCCTGGACAACGGCTTCGATTTGTTTTACCGGCCGGTTTCGCAGCTTCGCGGCGAGGATGAAGTCAAGATCGACGAAGGCGAGGCCGAGATCGGGTTTTATGAAGATGGCGGCATGGAGCTGGAAGATATCCTGCGGGAGCAGGTTTTGCTGGCCCTGCCGATGCAGCGGGTTTGCAGCGAGGTCTGTAAAGGCATCTGCCCCGTCTGCGGCAAGAACCGGAACGAAGGTGGGTGCGATTGCCGGCTGGAAAGCCATGACGATCGCTGGAGCGCCGCGCTCCGCAAGATCGAGATCAAGCAGTAAACGATTTTTTAGAGGTTTTTGAGAAATGCCGAATCCGAAACGCAGACATTCCCATAAGCGGACGAGCACGCGCCGCGCGCACGATGCGCTGAAGGCGTCGGGGCTGTCGGAATGCCCGAACTGCCACGAGCCGAAGCTGCCGCATCGCGTCTGCCCGCACTGCGGGCAGTATAAGGGCCGCGAAGTCGTCGAAGTCGCGCAGGAGTAATATCTGCCAGACATGCTGACCATTGCCGTAGATGCAATGGGCGGAGACCATGCCCCGACGGCGGAAGTCGAAGGGGCGGTCCGAGCCGCCAGGAATCTGGGTGTGAAGGTGATCCTGGTGGGCCAGCAGGACGTGGTCCGGCGGGAGCTCGAGCAATACGACGACCGCCGCGATCTTCCGATCGAGGTGGTTCACGCCAGCGAGCGCATCACGATGGACGACAGCGCGGCGCGCGCCGTCCGCACGAAGCGCGACAGTTCCATGCGGGTGGCCTCGCGGCTGGTGCGCGACGGAGTGGCGCAGGGGTTCGTGTCGGCGGGCAACACCGGCGCGGTCATGGCAACCGCCAAGATGGTGCAGGGGGTGGTGCCGGGGGTCGACCGTCCGGCGCTGGCCGGCGCCTTTCCGACGATCGTGAAGGGCTCGCCGGTGGTGGTGGTGGACGTGGGCGCGAACGTCGACTGTTCGCCGCGCATGCTGGCGCAGTTCGCGGTGATGGGGGAGATCTATTCCCGCATCATTCTGGGGCGTCCGAGACCTCGGGTCGGCCTGCTATCGATCGGCGAAGAGGACCATAAGGGCAACGAAGTCACGCGCGCCGCGGCGCCGCTGATGAAGAATCTCAGCCTCAATTTCGTCGGCAACGTCGAAGGGCGGGATATCTACGGCGGCGAGGTGGACGTGATCGTGTGCGACGGCTTCATCGGCAATGTCGCACTGAAGGTGAGTGAAGGCCTCGTGGAAATGGTGCGGCACCTCCTGCGGGAGTCGCTCGAGGCCACGATATCGGGCAAGATCGGCTACGTTCTGGCAAAGAGCGCCTTTCTGGACTTCAAGAAGCGCGTCGATTACTCGGAGTATGGCGGGGGGCCGCTGCTTGGAGTGCGGGGCGTGTGCATCATCTGCCACGGGCGGTCCAACGCCAATGCGATCAAGAACGCGATTCGCGTGGCGAAGGAGTTCGCGGAGTGCCGCGTCAGCCAACGGATCGAAGAAGAGATCAAGGCGGCGGGACAGGATCGAATTCCGGCAAAGGCGGAGTAGAAGCGCGAATCTCCCGGGCTTCCGAATCGTCAAACACGTGCAGGACAATCGGGAGGAGATGTCATGAGAGCAATACTGGCGCTGTGGTGCGCGGGCTCGGCGTTCGCACAGGTGTCGCACGTCGCCTGGACCGTGACGGCGGATGCGGCCGGCGGCGGCAAGGTCCTGTTGCGCGCGGCGGGGAAGGTCGAACCCGGCTGGCATCTATACTCCGCATCCTCCCCGGCGGGGATTCCCACCTCCTTTCAAATCGGACCCGATGCGGCGGCGGGGCGTGTGCGCGTCTTCCAACCCGCTCCCAAGAAGGCGTTCGATCCGAATTTCAGCGCCGAGACCGAGACCTTCGAAGGCGATGTCACGTTCCTGCTCGAAGTGGCGTTGAAGCAGGCCGCGCCGACGGCGCTCGACATCAAGGCCCGCTACCAGACTTGCAACGACAAACAGTGCGTGCCGTCGCGGTGGTCCGGGAGCGTGCCGCTGGCGGCGGGTCCGGCAGCGGCCATCGTCATTCCCCCGGGATATTCCGAAGCGAAGCCGCCCGCTGGCGCGGGCGCGGGAGCGGCGCAGGAGCAGGGGCTCGGCGCGTTTCTGCTGGTGGCTTTCGGGTTCGGGCTGGCTTCGCTGTTTACGCCGTGCGTTTTTCCGATGATCCCCATCACGATGTCGTACTTCCTGAACCGGCAATCGGGCGCACGCGGCGACGGAGTGGCGCAGGCGGTGGTGTTCTGTCTCGGCATCATCGTGCTGTTCTCCGGCCTCGGGCTGCTGATCACGGCGGTGCTCGGGCCGTTTGGGGTGGTGCAGCTCGGGTCGAATCCGTGGGTCAACGGGTTCATCTCGGCGCTCTTCATCGTATTCGGATTGAGCCTGCTGGGGGCTTTCGAAATCACGATTCCGTCGTCGATCCTGACCAGGCTGAATCAATCATCGGACAAAGGCGGATTTGCCGGGACGCTGCTGATGGGCCTGACGTTTTCCCTGGCGTCGTTCGCGTGCGTGGGGCCGTTCGTGGGGACGCTGCTGGCGGCGTCGGTGTCGGGCGGCGGGACGCGCCCGCTGTTCGGGATGGTGACGTTCGCGACGGGCCTGGCATTGCCGTTCTTCCTGCTGGCCCTGTTTCCGTCGTACCTGAAGCGTTTGCCGCGCAGCGGCGGCTGGATGTCGCGAGTCAAGGTGGTGATGGGGTTCGTCATTCTGGCGGCGAGCCTGAAATACCTGTCGAGCCTGGACCAGGTGCTGCGGTGGGGCTTTCTCACGCGCGAGCGCTTCCTCGCAGCCTGGATCGTGCTCTTCGCGATGGCGGGACTGTACCTGTTGGGGTTTCTGCGGCTGGAAGGGATCAAGCCGGAGGACCGCGTGGGGATCGGGCGATTGCTGATGGGGATCGCGTTTCTGGTGTTCGCGATCAGCCTCTTCCCCGGCATGGCGGGCGGGCGGCTGGGCGATCTCGACGCGTACGTGCCGGTGGCGAGCGGCGAAGGCGGAGCGCCGGGAACGGGCGGGCTGGTCTGGCTGAAGGATCAGTATCGCGAGGCGCTCGACCGGGCGCGGCGCGAGGGCAAACTCGTGTTCGTCAACTTCACGGGCTATGCCTGCGCCAACTGCCATTGGATGAAGGCCAACATGTTCACGCGGCCGGAGATCGCGGCGGCGATGCAGGGCTTCATTCTGGTGGACCTATATGGGGACGGGACGGATGCGGCATCGGAAGAGAATCAGAAGCTCGAACTGGCGAAGTTCAACACGGTCGCGGAGCCGTTCTATGCGATTCTCGACGCCGACGAGAAGGTGATCGCGACGTTTCCCGGGTTGACGAAGGATCCGGCGGAGTTTCTGGCGTTCGTGCGCAAAGGCGCGGGATCGGGGACAGAAGCCAAGGCGCCAGAGGGCGGCGCGCTGTCATTGACCGGGTTGGACGGGAAGCCGGTCGATCTGGCGGGGAAGGTCGCGGTGGTGAACTTCTGGGCGACGTGGTGCGTGCCGTGCATTCAAGAGATTCCGAGTTTCAATCAGCTGCATCGCGAATTCGCGGCGAAGGGCGTGACGGTGGTGGGCGTTTCGATGGACGAAGAGGGCGCGGCGCGGGTCAAGCCCTTCCTGGAGAAGCACCCGATGGCATACACGGTCGCGCTGGGAAACGATGCGCTGGCCAAGGAATTCAAGACCGAGGACGGCTTGCCCGTGACGGTTGTGTTCGACCGTAAGGGAAAAGAGGTCAAGCGGTTTCAGGGCTTCCTATCCGAAACCGATCTGCTGGCGGCGGTGCAGGGCGCGCTATAGGCGGTCCTGGCGTACAATCACACATGCTCTTTTTCGTGCTGATCCTGGCGGCGTTCCTCGTCGTCGGCCTGGTTGCGGCGCGGAAGGTGAGGGCCGGATCGGCGTCGGATATGATCGTCGCGGGACGGTCGATGCCGCAGTGGATGGCGCTGCTCACCATGACGGCCACCTGGGTCGACGGCGGGTATCTTCTGGGCACGGCGGAAGGGGCGTTCAAAAGCAATATCGCGTCGGGGCTGCAGGGCGGGCTGTGTTTCGGCGTCAGCCTGATTCTGGGCGGCGTGTTCTTCGCCCGGCGCATGCGGCGGCACGGTTTCCACACACTGATCGATCCGTTCGAATCGCGCTTCGGAAAACAATGGGCGGCGGTCCTGTTCGTGCCCGCGATGCTGGCGGAGGTGTTCTGGAGCGCGGAGCTGTTGGTGGCGATCGGATCGAGCTTCGACGTGATTCTCGGAATCCGCCTGACGAGCGCCATCCTGCTGGCAGCGCTAGTGGTCACCATCTACACGATGGTGGGCGGCCTCTGGTCCGTCGCGTACACCGACGCGTTTCAACTGGCGATCGTCGCCATCGGGCTCGCCATCGCACTGCCGTTCGTCCTCGGGGCAAGCGGAGGGTTGGGCGCGACGCTTCGCGCCTACCCGCACGCCAAGGCGATCGTCGAGCCGTTCCGTCTTACGCCGGGCGGGCTCGCCTGGTGGGATGTCGCGGCGATGCTGGTGTTCGGCGGCATCCCCTGGAATTGCTACTTCCAGCGGGTGCTGTCGTGCCGCGACTCGGGGGACGCGCAGCGAATGTCGATTTATTCCGGTCTGCTGACGGCGGCGTTCGTGATTCCGCCGCTGCTGATCGGGATGGCAGCTGCGGCCGGCGGGCGTTCTATCGACAATGCCTCTTCAGTGCTGCCGCTGATGCTCAAGCAGACGGCGCCGGCGTGGGTCGCCTTGCTCGGACTGCTGGCGATCGTGGGGGCGGTGACGTCGAGTTTCAGCGCGTCCGTGCTGTCGGCGGCGTCGATGTTCAGCTGGAATTGCTGTAAGCGGCTGCTCTCTCCCGATCTTTCGGGCGCGCGAATCACGCTGTTGATTCGGGTGTCGGTGGCCGTGCTCGGTGGAGGCGCGCTGCTCATGGCGTTGAAGGTGCAGAGCGTGCAGGCGCTATGGTTCTTCACCAGCGATCTGGTCTTCGTGCTGCTGTTCCCGCAGCTTGTCTATGCCCTGTTCGACCCGCAGGCGAACCGGATCGGATCGATGGCCGCGTTTGCCGTCTCGCTGGTGTTGCGCGCCGGGGGCGGAGAGCCGCTGCTGGGTATCAAGCCGCTGATCCACTATCCGGAGCTCCTCACCGCGCATCCCGCGGACTGGTACGATCCGGCGACGGGCGCGATGCTGTTCCCCTATAAGACTCTCGCCGCGGCCGCGGGTATGATCCTGCTGCCGGTGGTTTCCCGGTTGACGGCCCGCCTGAACCGGTCGCGGCAGTTGGCAAATGTGTACGAAGCCGAGATGATGAAAGCGTGAACGCGCGATTCTTTGCATGGTGCGTGCATTTGTTTACGGCGCTCGGGCTCGTGGCGGCGGCCGGGATGGCCGCGCTGATTGTGGAGGGGGGCGACGCGGCGTTTCGCGGGGCGTTCGCGCTGATGCTGCTGGCGACGGTGATCGACGCGGTCGATGGGTCGCTGGCGCGATGGGCGCGGGTCGGTAAGGTGCTCCCCGGGTTCGACGGACGGCGGCTCGACGATATTATCGACTTTCAGACCTACACGAGCCTGCCGCTGCTGCTGATGTGGCGGGCGGGGCTGGCGCCCGGGAAATGCCTGGTATTTCCGCTGCTGGCGAGCGCGTACGGCTTCTGCCGCAGGGAGGCGAAGACGGCGGACGGATACTTCGTGGGCTTTCCGTCGTACTGGAACATCGTGGCCTTCTATTGCTACTTTCTGAAGCTGCCGGGGACGGTCGCGATTCCTCTCATTACGGTCCTGGCGATCCTGACATTCGTACCGTCGAGATACCTCTACCCCAGCCAGGCGGGCGCGTTGAACCGGGTGACGATCGTGCTGGCCGCGCCGTGGACGCTGATGCTGGTGGCCGCCTGCGCAGGCTATCGGGGAGTGGTTCCGGCGTCATTGTACTTCCCGGCGTTCTATATGGCGGCGTCGTGGTGGGTGACGCTGCGGGGCGCGGGTAAGCTATCCTGAGAGTGAAATGGCTGAGAACGGGATGCCCCCGAATGTCAACCGCCTCGACCGCATCGAAGCTGCGATCGAGCAGCTCGCTGCCGCTGACCGCCGCCTTCAGGAACGACAGGAAGCTCTCGCGCAGAGTGTCGAGCTGCTGACAAGCCTCCACACAGATAATGAACGACGTGTTGCGCAGCTCATGGACACCATGAACCGCCTGGGCAACATCGTCATCAGTCACGACCAGCGGCTCGACGATCTGGAGAATCGTTAGCCGGCGCTAGATCCGGCCGAACTTCGCCACAGCCTCTTTGATCGACTTGAACTTCTCGATAAACGGAATCATGGTGTGCTCGGTGTTGTCGAGTTCCTGCGCCTTTTTCAGCACATCGGCGGCTTTGTCACGGGGAACCACGGCCACGCCGTCTTCATCGCCGACAATGATATCTCCCGGATTCACGCGCGCGCCGGCGCAGGTTATGGGGACGTTTTTGCCGGCGAAGCGGTAGTGGTTGATCGACGTCGACGGCACGACGCCGCGGCTGAACACGGGGAACTGCAGCTTGCGAATCTGCGGTGTGTCGCGCACCGAGGCGTCGATCACGGCGCCGGCCAAACCGCGGACCTTCATCGCCGTGGCCATGAGTCCGCCGATGCCCGCATAGTCGGCGCCGTCCTCGAGCACCATGACGTAGACCGATCCCACGGGGGCCTCGTCGATGGCGTCGAGCATGCCCTGGGACGCCGCAGAGCCATCCTTGTGCTCCCCCTTCTTCATGAGGACGGTCACGGCGGGTCCGGCGAATTTTACCGGCGCGAGGGGGCGCATTTCGTGCGACATGTAGATTTTCTGGGCGTAGAGCTGCTCGTATGCGTCGGCGACGGACGCGACCTCCACGTTGCGCAGTCCTTCGATCAACGGATCGCCGGAGGGCGATTGGGCGAGGAGCCACGCAGTGGCGCACGCCAGGATCAGGGCGGCAAAAAGAATCACGCGCTTCATGGTCAGAGCGTAACAAATGCGATATAACCATTGCTATGCATCGCCGACAGGTTCTCGGATTATTCGCGGCCGGCGCGGTCAAAGCACTGCGCGGGCTAACGATCCCCAAGATCAAAGACGTGCAGGTCATCGCCACGGCCCCGGCGGGTGTGCGGCTGACCGTCGTCAAAATCGTGACCGACCAGGATGGCCTGTACGGCTACGGCTGCGGGACGTTCACGCAGCGCGCCGACCTGGTGAACGCGGCGGTAGACCGCTACCTGAAGCCGTTTCTCATCGGCAAGGCGGTCGACCGGATCGAAGATATCTGGCAGGCGTGCTACAACAGCTCGTACTGGCGCAACGGGCCGACGCTGAATAACGCGATCAGCGGCGTGGACCAGGCGCTGTGGGATATCAAAGGGCGGCAGGCGGGGATGCCGGTGTACGAACTCGTCGGCGGCAAGTGCCGGGAGGCGGCGGCTTGCTACTCGCACGCGTCCGGCGCGGACATCCCACGCTGTATCGAGTCGGCGAAACGGCTGATGGCGCAGGGATTCCGGCATATCCGGGTGCAGGTAGGCGCGCCCGGGATGGCGAGCTACGGATCGGGCGGCGGAGGCGGCGCGAAGAACGAAGCGCTGCACGACGGACCCGTGTACGACCCGTACGTGCAGTTCCGCTACTCGGTGAAGCTGATCGAAGAGGCGCGCAAGCAACTCGGCGAAGAGGTGCATCTGCTGCATGACATGCATGAGCGGTACACGCCTAACCTGGCGGTGCAGTTCGCGAAGGCGGTGGAGCCCTGCCGGCTGTTCTTTCTGGAGGATCCGCTCTCGCCGGAGGATATCGCGTATTTCCGGCAGATCCGGCAGCAGTGCGCGACGCCGATCGCGATGGGCGAGCTGTTCAACAGCCCCCACGAATGGACGCCGCTCATCAGCGAGCGGTTGATCGACTACATCCGCATTCACGTGTCGCAGGCCGGGGGCTTCACGCCGTGCCGGAAAGTCGCGGCGATGGGGGAGATCTTCGGGGTGCGGACGGCGTGGCACGGTCCGGGCGACGTATCGCCGATCGGACACATGGCGAATGCGACGCTCGACGTCACGTGCTACAACTTCGGCATCCAGGAATACAGCGCGTTCAACGCCAACACGCAGGAGATCTTTCACGGCTGCCCCGAGTTGAAGAACGGGTACGTGTATCCGAGCGATAAACCGGGCTGGGGCATCGAGGTGGACGAAAAGGCGGCGGCGAAGTTCCCGTATGGCGCCAACAAGCTGAACGGCGGGTGGGGCGAGATCCGGCTGCCGGACGGGTCGATCATCAAACAGTAGGTGGCTTATCCGGCCGGTTTGAGTTTGCGGGCTTCCGAGAGGATCTGCATCCCGTTCCGCCCCGGCAGCATCGACTAGCCATGAACATTGGCATTGTCGGCTCCGGAAATGTCGGCGGCACGCTGGGCCGCCGCTTCGCCCAGGCGGGACATACGGTCGCATTCGGAACGCGGCGTCCGGATTCCCCGGAGATGGCGGAATTGTCTCGCCTCCCCGGCGCTCGGGTAGCGTCACAGCGGGACGCGGCGCAGTCGAGCGACGTGATTGTCCTCGCCACTCCCTGGCCTGCCACAGCCGAGGCTGTCGGCGGTCTCGGCAATCTCAGCGGCAAGGTCCTGCTCGATTGCACCAATCCTCTGACGGCCCAATTCAACGCGCTGGTTGTGGGAATGAGTTCGTCGGGCGCGGAACAGGTTGCGCAATGGGCGCCGGGCGCCCGGGTCGTCAAGATGTTCAACACGATCGGCTACAACATCATGGACAACCCGCGCTTCGGGGACGCGGCCGCCACGTTGTTCTACTGCGGCGACGACGCGGACGCCAAGTCGGTGGCGCGCGATCTCGGCGCGCAGCTCGGCTTCGATCCCGTGGATGCCGGTCCGCTCACCCAAGCCCGGGTTTTGGAGCCTTTCGCGCTGCTCTGGATCAGCCTCGCGTTCGGCGGCCAGGGCCGCGAAATCGCCTTTCGCCTGATGCGGCGCTGAGAGGCGATGCGACCCGGACTAGTCGATCAGCCCGTTGCGCACCGCGAAGCGCACCAGCTCATTGATGCTGTGCACATTGAGTTTTTCCATGATTCGCCCGCGATGCGCGTCGACGGTGTACACGCTGAGGTTCAACACCGCCGCAATCTCCTTGTTGGTTTTGCCCTCCGCAAGCATTTGGAGAACCTCGCGCTCACGGCTGCTGAGCAGGTCGATGGGATTGGTGACGTGCTTGCGGTAATCGTCGAGCACGGCATTGGACACCGCTGGGCTGAGGTAGCTCTGGCCGGTCGCGACCGCGCGGACGGCGGAGACGAGATCGCCGGCGGGAGCGTCCTTTAACAGGTAACCGCGGGCGCCGGCGCGCAGAATCTCGCGCACATAGACCGAGTCCTTGTGCATGCTGAGAGCCAGCACGCGGGTGTGCGGCAGTGACGACGCCAGCCGGCGGGTGGCCTCGATGCCGTTCAACTCGGGCATGGCGACGTCCATCACGACCACGTCCGGACGCAGTTCTTCGGCGAGCTGGATGGCCTCGCGGCCGTTGCCGGCTTCGCCGACGATATCCATATCGGCGTGCGCGCTGAGGATCATTTTGAAGCCCTGTCGGACCACCGCGTGGTCGTCAGCCAGCAGGATTCGGATGCGTTTCATTGCGGATGGGGACTCGCACTTCAATTAAAACACCCTCGCCGTCGCGCGAGCGGACCTCGGCGCCGCCGCCGGCGCTGCGGGCGCGCGCCCGGATGCCGATCAGGCCCAGCCCCCGGTGTTCGGTAGGAAGCGCGGGGAGGCCGCGGCCGTCGTCCTGGATGGCGAGCCGGATGTCGTTTCCGGCCGGCCCCAGACTCACCGTGACATGCTTCGCGCCCGAGTGGCGCGCGACATTCGTGAGGGCTTCCTGCGCGATCCGGAAGAGGTGAGTTTCGGTCTCATCCGGCAGCCGGCCGGGATAGGTGGAATCGACTTTCACCTCCACGCCCGTGCGCGTCGCGAAGCCCTCCGCAAGCCAGCGGAGGCCGGCTTCCAGCCCGAAATCGTCCAGGATGGTGGGGCGCAGCAATTGCGACATCTGGCGGACGTTGCCAATCGCTTCGTCGACCAGATGGAGGCAGTCGTCGAGGCGCGCCCGCTCGGTCCCGCCGGATTGAAGCGCGGTGAGGTTCGTCTTGACCGCCATGAGCGATTGCCCAAGCTCGTCGTGCAACTCGTGGGAGAAGCGGCGGGCGGTGGCCTCCTGGTTCTCCAGCATGTGCCAGGACACACGGCCGAGTTCGGCCGTCTGCCGTTCCATGCCGCGGATCAACTGCGCGGCCAGGCGCAACGTGATGGAGGCGAACACCAGCGCGAGCAACACGCTGGCGCCCGCGAAGATCGCGGATTGCAGGAACAGGCGCCCCGACCGCTGGTCGATCTGGGCCTGAGACGCGCTGACCTTGCGGTACTCGGCTTCGAGCAGGCGCGCAATGATCGAGATGAACGCCTCATGCTGGCGGAACAGATCGACGGACGCGTAGGTCTGCACGTTCTCGGTGGTGAGCAGGCGGCGGGCCTCGCGTGAGAAATCGGTGGACGATCGTTTGAGCCTCGTCCACAGCGGGCTTTCGGCCGTCTGCGCGCCTTCCGTGGAGATGCGGCCGATATCCCGATCCGCCTCGTCGAGTTGCGCCATGATGCGGTCATAGTCGACCGAATCGGGGTCGCGCGCGAGGACGGAGAATACTTCGGCGAGCGTGGTTTGCTGGCTGTGCAGCTCGTCGATCAGACGGTTGGTGACAGCCTGTTCCCGCACCAGGTTGGCGGCGTTTTCCTGGATCGACCGGACGCTGCGGACGCCCACAATGGCGGCGGCGAGCAGCAGCAGGATCACCAGGGCGAAACCCGCGAGCAGGACCCGGAAAATGTTCTGTGGCGTGATCTGCCGCGCGACCATCGTGGTTTCAGTATCGCGCGCTGCGGGACGGCGCTTCCATCCCGCACAAGGGCTAATTCTCCAGGCTAATGAACGTTAATCGCGATACGTCCGAATTGGGCGGGCGCCATAGCCTGCGCAGGCTATCGAGTTCCCGGCCGGCCTGCCGCATGATGGAATTGTGAGCGGGCAGATGGGCCCGCAAGGGAGAAGAAGAAATGAAAAAGAGCTTAATCGCAATCGTATTTACGGCCGCTTCGCTGCCGATGTTTGCCGCCCACCAGGCGGCGCCCGCGGCGCCCGCGTCGAACCCGCCCGCTTCCAGCAGCACAACGGCCACGACCGCCAAGCCGGCCGTGAAAACCAAGAAAAACAGCAAAAAGGTCAGCAAGAAGACCTCCGTCAAGAAAGATGCGGCCCCGGCGCCCGTCGCGAAGTAGTTTTTCGTCATCCATGGGAAAAGGCCCCGCGACCCGTATGGGTGGCGGGGCCTTCTCTTTGTGTGGCGAGTGTGGCACCCGACACTCTGTCCTAGCCGCCGAAGGAGCCGGGTGGTAGTATGATCCGTCATCGGGCTGTTCGGCGCGCTTATGGGCGAGAAGCGTTGGTTTTGGGCTACGTTGACGCTGTCTAGTGTCACCATCGTCTCGATCGTCTTCGCGGCGTGGGAGGTTGCGGAGAACCGTTTCTTCCGTAACGCCACATATGTCACCCTCCACTATCTCTACATCACCCGCGGCGTGGCCACCTCCCTTTTATTGGCGTTCTGGGCGGCCTGGTTCGTGCTCCAGCAGCGCCGAAAAGCCGAAGAGGAGTTGCGACGCTCTCACGAGCGGTACCGCGGTCTCCTCGAAGCTGTGCCCGGAGCGGTCATTCTCTACGATTCGTCCCTCCAGGTGCTCGAATGGAACGCTTCCGCGGAGCGGATGTACGGGTACACCAGGGCCGAGATCGTCGGCAAGACCCTGCCCCTGCCGCCGGCGGCCAAGGCCGGCGAGCTCCGTGAATTCATGCAATCCGTGGAGCGGGGCGATCCCGTGCTCGACCGCGAAACCGTGCGCCAGCCGAAGCACGGCGAGCCGTTCGAGGTCCAACTGAGCCTCCTCCCCTTCCGCGAATCCACGGGTCCGACGTATTTTCTCGAAGTCACATCCGACATCCGCGAGCGCGTTCGCTGGCGCCAGCGCATGCTCGAGATCGAGAAGCTCGCCAGCATGGGAAAGATGGCCGCGGGAACTGCCCATCATCTGAATTCGCCCCTGGCGGCGCTGCTGATTCGCGTGCAGATGATGCGCCAGCGAATTGTCGATGGCCAAATCGCCGAAGACGCGGCGCGAATCGAAAGCGGATTGAATTTCTGCAAGCATTTCGTGCAGCGCCTGCTCGAATTCACGCGCTCCACGCCGGTGCGCAAGGAAACTCAAGACGTTGCCTCTCTCGTCGAGTCGGTGGGCAGCTTCTTCCTGCCGGCCATTCGATCGAAAGGCGTGTCCCTTTCCCTGGAGGTCGATGAGGGACGGGGACAGAGCATCTGCGCCGACCGCAACCTGATGGAGACCTTGCTCCTGATCCTGTTGAGCAATGCGCTCGACGCTGTGGCGCCGGGCGGCGAAATCCATTTGTTCTGCCGGCGCATCTCGCCCGAGTGCGTGCGGTTCGCCGTCCGCGACAACGGCTGCGGCATCGGGGCGGCGCATCGCGAGCGCGTATTCGAGCCGTTCTTCACCACCAAGGAGCCCGGCAAAGGCACAGGTCTCGGGCTCGCCATCGCCCGCAACGTGGTCCTCGAACATGGCGGATCCATTCATCTGGAAACCGAACCCGGCAGCGGAACCACGGTCTATGTGGATCTTCCGGCGGCGGGAATGGCGCCCGTCGCCGTTGGAGCGGCATGGTGAAATCGATATGAAACCGAGCGGCGCGCGAATCCTGGTCGTCGACGACGACGCGAGCCTGGCCTCCACCCTGAAGGAGTTTCTCGAGCGGGAAGGCTACTCCGTCGACATGGCCTTTTCCGCCGCGGAAGCCCTGGAAACGCTCGACTGCAATCCCGCCGTTACTCTCGCGCTGGTGGACCTCATCATGCCGATCACCGGCGGTCTCGCGCTCAGCGACGAACTCCGCCGCCGCAATCCGGAGATCGCCGTGATTATCATGACGGGATACGGAACCATTGAAACCGCTGTCGATGCCATCAAACGCGGCGCGGAAGACTACGTCACCAAGCCCTTCGATTACGAAGCGGTCCTTAAGAAGATCGCGCGCCTGATGGAGGTCGTTGAACTCCGTGAGCGGGTCGCCCAACTGGAGAACCGCCTGGAGCGCCACCCCTGTTTCGAAAACATCGTCAGCCTTTCGCCGGCCATGGAGCGCGTCCTCAATCGGGCGCGACTTGCCGCGGCCACCGACGCGTCGGTCTTGATCATCGGCGAGACGGGCACCGGCAAGGAGATGCTGGCGCGCGCCATCCACGACGCGAGCCCCCGCGCGCGCATGCCTTTTGTCCCGGTGAACAGCGGCGCGCTGCCCCGCGACCTCGTCGAAAGCGAATTGTTCGGCGTCCGCAAAGGATCGTTCACCGGCGCCTATAAGGACGCGCCCGGCATCTTCTTTGCCGCCACGGGAGGCACGGTTTTCCTGGACGAAATCGGCGAGATGCCCAAGGAGATCCAGGTCAAGCTGCTGCGCGTCCTCCAGGAAGGAGAGGTCCGCCCGGTCGGCGGGGCCACCTCCGTACAGGTGGACGTGCGGGTCGTCGCGGCGACCAATCGCAGTTTGCCGGATCTTCGATCGGGAGTCCTACGCGAAGATCTCTACTTCCGCCTCGCGACGGTGGTCGTCGAGGTGCCGGCGCTGCGCAATCGGCCGGAGGATGTTCTGGCGCTCGCGCAGCAGTTCGCCGCCCGGTGTTCGCGGCGCTACGGGCGCGAGATCGCGCTCGCGCGGCCGGCTCTCGAGCTCTTGTTGGCCTATTCCTTCCCGGGAAATGTGCGGGAGTTGGAGAACCTCGTGGAGAGCGCCTCCGCCACGTCGGTGGACAACCCGCAGAGTATCACCGAGAAGGACCTGCGGCCGCTGCTCAACACTGCCGCCCCGTCGCCGTCCGCCGGGGTCATGCCGCGCGACGCGCTCTCCATGGAACATATGGAGAAACTGACAATCCAGCAGGCGCTGCGCGTTTCCGACGGCAATCGGACCAAGGCCGCGTCCCTGCTCGGCATCTCCCGCGACACGCTCTACCGCAAGATGCGACAGTATCAGGTCTGATCTTCTGAATGGAGCCCAACGTGCAACCGCCTCTTGCAGGTTCGATGAGCAAGAACAGGCAATTCGTCCTCTGGACCGTGGCGGCCATTGCCGCCACAGCAGGGTTGGTGGCGGTCCTGATCGAGGAGCGTCGCGCGCCCGCCAGGAGACACGCCTCCTACGTCATCGGCATTCCGGAGAAGGGGGCGGAGCTGTTCTTCGGAGAGAAACGCTGCTCGACTTGTCACTCGGTTAACGGCAAAGGGGGACACCTGGGGCCCGACTTGGGATCGATCCACCCGAGCAAACCCGCCATGGGATGGCTGGCGTCGGCGTTGTGGAATCACGCGCCGGCAATGTGGGGACACATGGGGGCCGAGAAGCCGCCGCGCATCGATCAGGAGGAAATGGCGCATCTCCTCGCATTCCTGCATCACGCGGGAAGCGGGGATCGGCCGGGCGACGCCGCCGCGGGCCGCAGGATCTTCATGGAGAAAGGCTGTGACGGGTGCCACCGCCGCGTCGCCGCGCCGCGCAACGACACCGCCTGGGCGCAAACGATGTGGGATCATGCGCGGTCCAAGGGCGAAGCGATCAAACAGAGACTCGGGGAATGGCCGGAGTTCACCGGGGACGAGATGAACGACCTGATCGCATTTGTGAGCGTCGGGCCGCCTGAGCCGAAACCCGCGCGGATCAAGGAAAGCTCGCTTCGCGGCGGCGCGGAGCGCGGTTGGAACGTCTTTGAGAAGAAGTGCATGCGTTGTCATTCGGTGGGCGGAAATGGCGGCCGCATCGGCCCGGAACTGGGCCCCGACTACAACCTGCCGCAGGGCGCCGCACAATTTGCCGCCGTTCTCTGGAACCACGCGCCGTCGATGTTGAAGCACGCGCGCGAAGCGTCCACCACGATGCCGGAGCTCGAGGGCGCCGAGATCCGGGACGTGCAGACGTTTCTCAATAGCCTGCAATACTTTGAGCCCCGCGGGTCGCGATTCCTGGGAGAGCGCGTCTTCACCGAGCGCGGTTGCGCGCGCTGTCACGGAACGTCGGCGGAAGGGACGCGGGAAGGGCCTAAACTGCGCGCGGGCAGCGAAGCATTCACCACCACTTCGCTCGCCAGCGCGCTCTGGATGCACGGTCCCGAGATGCACACTCAGGCGCAGCGCTTGGGCGTCGCCTGGCCCACGCTCGAAAGCACCGACATTGGCGATCTGATCAGCTTCCTCAACCACCCCATTCAGAAGAATTGACCCCGCGATCCGTCCGCTTTTCGGACAACCGTCCGACAATCGGATGTCAGACAATCTATCACAAGCTCTGAAACTCCTGTATTTCCCGCTTGGCCCCGGACGTGCAATTCCAGGGCGCGATGTCACAAGAGGCGTTGCGGTTCACGCGTTGGCTGCTGCTGGCTGCGATGCCAGGTCTGACGATGGGGGCGTGGGCGCAGGCCGCCAAAGCCCCCGGGTATATCGGAAGCAGCGCTTGCGAAGAGTGCCACCGGCAAGGCTACCGGCGATTCTCCGCCACCAAGATGGCGAAGGTTCTCTTCGAAGCGCCGCGAAACGAAATGGAAGCGAAAGGCTGTGAGAGCTGTCACGGCCCGGGCGGCGAGCATGCCGAGAAGGCCCGCGAGCACGATCGCGCCCGCGCCGCCGGCATTCGCTACGACGGGCCTGCCAGCGGCCAGTTTATCGTGCGGTTCGGCAAGGACTCTCCACTATCCACGAACGAGCAGACCGCGCGCTGCCTGCAATGCCACGAGAAGGGGCAACGGATGTTCTGGCGCGGCAGCACCCACGAGGCGCGCGGCATCGGTTGCATGACCTGTCACCAAGTGCATCAGAGCCCGCCGCCCGTGACCGCCGCCATGCGTTTCAAAGAGCCGCTCGCCTCGACCGGCGCCGTCTTCACCAAGCGCACTCAGATGGAGGTGTGTTTCGAATGCCACCCCATGCGCCGCGCGCAACTCCAGCGCTCCTCGCATATGCCGTTGCGGGAAGGCGCCCTGACCTGCGCCAACTGCCACAACCCCCACGGCAGCCCGAACCCCAAGCTGCTGATCGCCTCCACGGTCAATGAGACCTGCTACAAATGCCATCCGGAGCGCCGGGGGCCCTTTCTCTGGGAGCATCCCCCCGTGATGGAGAACTGCGACACGTGCCACGACCCGCATGGCTCGACCCGCGCCCAGCTTCTGAAGATCAATCCTCCGCGCCTGTGCCAGCAATGCCACGCGTCCACCGGCCACCCATCCGCGCCGCAACTGGCGACATCGCACTACGTGTTTAACCGGGGCTGCACGAACTGCCATTCGGAGATCCACGGCTCGAACCATCCAGCCGGGACCAGGTTCCAACGGTAAAAGGAGAACAAACATGGTGTCGCATCGGAGAATCCGTGGCCGTCTGGCGCTGCTTTCCGCGCTGGCTCTGGCAACGATGCCGGCAACGTACGCGCAAGAGACAGCGCCGCAACACGGCAGCGTGGAGATCGGCGTCCGCGGGCTCGCCGGAGACCGCGACTCCTCCCGGTTCAATGAGTATCGCGACCTGCGCCCCGGGCTCTTCATCCGCCAGGCGAGTCTCGACATGGATCATTTGTTCCAGAGCAAGTTCTTCCTGAATTTTCAAACCAATCAGAGCTGGCAGAACGATCAGCACTTCCTGGGAATATTCGGACGGCGCGGCAAGTTCGAGTGCGAAGTTCGGCGCGACGGGACGCCGCACGATTTCACCAGCACCGCTGCGACGTTGTTCGCCGAATCGGCCCCCGGAGTATTCACGATCGCGCCAGCCACCCGCGCGACGCTGACGGCAAGTCCCGCAACCCTGCCGCAGATTCTCGGAGGCGCGCGGGCGCTCGATGTCTCGCTGCAGCGCCGGCGCACCGGCGGGGGCTGCAGTTTCACCCCGTCGGCGGGCTGGACCTTCTATACCGGGTACACACACGACGCCGAGAACGGCTATCGCCCTCTCGGCACAACCCTGAACGACGAGACGAATGTGCTGGAGCAGATGGAGCCCGTCGACTATCGGACGCACGAGATCAAGGCGGGCGTTGAATACGCCGGCGCAAAGGCGGTGTTCCAGGCGGGATACGGCGCCTCATTATTCACCGATGCGCATCGCGCGCTCGCCTGGGAAAGTCCGTTCAGCTCCACAGACGCCGTGGGCGCCGGCGCGCACGGCCAACTCGCTCTCTACCCCGACAACAAATCCCAGGGGCTCAATTTCGCCGCCGCCTGGAATCTCTCGAAATCCACTCGCCTCATGGCCAGCGTCTCGCCCGAGTGGATGCGGCAGAATGCGCCGTTCCTGCCCTTCACGGTGAACACCGCCGTCACCGGCGTTACCGCCCTGCCGGCCCCCAGCTTGAACGGAAGGAAAACCGCCATCGCCACCAACATCACCCTGACCAGCCATCCCCTGGCTCGATTGTCGTTGAGCGCCCACTATCGCGATTACGACTACATCAACGATACGCCGACGCTGTTCTTCTCCGACTATGTCTACACGGATATGAAGCTCGACAACCTGGCGCGGCAGAGCCTGCCGTACGGGCTCAATCAGCAGAGCGTGGGAACCAGCGCGTCCTGGCTGCTCCATACGGGCGAGAGCCTCACCGCCAGTTACGAATTCGTGGACATGACCCGCCAGCATCGCGATGTTTCGAAATCGCGGGAACACACCGGCTCGGTGGTATTCGACTTGAACCCCAGGAAATGGTTCTCGATGCGCAGTTCGTATCAGCACTCGGAGCGCAGCCCGCAGTCGTACGTGCTGAACATGGAGCTGTATCCCAAGGGGGGCATGCCGGCGGTCCCCGATGGCTGGCAGATGTACGATGAGGCGGCCCGGTCGCGCAACAAGGGCAGCGTCCTGATGCAGGTGGACGCTTCGGATCGCCTGAGCTTCTCGGCCGCCTACGACAACGTCCAGGACCGCTATCACGACAGTCTGTACGGCCTTCTCGGCTACCGCACGCTCGAAACGAGCGGCGATGTGAGCTATCGCCTGTCGGATGGCGTCTCGCTGTTCGCCAACTATACCTATGAGCGCTACAACTCCGATCAGCGAGCCCGGCAATACAGCAGGACCAACAACACGTCGAACAACGATTGGGAATCGTATGTCGGCGACGCGATTCACACCGGCTCGGCCGGCGTCAGCCTTTCGCGGCTGCGGCGCGGCCTGACGGTCGACGCATTCTACAGCCTCTCGGCCGCCAAGGACCGGATCAACAATCGCATCCTGGGGAATCCGCTGTTGGCCGGCTTCCTCGTGGTCACCGCGCAGGACTATCCGGAAACCAGCAACCGCTTCCATCAGCTCACCGGCGCGGTCCGATACCGCTTGGGAAAGAACGTCTTTTCCCGCGTCGAGTACCGCTGGGAACGCTACAGCCGCACTGACTTCCAATTGCAGAGCATGACTCCGGACATGATTCGTTTCGATTCCAAAATGGCGACCTCGCTATTCCTCGGAACGGACGTTCCCGGATACCAGGTCCATATCCTCTCAGCATCGTTGGAGTACCGCTTTTAAGACGAGGAGAACATTATGCCAAACACACGCTTAAGCACTCCCATCGCATTCGCGATTCTCGCCCTTCTGCCCGCGGGACGCGCCTTCGCCGGTGAAAACGGCGTAACCCCCGGGCCGCGCATCATTGACCTGACGGCCGATCACGACAATCGCTTCAAGGTGCCCAAAGAGAAAGAGCCTGTGATCCGTATGAAGGTCAACGAAGTCGCCGTCCTGCGAATCAACTCGAAGAAGGGCGGCGAGTGGGATGAAAAGGATGGCGCCGTCCATACCTTCACCATCACTGCGCTCAAGGACAAGGGCTGGAATTTCCGGCTCAAGGAAGGCACGCAGAAATTCCCGGTGGTGGCGCCGTCCGAGCCCGGCGAGTACCTCGTGGAATGCACCGTCAAGTGCGGCAAGGGCCACGATGACATGCGGATGAAGCTGATTGTCAGCCGCTGAAAGGGCGATTACATGTACAGCACGCGGCGTGGTTTTCTCCAGTTCCTGGCGCGCGGGTCGGGCCTGGTGGTCGTTTCCTGGGTCGCCGTCAAGACCCTCGTCGGCCGTCTCTTTCACGGTCCTTTGCCTCCCCGCTCCGTGGCGCCCGGCAACAACCGGTGGGTCATGGTCGTCGATCTGGCCAAGTGCGATGGCTGCAAGGACTGCACCAAAGCCTGCAACAAAATGCACTTCGTTCCTCCCCTCCAGGAATGGATCAAAGTGTACGAGGTGTCGGACAATTCCGCCGCCGGATCGTATTTCCTGCCGCGCACCTGTATGCACTGCGACAATCCGCCATGCGTGCGAGGCTGCCCCGTGGGCGCCACCTATAAGCGCACCGACGGCATCGTCATGATGGATCAGGAGCGCTGTATCGGCTGCCGCAACTGCATCGCGCAATGCCCCTATTCGGCGCGCTCCTTCAACTGGTCCGAGCCGCCCCACACCGCCGCCGAGCTCGCCCAGCCGTATTCGGTCGAGCACAACTATCCGCACCGCAAGGGCGTGGTGGAGAAGTGCATTCTCTGCCCCGAAATGCTGCGTATGGGAATGCTCCCCGCCTGCGCCGACACCTGCAAGATGGGCGCGATCTATTTTGGCGACGAGTTCGAAGACGCTGTCACCAACGGCAAGGGCGAGACCATCCAGTTCTCGAAAATCGCCGCCAAAGGCGCCGGCATCCGCCTGATGGAAGAGCTCGGCACGGAGCCGCGCGTGTATTATCTGCCTCCAGTCAACCGCAAGTATCCCTCGCCCACCGAGAAGCACATGCATGACATGGGAATGGCATAAGGAGAATATTGTGAACGAACGCGAAATCGGTCTGATGCGAACGCTGCGCATGTCGGGACGCGGCTTTGTCAGCTGGGTGGCGTTGCTCGGCGCCGTGGTTCTCTGGGGGGCTTTCGCGTACAGCCGCCAGTGGCGCCATGGCCTCATCGAAACCGGCATGCGCGACCAGATCTCCTGGGGCCTCTACATTTCCAATTTCGTGTTCTTCATCGGCATCAGCCATGCCGGAACGCTGATCTCGGCCATCCTCCGCGTCACCGACACCGATTGGCGCCGCCCCATCACACGGATGGCGGAAGGAATCACGGTCGTCGCTCTGTGCATCGGCGGCTCCATGGTGCTCATCGACCTCGGCCGCCCGGACCGGGCCCTCAACCTCTTTCGCTATGGGCGCATCCAGTCGCCGATTGTCTGGGACGTGCTGTCTGTGAGCACCTACCTGACGGGGTGCCTGGTCTACTTTTATCTCCCGCTCATGCCCGATCTCGCGATCGTCGCCAACAGCGCGGGGATCGGCAACGTGCGCCGCCGCGTCTACCGCATGCTGTCCCTCGGCTGGACCGGATCGACCTCCGAATGGCATTTGCTCGAGAAATCCATTTCCGTGATGGCCGTCATGATCATTCCCCTGGCGATCTCGGTGCACACGGTCGTTTCGTGGATCTTCGCCATGACCTTGCGGCCCGGCTGGGATAGCAGCATTTTTGGCCCGTACTTCGTCGTCGGCGCGATCTATTCCGGCGCCGCCACGGTAGTCCTCGCCATGTGCATTCTCCGCCGCGTCATGCATCTGGAGGAATATCTGCTGCCGGTCCATTACCGGAACCTCGGCCTGCTCCTTCTCTCGTTCTCCCTGCTCTACCTGTATTTCAACGTGAATGAGTACCTTACCGTGGGATACAAGTTCCAGGGAGGCGAAAAGTTGCTGCTCGAAAGGCTGTTTTTTGGCGACTACGCGCCATACTTCTGGACCGTGCAGGCGGTTGGGGTCCTCTTCCCGATGCTCTTAATGGTGGCCGTGCTCGGCCCCCAACGCTACCGTCACTTCACCGTGCCCGGGCTCGGTCTGGCGTCGTTCCTGGCCATCATGGGCGCTTGGGCCAAGCGCTACCTGATCGTCGTGCCGACGCTCTCCAGCCCGTTCCTCCCCATTCAAGGGATGCCGCAGCAGTGGGGACACTACACGCCCACCTGGGTCGAGTGGTCGATCACCGCCGCGGCCTTCGCGGCGTTTCTCCTGCTCTATACGCTTTTGGTCAAGTTCTTCCCGGTGATGTCGATCTGGGAGACACGGCCACCGGAAGTCCAGGCTGTCGAGCCGGAGCCGGCGACGGTCTTCGGCCCCACCGCGTGGAGCCATGCCGCCCGCCCGTTGCTGTTCCTTTGCATGCTCCTGGCTGGGACCGCTTCGATGCGCGCCGAACAACCCGCTCAACCCACGTCCCTCGTGGTGACCTGGCAGACCGTAGCGTCCTCGGATACTCCCGAGACAGAGGATGCCAGGAACGCCGCACCCCCGCGCTTCCCGATGCAGTTGCACGCGTTCGCCGGAGCGTTGCCCCACTTCGGCGGCTCGGCCAAAGAGAAGGAGCACTATCCCGCCGTGGCGGTCTCCGCCCGGCTGCTGGACGCCAAAGGACAGCCCCTGTCCTACCAACCCGTGAGTTTTTCGCTAAAAACGTCGCTCGGAGTCTTGGATTTCGGCGCTCGGCCCACCGACGAAGACGGCAAGGTGGACCTGGTCGTCCGCGACCGCCGCTTCGGCCAGTATCCGGTTACCGTGAGTTACGGCGGTGATGGCGCGCATCGTTCGACGGGCATGGATGCGATGGTGAACTTCGGTCCGCGTCCGGTCCCCATGCTGCCCGGGGCCGGCGTGCTCATCGCGCCCGGCTTTACTCCGGAAATCGGACTCCCCTTCCTCGTCTTCTATGGAAGCATGTGGTGTGTCTTCGCCTATGCCGTCGGATATCTGGTGATCAATCGCATGCGGCGCGCTCGCGCGGCCGTCGTTCGCGAATCGCGATAACCGGCCTCGTCGGGCCGCATGCCGCTCAGGTGCAACGATGATGACAATCTTGATGTACATTCTGTCTCTTCTCACCCTCCTGGCTTGGTCCGCGTTCTGGCTCGCGACGGTCGCGGTCGCCGTTCTTCTCTCGGTCGAGTTGGGACGCCGATTCGGTCGAATCCTCCATGCGGCCGTCGAGCGTGGGCGGCACTTCCACCTCAAGCTGTAGTGGCGCCTCAAACTCGCACAATAATAAACCTTAACCGCCATAGACCCGAATTGGGCGTCTGCCATAGCCTGCGCAGGCTATCGAGTTCCCGCGCCGACTGCCGCATCATAGGATTGTGAGCGGGCAAATCGGCCCGCAAGAGGGAGAAGAAGAAATGAATAAGAGCTTAATCGCAATCGCTTTCGCGGTCGTTTCCATGCCGATGTTTGCCGCCAACCAGGCCAACCCGCCGGCCAATCCGCCGGTTTCCGGCAGCGCCGCCACCACCACCGAGACCAAGCCGGCAGTGAAGGCCAAGAAGCACCACAAAAAGGCCGTGAAAAAGGTCGTCAAGAAGGACGCCGCCACCGCGCCGGTCGCGAAGTAACTTTCGCGGAAATTCACATTCGAGGCCCCGCGACCGGTTTCGGTCCGCGGGGCCTTCTTTTTTTGATCGATGCAGAGCGTCCTTGCCCGTCCCTCCGTGGCCTCGATTCTGGCAGGCCAATTGCTAACTCACTTGCCTAACGCAGTATTTTTCAACAGGTTATCCGTATTTCACTGCGTATTTTGACCCGCGGAGGGGCATTTGACACTGGCACGACGGGCGATTCTTCGAGAGCACGCCTTCGTTCAGGGGCTCTCGGAGAAGCAAATCGGCAACCTGGCCTCGGTCGCCAGGGAAGAAGCTTTCGAGGAAAACCAAATCATCCTGGCCGACCGGGAGCGATCCTCCGCGTTCTATTTCCTCATTTCGGGCAGCGTCGCCGTCGAACTGCGTTCGGCGCGCTATGCGGTGTGCGTCCAGGCGCTCGGCCCGGGCAAGGTCTTCGGATGGTCATCCCTGCTCGATCAGCAGGATACGCTCTTCCAGGTGCGGGCTCGCGAACGGACGAAAGCCTTGCGGATCGAGGGCGAGACGCTCAAGGCCCTCCTGCGAGACGACCCGCAACTGGGCGCCGATCTGCTGCAAAGGACCCTGCAGGTTGTCGCTTCGCGCGTGCGGGCTACCGAAGAGAGGTTTGCGGAGATGTGCGGCATCCGGATCTGAAAGCGGGTCCCGGAACAATTTCCACGCACCCCTCGTATGGCTCCTCAGTAAAGGAGCACCAATGTTTGTAAAGTGCGCGCCGCTTCTCGGCGTCTGGTTGGGGTTGACCGGGTGCGTCGTCATGGACCACACGGGGCCAACGGAGCACGCTTCCCGCACCATCGATCGCGATGCTTCGGAGACGGTGCGCGTGCATCTGCAGATGGGCGCCGGCGATTTGCGGGTCGGCAGCGGCACAGAGAAGCTGGTGCGCGCTAATTTCGACTACAACGTGCCGGCCTGGAAACCCGAGGTCCAGTACAACTCCGGGGTCTTGCGGATTACCCAGCCCGGCGGAGACCATACCCATTTTGTGGGCAGCACCAAATACGAATGGGACGTCCGGCTGAACCGCGAAGTCGCGCTCGATCTGGACATCAACTTCGGAGCCGGCGAAGCTCGCCTGGACCTGGGCAGCCTGGCGCTGCGCCGCGTCGACGTGCAGATGGGTGTCGGGAGCCTCCAGATGGACCTCCGCGGAAGTCCGAAGCGGAACTACGACGTGTCGATCAACGGCGGTGTCGGGGAGGCCATCGTGCGGCTGCCGGCCGACGTCGGAGTGTACGCCGAGGCGAGCGGAGGCATCGGAGAAGTCAGCGCGCGCGGCCTTCATCACGACGGGTCGGCCTATTATAACGATGCCTACCGCAAGTCGCCCGTGACCATCAAGCTGAGCGTCCATGGCGGCATCGGAGAGATCAAACTGATCTCCGACTAGGCCCGCGGCCCTTGTTGCCATTGGCGGCGACAGCGATTAAGATCTCTGTATCCCGTTCCTAGAGGTTACGATGATCCGAAACGCTTTTCTCGCGCTGATGACTCTCCTGCTGCCGGCCGTGTCCCACGCGCAGGTGAAACTGCTCCGTCACCCGACCTATTCCAAGGGTAAAGTGGCGTTTAGTTATTTGGGGGACATTTGGACCGCCAATGAGAACGGCTCGGGGGTCCAACGCCTCACCGACAACAAGGCGCGCGACATCTATCCGCGGTTCTCGCCCGATGGGAATTGGATCGCGTTCTCCTCCAATCGCGACGGCAATTACGACGTGTTCGTGATTCCCGCCGCGGGCGGGAAGCCGCGCCAGCTCACTTTTCATACGGCCGACGACAACGTCATCGGGTGGTCTCCCGACGGCAGCAAGGTGGTGTTCAGTTCGACCCGGGCCAAAGGGGCGTTTCCGACGGTCGCGACCCTGTTCGAGGTCCCGGCCGACGGCGGAATCGAGTCGCCCCTGCCGACCGATTGGGGCGCTTCGGGCAGCTATTCGCCGGACGGGAAGAAACTGGCCTTCATGCGCCATCCCGCCGTATGGTCGCGGAAACACTATCGCGGATCGTACGCGGCCGACCTCTGGGTGCTGGATGTGGCGGCGAAAAGCTACGCCAAAATCAGCGGCCAGGACGACTACAAAGGCAACTGGCTGTGGCCGATGTACGGCGACGGCGCCATCTACTTCGTTTCGGACCGCACCGCCAGCGAGAAGAACATCAAGTATGGCGGCCCCGAAGTGATGAAGAGCGTCAATAACATCTGGAAGGTCTCCGACAAGGGCGGCGCGCCGGTCCAGGTGACGCATCACCAGGACGGCAACCTGTACTTTCCGAGCATCTCCGCGGATCGCAAGACGATCGTCTACGAAGAGAACTTCGGCTTGTGGAAACTCGATGTCGCCAGCGGGAAGAGCACCGAGATCGTGGTCGACGTCAAATCCGATCCGAAGGAAAACGAAACGGAGCTCGTGACGCTGAGCGACGCCGAGGGTTTTCACATTTCCCCCTCGAACCGGCGCGCGGCCATCGTCGTGCACGGCGAAGTCTTTACGATCGCGACGGATCGCGGCGAGCCGCAACGGGTGTCGGAATCGCCTTGGCGCGAGCAGGACGTGCGATGGTCGCCGAACGGCAAATGGCTCGCCTTCGTCTCCGACCGCACCGGCCGCCAGGAAGTATGGATCTCGGATGAGCTCGGCAAGTCTCCCAGGAAGCTGAGCGACGTGGATTGCGACAAGTCGTCGCTCGTATGGTCGCCCGATTCCAAATCGCTGCTCTGGTCGGGCTCCGACCATCAATTGCGGCGTGTCGAGGTCGAAAGCGGAAAGACCGACGTCGTGGCGAAAACGGACACGGGCGCCGTCGGAGGCCCGCAGTGGTCGCCGGACGGCAAGTGGATCTCCTACTCCAAACAGGACAGCCTGCTGCGCACCCACGTCTGGCTCAAGGAGCTTGCCACCGGGCAGGAACACATGATCAAGTCCGACGAGTTCCAGATCTCGCAGGGGGCGAAGTGGACGCCGGACGGCAAGAAGCTTCTGCTGATCGGCGGCGTCAATCTGCCGGCGATGGCGTCGCAGGGATTCCGCGGCACGCCCAATCAGCTATTCGCCATCTCGCTGACCCACATCGACAAGAATCCGGACGATCGCGATATCAACACCGAGGAACAGGCTCTGGCGGCGCTGAACGAAGGGGCGGGCCGCGGCGGGCGCGGTCCTGGCGTCGGCGCGGCGGCCAATGTCGACGTGAAGATCGAATGGGACGGGCTGGACCGGCGGGTGAAAAAGCTGACCAGCGGAACGAACTCGGTATTCTCCGTTTATCCCTCGCCTGACAGCCGCACCTATGCGTTCCAGTCCGGCGGCGGGTTCGGGGGAGGCGCCGCGGCGGACGATGCCTCCGGCCCCGGCCTCTACATCATGGCCGACGACGGTTCGCGCGTCACGCGGCTGAATACCACCGTGGCAGACGCCGGCCGCGGCGTGGGCGGCGGACGCGGCCGTGGCGGCGCCGGGGGAGGCGGCAGCGAGCCGCAGTGGTCGCGCGACGGACGCAGCTTGTACATGCTGCTCGGCGGCGGCCTCTATTCGATTT
>CAZSQK010000081.1:0-37487 GCA_964608645.1 uncultured Solibacteraceae bacterium | reverse complement strand
CGACAGCTCCTGCAGGCGCTGCCGGCGCCGCGGGCCCCGGCGGACCAGGGGGTCCCGGCCGCGGGCGGGGATTTGTCATGACGAACACCCCGTTCGAACACGCTCTTATCGAGGAGATCATTCCGCACATCGACGCCAACTTCCGCACTCTCGCCGATCAGCCTCACCGCGCCATGGCCGGCCTATCCATGGGCGGCGCGTATACACACGGCATCACTCTCGCTCATCTCGATAAGTTCTCGCACATCGGCATGTTCAGCGGCGGCAGTATCGCGGTGTCGGAGATCAAAGACACGGCCGATTTCAAGAAGAAGGTCAAACTTGTCTTTGCGAGCTACGGCAGTCGTGAGAATGGCGCAACCGCCAAGACAAATGCGGATGAACTGAACAAGGCCGGCATCAAGGCGGTTTATTATGAGTCCCCGCTGACCGCTCACGAGTGGCTGAGTTGGCGGCGCAGCTTGCATGAGTTCGCGCAGTTGCTGTTCCAGAAGTAGCGACCCATGAAAACAAGAATCGTTGTTGCCATCACGGTGCTGGGCACGTGGACGATGGCCCAAGCGCCGCCACCCCGTCCGCAGGGCCCGTGCGACATCTATCGCGCAGCCGGGACTCCCTGCGTCGCCGCGCACAGCACCACGCGCGCGCTGTACGCGTCGTACGACGGACCGCTCTATCAGGTGAAGCGCACGTCGGACAGCAAGACCTTGGACATCGGCATCATGGCCGATGGATACGCCAACGCCGCCGCGCAGGATACATTCTGCGCCAACACGATCTGCGTGATCAACGACATCTACGACCAGTCGGGCAAGAGCAACCATCTATATCAGGCGCCCCCCGGACCAAACTTCCCGGGTCCCGCCAAGGGCGGATTCGACACCCAACCGATCGCGGACATGGCGCCGATTACGATCGGCGGGCACAAGGCGTACGGTGTCTACATCATGCCCGGCATGGGTTTCCGCAACAACAACGCTACCGGTATTGCAATCAACGACGAGCCGGAAGGCATCTACTACGTCATCGACGGCACGCACTACGATAGCGGCTGCTGCTTCGACTACGGCAACTCCTCGACGAACGGGCGCGCGGTGGGTACCGGCACCATGGAAACCACCTACTTCGGCACTAGCACCGTTTGGGGACGCGGCAACGGACCCGGCCCTTGGATCATGGCTGACATGGAGGCGGGCCTGTTCTCCGGATACGACGCGAAGCAGAACATCGCCGATCCGACGATCGATTCGTGGCGGTTCGTGACGGCCGTCGTCGATGGCGGCGGCGGCAATAAGTGGGACCTTCGCGGCGGAAACGCACAGAAGGGCGGCCTCACGACCTTCTACAGCGCAATTCGCCCTGGCTCGCAAACCAACAGCGCCTATTACCCCATGCGCAAGCAGGGCGCTATCCTGCTCGGCACCGGCGGCGACAACGGCAACGGTTCGTCGGGCACCTTCTATGAGGGTGTGATGACGACCGGATATCCGTCGGAAACGACCACGGATGCGGTGCAGGCGAATATCGTGGCCGCAAAGTACGATGTGCAGCGGCTTAGCCTGTCGCGAGTGACGACGTTTACCCCGAAGTCGACGCAGGACGTCACTGTGACGTTCACCAACACGACGGGATCTGCCGCAACGGGCGTAAATTTGAGCGTTGCGGCGCCAGTGGGCTGGACCGCCGCTATGCGGAAGACGTTCGGTGGCCCCGTCGCTCCCGGCGCGAGCGTGAGCGCAACGTTCAAGGTCACCTCACCAGCGACGACTGCCTCCGGCTTCCTCATAGGCAAGGCTGAATGGAAGAGTCCGGCGACGAGCGGGATGCAATCCGAGACGATTACCGCAAGGGTTCGTAGCGCCTTTGCGGTCAAGATCAACGAGGTCCGTTTCAGTGCCGGCGCCAACGCGACCGACCAGTTCATCGAGCTCTACAACGCCTCAGCAAGTGCCATCGACCTTTCCAACTGGTCCTTGATCCACACTCCGAGCCAGTGGGCTTCCGTGAAGCTGGTAACGGTCCCTGCCGGAACGAAACTCGCCGCCGGCGGTTTCTACCTGCTGGGCTTATCCAGCTCTGGACTTGCAGCCCCTGCAGGCCCGGGCGCAACCACAATACAGGCCCGCAGCACCGCCGGCCTCGCGACAGGCCAGCAGATCGACGTCGATGGCGAAATGCGCACCATCCTGGCCATCGGGACCCCTGCGGCGCCCATGACCACCGTGTTCATGCCCGTCTCGACGGGGCCGTGGCTCACGCTCCCAACCGGCTCGACCAATCTGCCGGTTACGAATGCCACGGGCTTCGAGGTGGGCCAGAAGATCGGTATCGACATCGGCGGCAACTACGAAGTGGCCACCGTCACCGCGGTCGGCAAGCCAGCCACGCAAACGACGCTGGCTGCAGCAGCGGTTGCGGGCGCGACCAATATCAAGCTCGCGGCCAGCTCCAACATCACTGCAGGCGACACGCTGACCGTGGGCACAGGCGAACGTAAGGAACTCGTCAAGGTCAGGAGTGTCGGCTCCGGCAGCGTCGAACTCACCACCCCGGCCAGGTTCGACCATATGGCCGGCGTTGACGTGTCGGACGTGGGGACAGGAATCAGTTTCTCGCCGGCAACGCGCTTCCCGCACCTGAGCGGTGAGGCGGTACAGGCTCTGGGCAGCGGCATCACGCTCGATCGGCCACTCGCCAAAGCACATGCCTACGGGGCACCCCTAGTCAACCCTGTGGCCACGACGGCCGGTTACCAGGGGCCGACTGCTCCCAATCAGTGGTTCGGGGTTGCTCTCTCTACCCGGGCCGGCTCGATCGCATTAATGGACGCAAGCGGCGCTGTCGTCGTCGATGCCATTGTCTACGGATCGCAGCAAAGCAACTCGAGCGCAAACGGGACAATCACCAGCCCCGAGATCGCCACGCTCGAAGCTGACCAAGGCAAGGGAGGATGCATTGTGGTCGTGCCTGGCTCGGGCAGAGGTTCCACGGCCGCCGATCCGAGCAATCGGAGTGTCGGTCGCTTCCCCGATGGCGCCGACACCGACAACCTCTGCGCCGATTTCTGGTTGCAGCCCGCCACTACCCTCGCGGCCGCTTCATCGGTTGGCGCAACCAACCTGAAAGTCGCCGGCGTGGCCGGCTTTGCACCCGGGCAGACGATCAGGATCGATACGGGCGCGAACCTGGAGAACGCCGTCATCGCGACCGTCGGCACGGCAGGCGCCACCACGGCGAGTGCTGCCACTGCGGCTGGCGCGACGGTCATCCCGGTCGCCGGCGCAATAGGATTTACCGCCGGTCAGACCATCACCATGGACACTGGCGCCAACCACGAGGCGGCAGTGGTCGTCTCCGCGACGGGCGGTAGGGGCGGCGCCAGAATTACCGTCGCTGCGCCCCTCACGTTTGGGCACGCGGCTGGCACGCCAATCTCCGGAAGCGGCATCACGCTAACGACTGGTTTGGCCCGCCCGCATGGCAGTGGAGCGCAGGTCGCCGGTGGCGGTCCCACACCCGGCGCACCCAACCAGATCATTTGGAGGTCGCGAATGTAAACGCATTCCCCGTACGGTACTCGGCCATCGCCTCACGGTTCGCTTCGAAGGGCCGGTAGAATGCAAACTTATGGCGAACAATGAGATTCACAAAGGAAAACGCTTGCAAAGAACGAAACCAGGGATGTATATTGTGCATTAAACGCTGCCGGTTTGCAGTCTGATATTCGTCCGTTCGATATGCAGCAGGACACTCTCCGACGGATAGCAAGACTGGCAGCACGGGCGTGAATGGGGTATCAAGTGCAAGAGACCGGGACCGCTTGGCGCGTTGGTGTCGGGACTATTAGGGCAAGAGAAGGTCCCTGCGGGGGTCGAACCATGAACCTCGCTGCCGGACTTGTCAAATCAGATCTTTAACTCAGGAGGCTGTATGGCCAAGGTGCTACATTTCGTTTTGCTTGCCGCTCTCGGCATCTCATTGACTTTTGCCCAGCTCAACCGCGGCACTTTGACCGGTGTCATCACCGATCCATCCGGCGCCGTGGTGCCCGGCGTCAAAGTTACAGCGACCCACGTCGAGACAGGGACGTCATCCAATACTGTGGCGTCGGAGGGTGGAAGCTATACGATCCCGGCCCTTCAGATCGGCATCTACCGTATCGAGTTCGAATCCGCCGGCTTTAAGAAAGTCATTCGTAACCAGGTCGAACTCGCCGCGGGTGCGACTCTGCGCCAGGACGTGACCCTCGAAATCGGTTCGGTTGGTGAATCCGTGCAGGTCTCCGCCCAGGCTTCGCCGCTGGAGACGGAAACCACCCGCCAGGCCACAACCATCCAGGAAAAGCTCGTAAAGGATATGCCCCTTTTCGTGAACGGCTCGATTCGAAGCGTGGTTTCGTTGGCGCTCATCGCCCCCGAGACCAAGACGGTTGGGGGCAACCTGAAAATAGGCGGCGGACAACTATCCGGTTGGGAAATGATGATGGATGGGCAGCCGCTCTCCAGCGCATCCACGTTGTATCAGGACACGCGCGCGCCGCTCGCTTCCGTGCCCATCGATGCCATCGGCGAGTTCACGGTGGAATCGAACGGCATGAAGGCGGAATTCGGCCGCGCTTCCGGAGCGGTCACGTTTTCCACCAAATCGGGCACCAATTCGGTGCACGGCAATCTGTTCGAAGAGTTGCGAAATAATGCCATGGACGCCCGCGGGTTCTTCGCCGTGGCAGCCCCGATTCTCAAACAACACGATTTCGGCGGCACCGTCGGCGGCCCGGTTTACGTTCCGAAAGTCTATGACGGCCGCAATAAGACGTTCTTCTTTGCAACCTACCAGGGATTCCGCAACCGTGCGGGCCGCAACATCCAGACTCTAACGGTTCCTACTCCGGCGAACTACGCTGGCGATTTCCGTGGTTGGACTCGTAGCGGGGTAATGGTCCCGATCTATGACACGGCGAGCACGCGGCCTAACCCGAATGGCTCCGGCTACATCCGCGACGTGTTCCCGAACAACACAATTCCACTGTCGCGGTTCAGCGGCGTGGCTACGCGCTTCATCGCGCTGCGCCCCACCAACATGGTGCCCACCAACACCGGCAACTCCTTCGGTGACCCGGTGAACAACTACGTCACCGATTCCGGCAGCACCAGTTCGCCTTGGGACAAGGGCAGCCTTCGTATCGATCACATGATCAACTCCAAGAACCGGGTATCCGGGCTGTACCTCAAGGGGCAAAACATCGCCGGATTCGGGGCCGACGGACCTCCGGGATTGCCCATGCCGTTCAACGGCGGCGCAGTCACCACGACACGCAGTTCCTCGCTTCGCATCAGCCTCGATTCCACTCTGAGTTCGCGCATCATCAATACGTTCCGTGGCAGCTACCAGAAGGAAAGCGGTATCGGCATCATGCTGACGGCCGATCCCTCGTACAAATTTAATGAGAAGTTGCAGATTCCCGGCGTTCCCGGCCCCGACCGCGGCCTGCCACAGCTCAGCTTCACGGCCTATTCCGGCTGGGGCGGCGCCTTCTGGGGCGGCGATGCGGGCGGCAACTTCAACCTGTCCGACGACGTCACGTTCGTCCGCGACAAGCACACGATCAAGACTGGTTTCTATTACACCCATGACCGATGGGATGGCTACGGCCAGCATCGGCCGAATGGCGGCTTTGGCTTCTCCAATCAGGCCACGAGCCTGCCTGGCGATACTTCGCAGAACACCGGCAATGCCTTCGCTGCATTCCTGCTCGGCTACGCCAGCAGCGGCGGTTTGGAGACTCCCCGCCTGGTCCGCCAGATCTGGAATTACATGGGTGGTTATGTGCAGGATGATTGGCGCGTGCGACCGAATCTCACCATCAACATCGGTTTGCGCTATGAATACACGATGCCGATCCACGGCGGCGCGTTTACCGGCCTGAAGACATGGGAAGATCTGAGCACAGGGAAAATCGATGGCTTCGCCAACTTCGATCCGACCGTTCCGAATCCGGCCGCGGGCAACCTGCCGGGCGCGATGGTCTATAGCGGCACGGGCACGGGACGGCTTCAGGGCGACATGTTCGATAGTTATCCGTGGGCTTTCGGCCCGCGCCTGGGCTTCGCATGGCGGGCCGGCAAGGGTTTCGTGATCCGCTCGTCGGGTGGCCGCATATTCTCGGCGGTGAAAACCACTGGAGGCAGCACCCACTTCGATGGGTTTATCCTGAACACCAACTACACAAGCGCGGACAATAGTATCAATGACTTCTTTACCACTCTCGACACGGGCATCCCATGGGGTTCAAAGGGCCTTCCGCCTTCGGCCGCCAGCTTGCCTTTCGTCGACCCGGCCCTCAACAATAACGCCAACGTCACCTTCTGGCAGCGCAGCGATTCCGGCCGTCCCGGCACGAACGATACCTGGACGTTCGACATCCAGCAGGAACTGACGCCCTCAATGGCCCTCACCGTCGGTTACTCCGGCGCGAAGGGCACCCACCTCGCCAGCGCCCTGGACCGTTTCAACCAGATTCCGATGTCGCTGTTGGACAAGTACGGCCGCACGTTGCTGAACAGCAGCATCAACTCCCCGGCTGCACGCGCCGCCAACATTCCGATTCCGTACGCAGGCTTCGGCAACCTCACGGCTCACACCGTACAGCGCGCGCTCAGCCCGTTCCCGCAATTTGGCACGATCAGCACCAACGGCGGCCAGCCCGCCTCGGTTGGTGAACGCGCCGGCAACTCCACCTACCACGCGCTGGTGATGAAGCTCGATCGCCGCTTCACCAACGGACTCTCGCTGCTCGGATCGTATGTGCTTTCCAAGCTGATATCCGATGCCGAATCCGCGGCCATCGGGGGCGGCGGCGCTCTCGATCAGTTCAACAAGCGTCTCGACAAATCGCTGGCCGGCACCGATCAGACGCACGTCGCGCGCATCGCGTTCTCCTATGACCTTCCGGTCGGCAGTGGCAAGCACTTCAGCATCAACAAGCCGGTGGATGCCATCATCGGCAACTGGACGGTCTCGTCCTTCCTCAGCTACGAATCGGGCACCCCGGACACGGTTGCTTCCGGCGCCAGCCCGATCGGCACCGGCAGCCGCGTGTTCATCACCTCGTACGAGGGCTGGCGCGCCCAGCCGTCGGGCGAGAAGTTCGACCCAAATAAGGACCTGTGGTACGACAAAAGCGTCTTCAACCAGGGCATTTCGCAAACCACGCTGGACTCCGTATTCGGCAACGCTACCCGCAACAACCCCAAGCTGCGTACTCCGTGGAACTTCAACGAAAACGTGGCTCTGGGCCGCACTTTCAAATTTGCTGAGCGCAAATCCTTTGAGATTCGTGGAGAGGCGTTCAATGTTCTGAACCGCGTGCGCTGGGGAGGCGCCAACAACAGTATTACCAGCGCCACCTTCGGCAAGGTGACGACTCAAGGCAACACCCCGCGCCGCATGCAGATCGGCATGAAACTGTTCTTCTAGTTTCCGGATGCGGGAGGCGGCGTTTCGTATCCGCCTCCGCAGACAAACTCAAAATTCATGAACCTACAGAGTACCTAGGCGAAACGCGTGAAGCACCGGGCCGTTCGGCTGGCTGAAGAGTAGTTCTGTGAAGGAAACGTCGGTAATTGGCGCAACCTTACCGTTAATAGTCCGCGGGAGTGGGGTGTGTCATCACGCTACGATAGAAGCAAGTGTAGTCCGAGCAGAAACGAGTCTTGCAAATGAGTGACCGAAGATCATTCTTGAAAACTGCCGGTGCCGCCGCGACCGGCATATTCGGCCTGCCGAAACTTTCGGAGGCCTTGCAGCAGTCCACCTCACCCTACCGCCGTCCAAAGCTCAAGATCACCGACATCAAGTCGGCGTTTCTTCAGGGCTTCCACGTGCGCATCTACACCGATCAGGGCCTCACCGGCGATGGAGAGGCCGTGGATGCGATCGGCGGCGCCGCAGGAATTGTCCAAGGATTCCGCTTCTCCATGATGAACCAGGATCCATTGAACATAGAAGCCATCTGGGAACGCATCCGCACCGGCGGTGTTTTCAGCGGCGCCCAGGCCGGCCAGTTCGTCACGGCGCTCACCGCGATCGAAATCGCCCTTTGGGATCTCGCGGGTAAGGCCGTAGGGCTGCCCATCTACCAACTCATGGGCGGCAAGATGCGCGATCGCATCCGCGTCTACATCGACTCCGCCGTCGAAAGCAGGAACGATCCGCAGTCCAAGCCCTTCGTTGCCAAGATCGTCGAAGAGGGATGGACTATGGCCAAGATCGATGTCGACGACGCGCGCGATCCATCACGCTTCGATCGCGTCAATTGGACCGCCAACAACGCCGAGATCGACCATATGGTGGACAAGGTGGCTTTCATGCGGGAGACGCTGCCTAAGTCAGTCGAACTCGCCGTCGACATGCACGCCCGCTACGACCTGCCGACCGCCAAGCGCTTCGCCAAAGAGGTCGAGCCGTTCAAGTTGGTCTGGTTGGAAGAACCAGTGCCCGCGGAAAACGTCGACGCCATGCGCGACGTGCGCCAATCCACTCACACTCCCATTTGCTGCGGCGAAAACGTCTACATGCGCTGGGGCTTCCGCGAACTCCTCGAGAAACAGGCCGTGGACATTATCATGCCCGATATCCAGAAATGTGGCGGCCTGGCTGAGGCCAAGAAGATTGCAGATTTGGCGCACATCTACTACGTCCCGATCGCGCCGCATTGCCAGGCATCGCCCATCGGAATGATGGCGGCCTGTCACGCCATGGCGACAGTGCCGAATTTCCTGGTTCAGGAATGGCACTGGGGCCATCCGGCCGAACGCACCGCGCGCTGGAAACAATATGTGCAGGAAGGCGACATCATCCAGAAGGGATACATTACGGTTTCCGACAAACCGGGCATTGGCTTGACGATCAATGACGAGGCCTTGAAAAAGATGGTGCGGCAGGGAAGCACCTGGTTCACAGCGTGAGGAGGGGGTCATGCGATACGCATTCTTGGTTCTTGCGATTGCCGCAGTGCCCCAGATTCGTGCTCAGGTGTTCAGCCTGAGCAAAGAACAGTTGATCAAGTACACCGCCCAAAATCCGTTCGATCGATTTTCGGACGGACGGCCGAAAGTGCCCGACGCGCTGCTGGAGAAGCTGAAAGACATGTCGTCGGAAGAGGTCCTGGGATTGACCGCGCGCGGATTCCGCAACCAGTGGGAGGCCGGCTGGCAGGTCCTGCATCCCGAAAAGACTCTGATCGGGAGGGCAGTGACGTTGCAAATGATGCCCACGCGGCCTGATATCCAGGGTGTGGACCAGGCGGACCGCCGTGCCAAGGGCCAAATCACCCTCAATCATCAGACAGTGATCGACATGCTGCAGAAGGGCGATGTCCTCGTGGTGGATGCCGCTGGAGCGCAGTTCGGTGGCGTGATCGGCGACAATCTGGCGTACTACATCATGAAGAAGACCGGCGCCGGGTTCGTGATCGACGGAGCGATCCGCGATATTCGCGGTATCGGACCGATGGATATGGCCGGCTACTATCGGGCCGCTGTGCCGCCGGCCATCCACGATCTCATGGTGACCGGCATCAATGTGCCCGTACGCATCGGCAATGCTACCGTAGTTCCTGGAGATGTCGTGTTCGGCGATCCCGAAGGGGTGTACTTCATCCCGCCCAGCCAGATCCAGAGCCTTGTGGACGAGGCCGAAGTGACCCACATTCACGACGATTGGACGAAGAAGAAATTCGATGAGGGCAAGTACGTCTCCACGGACATCTACAGCCGCCCCCGAGATCCGGAACTGCTCAAGGAATACGAGGCATACCTCAAGGCGAAGCTGGGCGCCCAAAAATACGAAGAGTACTTGAAGCGGCGGCAGGCAGCGCCGGGAGCCGGAGGACGCGGCGGACGTGGCGGACAACAGCCACCGCAGCGATGAGATCATGCACAACAAGAAGAAGCGCCTTTTCACCCTTACCTTTTCCGCCGTGCTGCTGGCAGGCTGTTCCAGCGCGCCGCAGCCCGCTGCGCCCGCCGCGTCTTCCGGCGTCGGATCCATCGTCCGGCTCGACCCCGCCTTCGACGCGCTCGTGCCGAAGGACGCGGTAATCGAAAAGGTCGCGGGTGGATTCGATTTCACCGAGGGACCGCTGTGGCGGCCCGAAGGCGTCGTGTGGTTCAGCGATGTCGTGGGCAATGTGCTGCGATCCGTGACGCCCGCCGGGCAGGTTACCGTTCTCATCCAAAAAGCCGGGGGCGAAAGCAGTGCGCCTCCAGGCTCGTTCATTGGTCCGAACGGCATGATCGCCGATAAGGATGGCTATGTCCTGCTCTGCCAGCACACCAATCGGCGCATCGTACGCGTGGCCAAGGACCTGACCATGACGCCGTATCTGGAAAAGTTCGAGGGTAAGCGATTCAACAGCCCCAACGACCTGGTGTACCGGTCCGACGGCGCTCTGTACTTCACCGATCCGCCCTACGGCCTTTTGAAGCAGGATGACGATCCGGCCAAGGAGCTGAAGTTCAACGGCGTCTTCCGCTACGCCAACGGCAAGCTGAGCGCGGAGATCAAGGATCTGAATCGGCCCAACGGCCTCGCCCTCTCGCCCGATGAAAAGACTCTCTACGTGGCGAACTCCGATCCCCAAAAGCGAATCTGGATGCGCTACGACGTTGCCGCCGACGGAAGCGTCTCGAACAGCAAGCTATTCGCCGACGTGACGGCGGAAAAAGAGGAGGGGCTTCCGGACGGCTTCAAGATCGATACTCGGGGCAACATTTGGACGAGCGGCCCTGCCGGCATCTGGGTCTTCTCTCCCGATGGCAAACACCTCGGCACTCTCAAGACGCCGGAGGTCCCGGCCAACTGCAACTGGGGCGACGACGGCCGGACACTCTACATCACCGCGATCAAAAGCGTCTATCGTATCAAACTCGCGGTCATGGGTGAGAAGCCGCTGTATCAGGTTTATCAATAATGGAGGAACAAGAATGAAGCGACGATCGTGTCTATCCGCGATATTGGCCGGCTTGGCCGGAATTCGAGCCGCATCCGCGCAGAAGGCGAAAAATCCCATCGTGCTCAACTGCGACCTGGCCGTCGACCCCGCCAAGGAACAAGAGATGCTGCGCCACTTCCACAATACCTTCAAACCGGCAGCCGAGAAGTTCCAGGGGTATCTCGATCTGAAAATGCTGAAACTGCGCACGGCCTATCAAGGTTCGGCCCCCGCGGGCATCAATTACCGCTTCCAGTTGACTTACGAAAGCGAAGAACTGCGCCAGAAGTGGATCAAGTCCGACGTGCATCAGAAGGTGTGGCCGCCAATGGAGAACATGCTCACGAACAAGGCGACTTACCCGGTTCTGCTGTTCGACTCGGTTTAGAGGTCCGATGAACTGGCGCGCGGCAGATTAGGGCGTGAAGCGCACTTCGTCCGCGGCGAGGTATTCGCCTTCTCTTGGACCCGAAAAGTGGACGTAAGCGATGCGATCGCCCTTGACGGTCATCGTAAAGATGGGGACCGGATCGCTTGGCGCTTTGCGGCCCGGAACGGATTCCAGGCTGGCGCGGTCAAGCACCTTGCCGTCGGTATCGAAGGCTTCAAGGAGTGCCGGTGTCCCGGTCGAACCCCAAAAGGAGACCGTGACGGAAGAGACCGGCTTCGGGAACGTCGCGCGGACCGGAATCGGCTCCGTGGCCATCGCGCATGCTATGCCCTTGTGCCCTGTCGCGAGGTGAGTGAAAAACATCACCAGGCCCTTCCCCTTTGTCTGCTTGGGTTCGTGCGCAAGCGTGAACACGACACCGTTTTCCTCCCATCGCGGAACGCGGTTGGCGTTGCCGTCGGGCAGCACCGGAACAGCCTTTTCAAAGTCCACGACGACTGCTTCGGCGGACCAGGCATAGCCGGTCGCGCCCAGCAGCAACAGGAGTCGTGCGGCCGCGGCGCGAATCATGCTTTGGCCAAGTCGAGGCCTGACATTGTCCCTGTGGAAGAGGCAAACTTGCCGGCTTCGATCCCCATACGCTGGAGCATGGAAACGAACAGGTTGGGAAGCGGATAGTTCTGGTTGCGGTCAAAGGTGAGGTGGCCGGCGTGACGGAATCCTCCGCCCGCCAGGAGCACCGGCATATTCGTCGTCGAATGGGCATTGGCGTCGCCCAGGTTGGAGCCGTAGAGGACCATGGCCCGGTCCAGAAGCGTCTCGCCGTTCTCCTGAACACCCTTCAGACCTTTGAACAGGTCCGCCAGCATACGCATGTGCCACGAATCAATGATGCGGAGTTGCGCGAGCTTCGCCTCCGACTTCCCGTGATGCGAAAGATTGTGATAGCCGTCGCTGATGGTTGCCCCACTGATCTCTACCACCGGGGTGGCGACACTGTCGAGCATTAGAGTCACTGCGCGCGTCGAATCGGTCTCAAAAGCCACCCGCACCAGGCGGTACATATTAGCCACTTTGGCCATGTACTGCGCGGGGCTGGTTGGGTCCTGCGGTTCGGATTCCTTCACCACCGGTTTTGGTTTTCGCTCCCAGCCTTTGGACTCCTGCAAGCGATTTTCGAGTTCGCGGACGCTGGTGAAGTACTGGTCGAGACGAGCGCGGTCGGCGGCGCCGACGCTGCGCTCTAGATCCCGGACCTGGTCGGCCACCGCGTCGAGAATGGACCGGCCGGTATCGAGTTCCGCGATCTTGGTTTCAACCTCTTTCGGGCTGCCCTGAACAAACATCTGCCGGAAAACCCCGGCCGCGCTTTGCTCCGGCGGGATGGCGACACCGTTACCGGTCCAGGAGAGGGAGCGGGCGCCTGTGTTGACGGAGAGGGTCAGCGAGGGGAAGCGCGTTTGATTGCCGATGCGCTCGGCGATGTACTGGTCCAGCGAGATACTGTTGCGGAACGAACTGCTGGCTGGGTGCGGGGCTGCGGTCAGGAAGCTGATGTCGGACGGGTGGCCTCCATCCACGTTGGGGTGCGAGACGCCCGAGAAGACGGTGAAGTCCGAGTGATAGTCCTGAAGGAACTTGAGGTAGTTCGAGGGCGTGTAGTTGCGGCCGTTGTCGGCGGGGAAGAACTCGCCCGGCAGGAGGCCGAGATTGTTGCAAATGGCGAGCATGCGGCGCGGCGGCGCGGCGGTCTGCGCCCGCGCGATGGCGGGAACCATCGCGTTCAGAAGCGGCAGCCCCAGGCCGACGCCGGCGCCGCGCAGCATCGCGCGGCGGGAGATCGCGGTTTTCAACATGTGCGTTTCCTGTTCATTTGTTTCGGAAGAGGTCGCTCGCGACGATCCCGTAAACAATGTCGCGGACTCCGTAGCCTGAGCCGCTGGCCTTTTCGAGGATTTTCTCTGCCTGTTTGCGATCCGAGAAACCGATGGGCGCGCCGGTAGCGAAAGTGGCCAGCTGGCTGACCAGGTTTAGTGCCACGGTTCGCTCTTCATGCTCCAGCAGGAGCTTCTTGAATTCGCGAACGTTTTTGAAGGTGCGGCCATCGGTGAGAGTTCCGGCCGAATCCACCGGCAGCCCGTAGTGAAATGCGAACGGCTGACCCGAAAGGCCGATGCCGGGCTCAGCCTTGGCAGCCTCGGCGAACGCGCGATAGCGGTCACGCCAGCCCCCCATGACGTCGAAGCTCTCGAGCGCGAATCCCGGAGGATCGATCTTGCGGTGGCAGGAAGCGCAAGCCGGATCGGCGCGGTGCTTATCGAGCTGCTGCCGGATGGTGACGGCGCCTCGGATATCCGGCTCGATCGCAGGCACGCCCCCCGGCGGAGCGGTGTGGAACCCGAGAACGCGTTCCATGATCCAGACGCCGCGAATCACCGGCGACGTGGTCGTGCCGTTGGCGGTGACTTTGAGAACGCTCGCCTGCGTCATGAGTCCGCCGCGGACCGAGTCCTTGGGAAGCGCGACCTTGCGCATCGCCACTCCATCCACACCGGCAATGCCATAGTGGTTCGCCAACCGTTCATTGAGGAACGTGAAGTCAGAATCGACGATGGTGCGCGCAGCGAGGTTCCGGTGGAACATCTCCTGCACGAAGAGACGGGTTTCTTCGACCGCGGCGAGCTTCAGCGGGTCGTCGAGTTCGTAGTCATTGTAAAGGGTGGTGGAAGGGGAGCTGTCGTCGATCTTGCGCAGGTCGAGCCAATAGTCCGTGAACGCGTCGATGAAGCGCCGCGACCTCGGATCGTTCAGCAGACGATCGGTCTGGGCCCGGAGGACTGCGACGTTGCTGAGTCGGCCTTGCGCGGCCAGGCTGCGAAGCTCGTCGTCGGGCGGCGAGTTCCACAGGAATAGGGCAAGCCGCGTGGCGAGGGCATAATCGTCGAGCCTGCCGGGCGCCTCCTGCACGTATAGGTACCCCGGCGAGCAGAGAATCGCGGTGTAAGTGGAGATCAAGGACTTCGTGAATCCGTGGCCCTGTTCGACCTGCTGTTTGTAGAGCTCGAAGAAGCGTTTGACGTGCGCCTCCTCAACCGGCCGGCGGTAAGCGCGCGTAAGGAATCCACGAATGAGGCGCTCGGCATCTGCGCGGGGCTGCTCGCTAACAACTTCGACGGCGACATCCTGGGTTCGCGCAAACCGGCCGCGGCCTCCCCCTCCGAATCCGAATCCGCCCTGGCCGGGTGCAGGCGGCGGAGCGACGATCGGAACATTGACGCCGCTCGCCTCTCCTTTGTCGAGACGGCGCATGGGCAGATCGCCGAACATCAGGCGATAGCCTGCCGCGGCGTTCTCATCGTGTAGGGGTCCTTCCACTTCCAGCCACTGAAACGCGACGCCCGGCATGCCGTCCGGCCCAGCCAGCGGGTTGACGTACGCTTCCTCGCTGCCGTTGACGCGGGTGCGGAAAAGCCGCATGGGATCGGTCTGAATGGCTTCGTTCGGGCTGAGCAGGACTTCCACTTCCTGGACGGAGGGCTCGGGCGTGAAGTCGAACGCAGCCAGCGGGCGCGATTGACCTGAGCTTTGGGCGTAGACGCCGATGGGTTCCTTGCGGCGGCCCGGCCAGACCTCGTCGGAATTCGGCCGGTGGTATGTGGCCGGGTTTAGATAGGCCGCCTTCTCTGCACCGAATCCGATGTAGTTCCAGTGATCGACGCCGCCTCCGCTCACCCAGATGGTGTAGCCCTTTACGCGAATGCGGTAGCGGCCCGGCGCGGGGATGCGGTAACTGCTCCAGCTAAACCCGCCGGCATCAGAAAAGATGCTGGAGACACGGCCGACGGCCTCGCGCTCCCGGGTGTCCTCACTCGAGTTGGGGCTGCGGCCGGCGCGCACGTCCGGTTGAGCGTGCGAATCGAGAACCGGGAAGCTCAGGCGGTCGGTGCGAGTGTTCCCTTCGCGCGGCCGGTAGTTCCGCATGGAGGGCTCCTGGCGCGCGTAGACGCGAGTGGTGGTCGTGGGCGGCTGGGCAAGTTTCGCGGCCAGGGCTTCCCGCAGCGCATAGTCGACCGAACTCATGTATCGGGATAGCTGAACGTGCGAGACATCGAGTGCGGTTCCGACCTTGTTATAGCGCCACCCTTCGCCGTCCTGCGGCAGTTTGGCTTTGATCTGGACCCACGGGACGCTGAGGAGATCGCGAAGAGCGTTCTCGTATTCGTATGCGTTGAGGCGGCGCAGTCCGGCGCGGCCGCGCTCGGTAGCGACCCTATTTTCGTATGCCGTGAGCGCGGCGCTCAGGCCATTGACGAACTGAGTGCGTGATTCCGCGGGCGGCCGTGGCATGCTGGCTGGAGGCATTTCACCCGCTGCGACGCGGTCATGAACTTTGACCCACGTGGCGAAGTTGTCCGCATTGCTGGGTTCGTAGCTGAGTTTGATAAGGTCGAGTCGTGCGGCAGGAGTCGAGGAATTGTGACAACCGGCGCAATTTTTCTGTATGAAGGTGTCAGCGCCGGCGAAGGGTGGTATTGCCGCGCGTTTTGCCTCACCCACAGCGGACTGCGCACGGGAGGGATTGGGCAGCCACGTCAGAAGTCCAATCGCGATGAACGCGATCGAAGTCAGAGCCGTTTTCCAATGCCGGTTTACCCTCATATTCCGCAGCTGAATACCCTTGAACGAATTATACCTTTCCATTCGAATTTCAAAAAAAACGGCCGAGTTCCTTGTCCGGCAGAACGAGTCTCCTCATTTTGTTGTACGCGGCCTCGGGCCAGATCCACCGCAAGCACGGTCGATCCAATGCCACAGAAACGCCTTAAATTCCCTGGGGTGTCGCTTGGGTGCGCCGCATCACGCCCGCGCGCCACTCGCCGTTGCCGGTGCTTCGTGCTGTCCTTAGCGAAGAGCCCTGAAGGGCTCGGTCAGGGACGAAGTTCTTATTGGTTTTCGTCACTTCGGAAGCGCAAACGCCGCATACATCTTCTCGCCCGGTGGCGGGTTCACTCCGCCGGAAGGCATGCGGGCGCCGGCCGGAAAACCCGGCCCGCCTATCAGGGAAAAGAGAACGTACTCCCGCCCGTTCACCTCGTACACCGCCGGAATGCCCACAGCGCTGTTCGGCACGTCGCGCGAGTGGACAACCTTGCCCGTATTCTTATCGAGTGCGTACAACTTCGATTGGTTATCCGCAAATAGCACCAGCCCGCCGGCCGTTACGACGAAACCACTCCTCGGCGTCACGTTTCCGCGCAGTTTGTCGCTCGGACCGGCCTGCGGCGTGTCGCCATACGGCGTCTGCCACATAATCTCGCCGGTATTGAGGTCGTAGGCTGTGATCGTGCTCCAGGGAGGCGTGATGATATAGCCTTCCTGGCCGTAGCCGGTTTTGTAACGCGAAGGCGGGGGCGTGACTCCGGGTGGATATTCCGGCTCCAGCCGCTCCATGAGCATATTGCCGGGAACGCCTGTCCCGGGCGGCGCCTGATCCGCCTTGTCGAGAAACTCGACCAAATCCGTCACCGCTTCGGCGTTCATGGTTGGGAACCCGGGCATTCCGCCCTTGCCGGCCTTCACGATGGTACGGACCGTCTCGGCGCCCAGCCGTTTCACGGCGTCGTCCACCGCGGGCCCGCGATCGCCCTTCAGATCCGGACCGTGACACGTCTGACAAGAACCCTCGTAAATCGTGCGCCCGAACCGCAGCGTCATGGCTGGACCACCCGCGGCGCCAAACCCGCCGAATCCGCCACGTCCCCGGCCGCCGCCTGCGTCCACGCGGCTCGGGATCGTGCCGCCTCGATTCGATGCTGTCGATTCCCCCGCCTTTACCATTTTCAAAATCGACGGGAAGTCCTTCGATTCGACAAATACGATCCCCCTGCTGGGGTCGGCCCCGGAATCCCAAAAGAACGGGCCGCCGTTCACGCCTGGAATCGAGACCGTGTCGGTGAGTCCCGGCGGAGTATAAATCCCCTTGTTCTGTGCCGCGGCGAAACGTTCCTTCCAGGACGCCTGCTCCTCAGGCGTCATGAAGCCGAAATATAGGTCCTTCTCGGTGAAGCTCTGGCGGGCAAACGGCCGCGGCAAAGTCGGAAAGGGCTGCGTCGGCGACGTCCACTCGCCGGGCACCTCCGATTTCGGCACGGGCCTCTCCTCAATCGGCCAAAGCGGCTTGCCAGTCACCCGGTCGAACACATAAAGGAAGCCGTTCTTCGATGCCAGCGCCACCACATCGACTGTCTTGCCGTCGTGCTTCACCGTCACGAGCTGAGGCGCGGCGGTCGGATCGTAATCCCAGATGTCGTGATGAATAGTTTGGAAATGCCACAGATGTTTACCGGTGCGCGCATCCAGAGCCAGTAGACAGTCCGCGAAGAGATTGTCGCCCGGGCGGTCGCCGCCATACAGCTCGTACTTGGCCGAGGACACCGGGAAATACGCGATCCCGCGCTTTTCGTCGACCGTGATTTCCCCCCACACGTCCACGCCGCCCATGTATTTGTAGGCGTCTTTCGGCCACGTGTCGTACCCCGGTTCGCCCTCGTGTGGAATCGTGTGGAACACCCATGCCAGCTTGCCCGTGCGCACGTCAAACGCGCGAAGATCTCCCGGCGGCGCCATATATCCCTCGCCGGGGAAACTTCCGAGGATGATGAGATTCTCGAAAATGCGGCCGGGAGTTCTGGACGCCAGCGGAATCGGCGAACGGTCGATCCCGATCTTCAGATCCAGCTTGCCGTGGTCCGCGAACGAATCCACTGTTTTGCCCGTGAGCGCATCGATTGCGTGCAGGTACCCGCCCGTAGTTACGAAGATGCGCCGGTCTTTGCGGTCCTTGCTCTCCCAGTAATTCGCGCCGCGCTGCCCGGAGATGCCGCCCCTGCCGCCGCCGCCGGTGCCGAAGGAATGCGCCCACAGTTCCTTGCCGGTGGTCGCGTCCAACGCCACCAGCGCCCCGCCCTTCGCCGAGATGTACGCGATGTTGTCGACTACCAACGGGCAAAACACCGAGGCGCCGTCGGGCGCCGGGTAAGTCCATGCCACTTCGATCTTGCTCACATTCAAAGTGTTGATTTGCTTCAAGGGAGAATAGTGTGAGCCATCGGGGCCGCCGAGGTACTCCTTCCAACCCGCAGCGGCTTTCTGCGCGAAGAGCGTCTGAGTTGAAAACCCACACAGCGTCAACACTGCGACAATCTGTACTCTCATTTCTGTCCTTTTCTCCCGATCAGGAATTGCGAAATGCCACGCCTTGCTTTTCCAAATAGCTCTTCGCGATGGTAGCGGTCTCTGGCGCCGTCATCGCTAAACGTGCTCGGCTCTAACCCCACCAGGCTTCTCCATCCATGAGGTACTTTGACGCGAAGTCTTTATTGATTTCCAGGCCCAATCCCGGCTTGTCCGAAAGCTGAATGTGTCCGTCCTTTACGATCTCGCGGTCATAGACGATCAAGTCGCCCTCGCCCGCGCGATTCCCGTTCTTGAAGTCGAATGTCTCGTGACCCAGAAAATCCTGCATGGCCGCCGCGCAGTTGGCGGAAGCGATTGTGGCGACTGGGCCCATGACGTTATGTGTCGCGACCGGAATGTTGTAGATTCGGGCAAGATCGGCAATTCGCTTCGCCTCCAGCAGCCCTCCGGTTTGCGAGATATCGATCTCGACGATGTGTACTGCCAGGTTGACGATGAACGGCAGGAAGTCGCTGCGTGTATAAAGGTTTTCGCCGGTAAGAATGGGAACCGGGGAGGCGGCAGTGAGTTTCACCCAGGTGTCCACATAGTTCGGCGGCATGGGGTCTTCGATCCACCACGGGCGGAGCTTCTCCATGGCTTTCGCCAAACGGATGGCATCGTAAAAATCGTATTCCCAGTGGCAATGCACCGCGATTTCGAAATACTGCCCCACCGCTTCCCGGATGTTCATGAAGCCTTGAACGTTCTTGTCAAGTTCTTCGTTCGACATCCGGCGGTTCAGAGGCGATCCGCCTTCACGCGACGAAATCCTGAAGCACTTGGCCGCCGTCCACTTCTGGACCGAGCCTTTGATATAGTCCGCCCATTCGCGGCATGATGCCGGATCCAGCATATTGCGCGGTTGGCTCGTCCAATAGGCGCGAACCTTGTCGGTGAATGCGCCGCCCGCGAGGATTTTGCGAACGGGCATCCCTAGCAGCTTGCCGGTCAAATCCCAGAGCGCGACCTCGCAGCCGGTGACGCCGTGGACCGCGATTCCATGGTTGCCGCCGAGGTACGAAACCCGCCACATCATTTGGGTCGTGAGCTTATCGATGTCGAAAGGGTCCTGCCCGATCAGCATTTGCCGGAACGCGTTCAGAACCGCGTCCTTCGCCCCGAGCCCTGTGATGTCGTGATGGCACTCGCCGATACCATGGACGCCCGCGTCGGTTTCGATTTTGACGAGCGGCATGGCATGTCCCTTCATGCGGAGCCGCATGACTTTAACGTCCGTGATTTTGACTCGGCCACGCTCCTGGGCTGCCAATCGACTGAAGTACGGAACGACGGCGCCGGCGGGCGCGGCTAAGGAGATCGCCTTGAGAAACTCGCGCCGATACATTGCTACCACTCCGCGACGGAGCCATCCTCATGAAACACGCGCGCCATCGGGCGGGTCCCGCCGAACGGATATTTCGCGAGCGCCTCCTCGGTCAGATCGAATCCCAAGCCAGGCTTTTGCGCCAATGGGAATCGTCCGTCAACCATTCGCATTGCCGGGAATCCCAACCACTCCTGCCAGACTTTGTCCGTCGGGCCGGGGTTGATCTGACCGCAGACCTCCTGCACGACGAAGTTGGGCATCGCGGAATTCACATGAAGGGTAGCAAGGCCGCCGATCGGACCTTCACAGGCGTGCGGCGCCATCGAGATTCCCGATACAGCCGCCATCTGCGACACCTTAAAGAGGCCCGTAATGCCGCCCACGTGGTTGATGTCGGTCTGAAGAATATCCACCACGCCCATTTCGATGATTTCCCGGCATCCAAAGAGGGCAACCAGCCGCTCACCCGTGGCAATCGGGGTCGTCGAGCGCCGCGCGATCTTGGCCATCGCCTGCACGTTCTCCGGCGGGCACGGCTCCTCGATGAACAGCAGATTAAGCGGCTCCACCTCCTTCACCAGGATCGAAGCGACGCTAGGACTGGTTTTGGCGTGGAAGTCGACGGCGATGTCGATATCGGGGCCCAGATTCTCGCGCAGCATCTGCATCGATTTGACAGCGGCAGAAATCTTCTTGCGCGTCTCGATCCACTCGTAGTAAGCAGGAATGCCGGTCTTGAAGCAGGAAACACCCTGCTGGATGGCGGTCTCCTTCAGTTTCTGCAACCCTTCGGGCGTGCGCACCCCATCGGCGTGATAGTAGCCTCGAACGCCGCGTGGATCGAGCGGCCCGCCCAGCAGCCTATACACCGGGACCCCGAGCGCTTTCCCGCGAATGTCCCACAACGCCTGGTCGATGGCCGAAATCGCCGAACCCATCACGGGTCCCGCGCGATAGAAGCTATGAACATACATTGACTGCCAGATGTGCTCGACCTGCATCGGGTCGGCGCCCACGACAAAATCCCGGAAATCGTTGATACAGGCCATCGTCGCGCCGGCTTTACCTTCGAGCGTTCCCTCGCCCCAGCCGATCAGGCCCTGGTTGGTTTCGAGCTTGCAGAAAACGTACGGCCGGTCGGAGTTGGGTGTCAGTGAGACGCCGAAGACCTTCATGCCGGTGACCTTCAGGCCGGATTGTAGGCGCTCGAACCCGGCGAGTGAGGACTGCCCCATTCCTGCGCCGCGGCCGCCCTGTTGAGGCGCGAAGCCACAACCGCAGTCTATGATCGGCGCTCGCTGACTGCGCTTTTGCGCGAGCGCCACGCCGGCGCTGCCGAGGGCCAGAAAGGATCTACGCCGCATGATATTTCTCCAGTGCCGATTCATTCACCTGAATACCGAGACCCGGACCCGTCGGAATCTGCAGGAAACCGTCGCGTGGCGCCTCGATGCCGCCCGGCACAATCGCGGCTCGCATTTCGCGGTCCCTTGGATCGCGCGGCAACGGCACATGCTGGATGAAGAAATTCGGCACGCTCGCCGCCAGGTGGATCGCCGCCGCGGTGGCGACCGGGCCGCCATCGTGATGGGGCGCGATCGCTACGTAATACGCTTCCGCTAAAACAGCGACGCGGCGAGCGCCGCTAATCCCCCACCGTGCGATATCCGGCCGTACGATGTCCACCAGCCCTTCGCGTAAGAGAGCCTGGAAGACGCCTGCGTCGGTGATTCCACGTCCGAAGCCCAAGGGCGTCACGGTCTCGCTCGAGACCTTGCGCACGGTTTCCAGGTTTGATACCGAACAGGGCTCGTCGAACCAAAGTGGGTGGCTGCTTTCGACGGCCGCCGCCACCGATGCGGCATCCCCAGGCGTCAGCGATCCCTCGGCGCTGAAGACGAAGTCGCGATCTTCCGGCAGCTGTTTGATGAGTGCCTGGACCTGGTTCTGATAGGCTTTGCCCTGGTTGCGCGACGCCGGCTTCGGCGCCGCGATCGCCACGGCGCTGAAGGCAGCCTCATTGGAATCGGAAAAGGCGCGGACCTTGTGGCGCGTCGGTCCGCCCAGCACGCGATAGACTGGCGCGCGGGATGCCTTGCCAAGGATATCCAGCAATGCCATGTCGAGAGCGCCGGCTCCGGGAGCTGATAGGTTGATCGCCGCGTATAGGGTAGCCGATCGGCCGATCCATTCCTTCTCGAGAGCTTTGGCGTCCTGTTCCGCAGCCTGCGCGCACTCGCCCCATCCAGTCAGTCCCCCGCGAGTCTTCACGCGCAGGAAAGTGTATCGGGCGCCGGAAACCGGCTCGCGAACGGGGAACCAGCGCATCTCTGCAACGGTGTCTCCGGCGTCCGGTTTTGCTGCCGCGGACTGCGGCGCAAATGCGACGCCCAAACGCATCCGGCGGCTGATGGTTTGATTCATGGATTGCCTCTTAGAAATTCACTTTCAACGCGAGCTGCATCTGTCGCGGCGAGTTGATCTGGTCGCCCGCGGTCTGGCTCAAAATTCCGAACGTCTGGGATTGGATCGTCAAAGAACCCTGTCCGAAACGAACGCGGTTGAATGCGTTGAACATTTCGGCGCGGACGTCTGCCCGCACCCGTTCGAGAATCGTGAAGGTCTTCGCCAGCGAAAAATTCTCGTTGTAGTTGGGGAAGGCGCGGAACTTGGGGTTGTAGCGGGTCATGTTGCCGAAAGTGTTGGCCGGCTGGGCAGGGAAGAAACTGGCCGGCTGAATCGTGCGGTCTACCGCGGGGTCGAAGTGATCGCCCTTGGTCGCGGGCTGCCAATTGTCGTAGGTGGTGATAATCGGCCGCAGACCGCCTCCAAAAAGCGGGATACTATTGCTGGTGCCGAGAGCGTTCGGAAGTCCGGATGAGTAGATAGCGATACCCGACAGGCGCCATCCGCCAATCAGGTAATTTGCGGCTCCGTGAACGTTGATCAGTTTGCCTTTTCCAACGGGCAATTCCCAAACAGCGCTAAATTTCAGGTTGTGCGTGACGTCAAACTGGCCGATCGACTTTTCAAGCCGCCGGTTGTATGGGTCCATTGCGGCGCCGCCCGGCCAGTAGCCGTCGGCATCGGTCAACAGCTTCGAGAAAACATACGAGGTCAGGAATTGAATCCCTTTCGAGTAGCGCTTCTCGAGACGAATCATTCCCGCGTGGTAAGTCGAGTGGCCGCTGTGATCGCCGCCGCCTGCCGCGGTGTCGATGTTCCCGAACTGCGGATACGGCCGCAGCGCCTGGCGGACAGTGGCGCTCGAGCCCCACAACGCGCTGAACCCGGGGAACGGCTCACGGAACCCGGCCGCTACGGCTGCGGCGGAAGTGATGTTTGCCGTCAGCAGCGAGGCTCCGTATTTGGCAAGGTATGCCGGATCGACCGCGTTGTACGCCAGCAACCCCGCCTGCAACCGGCTGCCCAGGCTTCCGTTGTAGGATACCTCGGCGACGGTGCTCGAGTTGATCTGCCGCTGGATTGAAAGGTTGAAGCTCTGGTAAGCAGGCGGCCGGGTCGCCTCATGCCCTTGGAACCAGGGCATCGCGCGGCCATTGCCGAATGATGGGTCAACAAACGGCGGAGGCTGATACGCCGGCCCGCCATCCTTCACGAGAAATCGCGGCGTTACGCCCTGCGTCGAGTCGGTCTGCGTGTCGGTGAGGGTGAACCCGAGATTGTGACTCGAACCGGTCACGGTCGTGATGTTGGCATAGCTGAGGCCGTACGACAGGCGCACTACCGTCTTGCTATGAAGAGAGTAGGCGAGTCCGAAGCGCGGCCCGAACGCCTTGAAATAGCTATCGGCCAGTCGACGCGACCCGACACAACCCTTGCAGTCGCCGGCGTAGATCAGGATTCCCTTCAGCCCGCCCGCGCCCGGATTTGGCTGAGTCGGATCGAAGTCGCTCCAATAATCATTTTCGCCGGTCGGCGGCAATGTCGTCTCCCAGCGAAGCCCGAGGTTCAGCATCAGGTTTGGGCGGACGCGCCAGTCGTCCTGGAAGAAGCCGGAATACGAAGGCCACTGCTGGCCGATATAGCGCAGGGTGTCGATCTGGCGGCTATTGGCGTACCCCAGCAGCATCGAGGCGATCGAGCTGCCGCCACCGGTTGTGAAGTTTGTGTCGATGCCGCCCGTCGGCAAAGGCCGGGCGGTGTGGTTGGAACTGAAGCCGATGCAGCCCATGATGCACTGCCGGCCGAAGCCATTGTAGAAAGTGCTGAGGTATTGCCCGCCGAACTTGTATGTGTGCTTCCCTTTGGTGACCGTCACATCGTCCGCGAACGTCTTGATCAGGTTCTCGCTGCCATTGTTCGCTTGGCCGCCCCATGAGCTATAACCATTGCCGAATGTGAACTGCACCAGGTTGTCATCGCAATTCGGAACATTGCCGACGCAGACCTTATCCTTCCAACGAATGCCGCTGTTGGAGGTCGCCTGCGGCGGGTCATGGTTCTCCTTCCAGTTGTTGCCGCCGCCGTAAAAGTGGTTGAAAACGGTCGGGCGGATCGCATAATCCCAGGTGCCGCGGAAGACGTCCGAGTTGAAATGAGAGTCGTTATAGTTCACGAAGAAACCCGGCAGCCCGGGGGCTCCGTTGGGACCCGGTTGTGCCGACGATCGGTTATAGCCCCAGTATCCCGAGATCCGGCTCTTCGGGCTGATGCTGTGATCTCCCTTCACGCTGATTTTGGTGTTGGGCCGCTGCTCGCCGCCATTCGTGCGGATGTAGTTGTTGGTCACGTAACCGAAGGCGCCGGGCGCCGCGCCGGTGTTGGGCAGCGGTGTCGGCCCGGAACGGAATGCGGCAAGGGCTTTTTGCACGACGGGATCGAACAGGCTCTTCGGAATGATGTTGCCGGGAAACGCCGTGCGCGTAATGACGTTGTTTGCGCCGATGGTTTGGCTGGTCGGATCGTAAATCGGGACCAGCGCGCCGTTCTGGTTCACCCAGTTGTGAAAATCGCCGTCGTACATTTCGGCCGTGGGAACCGTGCTGACAAAGCCGCTCGGCCCGTCCCAGTTGCGAAACGCTTCATAGCTCCAGAAGAAGAACGTGCGGTTCTTGCCGTTATAGATTTTCGGAATCCAGACGGGGCCTCCGGCAGACGCGCCGAAATCGTGCTGCTTATATGCAGACCGCGGAATGCCGCGCCCGTTATTGAAGAAGTTGTTCGCGTCGAAGGCTTCATTACGCACGAAGTCATAGGCCGAGCCGTGCAGGGCGTTGGTGCCCGACTTGGAAGCGAAGCTCATGATGCCGCCGCTGGCCTGGCCGAATTCAGCTTTGAAACCGTTGGTGTCTACTGTGAATTCAGTGACCGCTTCGATCGAAGGCGCGTTGTACGAAACCCAGTCGGACTGGAGCGCGCGCGTGGTGTTCGCGGTAACGCCGTCGAGGTTCGTTCCGTAACCGGCCGCTTGTCCGCCGCCCAGAACGAAGCCTCTGACGCCGCCGACGTTCTTCGCTTCAGGCGTGAGGTTCGCCAGGTTAAAGGGGCTGCGCATCGCGCCGCCGACCACTAACGGCAACTCGTCAACCAGCTTGTTGTTTACGGTGACGCTGATCTTCGCGTCTTCGGTGGCGATCGACATGGCGCTGGCCGACACCTCGATCGCCTGCGTGGCCGCGCCCACCTCCAGCCTGCCGTCCACCCGCACGGTCATGGAAGCGTCGAGTACGATGCCGGTGATGCTGGAAGGGCGGAAGCCTTCCTTCTCGAACTTCACGATGTAAGTTCCCACGGGCAATTGAGGCACTGTGAACTCGCCGCTGGCGTTGGATGGCAATACGAAAGTGACGCCCGTTTGGCTGTTCGTGAGAGTTATTTTGGCTCCGGGCACAACGGCGCCGCTGGCGTCCAGCACCGTCCCGCTAATCGTTCCGCGTTCGGATTGAGCCAAGATCGCGGTAGTACACACGGTGGCGGCAATCAAGGCCGCGACGAGTCTGGCTTTCACAGAATGCTCCTTTTGGGGTGTCGTACTTCAGGTCAACAAGATCCTGCGCAGTTCGCCGTCGGGATCATCCGCCATGCGGCAATGATTGTCGAACACCATCGTCTGGCAGCGTGCTGGATCGCTGGCGGTCCAGGCAAGTCCCGGCTGGCTCGGATTGCCCGTGCGCGCGAAATTCACCCAGGCTGTAGCCATTTTCTTCGCGAGCGCCTGCGCCTCGGAGGTGTTGCCCGTGCCCTGCTCGCAACGCTTCGTATGATCGAAGCAGAAGGCCAGCTCGGCTGTATGCCATGCGCCCGCATCCTCGAGCATCGGCGATTGCCAGGTGAAGTAATACTGATAGACCGGCGCTCCCTTCTGCTCATACTTCAGCTTGACCATCCGCTGGACGTTGTTGCGCGAGGTGATCCCATTCACGCCATAAGACAACGTGCGAATGCTCTTCTCCGGGTGCGCTTTCTTCATCGCCGCGATCAATTCGGTGGCTTTCGATTCTCCCCAGGTCCGCGCTAAGCTTTCATGCCACTGCGCCTCGGTCGGCCGCGATCGCATCGAATTGCCTTCTTCGCTGACGTTCCCGATCATCATCGGCACATGTTTCGAAATGTCAGGCGCGACATCGTAGAACGACCGCAGCGTCACGATCCCGCCATCGACTGTCGGCGACCATCCAACACGCGGCGTCCGGCTCGGCGGACCGCCCGGGCCTGCTGTGGCCGGTCCCGGCGGGCTGAACTTCGCGATCGCGGCATTGCCGGCGGCGTTCAGCGTGGCCCAATCCATTTTTTGCAGCGATGCGAGATCGTTGGGCTGGAGTTTCAGCTCTTTCATGAATTGCCGCGCCAGTTCCCGCGATTGTTCCGCCCCAGGAATATTCCCGCCGCCGCCGGACTGGGCGATGGCGCGATGAAACAGCCCCTTCGCCGAAGGCATTCCCATTAAGCATGTGACCTTGGAGCCGCCCCCCGATTGGCCATAGATCATTACGGAGTCGGGATCGCCCCCGAAGTTGGAAATGTTGTCGCGAATCCAGCGGAGCGCCACAACCAGGTCGGTCATACCCACATTAACCGAGTCTGCATAAGCGGATCCGCCGATCTCCGACACATCCAGAAACCCGAGCAGGTTGAGGCGGTGATTGACCGTCACCGAAACGGCGTCGTGATGACGGGCCAATTGCGCGCCGTCCTGGGAGGGCAGTTCATAGGCCGAGCCGAAGGTAAAGCCCCCGCCATGAAAATAAACCAACACGGGACGCTTGCCGGTGAGCGACGGAGTCCAGACATTGAGCTTCAGCATGTCTTCGCTCATGTAGCCGTCGTCCCAATCGTAGAGGAACGATTGTTCGATCGCGGTATAATCATGTAGGCGCTGCGGGCAGTTCGCGCCGTAAATCAGAGCCGGATATTCGCCGTCCCAAGGCTTGGGGGCTTTGGCGGGAAGCCAGCGATTCTCGCCGGCGGTATTTTGTCCGTACGGAATTCCTTTGAAGGTGAGGACGCCGCCATCCACGAAGCCGCGCACCTTGCCGTACTGCGTCTTCGCGACGGCCGATCGAGGCGTCGAGCAGCCACCCGGTTCCTGATGCGAACCAACCTTGGTGCTGTCGGACGCGCTTGCCGGGGTAGCAAAGGCGGCTCCAATGCCGGCGCTCGCCGGCAGGAGCAGCGCCTGCCGGCGATTCAGTCTCTTGCGATTTTCGGACATCTCAGAACCTGAATTTGGCTACGAGTTCCATTTGACGAGCGCCTACGCTCGTGCCGCTGATCCTTCCGATATGTCCCGGACCGATCGACTTATCGGGCTGGGCGAACGACGGGTGATTGATGACATTGGCCGCGTTGGCGCTGAAGTCGAGGTTGAGACGCTCCGTAAACTTGTACGTTTTGTGAAGCGAGACGTTGACTGAGGTCAAGCGTGGTCCGTATACGATGTTTCTCCCCATATTCCCAAACGTTCCGGGAGTGGGCGCCGCAAACGCGTTGACATTGAACCACGAATTGATATTCTGGCCGCCCGCGACTGCCAAGGGATCGCCGGCAACGTTCGGATACCACAACCCCGAGAGCGCGAAGCTGTTGTTGACCTGCATCCTGGGTGTAAACGGACTGCCGCCCTGGGCGACGAAGTCCGCGAAAAGCGTCCAGCCGCCGATTGCCGCATCGAGAGGCTTGCTGGTATTGGCGAACCTCCGGCCGCGGCCGAATGGAAGTTCATAAGCCCCATGTCCCTTGACCATGTGGCGTATGTCAAAGTTGGAAGGACCGTAGTTCGCCATCGGATCGTAGGCCCTCTGCCATGGCGTGTCGCCCTGTTGCGACCCCCAACCGGAGGAGTCCTGATTGTCCAGCATGTGCGACCAGGTGTAATTGAAATTGAACATCAGCCCTTGAGCGAAGCGGCGGGTCAGTCCCGCTTGGAGCGCGTGATAATTGGCCACACCTTGGGTCGTAACTCCGCTAATGGTCTGGAACGGGTACGGACGGAAAGCTGCATCGTTCGGCCCGAGCCTGTTCTCGGGGACCTGGTTGAGATCGGTATTGAACGGCAGGTGCGATTGATTGCTTCCCACGTAGCCCACGTCAGCCACGATGCTGCTCGAGATTTGCCGTTGGATCGTCAGGTTCCAGGATCTGAGGAGCGGCGATGGGGCCGTGTATTGCACAAACCCGACCGACTGCCCGTTGTAAGCGTCCGGCGTCGTTGGAAAACGCCCGAAGCGCGCGTTGATCGAGGAGCCTTTCGCGCCCTGATAATTGGTGTTGCCGTCGGACGAAAGAATGACGACGGGCTGGACGTTGCCGGTGGCGTCGGTCTGGTTGCCTTGAAACGCAAAAACACTGCCCAAACCGCCACCGTACGTATCCACATTCCATGGGAACGTATACATGCCGAAGCCGCCGCGGATCGATGTCTTGTTTCCGACCAGGTACGCGAAGCCGAATCTCGGCAGCCAATTGTTCCACACCGGCCGTTGAAGGCTGGTCCTGCCGTTCGCGGCCGTGGTGCCGTACCACATCCCGCCGGGCCGATTGGTGACGGGATTGGTCACGTTCGGATCGAAGGACCGCACATTGCCATGGACTTCCGACCACCCGGTGTTGCCTTCCCAGCGCAAGCCGATATTGAGCGTCAGCTTGGGACTCACCTTGAAGTCGTCCTGCACAAACACGCCAGGGTTCTTGAGCCGGGCGCCGTATTCGGGTGAATTCAGGGCGTTCCAGTTCTGCACGTACCCCAGCAGAAAATCTGCATACGACGAACCAGTTGTTGAAGCAAGCGATCCGGTATTGCTGCCCGCCGTGTAAACGCCGGTGAAGCCGACGTTCGCGCCGTAGATATTGCCCCAGGCAGTGGAATCGGCGCGGAAGATGATCGCCGCGCCACCGAAGTGGAGCAGGTGGCGTCCGTGGATCAGCGTCATCTGGTCCGAGAGATCGAACGTGTTCTCTTTGTAGTTGGTGTTGAGGCCGCTCCCGAGCGCGTAATAGTTGTTAATCGTAACCGTCGGGAAAACGTCTGCTTTCGAAATTTGAAGACCCAGCTTGGATGGCCACCCTTTGCCGAGAGTGTCCGGCGTGAAGATGTCGTATTCACCCATGAACCCGATCCGGAATTCGTTGATCATGGTTGGGCTGATGCTCCAATAGTCGGAGAGTTGACCGCTCTGGTTCATCACGTCGCCGGGGGCGCGATTGATTGGGGCTACGGGGCTGAACGGGATGCTGGGGCCGTCGTTCCAGGCTGCAGATCCAGTGATGCGGTTCTTGCTCGTCACGTCGGCATCGAACCGTCCAAAGTATTTGCGCTTCGGACTGTTGCCCGGCGCGAGATAGTTGTAATTGTTGGTCGCGATTCCATTCACCACCTGCCCGGCGAGATTGGGCGCTGGGTAGTACGACTGGATCGCCTTCGCCACCGAGTCCAGCATGCCGGCCGGGATCTGATTGCCCGGGAAAGGCTGGCGGGTGACAACGTTGGTCACGGGATCGACTGTCTGCGAAGTCGGATCGTAGATGGTGTTCATCCCCGCGAAGTTGCCTGAGCGCACAGCCGCCGTGGGAACCGTGATAAAACTCACGGCTGGCGTCGTGTGGTTGATCGTATTCTCAACCGCGAACAGGAAAAAGATCTTGTTCTTAATCACGGGCCCGCCGATGGTGCCGCCGAAATCGTTGAAGTGTTGCGGCGTTTTGTAGGCGATCCCGTTGAATCCGAACGGGGTCGCATTCAGGGCCGTGTTCTTAAAGTAGTCAAAGGCCGTGCCGTGCCAGTTGTTCGTCCCGCCCTTACTGATCTGGTTGTACACGACGCCGCCACCCCCGTATTGCGCCGAAAACGCCGAATCGCTCATCTTCACTTCGGCGACCGAGTCGAAGATCGGGGTGTTGATGACGTTATTGCTCATCGGCGAGCTGGTGGATGCGCCATCCAACAGAGCATTCGAAAACGGCATGCTTCCGTTCACCGACACGCCCCCCATGTTGGGGCTATTGTTGTTGGTCCCGTTGCCGCGCGTGCCCGGCAGGAACGTCAGGAACGCCTGCCAATCCGGAATTCCTCCGGTCTGCGGCAGGACCTTTAATGTTTCTTGAGGCACCGTCTGCGAGATTTCCGCAGTGGTCGTCTCCAGCAGCGGCGCGGCCTCGGTCTGCACCACCACCTGTTGGGTCGATTGACCCAGGTTCAATTGGACGTTCATCCCCAAGACGCCGGTGCTCAACGTCAACGGCCCGCGCTGCAGTGTGGTGAAACCCTCTTTTTTGAAGATCAGCAGGTAGTGATCGGTGGGCACGAGCGGGCCGGTGTCGTAGACGCCCGAGTCGTTCGTGGTGAACGTGCGTTCCGTGTTCTTATCGATGTCCCTGACGGTAATCGTTACACCTGGAACAACCGCACCCGACGGGTCGGTCACGCTGCCGGTGACTTCTGATGAGTTGGTGGCTTGGCCCCAGGCGAAACAGGCCGTGAAAACGGAAAGCACACACAGCTTTCCGGGGAGAGACGTTAGGCTCGACATGAAACCCCTCCAGCGAATTCACGTAGGCTATCACTGGACGACCCCTACCGATAGGTTTGGTACGGTATGCTGCACGTAAGCTCCATGGAATGTTTGTATTACATTTTCAGGCCGTCGCCCGGCTAACCGTTAAACCGGTAGTTAAACCGATGCTCGTTGTTCTCGGCGGTCTCCATATTGGCGAGTTCGGGACGTATTTTGAGCATCGCCCGCGTCTGCGGCAGATCGTCCGCTTGGACCGCTTCGCAGAGGCGGCGCGGGCCAGGACGAGTTGGAAAAGAGTTCCTCAACGCAAAGACACGTCGCGATCGATCCCAGGTGGACGCTGTCCTTCCCTCGGACACAGCGGCGCCCTGACGCGCCAGAGCCGGCATGGCATCGCCCGCAATCCAGCGTACAATGCAATATCGGACGAGGGGCGCGAGAGGGAAAATGAGTTACAGAAGATGGTTCACAGCCGCCGCGTTGGTGGCATGCGCGATTGGCGGCGCGGCGCGGATTGCGGCGCAACAGGCTCCGCCGCCGGGGGCCCCGGGAGGCGGACGGGGCGGGCGCGGTGGCGGGGGCGGGGGCTTTGTCCCCGGACAGCAGCGCAAAGCGGAGGATCCCGCCCAGGTGGAGCGCGGCAAGGCCCTCTGGGGAATCAATTGCACGGGGTGCCACGGCGCGGATCTGCGCGGCGGCGACATGGGCGGACCGAACCTGCTCCGCTCGCAACTCGCTCTGATCGACAAGGACGGCGAGCTGATCGTGCCGATCATCCAGGGCAGCCGCCAGAACTCGGGAATGCCCGCGATTCCGATGAGCCCCGAGGATGCCCAGGCCACCGCGGCCTACGTGCGCAGCATCATGGCGACCATCGGCCGCCAGGGCATGCCCCCCGGCGTCGGCAAGGAGGCGCCGAGTATCCTCGTGGGCGACGCCAAAGCGGGACAGGCGGCTTTCGATTCCAAGTGCGCCAGGTGCCATTCCGCTACCGGCGATCTGAAAGACATTGCCGCGCGGATTTCCGACCCGAAGATGTTGCAGAACGCCTGGGTGAGCGGGGGCGGCGGGGGCCGTCGCGGAGGCCGCGGCGCCGCGCCGGGAGCCACCGATGCGCGCGCGGTCACCGCGTCGGTCAAACTCGCGTCGGGCGAAACGGTTGAGGGCCGCCTGGTCCGCATCGACGACTTCATGGTCATGCTTCGCCTCGCGGACGACACCATCCGCGCCTTCACCCGCAACGGCGACGTCCCGAAGGTGGAGGTCCGCGATCCCATGAAAGGCCACCGCGACCTGTTGGCGACGTACAGCGATAAAGAAATGCACGATCTCACGGCCTACCTGGTGACCCTGAAATGAGAACTCAACGAATTCTGCCCTTCCTGTTTGTTCCCGCTCTCCTGTTGGGTCAGGGCCGCGGCGTCGACCCCTCGGATCTTCTCAAACCGCTGAAAGACGATTGGCCGACCTATAACGGCGACTATTCCGGCAAGCGCTTCAGCGCGCTGACGCAGATCAATCGGACCAACGTCAAGGGACTGACTCTGGCATGGATGGCCCGCGTCACCTCCGGTCCGGGGAATGCAGGCGGCGGGCCTGGACGCGGCGGCGGGCGCGGCGGCGGCGCACCGCTGATCGTCGGCGGTGAGGGCACCGGGGATCTGGGGGGTGGCGGCGGTTCGATGAAGTGCTCGGTGCTGGCGGTGGACGGCACTCTGTATTTCACGACTCCCGACAACGCCTGGGCCGTCGACGCGCATGACGGCCGCGAACTGTGGCACTACTTCTGGAAGACCCGCGGCGGCACGCACATCGGCAATCGCGGGCTCGCCATGTGGCGCGGCTACCTCTTCATGGAGACGCCCGACAACTACCTCGTCTCGCTCGACGCCAAGACCGGCAAGGAGCGGTGGCACAAGACCATCGCCGACCTCGACCAGGGCTATTTCTCGACGCCGGCGCCGGTCGTGGTCGGGAATCACGTGCTGGTGGGGACCGGCAACGATATCGACTCGCCCGGATTCCTCCAGTCGTTCGACCCCGAGACCGGCGATCTGCAGTGGAAATACTACACCGTCCCGATGCAGAAGGGCGACCCGGGTCTCGACACCTGGGGCAGTCTCGACGCGGCGCGCCACGGTGGCGCGCAAACTTGGATTCCGGGCGCCTACGATCCGGAGACCAAACTCTACATCTTCGGCACCGGCAATCCCACGCCGGCTTACACGACGGGCACGCGCGGCGAGGGCGACAACCTCTTCACGTGCTCCCTGATCGCTCTCCACGTCGACACCGGCAAGATGGCGTGGTACTTCCAGACGTCGCCGCACGACATGCACGATTGGGACTCGGCGCAGACGCCCGTGCTGGTGGACGGCGTGATCGGCGGAAAGCAGCGCAAGCTGGTCCTGACGGCCTCGCGCAACGGCTACTTCTTCACCCTCGACCGGGTTACCGGCGAACACATCGTGACCGCTAGGTACGGCCTCGCGACGAATTGGGCAACCGGGCTGAACAAGTTCGGCGGCCCCCAGCGGGATCCGGCAAAAGATCCGACTGTGCCGGGCTCATTGGTCTCCCCGACTGCCGGCGGGACCATCAATTGGGAGCCGCCCGCGTTCTCTCCGCAGACCGGTTTCTTCTACACCGCGGAAGGCAACGAGTATGCGATTTTCTACCTGACGGACGTGGATCCGCGCGGCTCGATGGGTCTCGGAGGAAAAGAGGAAGTGCCGGTCGGGTCGGGCGGCAGTTTCCTCACGGCGATCGATTACAAGACCGGCAAGATCGCATGGCGGCGGCCGTACTACGGCAACGGTGGCGGAGGCGGGTTGCTGACCACCGCCGGCGGATTGCTGTTCGCAGGCGACGGCGCGGGCAACTTCGTCGCGCACGATGCGGCCACGGGCAAGCCGCTCTGGCATACACGCATCGGCGGCGTCACCAATGCGCCGCAGACCTTCCTGCTCGACGGCCGGCAGTACGTGATCGCGGCGACCGGCGACACGCTCTGGGCCTTCGTCATGTACTGACCGGCAGATTCGTTTCGCCGGCGCGCCGCGCGGCGCTATAGAATCTCGAAGGAGGTGTGCCGCTCGATGGCGGCCTCTTCCTCGCTGACGCCGTGCACGTCGGCCCAGCGGGGGCCGCGATGCAGCAGGCCCGCGAGCTCCTCGAGTTTCGATGCGGGGCCGGCGGCGTAGACCTCCACGCGGCCATCGTCCAGATTCCGCGTGTAACCCCTGAGACCCAGGTCTAACGCCGACTTCTGCGCAAAGTAGCGGAAGCCCACCCCCTGCACCCTGCCGCGTATGAACCATCGACGTGCGATCGCCTTCATACGCCTATTCTGACGCGGCCGCGGCGTGGCCGTCCCCCCTATTGACATCCTATATGACGCTGTCATATAGATTCTCTATATGAGCCTGCGCACGCTTTGGCGGAATCTCCGCGGCAGAAACGCCATCGAGCGGCAACTCGAGGACGAAGTGACCGCGTACCTCGAGCTTCTCGCCGATGAGAAAGTCCGCGGCGGAATGGACCCGCGCCAGGCGCGCCGCGCCGCGCGGATCGAACTCGGCGGACGGACACAGGTGCAAGAAGAGGTTCGCGAGGCGCGCCCCGGCCACCTGCTGGAAGAAATCGCGCGCGACGTGCGATACGGTTTCCGCGCCCTCGCCCGCAACCGCGGCTTTACCGCCGTGGCGGCGCTGGCGCTGGCGCTCGGGATCGGCGCCAATACGGCGATGTTCAGCGTCGCGTATGGCGTCCTGCTGCGGCCCTTGCCGTATCCGGACGCGGACCGCATCACGGCGGTCTTCCTGCGGTATGAACCGCGCGACGCCGAATTCGGCACCATGTGCATCCGCGACTACCTCGATTGGAAGACCGCCAATCGCGCCTTCGAGGAGCCGTCGATCTATATGACCCGCCCCTTCGATATCACCGGCGCCGGCGAACCGGAACAGAATCCCGGCGCAATGGTGACGGCGAGTTTCTTTTCCACCATGCAAGTGCGCCCCTTCCTCGGCCGGGTGTTCACTCCCGGCGAGGACCAACCGGGGAGCACGCCTGTGGCGGTGCTCGCGGAATCGCTGTGGCGGCGGCGGTTCGCGGCAAGCCCGCAGGTTCTCGGCCGTATCGTCTCCCTCAATGGCGTTTCCACCACCATCGTCGGCGTGATGCCCGATTCCTTCCGCTTTCCCCGTCCCGGCGTGGCGCTGTGGACGAATCTCCCGGTGGCGCCGCCCACCCGTTACGGGCCATGGTTCTACCGCGGCGTCGCGCGCCTGAGGCCCGGCGTCACACTGGCGCAGGCGCAGCGCGAGACCAACGCAATCGCGCTTCAAATGATGCGGCGGAACCCGTATTACAAGCGCCTGTCGATGCCGGTCGTCGGACTGCGCGACGCGCTGGTGGGCAGCGTCCGCAGGCCGCTTCTGATCCTGTTGGGCGCGGTCGGCCTGGTGTTGCTGGTCGCCATCGTCAACGTCGCCAATCTGATGCTGGCCCGCGCCACGGTGCGGGAACGCGAGATGGCTCTGCGGCTGAGCCTCGGCGCCGCGCGCGGCCGGCTTATCCGGCAGTTGCTGACGGAAAGCGTCCTGCTCGCTGCCATCGGAGGCGCGGGCGGTTTGTTGGCGGCCTATGCCGCAATTCATCTGCTGCGCGCGTGGAACCCCGGCAATCTGCCGTTCCTCGATTCCGTTCAGCTCGATGGGCGCGCGCTGGCCCTGACGATGCTGATCTCGCTGGTGACGGGTCTGCTGTTCGGTCTTGTCCCTGCCTTCCAGACCGCTTCCACCGACTTGAATTCGACGTTGAAGGAGGGAGGTCGCGGCAGCGGCGGAACGGCCCGGCATCGCACGCGCGCAGCTCTGGCGATCGCGGAAGTGGCCCTTTCCCTGATGTTGCTCACAGGCGCCGGTCTTCTGTTCCGCAGTTTCGTCCGGCTGCAAAGCGTCTCCGGCGGGTTTTCCGCGCCGCCGGAGCGCCTGCTCACCATCCCGATCTCCCCCAGCGACCGCAAATATCGCGATCCGAACGCTGGCCTCCGCTACTACGGACAGGTGCTGGAGCGGGCGCGGCGCTTTCCGGGCGTGGAATCCGCGGCTCTCACCGACTCACTGCCGCCCACCGCGCAGGCCGATGCCGACACGTTCACCCTCGAGGGTCAAACGTTGCCGCCGGGCGAAATCAACCCGATCGTGACGCACGCCACCGCCGGCGACGGGTACTTCGAAACCATGGGTGTGCCATTGCGCCGGGGCCGCACCTTCGCCGGGCGCGACCGGGCCGAGTCCACCCCGGTGGCCATCGTGAGCGAGAGTATGGCGCGGCGGTTCTTCGGCGGCCGCGACCCCGTCGGCATGCGGCTCGGTTACAGCGGGACGTGGCTGACGATCGTCGGCGTGGTCGGCGATGTGAAATATTTGGGCCTGCAAAAAGACAGCGATGCCGCCTACTACCTCCCGTTCGCGCAAAGCTACTCGACGCGGATGTATCTGGTCGTTCGGACCAATGAGGACGCCAACGCGCTCGCCCAATCGCTGCGGCGCGAGTTGCAGGCCGTGGATCCCGGCGTAACGCTGGACCGGACGGTCACGATGCGGCAGGCGCTGGCCTCGTCGACCGCGCAACCCCGCTTCGACACCATGCTTCTTGCCGTCTTCGCCGGCATCGCGCTGGCGCTGGCGGCGGTCGGAATCTATGGCGTCGTGGCGTATTCCGTGGCGCAGCGCACCCACGAGATCGGCGTGCGCATGGCGCTCGGGGCCGCCCCATCGGATGTGTGGGGGATGGTCATCGGCCAGGCGGCGCGGATGGCTCTGGCGGGAATCGCGATCGGCGTGGCGGGCGCGCTCGGCCTGACACGTCTCCTCGGCGCGCTCCTCTTCGGGACCAGCGCGACCGATCCCCTCACGTTCGTGGCAGTCGCGGCCGTGCTGCTGATCGTCGCCATGGCGGCCGCGTTCGTGCCCGCGCGGCGCGCGACCAGGATCCCGCCCGTGGTCACGCTGCGCTAACTAACCGATTCCGTCCGCAAGGCCCGCGCCGGGTCGATCGACGATGTGCGCCGCCGGCGGCGCCGCTACGGGTTCGAGCTCAGACGGCAAGCCTTCGATCGAACGCACGGGCGAGAGAACGCCGGCCACGCCCACAATGTCGAATGCCGGACTAGCCGCATCGGGCGTTGCCAGTGTTGTCATTACTGCGTTCAGCGTCATTTTGTTTCGGCATAATCAGATTGGGTATTCCACAACGGAAGCTGCCCCGTTTGCTCACGGCAGTAAAAGGTCACGCGAACTGTCGTGTGACATCGGCGAAATTCAAGACCCCAAAACCTTAGTCAGGGTTAGAATCGCTTATTCTCGCCGCTCGGTTCGTCGTGGCAAGTATGTTTCGGGCACACCAGAGACGGGACGCCACTCGACATCGAAGTGTCCCTTGTAGCCAAACAAGCGGCCCCAGGTTCGATTTTGCACGACGACCTCGATTCGAAAGCATCCATTCGCATCGTCGTACCACTCACAAACATCGGCAACGCCTGAAAATAGCATCGGA
>CAZSQK010000080.1:0-37658 GCA_964608645.1 uncultured Solibacteraceae bacterium | reverse complement strand
CCACCCTAGCTCAGCTGGTAGAGCGGCTGATTCGTAATCAGCAGGTCGCCGGTTCGATCCCGGCGGGTGGCTCCAGCATTTTCAACAACTTCCAGCGCTTCGTCTAATTCTGAGCTGATCAGAACCTGTTCAGGTCGATTGACTGAACTCCCGACCAATTCTTCTTCCAGTGCCACCGCCGCCGCGCGTACGCTCGCCGGAACAGACTTCTGATAATGCCGAAGCGTCACGGTCGGATCAGCATGGCGGAGTTGGGCCTGCGTGTCGCGCGGGTCCTTAGCCTTCGCCCCGAACAGTGTCGCGCAGGTCCGGCGCAGGACCTGAAAGTTCACGTCGGTCGACTCAACTTCCTCGCCCTTTCCCGAACGGCGTTTGAAAACGCCTAGTCCTGCGCGCACTGCGGCCGGCTTCAACACGCGATTCAGATAATTTTGCGCGGACCAGGGGCCACCCATGGCAGCAGGAAAAAGCCAACCGCGAGAATCTGGAGATAGCCATTCGAGCCAGCGGGCTAGTTCCAATTGGAGATCCGGCGGGACGTAAACGCTCGCATCCGACGCGTCAGTTTTCACGGGTGCTGCCGCACCTTCGACCAGGGCTTCGTCGATGCGCAGCATATCGCCGAGGACGTCGTCACGGCGGAGCGCAAAGAGTTCTTCCGACCGCAGGCCCAACTGGATCAAAATCCGAATGGCGAGATGATCACTGCCCGAAACCACCAATAGCAACCGCCGACACTCGTCCAGACTCAGGTAACGTTCGGAGACCTGCTTTCGTGATTTTGCTTTCAGGCGATAGCCGGGATTGCGAGCAGGGTTCGCTTGAATGATCTTTTTCACGACCGCATGATCGAAGATGTTTCGCGTGTAAAGCAGCATCTTCGAAAGTTTGGACCGGCTTGCCCCTGCGGAGACGTGCTCATTCAAGTATTGCTGAAGCTCGATCTCGGTTATTTCAACGACCGGACGATTACCAAGCTTGCCACTGATCAGCACTCCTTCGATCAACCCCTTCGACGTCCGTGCGGTGTGCGGACCCCAGCCCGGCTCCGCAACAACAAGATACTCTCGTGCGATCTGGGCGAAAGTCGCCGCCGTGTCCGGCGGTGTGTAAGTCCCGGCATCTCGTGCGATTAGCAGATCCAGAACCCGCTGAGCATCGGCCTTCGTGAGGGGGCCTGCGTACTCCGTTCCGATTCGCAAGCTGTTCGCGAGTTCCTTTGTGATTACCTTTTCGCGAGGACTGCGTTTCTCTTGGCCGTCAGCCTGCCTGACATAGCGATACCACCGCGCCCAAAACGTCCCGCGTGGCAACGACCTTTTGGGTTTTCCCTTTCCTGCCGGCACAAAGGCCTTTAGGCTTCCGCGTTGATAGCGCTGACGCGACAAATGTACTCCAATCTTCCTGAAATCAAAGCCTGCGGGAGACTCGATCATTCCGCCCTCCCATTTTGACTCAGGTTTGCGATCCATTGGGAGACCCTCCGCGGATCAAAACGAAGTGATTTGCCGAGTTTGATGCATGGGAGGATTGGCCGGCGACGTCCGGTCGCGTGATCGCGCACCCAAGACGGCGAGACGGCAAGCCAGTCCGATACTTCGGCTACCGTGAGAAGCCTCATTCCGTCCATACTCACATCACCCGTTCAGACCTCGGTTGCACATCCAAGCTGGCGAACTGCGACTCGATCGCCTCGTTAACCGTTCGCTCGGTGAAATCGGCGACAACCAACCATACGTCACCGATGTGATCTGGAACCTTTTTGAGAGGGTACTCAGCGACACCCCTTGCTGTTGAGCGATGAATGCCGCGCACACATTTTTCGGCCGAGTTCTTGCGTCCGGCGCATTACCTGGAAATTTGCCCATTCGAGACCAACTGGCTTCAACCTGGGCAGGAAGCCACGTCTCCAGCAGTTGTCCTTTGCCAACGGCGTTCTGATCCTTTCCGATGGGAACACCCACGCATCGACGCTGGTATCGAGCGACGCGGCTCGATATTCGTCGATGGAAGCAACCAGCCGATCCGAAAGAGCAGCATGGCGCACGGACCGATTCGACTTTGGTGAGTCGATGTCGCCCAGGTACACCCGCTGGCGGATGTCGGTGTAATCCGCTTCCATCCTCGCCCATTTCAGACCGAAAATCTCGCCAGGTCTCATTCCTGCCAGCAACGCGAGTTTTGCGATCAATTGCTCCCGCACATCCAGAGCCGAGAGCAACTACCGCACCTCCTCAAGGGTCATCACCCGCGTCGCCGCCCGCCTGCACTCCCGCGGCGTAAACAACCGCGCCGCCGGATTCCGTCGCAAATATCCTTCAGAAACCGCCATATCGAATATCTGTTTCAGATCCCACCGCAGGTGATCTACCACGCTGAAGGAAAGCGCTTCGCTCTTCCGATCAAGCAGCGCCTGCAAGCCATCCCTATCGAAACTGCCCAATAATCGAGTGTCGAATTCCGATGTGAGATGATGCGCCAATCGATTTTCGTTCGTCATTGTGGTCGAGCGCTTCCACTTCCGGCGATAAAACGGCAAATAGACATCGCGAACGAAATCACCGAAGCCCTTTCGCTCCGATGGCTCGCTCCGCTTGCTGTTCAACGGAGCAACGAGAGCCGCCAGTTCGGATTGCGCCTGCGCTTTGGTCATCAACGACAACCGACCCAGAATTCGCGCCTTGCGCTCGCCGTCTTGCCGCCATCGCGCTACCCATGCACCACGAACCTTCTGCAAACTACCTTTCTGAAACCGTCTACGCATGAACTGCCTCCATCATGCGTCCAACGGCGTCGATTGCTGACGATGACGCCATGTTAGCACCGTTGGGCAGCAGTCTCACTGGCCTCCATCCAGTGTTCTAGCGCGGCCCGGCGGACGAGTTTTCTCCGGCCCATTGAAATCGCGGGCAACGCGCGAACCCCCTCAACTTTTCCTGCGATCACGTTATAGACGTGCGCTCTTGAGCAGCGCAGCTCCAGCGCGACTTCCGCGACCGTAAGGATCTGCCCGCGGCTTGACCCAATAGAAGGTGCGGTGATGCGCGGTTGGACTGCCTTGCTTGCGTTGGGGTATGTTGCTGCAATCTCATGCGTCATGGCTATGGATTCTCAAATGAGATCTTTCTCGTCCTCCACCGTTGGAGGGCGGTAATTAAATCCGGCGTGCTTACCTTCCCTGGCACGATAATTCGCAAGGGGGTCACCCTTCGATGCCGCGTCCGGTGCGATTGCGATGGTCCGGCCCTGTAAGGGCGGGGATGTCAGAGGGGCGTGGGTCGAGTGCGTGTCCGCCGGCATCAAGTCCGAGGCGAGTGTCGCAGGAACCGGCGCGTATCTACTCGATCTTTCTCGGCGTCGGATTCGGCTTACATACGATGTCAGGCTGGTGAGGCCGAGCGCGATCCCAGCATCCTCAGCAAGCCAGGCGCAAACGGTCTTCATGCTCTGCCCAGCGGCGATGGCGGCTTCAATATCCGGCCATAGCGCTCGGATTTGGCCAGCCTTGGTTGCTGGCTTTTCCGCGCGCCGCCGCGCGAGGCGGGACCGGGCTTGAATCATCCATTCGGTCGAATTATCGGCGTTCGGTCGGCCGGGCACAGAACCCCTCTAAGTACTAAGGGACGGAGAAAGCTCATTCGGGACGCTCAGGCGAGAAGACTCCCCCGGCTGGCGCGAAGCAACGCCCTCCCAAGAACTAAGGGAATCCAGAAAGCCGAATCGGGACGCACGATAGAACGGTTTTTGGGGATGCGGCGGATTGCGGCGAGTTGCGACGGATCGCGACGATTTTCGGCAGAATTCGGCAATCTTCGACAGGGGCGACACGTTGCGACGTTTTGCGACGGCAGGCAGCCCAGCCCCGACCGGTTTCCGTCCACGAAAGACTGGTAGTGGAACATAAAGGGAGCGGGATGCAGGCATGTTAGGTTCTTTGTCTTTGTCCTTTGCTTTGTTATGTTTTGTGCGGGTCGCATTTTTCGACCGCCGCATCCCACGTGGGATTCGCCCTTTTTCCGGGTGATTTTGCGCCGCCGATTACGTCCCGAAGCGCCGCTGGGAAGCCCTTGGTACTTAGAGGTTCCGCAATGCCGCAACGCTCGATCAGGTTGTCGGACAAGGTCATCCGGGAACTGACGGCACTATCCTGCAAGCGCGGTTTCGCGTCCCCGACCGCCTTTGTTCGAAACGCCGTCCAAGAGGAATTGTCTGCCCGGCAGGAGGGCTTGACAGGAGCGGAGGAGCACCTTGCGGCCAGAGTCGAGCAGGTACGGAGAGATGTATTCGGGCTTGCCCGCGCCCAGCAAACGCTATTTGCTTATCTCGACACGCTGGAAAAGGCTCTGCTGACCGGCGAGCCGGAGTTGCCGGCCGATGCGAGGCCGCAAGCCGTCGCGCGAGCCAAGGAGCGTCATGACCGGCTGCTCAAGACCGCTGGCCTCGCCATGGTGGGCGAGTCTGGGAGGGTAATGAAGGAACGAAGCCTACATGTGGCAGATCCTAGAAACAAAGGCCCGCTTCATCCAGCGGGGGATGCGGGGAGAAACTTCGGTCCGCGCGGCGTAGGACCTCGAAAGTGGCGCGGTCACGTACGCGGAGATCAAGGCAACTGCCTCCGGTAATCCTGGCGTCGTTGAAAAGATCAAGATCGGCACAGAAATCCGTAAGTTGGACCAACAGCGCGCCGTTCACGCCAACCAGAAACGTCATATCCGCTGGGTGATCCGGGGAGCTTGAGCATTTGGCGGCGGTTAGTGAATCTGATGTGGCCGAATGCCTAGAACAGATCATCAGCGACGGAAATGGCTTGAAGATCCAGCCGGCGAATGCAATCAACACATCCCCGTGACCGGCACCATTCGATCGCCGCTTGCTACCGGGCCGTTCCCCTTGCGTGAGGTTGAAGAGCGAGTTTTCCCAATCTGACGAAATTGTAGAGAATCTCGTCAGATTGGGGAAACTCGTTCTTCACGTTTTTCGCGACATGACCCGGTAATCCAGACGATTCGCGGGGAAATTGGGGCAAGCACAAAAGCACAAACCACAATCCCACGCCCACAGAAAGGTGAGGCAAGAGCCGCAGACCAGGACGTACGAAAACGGTCGGGTGGGGTTGGTGTTTGATTCAGGGATGCGCCCAGAGTTTCTCTTGTGGCGTCGAGGCAGAGTGCCAGCAGCGGAACCGGCAGGTAAATCACCGCGAACAGAACGATCCGGAGGCAAAGACTTCCACAGAATGGCATAGCGTCGAGCGACTATGCCGAGCAATTCACGGAAGGCATGGCCCCAGAAATACGGGCCTCGGCGAGATCGCCGCGGAGCGGCTTTCGGGTAGTGGCTCAACTGAGCCACTACCGGCTTTCGAACTGCGTGCTGTCGCTACTGCAGACAATCATCGGCGGTTTGCGCTCATTCACTTGGCCGGCGCGGAACCGGTTGCGGGATTATATCTCGGATTCGCTGGATTCTGCGGCTGATCGATGGAATCGATCGGCGCCACCGGCACGGCACTTTCCAGCCACGCCGTATAGACGAGATCGCGCAGAAAGCCGGCGCCGGACGCCAGGCGTTTGTACACCAACTCACGAGCCTCGGGATCGTCCTTCTTCTCAAAGGCGCCCTTGAGGTCGAGCCGGTAAACGTCTTCGACCGAATCCCTGGCTTCGAGCGAGTGATCCAGAACGGCCTTCCAGACGTCCGTTAACTTCCGCGCGTCCTTGCGCATATATTTCACGACGTCGGGCGCCGTCACCTGGATCAAGTCGACGTAGCGGGTCTCGAAGCGCCCATGGATGTTGGGATCGCGGGTGTACCCCTTGGGATTGTCGCCGGACCATCCGTCGTGGTGCTGCGAGTTGTGCAGGGGTTGGGCGGCGTCAGCGACGTAATGTCCCACCCACCCCATGTAGAATGCGACGTCCTGGGCCAGCATCTGCTTCACCTGCGCGGGATCTCTGAACAGCGGGCTGACCGACGCGAACGCCGGCCCGATGTTGACGCGGACCTGGTCAGGAGCGCCCGAGCCGCGATAGAGCCGCATGCCCGCCTTTACGCGCTCGTATCCTTCCATGATCGAGTAGGCCTGGGTTCCCGTGTACCGGATGTTGAGCAGCGTGGCGCGATCCGGATCGGCCGACTTCGCCTTCAAGTACTCGTCGTAGACGCGAAGAACGAACTCGGTGCGGGAGCGCGGAGGGTTCGGGATGAAACTAAACTGTTCCGTGTACCAGCCGTGATTGGCGTCTTCCGAAATGCGCAGATAGGGCTCGGTATAGCTTCGCCAGGTATCCGGAATGGTACCGAGATGGCCGATATAGGCCTCCAGCGGCTTGAGGAACGCCGGCCCATTTTCAGGGATCCCCTCCACAGCGGCCAGGTTCGCCACCGTGTGGCCGCGGAGGCCCCAGGCGCCGAGAGGCTGAAGTGACAGGAGGCTAATGCAGGCCCACACCAGTGTCTCCTTGATCATGACCATCCTCTACCAGTAGAACTTCAGTCCAAACTGCACGTTGCGTCCCGGGAGCGCTGCGGTGATCGTTCCAAATCCCGCGGCGCCGGCCGTGGAGGCGGGCATTTTGAGATTGACCTGGTTGAACGCATTGAACAATTCGCCGCGGAACTGGAAGTACCGCTGTTCCGATACCGTAAATCGCTTGGCAAACCCGAGATCCCACTGCTGCAGACCGGGCGCCCAAATCGTGTCGCGCCCGACGGTGCCGTAGGGGGTGCTCTGCGCAACAAATGCCGACGGATTGAACCACGCCGGCGGACCAGGGTTGCTGACCGACGGCGAAACTCCGGGCACGACATCGGCGCGAGTTGTCCGGTCGCCGCCCATCGCGCAGTTGGCGCACGCGGGACTCGAGATAGTCAGGGGCAGTCCGGACCGCCAGTTCCAGATGCCGTCGATCTGCCAGCCGCCTAAAAATGCGTCCACCAGCGAGCCCGAGGATCGCAGGAAACGCCGATTCTTCCCGAACGGCGTCTCGTACACCCAGCTCGCCACCGAGTTGAGTTTGACGATGTTCTCGGCCAGCGCCTTCTCGTTGGCGAAGTTGTACGCATCCTGTGGATAAAGCGAGCCGTTGGGATCGTTCCAGGCTCCGACGTTGTCCAGGCCTCTCGCGAACGTGAACGAGTGAAGCAAGGTCAGACCGTGGGAGAAGCGTTTTTCCAATCGGCTCTGGAAGGAGTTGTAGAAGCTGCTGCCGCCGGAATCCATATATTCCACATCGCCGAAACCAGGGTTGGGGCGCCGCGCCGCCAGCGTGCCGGAAGGCCCGGCGATGTGTGGCTGGTTGGCATTCCAGAAGCGCGACAGGTGCGTGCCTCGGTTGCCGACATATCCAGCTTCGAAGATCCAATCCTTCGCCAGAGCATACTGCAGCGTCAGGTTCCACTGCTGCACGTTCCCTGCACGGAGATTCGGATCGTTCCCGCGTACCGCCTGATCGGTTGGCAGGGCGCTGGCGAAAAAGTTGGCGGGCGGACCGCCATCCAGCGTGACAAATGCCGGTGAGCCGGGGCCTTGCGACCGCGTGAGGTCGTGCAAGAACGGAGGATTCTCCGCAAGCAGATTTTCGCGCCCTTGCCGGAACGTGTGCTGGTAGAACATCCCGTAAGCGGCGCGAACCACCAGGCGCGGCATCGCCGTCCAGGCGAACCCGACGCGCGGCGCGAAGTTCGTGTGATCGCCATTGATGAGCGAATTGCTCCGAGCTCCCGGATCGGTCGCCAGCAGCAGCTTGCCCGTGGCCAGATCGTAGTTCGAGAGGCGATTGTACTTCTCGTAGATTGGCGTTCCGTATTCATACCGCAGCCCCAGGTTGAGCGTCAGGTGGGGCAGGATGCGATAGTCGTCCTGCACGAAGAAGTTGTAAATCTGGTTCCGGTTGTAGGCCACGAAGAGACTCGTCTGTGTATACGACGCGGGCAAGCCGAGGAGGAAATCGCCCCACGGATTTCCGGTCCACGTATTGGAGAAATTGAAGGTGCCGCGAACCGCTGAGACATCCAGAATCGCGGTCTGGATGTAGGTGATGTCGGTGCCGGTGCGGACGCTGTGCGCGCCCCGCTGTAGCGAAATGACACCGCTTGCCAGATACGTGTTGGGAATCTGGTACTGCGGCTGCGACGTGGTGCTGCCGAACGCGCTGAGGCCCGAGATGTTGAACTTCGGCCAGCCCGCGTTGATTTTGGGCCCCTGGGGCGTGTTGGGAATACCTAGCAACTCCGTCGAGCTCGGCGATCCGAAGTTGGGCGGAAAGACATTGGCCCCCAGCCGCGTATAGCCGACGCGCAGGTCCAGCAAGGTGTTGGTGCTCACGTTGACTGTGCTGCCCAAGACAGCGCTCTGCCCGCGTGTAAGGGTATTGCCGAACTGATCGTTGTTCGATCCCTCTGCGTACCCATTGAACGGCGCGGGACGGAAAGTGGTCGAATCGGAGAAGCTATAGCGGCCGAACAGCCGCAACTTGCTGGTCAGATAATGATCGATGCGGATATCGAATTTGTCGGACTGCACGCTGTTCGCGACGGTATGGATATAAGCCCCGGGGGTCGTGATCAGCGAAGCCGCATTCGGAACAGGGAACTGCGGATACGCGAGAATCCGAGCGGAAACCGTACTCCACCGGCTCCGCGGGATCATCGCGTTGGGGAACGGCGCCCCGGAATTGGGATCGACTGGAACTGCCTTCAACGTCGATCCGAGTCCCGCCGGCGGACTCGAAAAGTCTCCCTGCTGCAGCGCCGGAGTCGCCACGGTCGCCTGAAAAATGACACCGTTTCTTTCGCGGTCGCCCTCGTAGTTGACGAAGAAGAACGTCTTCTCCTTTCGGATGGGGCCGCCGAGGTTGGCGCCGAAGAGGTTGAATCGAACCTCCGGCTTGGCCCCGCCGAGGGTAGGAGTCCACCCATGCGCGTCCAGGTCGTCATTGCGGAAGAATTCCCATGCGGCTCCGTGAAGCTGGTTGCTGCCGCCCTTGATCGTGACATTCACCACCGCGCCGGCGCTGTGACCGTACTCGGCCGAATAAGCATTGCTCTGAATCCGGAACTCCTCCACGGCATCCACGGACGGCAGCATGACGTCGACGCGGTCGCCGCGAAAACTGGTGGCATGCGAGTTGTTGTCCACGCCATCTAACTGGTAGTCGTTCTGCAGCGAGCGGTTGCCGTTGATGCTGATCGCCCCGCCGAGCCGCTGATCCGGGTTGTAGGTCGTTCCAGGAGCGAGCAGGACCAACTGCGTGTAGTCCCGCTTATTCAAAGGCAGCTCCTGGATCTGTTGGCGTTGGATCACCTGCCCTCGGGTGCTCGTGTCCGTTTCGAGAAGCGGCGCCGCGTCGGCCTGTACCGTCACCTGCTCGGTGATCTGCCCGGGCTCGAGCGTGATATCCATACGAAGACGGTCCCCAACGCGCACCAGCAATGCGTCGCTCTTCGACGGACGGAAGCCGGTGGAGAGCGCAGTCACTTCGTAAGTACCGGCGCGAAGATTCGGAAACGAGTAGTTGCCCACGTCGTTGGTCAATACCGAACCTTGAACGTTCGTTTGCAGACCGCGGACCGTGACCTTCGCGCCGTTTACCACCGCGCCGCTGCTGTCCCGTATCGTGCCGAGGATTTCTCCGTATTCGAACTGCGCGTGGAGAGGCGTGAGGGCGGCCAGTGTCAGGATAGCGAATAGTCCTTTCGATGCTGTCATCGCTGCGACTCCTTTACAGATATTGGTTCGGAAAACGAGTTTTCACCTGATCGATCAAGGCCTCTCAAAGGCGTGAGCTTGATCCGGTTCAACTGAGGTGAAAGGAGGATAGCAGCCTTCTTTGACGTGGCTGTGAACGGGCCGTCACAGGATTCTTACAAGCTTCGTCTGCAAACGTTAACTTCCATGCCACTCTCGCGCCCCGGCCTTTGCGGGTGGGGCTCTGTCTGCAATCGAATTGTAATTTTGCGTTGGTATGATTCATCGCACAATGCCCCGCTTGCTATCCCTCTTCCTGCTCGGAATATCTGTGCTGCACGCCCAGTCCGATACCGGCTCTCTCTCGGGAATTGTCACTGACCCTGCGTCGGCAGCTGTACCCGGCGCCATGGTCCGGTTGCACAGTCTGGCAACGGGTCTATCCCGCTCCGCCGTGACCGCCGGCGACGGCAGGTATCAGTTCGCCCTGGTCGCGCCCGGCGACTACGAGGTCTCCGTCGAGGCCAACGGCTTCAAGAAATTCGTGGATACCGATGTGCACTTGCGCGTTGCCCAGGAGTCGCAGCTCAACGTCCCGCTACAACTCGGGAGCACGACGGAGAGTGTGCAGGTGGAGGGCTCGGTATCGATGCTCAACACCGAGTCGGTGGCGCAAGGCACTGTCGTCAGCCAGGAAAAGATCGTTTCTCTGCCCCTGAATGGCCGCCAGTTCATTCAGCTCGCGCTACTCGTTCCGGGTGCGAGCGCAGGCGGACGGACCGTCCAGCAAAACAGCGTCCGGCTGAACCAGGTGGGCGGCGTCAGTTCGTCGGGCGGCCGCACCAACAACAATGCGTTCCTTCTCGATGGGGCTGTCAATACCGATCCAGACTACAACGCCATCAGCTACGTGCCAATTATCGATTCTCTGGCCGAATTTCAGGTGCAAACTGCGCAGTTCAGCGCGCAATATGGACGGGCTTCCGGATCGCAGATCAACGTTGTGACCCGGTCCGGCAGCAATGCTTTTCACGGCGGCGCCTGGGACTTCCTCCGCAACCAGGTGCTCGATTCCCGCCCGTTCAACTCGATCAGCTCCTCCCTCCCGCGCAACCAGCGGAATCAGTTCGGTGGCATCCTCGGAGGACCTGTGCACCGCAACCGACTTTTCTTTTTCGGCGCCTATGAAGGCCTGCGGCTGTGCTCGGCTGGTGTTACCCCCACCACGATCGCGGTGCCGACGGCGCTGGAGCGGAGGGGCGACTTCAACGGATCGGCGGCAGCCGTTTTCGATCCGAACACCGACGTCCAGACGGGCACAGCCCACCTCCGCCAACCGTTTCCCGGAAATGTCATCCCAGCAGCACGAATCAATCCGCAGACTCTGGCGGCGATGGCGGCGATACCCCTGCCGAACGCCGGAGTTGCCAACTTCGTCAACAACAGCGAGATCCTGCAACAGAACAACGATAACTATTCGATCCGCTTGGACTACGTTTTGTCGGACCGGGTCTCTCTGTTTGGGCGTTATTCGATCTCGAACGAGAACGATGTCGTGCCGGATGTCGTTACGGGACGGCAACAGCTCAGCGCCACGCGTCCCCAAAACGTGGCTGCGGGGAGCACGCAGGCGTTTGGCGGCTCGCGCGCCAACGAGGTGCGTCTCGGCTACAACCGGCTGAAGTTCCTGAACGGATTGCCCGAGCCCTTCTTTCGGGTCGATGGCCAGAACATGAATTTGCCGCGCTTCCTCCCCTCGGGATATGCGGCGATGGGTGGCGCCGGATCCTACACGGGGACGCTCGGCGGAGGCGCGGTCCTATCGCGGAATAACACGTATCAGGCATACGACAATTACTCTTGGCAGAGAGGCCGCCATTGGCTGAAGTTCGGCGCCGAGATCCTGCAGATCAATTACAGCCGGTACGAAAGCTCGAACCCGCTCGGTACCTTCAATTTCAATACCGGTTTCACCAGCCGTACAGCCTCCAACGACAGCACCGGCAGCGCCATCGCATCGATGCTGCTCGGACTGCCCAACCAGGCCTCGCGCAGCATCGGCCCGAAAAGCCTGACGGGCCGCCAGTGGGCCACCGGCTACTACGCTCAGGATGACTTCCACCTGCGGCCCAACCTGACGATCAATATCGGCTTGCGGTACGAACTGGCGCCTCCCATGTACGACATCCACCACCAGTTGTCCAGCATCGACTTCAGCAGGGTGCCGTCGCCGCAGACCATATTCGCGTCAGGCCCGCTCGCAACCTACAAACCGACCCTTTTCGTCTGCGGCCGGGGCGGATATCCAGACGGCTGCGCCTATACCGATTTCAACAACGTCTCCCCGCGAGCCGGAGTTGCGTGGTCTCCTACACCGAAGATGGTGGTCCGCGCAGGAGGCGGGATCTACTACGCGACCACCGACAACAATGGTCTCTACCAGTTGGCGATCACGCTGCCTAATAACATTTCGCAATCGCTGACACCCAATGCGTTCATCCCCTCCATCTTCAACTTCAACCCGTTCGGCGGGGCGGTGGTGGGGCCGGTCGCCGTCACGCAGCCCAGCCTCGATCTGCACCAGAGGACGAGTTACTCGCCGCAGTGGTCGCTTTCGATCCAGCGGGAGTTGGCGCGCGACGTGGTAATCGAGGCAGGATACCTGGGTACGCTAGGCATCAAGCTACAGCAGAACGTTCAGCCGAATAACAGCCAGCCCGGCTCCGCATCGGTCGATCCGCGGCGTCCGTTTGGGGGCTTGGTTTACGATTCCGGTGTCGTATTTCCGAGCTACATCACCGTGCAAGGGAACTCAGTGCCGGTGACCCAGGTGAACGTCTACCAGATGTCCGCTCAATCCAACTACCACGCGGGGTTCCTTCGGTTCGAGAAGCGCTACCGCAGGGGCTTTTCGATTCTCAGCTCCTACACGTTTTCCAAGGCCATCTCGAATGCGCCGCAATACCGCAACGCCGGGGGCGCCAACGGGTCCGAAAACTCGCCGCCACAGAACTCATATAATCTCCGGGCCGAGCGCGGCCTGGCGTCCTTCGACGTCCGGCAGCGGTGGGTGACGTCCTTCGTCTACGAAGTGCCGGGGAAGCACGGTGCCATCCTGAGCGGATGGCAGACGTCGGGCATCTTGACCTTCCAGGATGGATTCCCGTTTACGATTAATCTCGCGGGCGATACGGCAGGCATCGGTGGCGGAACGGGTGGAATCCTGATTCGCGCCAATCCAGTGCCGGGCCAGAGCTATCAGTTGCCTGCCGATCAGAAGAGTACGGCGCGCTGGTTCAATACGGGAGCTTTTGTTACGCCGCCCGCCTTCCAGTTTGGCGTTCTCGGGCGCAACACTGTGATCGGACCCGGCTCGGCTGGACTTGACCTGATGATCGCGAGAGAGTTTCACTTAGGCGAGCGTGTCAAAGCGGCATTTCGGGCCGAATTCTTCAACTTGCCGAATCATCCCAACTTCAACCTGGTCGGCCGCATCATCAACCAGCCGAATTTCGGCGCCGTCCTAAGTCAGTTCGATCCGCGGCAGATTCAACTCGGGACCAAGGTGACGTTTTAGGGCAACGGCGTTCGCAGCGATTCGCGGTTGCACTGGCCGCCTACTTCAGCCCCAGCACGTGCAGAAAGATCTGCAGGGAGCCGGCAAACAGAGCGGCGCCCATCAATACGCAGGCTGGTAGCGTCAGCACCCACGCCAGGCACAGATTGCGAACTGTATCCATTTGCAGTCCGGAACGGTTAGCCGCCATGCTGCCCGCAATCCCGGAGGACAGTACGTGGGTGGTGCTGACGGGCATGCCAAACCAGTCGGCCGCCGCGATAGTCCCCATGGCGACGAGTTCCGCCGCCGCACCTTGCGCATAGCTCAAGTGCGCCTTCCCGATCTTCTCGCCGACCGTCACCACAATCCGTCGCCATCCGATCATCGTGCCCAGACCCAGGGACAATGCCACCGCGGCTTTGACCCAGCCGGGAATGAAGTTGACCAGGTTCTCCAGGCGCGTCCGGTACTGCGCGATTTTCATCGCTTCAGTCGGATCGCTAAACTGCCCCAACCTGCTGAGCTTGGCAGTCGATTTCGCGACGAGGTAGATGTCAGTTCGCAACACCCGCGCATCCGCCCCGTCTTTGGTCGTGAGCAATTCCGCCAAGCGGCGATTGGCCGCCGACAGGGCGGTGAAAGCCCGGTCGCCGGCCTGCCCCGAGTTCTGCAGGAAGGCAGAGAGTTCTGCATTCGCGTCCTTTATGTCTCCACTCTGCGCGCGGCGCTCAAAGATCGGTTGGACCGTCACAGCCATAGCCGCCACGTTCCGAAAGGCGGCCGCATCTTGGTCCGGGTTCAGCGCGTACATTCCCGGCAGGATCCCGATCAGGATCAGCATGATCAGCCCCATTCCCTTCTGGCCGTCGTTGGATCCATGAGCGAAGCTGACTCCGGTGCAGGTCAGAAGCAGCACCAGACGCACAGGAAGCGGCGGCGGCGCGTCGTTCTTGGGGGCCTGAAACAATTCCGGGCGCTTGATGGCCCAGCGAGCCAATAGCAACAATAAGCCTGCGCAACAGAATCCGAGCAGCGGGGAAATCAGCAGCGAAAGGCCGACTTCCGACGCGTTGCCCCAATTGACACCCTCTCCAAATCGCTGGCCCGGCGTCAGCAGCGAATTGGCCAGCCCGACACCCAGAATCGACCCGATCAGCGTGTGCGAACTCGATGCGGGCAGGCCCAGGAACCACGTTCCCAGATTCCAGATCATCGATGAGACGAGCAACGCAAAGACCATGGCAAAGCCTGCTCCTGTCCCTACATTCAAGACAAGCTCCACGGGAAGCAGCGCAACAATTGCGAACGCCACCGCCCCCGAGGATTGCAGCACGCCAAGGAAGTTCCAAATTCCCGACCAGATAACGGCAACTGCCGGTTTCAGGCTTCGCGTATAGATCACGGTCGCGACCGCGTTCGCCGTGTCATGGAATCCGTTGACGAATTCAAATGCGAGTGCCAGAGTGAGGGCAAAAAAGAGCAGGATGGAACTGCCCACGGTCAAGTGTGTCGGATGCACGGATCGGCGGGTCTCCTCCTACAGCATAGGTACCTCGTCGTTACGATTTGATTACGGAACGGGATTCCGCCTCCATGAAGGTGCCCGGAGCTGCCGCCGGAGCCGCAACTAGAATTTGAGGCGCAGCGAAACCTGAATCCTGCGTGCGTTTGTCCCGTCGGGCTGCGACCCATCGTTGTTTGCCGTACGAAAATTCGAATTCGGAATCAGGACGATTGGCGAGTTCAACGGTGTGGTGGCGGTAGTGGCCACGCTATTGAAGGCGGTTGAATTGTAGCCGTTGTAATTGGCGTGGTTCAGGATGTTGAAGGCTTCGCCGAGAATCTCCATTCGCAGCCGCTCCGTAAGATGGAACTGGCGCGCAAGCCTGAGGTCGATGCGGTAATTGTTATCGCCGTAGATGGAGTTCCGGCCTATTGTAGGCAGGAAACTGCCGGCGGACCCTTGCCCGCGCAGACCGCCGAATCCGTTGTACACCGCGCCGTCGCTATTGAGGAATTGCACGCTGTTAACGCCGATGGACTCGGAGAATGGGCGTCCGGTCTCCGCCGTGAAGATGGTGCTCAACAGCCATCCGCGCGCGAGTGGGCTCAGCGCACCGCCACTGCGGCCGAATGGAAGCTGCCAGAATCCGAACAGATTGAAGCGATGACGCTGGTCGGTGGGAGCGGCCGCGCGGTTGTTGGCGATGGCAAACTGATCGGGGACCGTCGGCCCGCCGAACGGCCCTTCCGAAGCGCTGCCTCCGCCATCGCCCGCTCCGCCCGTATTCTCGGCAAGTGCCAGCGTATAGGTTGCGCCAAACTGAAGTCCGTTGTGGAATCGCCGTTTGACTTCGACCAGCATGGCGTTGTACCAGGACAGGCCGATCGAGCTATTCACATTCAACGCTCCGAAGTTGGGGTTGGGGCGGGACTGGTTGACGTTCACGGTCTGGCCGGAGGGCGTTCGGATGACTCCGGCAGAGAACGGCACGCTGAAGGTCGACCCATCGGGGAGTTGGTAGGTGCGGGTGAAGGTGGGTGCCGGCAGATTGCTGTCGATGACGCTCGGGATGCGGTCGCCATAGGTGTGAATGTAGCTCACGTTGACCGTGAGGTTGCGGGTGATTTGGCGCTGGACTCCGAAATTGAACTCCTGCACCCGCGGATTCCGGAAATCCGCCGACAGTCGGAAGGCCGAAACGGAACCGCCGGCCGAAGTGGGCAGTGAGGGGAGAATGTGAGGATAGAGCGGCGCGAATGAGTCGGTAGGCTGTACCGTGAGCGTAATGGTCGAGCGGCTGGGGTCGGTGAGGCCCGTCTGAGTGAGCGTATTGAAGATGACACCGTTGGACACGCGGCCGTAGACAATGCCATACCCGGCCCGAATCACAGTCCTTCCGTCTCCGCGGATATCCCAGGATAGGCCGGCGCGCGGGCCGAAATTCTTCCGGTCGTGATTGACCTTGGTGGTCTCGGGAATCACCGGGTTGGGATACAGCGGATCGGGTATGGCCTCGTAGTCCCAGCGCAGCCCGTAGTTCAGAGTGAGGTTGCGGCGGATCCGCCACTGGTCCTGTGCGTAGGCCGACCAGTCGATGGTGGCGAAGTCGAGGCCGGTCAGGCCGAATGCCTGCTGGTAGGAGCTGTAACTCCGGGACGCCGGGTTGAGCAGGTCCTGCCCGAACGTCAGCGCGCTCGTATAAACATAGGAGCCGGCGAACAACGCGGGGTTGTTCAGGATGTCGCGGGCGCGGTTGATTTCACCGCCGACCTTAATAGAATGTGATCCGCGGACAATCGAGAAGTTGTCCGTGAACTGGTAACGGCGCTCATCCGGATAGGCCGGGCGGTCCAGAAAGGTCGCGGTGCCGAAGCTGAAATTGCCGCTGCCGTTCACGTACACCTGGGGGCCGGAGGCGTTGGTGAACTCATATTCGAAGTCCTTGCCCCACTGCGTTCGCGCCTCATTCACTATCCCTGAGCGGAACACCGTCGTAAGACGCCCGTTGAGGCTGTGGATACGCACGTCGTCGGTGCCGTTGCGGCCCACGTTGCCGAGCACCGCCGGCGTCTGGATGGCATTCGGGTTCGACCACCGCATGTAGTTGTATGTGATGGACACGGTATTTCGCGCCGTCGCCATCCAATCCACCTTCACCAGCGGAGTCTGTTGGTTGTTGTGGCGAGGCAGGGTGTTGTTGGGCGCGCCGCCCGGGAATTGCGACCTGGCGTACGCCACGCCCGTCTGCCATGCGGCGAGCTGTACGGCCGTGGGATTAGCCGGAAGGCCGGTGGTCAGCACGTTGGTGGTATCCGACGTCAGCAGCGGAAAGTTGCGGATCTGCTGATCGTAGTTGGCGAAGAAGAAGAGCCGGTCGCGCCGGATCGGTCCGCCGATGGAGCCGCCCAACTGCTGACGCTGTTCGAAGGTCTGGGTGGCGCCGGCGGCCTTCGCCACGGGGTCGAGCGCACCCATCGAGGCATTCCGGAAATAGTAGAAGCCGTCCGCGTGGAACACGTTCGATCCCGATCGCACCACCGTGTTAATGCCTCCGCCCAGCGAGCGGCCGTATTCCGGCAGAAAGTTGGACTGGGCTACTTGAAACTCCTCGATGGCGTTGGCGCTGATGCTGCTGGCGACGCGGGTCCGCCCGCGGGCTTCCGAGAATAACGCCTGGTTGTCGTCGTTGCCTTCGATAGTAAAGTTGTTGTAGACGCCGGCCATGCCGTGATAGCTCAGCAGACCGAAGCGGGCATCGCGCGTGACGCCGGGGGCCAGCAGGGCGAACTGATCGTAGCGGCGGCCGTTGATCGGCAGATTGTCGATTTCGGTGCGATCGACCAGCATGGTTTCGCTGGTCTGCGACGTGTCCACCGCCGGCGCTTCCGCAGTCACCTCCACTCTCGTCGTGCTCGCGCCTAGCTCCAGCTTCAACGACAGCGTAACGGTGGCGCCGACGCTGACGTTCAGATTCTTCTGCTCCAGTTTGCTGAACCCCGTCTTTTCGACCGTGACCGTATAGCGGCCGGTAGGCAGCACCGGGACTGAGAAATCGCCGGTCCCGGACGTCGTGGCCTGGCGAACAAGACCAGTGTCTTCACCGGTGACTTGCACTGACGCGCCGCCCACCGATCGTCCGGAGCCATCGATCACAACTCCTGTAACAGCGCCCGTGCCAAGCTGCGACTGGGCGGCAAGCGAAGCAACGGACAGCAGAAACGCAAAAACGAAACACGTCTTCATTCCCTATCTATCCTTTTTTTCGTATTGATCGAAACTTCCCATTAGCGCCCGCCGCGGCGAGTCCCACGCAAAGGCACGGGGACGGTGGAATCCACACCTTTGATGATCTGGCATAGAAGCTCTGCGTGACCGGTCTATTGAATGGTGACCTGGACCGGGTTGGCGGCCACTCCGCCCGCCGTGAGTTGGATGTTTACATTTCCCATTTTGGATACCGAAGCCGGAATTTGGACGACCACCTGGTCCATGCCGGCGAAGCTCAGCTGCGGCCCAACATACTGGACCGGTGCGTTCACGCCATTCAATTTCACCGTGACACCCGAGGTGCCCGCCCCCGCAATCCCTGTGCCGAAAAGTATCAGGTAGGTCTGATCCGACAGAGCCCCCATGCCTACGGTCAGGGCGGAATAGGAGCCGAATCCGTTGAGGACATACGCCGGCTCGACAATCTGACTGCCGCCGGATACTCGGATGCCGTATGCCGCAGCCAGCCCGGTTCCATTCAGTGTGAACAGGGCAGGCGCCACCGGTGCGATCGGTACGTTCGCCGCCGTCTGCACACCCGCTCCGCTGCTCACCTTTACCTGCGCGTTGCCGAGTGCGACCCCGGGGGGAACCAGGAAATTCACTTGCGAAGGCGAAACATAGAGCAATGGGGCGTCCCACGCCTTTCCCGTGGAGTCGATCACCGAGACGGAGACGCCGTCCCAAATGACTGGTGGTGGTCCGATGATTTGTCCGGTAGGGCCGTTCGTCAAGTTCTGTCCGTTGATCGATACGGCTGAACCGGCCGCAACACCGATCGCTGAAGGCGATGCAGCGGAAATGACCGAGGGCACGTTCGCCATTGGTGTGGCGTTTGCGCTCGGCGCCAGCGCTATTCCTCGCAGAACCTCGCCTGCGGCCGCTGTCTTCAGTGTCGTGAACTGCTCCTTCGCGGCTACGCCCGGATCGGTATTGGCAAGGTTATCGGTGATCGCGACGAGCTTGTTCGGATCAGCGCCCTGATCCCCATTGGTGCTGACCGTGGATGTGATGCCATAGATTGTGACGGTGCCGTCTGCATTCACTTTGCCGGTGATGTTTCGGATGCCATCCGTGGAGGGATTCAGCGCTGCGGGATAGTTCGGAATGCTGTACGGCTGCCCCAGGTTCAATCCGTTCTGGAGAACATACACGCGGCTCCAAGTCCCGTTCGTCAAGACCCACTTCTGGACACCGGCACTGGGACTCTTTGCCGCATCTGCTGGAGTTCCATCGCCTTCGTCACCGACGTAGAGCGTCGTAGCATTTGCGAACCAGATTCCGAACGGATAATTACCGGTGGAATCGAGGGTCCGGGCGCTAACCGCGGGCAGGCCCGGAAGAATCGTAATCGGGGCATTCGCTGCGTTCGAAAGCGTCGGAAGGCTCCCCGCTGCGCCAACTTGATAGACAGTGTTGACGCCATTGCTGCCGCTGCCCTTGGTGACATACAGGGTGTTGTTGAATATCGTCAGACCGCGGAAGTTGTTGTCCTTACCCGCCTTGTCTGCCGCATACGGCTTTCCAGTTGCCGGATCGGTCACCGCCGTGATAGAGAAGCTCCCCACCTGTGCCGGAACGGTAGCCGGCGATTGCCCCGGCGTCGCTATCTCCACGCCCGTCGAGTTGACGATGTTGGCAGGCGTGACCGACCCGTTGTTGTTATTGCCGACCATGTAATACATCCCGTTCGCCAGGATCGCCGCACGGCCGTTATTGCCGCTGTATGCATTAGTGGGCGTCACCTGTATCGCGCCGTTCGGGCCGACCTGCACCACCGCCCGGTAGTAGCTTGCGCCCGCCGGGTTCGTAGGGTCATATACGCCGGGAGTGTTCGAATTCGAGACATCAATGGTATTGGGCGGCGCCATATAGCCCATGAACGTGAGCACCGTACCGTCGGTCGATAGATTCAGGGCGAGCTCCGACTTCGAGCTGAAACTGGTAGTCACGAGGTTCCATGGGATTGGCAGAGAGTTGACCAGTAATCCGCTGGTCGTGATCTGGTCCAAATAGATTGGCGACGTGATGCCAAAGCTCCCGTCGACCTTGTTGTTGTTCCAGACGTTGTTACTGTTGCCGTTCACCGGGTAGAGCCCGCTGTCCGTAGCGACGCCCTTGCCGCATCCCGCCGTCGTAGGGCAGACCGGCGGCAGAGGCTGCCCAACCGCAAGCGTAGAGGCGTCACCCGTATACACGCTGCGGGACACGACCAGGCTGCCCGGCGTAAAGCCGGTGAAGTTCGCTTGAGCGTACGCGTTGCCGACGATCGCGACCAGGAGCGCCGTGATGCGAACAGCGTGACGGGGGAGTGAGAACACCGGTTTTCGGAGCGTAGAAGTGTGCGGCATGGATAGATCCAGGTGTGAAGATACCAGTCGAAAGTCAAAATGATGCGACAGAGGTATGACGAACTGGTGACACTATTCGAGCCGTTTTCGGCGGGCAGTGCGGGCGGTCCACGCCGCAATTGCAAGCATCACTGCGAACAGTACGCGGGCCTGGATCGTCCCCACTCGTGCCGCAAATCGCTCCCAATATCCGCCCAGCAGCCTTCCGGTGATGACGTAGCCTCCACCCCATGTAATCCGCCGAAGCGATCACCGCGGGCAGAAAGGTCGATGGTGCAATCGGCAGAATTCCCGCCGCGACCGATGCATGACCGAACCTTGTAATGTAGAGGGCGAGTTCGGAGGACATTTTTCAATAAGCTTGTGCCGCTGTACTTCTCGCGGACGCGTAAAACGAATCGGGTGAACGCTCCGGGAGCAAAATTCCTATCGCGCCGCACCCACACCGAGCAGCGACCGCAGACGGGGATAAATCGCCGTCATTGGCATTTCCGGCAGACGCTTCGCCTTGATCGACGGGCCCCATAACAACCACACCGCCCGGTACGCCGGCCGTCCTGGCCAGAGCCCGTGCGTTCCGATTTCGTAGGGCTTGCCGTAGCGGCCATCCGTCGGTGTCGGCGAGAACAGAAACGAATCGGCGGGTTCGTAGGCAGCGGCCGGCACCGTCGTTTGCGGCACGAAGCGTTTCCATTCATCGAGGGGAATGCGTCGCCCGATCCCGTTCGCCGGGTCCTGCCGCAAGTGCTCTAGCTCGTCAGCTTCCTTGGCGTCCGCGGCGGTCACCCAGAACGGCGTCACTTTGCCCACGGAGAGATGCACTGTCTTTTCCACGGAGACGAAGCCGTGATCGGAGACGAGCGCGAACAAAGTATCGGCCGGCATCGCGGAGAGCATTTCGCCGATCAGCTCATCGGTGTGTTCGAGAATCGCGTTCGAAGCTTTGGAGAAGGGCCGCGTCTCGTGCTCCTCGGCGTCGAGATCGACGAGGTGCACCGCCAGTAACGCCGGTCGTTTCTCGCGCAGCAGGAAGAGCGTTGCCAGTGTGCGCGTGCGATCGTCCATCCATTGCTGCGGGAATGACGGGTAGCGTGCGGCAATTTCCTCGACCAGACCAGGAGTCGCCTTCGCCGCGACCGACTCCAGGTCCATCGAGCCTCCCTGCCGCTTCACGAAATTCTCCGGGAGGTTCCAGGTGACCGGTGCGTTGACCGTCACAGGCCAAGTTATCGCTGCCGTCGTCTTCCCGGCAGCGCGCAGATCGTCCCACAGCGTCTTCACCTTGATCGAGCTGTAGTCCCACACCTGATTCCTCTGAATGCCATGTACCGCGGGCGGAACGCCAGTCAATATCGTGGTGTGCGAAGGCCACGTGATCGTCGGCACTTCACCGATCACGCCATTGGCCCAGGCACCCTCTTTCATCAGCCGGCGCAGGTTCGGAATTTTCAGGCCAAGACGGTCGCAGCCGCTCAAGTATCGCTGATCGAGACCGTCCACCGATACGAGTAGGACTCGCGCCGGTTGTTGCGCGCTCACGAGCGCTGCGAAGACGAAGAAACTCGCGGATTTCAGAATCGGATTCGTCCTCCAAGTTGAATCTGCCGCGAGTCCGTGGCGCTGGTGATGCGCTTGAAATCGGCGGCGTTGAACGTGTTGACTACGGCGCCCGTGCATCCTGCGGTGCTGCAGGCCGCGTTCAGGCTGTTGAGCAGATTCTCTGCTTCGCCGATCAGCTCCAGGCTGTAGCGCTCGCGATACCGGAGGGTGCGGCTGATGCGGAGATTGACTTCCTTGAATCCATAGCCGGTCACGTCATTTCGGCCGCGAAACAACGGACGATCGTTATTCACGCCGTCACCGTTGAGATCGGTGCCTTGGGAGACATTCACGGGAAACGCGGAGGTGATGGTAATGTTAGGCGCGATCATCCACCTGTCCAGCAGCAGATTCCGCGTGCGTGGCTGCCACACTGCTGCGAGCACGAACCGGTGGCGCTGGTCGCTTGAGGAGTGGCCGTAGTCGCGGCGGAGATTGGTCGCGTCGGTGACATTAGCGCCAGTATCGCCGGTAGAGTCGTTGACGTTGAACGCCCATCCCAGGGTGTAGGACCCGGTGAACTGGAAACCGTGCGAGAAGCGCTTACTGACGGCGAGGAATCCGCCGTAATAAAGCGATGTCGCCACTGACGAGAGCTGCTGCACCTGATTGAAATTCGGATTCGGACGATTCGCGTTGGAGAACGCCGGCCGGCCGTCAGCGAGGAACCCGATCGGTGCTCCGAGATTCACGTCCAGCAGAACGGGGATGTGCCGCCCGCCGTAATACTGGGTGCCTACCGTCACGGAGAAGTTGCGGCCCAGCGCGCGCTCCACCTGCAGATTCGCCTGCTGCATGCGCAGTTGCTTGAAGTCCGGTGCGAAAGTGGTGACGTTGGGTTTGGTCAGCGTGCCGGCGGGACTGCCGAGCAGATTAGGAAAAACCGGAGCCCCGGGCGTCGTGGGCGTAATGGTGTAGCTCAATACGTTGGAGCCGTTCTGTCGAATCACCTGCGAGAGCAGGCGGAGGTTGAGCGTGTCGTAGAAGACGCCGAATCCGCCTCGGATCACCGTCTGATCGGTGGCTCGCCAGGCGAAGCCGAACCGCGGCGCCCAGTTGTACGGATCGCGGCGGATCGTGCGCGAGTCGGCCAGCGGCGCGTTCGGATCGAGCTTCGGGTATTGCAGAAACTCGTAGCGGATGCCGTAGGAGAGTGTGAGCTTCGGCGTCACTTGAAAGGCGTCCTGGGCGTAGAAGTTGTACGAGTTTGTCGTGTGGTCGGCGGAGTTTGTGCCGAACGCCTGCGTCAATTGCGCGTACCAGTTCGTGGTGCCGGTGGCTGGATTTGTCAAGCCGTTCACTGTATTGAGATAGTTGGTCAAGTTCGCAAAACTGAACGTCTGCGTCAGGCGATCCTTCGAGATCACGTGAATGGTGGCGATGTCGAAGCCAAACTTGAGTTGGTGACGCCCGCGGCGGTAGCTGAGCCCGTCGATGAAATCGAACTGATGCTCGAAGTAATATTGGTTCGCCGAAGGATCGGTGCCCAGCGTGGCGACGCCCGAAATCGAAACTGTCGGCGCCAGCTTACCCGAAACCGGGGGGCGGAAGAATTCGCGCTCCAGCGATCCGATTCGGAATTCATTCACCGATGCCGGCGAGAGAATATGCGTCCACTGCGACGCCCACGTGACGTTGCGGTCGTCGAAGTTGTTGTCCGCGCTCGTCACCAGAAGGCCCCCCGAGGTGTTGTACTTCGAAGGGTCCCAATAATCGTTGTAACGAACGTAGACGGTATTGCGATCATCGATCTGATAATCGACGCGGCCAAGGAAGGTCTGGAAGCGCTGCTTAAAGGGGCTGCTCCCGAGATCGGAAACGGGCAGGTTGAGCGCCTTGGCATTCGCCGCGGAGATGGTGACCGCGCGCGGGTAATTGTACGGCTCATACTCGCCGCTGGCATAGAACAGTAACGTGTTCTTGATGATCGGACCGCCGATGTTTCCCGAGTAAGTAGCCCACTGCTCGAACGCCTTGGTCGCCGCGAGCGAGGGACGCGCGACAAAGCCGGGACGCCGTAGCAGCGCCAACCCTCCACCGTGATACTCATTCGTGCCTCCGCGCGTGATCATGCTGATCATCCCGCCGACGGTCCGCCCGTACTCGGCGTCCATCGAATTGGCTAGCACGCGCACTTCCTGAATCGTCTCCGGCGCGAAGATGCCGAGACGCCCAGGCCCGCCGCGCTGCGTGTTATCGATGCCATCGATGAGGAAGGCGCGGCGCTGCATGCCGCCGAACGCGAAGGTCGGGTTACCGAACTCATCGTCGCGGCGGCCGTTGAAGCCGGGCGCGAAGAGCGCGAGATTGAATGTGTTTCGCGTCGTGAGCGGCATGTTCTCCATCGCCTTGGCATTGATATCGCCGCTGACGTCGCTGGTGGTGGTGTTGAGAATCGTGGCGTCCCCCTCGACCGTAACGGATTGCTGCGACGCCGCGACACTCAGGCGAATATCGAGCGTGCTTGCCTTGGCGAGTTGGACGACGATGCCGGTTTGTGTGAATGTCGCGAATCCCTTGGCCGACACGCTGAGCTGGTAGCGCCCGGGCAGGAGAGGCACTTCGAAGTCGCCGGACTGAGTACTGACCGCGCTGCGTTCGAACCCGGTCTCAAGGTTTTTGGTCTTGATGTCGGCGCCAACAATGGCGCTTCCGGCTGGATCCTGTATCATTCCACGAATGCTGCCATCGGCCGGTCCTATTTGGGCGAACGCGGGCAGGCCGTACAGCAGTGCAAAGAGGGTCAGGGATTTCATTGTGGTTCCTTTTTTTGCGGTTCCAGGATGAAAAGCGAGCATTTTGAGGCCGCGCCGCTCAGAAAACCAAATGCATCGAAAGCTGTAGGACGCGTGGGCTGCCGAGCGTTTGTTGAATCAGGCCGAAAGTGGCTGACGGCGCGCGGACAGTGACCTTGGTGATGGAATTCCCGGAACGGGTGACGCTGTAGAGGCTGGTGCTGTTGCTTGGTACGTCAAAATCAGGGTGGTTAAAGATGTTGAAGGCGTCGGCGCGGAAATCGAGATTGATGTGTTCGCGCAGCCGGGTGTGTTTCATGAGCGCCAAATCGAAGCGCGATTGAAATGGACCGCGGAAGGTGTTGCGGCCATTTGCGGCGAAACCCGACTCGTAGGTATCGCAAACCTGGGAACCGCTGACCGTCGCGCAACCAGGGACGCCGAAGGTCCCGGGCTGTACCGTCGGGATGTAGAGCTTCGAGATGTCCACGAGCGGGACACGGACGTCCACGCCGGTGGTGCCTTGCGTCTTGAGCTGCGGGTACGTAACGCCGGGAGTGAATCCGATGATCGGATCGGCAATATTGATGGTGGTGCTGTTGTACAGCGACGAGACCGCGCCGGAGAAATCGTAGAACTGGTAGGGCTGGCCGCTTTGAAGCGAAACGATCCCGTTGAGCGTCCAGCCGTTCACGAGCATCGGCAGCGCACCGGCATTCGATTTGAGTTTGGGCAGCTCGTAATAATACGCCGAGGTGAAGACATGAGTGCGATCGAAGGTGGAACTCCCGTAGGATTGCCGGGGCTCCAGCGGATTGTTGCCGTTGAAGAAGAGGCCGAGGTTGCTCTGCACGTCCAGCGAATGGCTCCACGTATACGATGCCGTGATCTGGAAGCCGTGGCTCAAGCGCTTGCGCAGGCCGGCTTGAAGCGCATTGTAGTTGGAGAAGCCGATCGTCCGGTAGAGCACTGAGTTGCTCGAGTAGCCGAGATAGGGCACGCGCAGGTCGCTATTGCCGCCCTCGAAGGTTGCGACGTTCTCAGCAGGGACAATGTTAAATCCGTAAGTCGAGGTTTGGCCGTTGATCGGATTGGAAGGAGTCGCAATGCCGGGCTGGTTGAACGGAACCGGCAGCACCTGGTTGCTGCCATGGTTTCCGACGTAGCCGAGGCTCAGGAGCCAGGAATTTAACGCTTGGTACTGAACGTCGAAGCTCCAGTTGGTGGTGTAGGGCAGATTGTTGTGGGCATCATATCCGCCGAAGATGTAGGGCGCGGCGCCCGCGATCAACTGCGCCTGATTGGGAAGCTGCCTCGCAAGTACCGTCGGATCTCCCGGCGGGGCGGGCGCGGTAGCGCCGAAGGGATTAGATAAAGTCGCGCCGGCCGGAGGCGTAAAGGGAACGGTGAACGGTAACTGCATAGTGACGCCGAAAGGACCGCTGAAGCCGCGGCCCGCGCCGGGTGAGAAGTAGGTGAAGACTTCGCCGCGGTCCAAGTACAGGCCGAAGCCGCTGCGGATGGTCAGGTTCTTGAGGAAGCCGGGGCTCCACACAATACCCGCGCGCGGACCGATGCCCCACTGCCGATTGCGCAGCGTGGAATCGCTGACGCCCGCGGTAGCGTAGCGCGAATTCCCGGCGAATACCAGGCCACTGTTGGTGATGGCGTCTTTGGCGGCGTCGTATTGGTACGCGGCAGTGTCGAAGTTCACCAGATTGCCGCGCGCTTCGGATAGCGGACCCTGATCATCCCAGCGCAATCCAAGATTGATGGTGAGATTGCTGCGCACCTTGTAGTTGTCCTGGATGTATGCACCGATCTGGTTGGCTCGGTAGTATCGATTGCTCGATCCGTTGTATAACGTCGAGCTGGAGTTGTTGAGGCTTCCGAGCAGGAACTGAGCGAAGTTGGTGAAGGCAAGTGAGGCGGCCTCCGTGTTGCGGTTGATGATGTTGAGCTGGGTTCGATTCCAGTTGAGGCCGAAGTAGACTGTGTGGCGGCCCTTAATCCAATTGGCGCTGGAGGAGAAATCCCAGCGATTCTGAAAGGTGCCGGTGTTGGAGAAATTGCTACTGGGTCCGATGCTGAGCGATCGGTTCAGCGCATTATCGACGGTGCCCAAATTGATGCCGGGGAAGGTCGTCAGGCCGAAGAGATTGATGCCGACATCGGCGGGCGCGAACGGTTGGAGTGTCGTGGCATTGGCGCGCTGGCGAATGAACCCGGCTCGATTCTCCCACGTGAGATTGGGTTTGACGACGACGGTGTCGTCCAGAGAAGCGACCTGCGAGCCGGCCTGCAGTGTCTTGGCGAATCCGTTGACGCCGGAGCTGCCGTAGGGATTGGTGCTGGGCGAGTTCTGAAAGAAATACTTGAGAGCCAGGCGCTGGCGTTCGGTCCAGTTGTAGTCGATGTTGGCGTTGTAAATATCGGATTGGGAGGTGCTGGCACGTCCCGTCACCGTGGTGTTATAGCCGAGCTGTTTGGCGACAGCCGGATCGTTGATATTGGGCGTGGGAATGAAGAAGTGGTCGCCGATCTTCCGGTTCATTATTTTGAGCGCCGCGGGATCGATCTTGCTGGGATCCACCGTGACGCCGAGATCCTGTTGGGCGACCGCGGCGAGCGCGCCAGCGCTGCGGTCATCGGTGAGATGCTGCGGCACGGTGATTGTGGACGTGCCGCCCAGCAGGTCGTTCACGCGGTGGCTCTGCCAGGAGCCGAAGAAGAAGAGCTTGTCTTTGACGATAGGGCCGCCGAGCGTTGCGCCGAAGCGATTGTAGTGGAGCGGCGGGACCTTCTGGCTGGCGGGAATCGACGTATTTGCGTTGCGGAAGAATGGCGCGGCATTAAACACTGTGTTCTGGAAATACTCGTAGGCTTCGCCGTGCAGCGCGTTGGACCCGGACTTCGTGATCAGCGCGACATGCGCGCCGGAATTCGCGCTCTGCGTGGCATCGTACATCGCCGTGTTGACTCGAACCTCTTGCAGGGTCTCGACCGGAGGCGTGGGCAGTCCCTGGCCGATCGCATCATAGACCGAGGTGCTGGTGGCGACAGTGCCGGCGGTGTTCGAACCCTGTCCGGTATTGAGGGTGAAGCGGCTTGAGGAGACCTGGCTGCCGGATTTGCCGTTGAACAGGTTGTTGGCGCTGATGCCGTTGACCACGAAGCTGTTGGACGAATCCCGTTGCCCGTTCGCCCAGATCGCCTGGTTGCCGAGGCCGGAGTTGGAACCGGTGCCTGCGAGAAAATCCGCATTCACGCCGGGCGATAGGATCGCCAATTGTGTGAAGCTGCCGGTTGCGAGCGGCGTGTTGCGGATCACGCCCTCATCCAGAACATAGCCGTTGGTTGTGTCGACCTCATTCAGCAGCGGGGTGGCGCTGACTTCCACGGTTTGGTTCACAGCGCCGATCTGGAGCACCGCGTTGACGGTACTGGAGCGCTCGCCCTGTACGACGATTTGGGAGTGTACTTCCGTCTGGAATCCTGACTTCGAGATGGTGACAGTGTACGTGCCGATGGGCAGATTCGGAAGCTGATACAATCCCGTTTCGCGCGTGGCGGTGGAGACTTCCAGGTTGGTCGCCACGCTTCGCGCTTTGACGGCCGCGCCAGCGATCGAGGCTCCGCTGCCATCGCTTACCGTACCGAGGATTGTGCCCAGCAAACCCTGGGCGTGAATACTGGGCAGAGTGATTAAGGCAAAAAGATAGGGAGCAAGTCGTCTGAAGCTGGGCATGAGTGGAGGGTAGCAGCGTTCTGCAAACGGAAGATTAAGTTACGGTCACAGGTGCGTTGCAATTGAGTTGGTTTGAGGATTCGTCTGGGGATTTACACGCCATGGCCGGGAGAGGTCATTAGACCAGGCAACCAAACTCGCCGTTGGGCAAACGTCATCGACGCTTCACACGAACCGAAAGACGTGTGGTTGTTACCCCACCTATGAATTCAGGAGCCACGGTCCACAAAAGGCCGATCGAAAAGTCTAGTAGCCGAGTTGTCATCCAACCGTCATTTCCTCGCCGCACAAACACGCTATGCTGACCTTCCATGAATCGAGCCGCGTTCCTGTTGGCCTTTGGCCTCTTTATTCTTACGGGAGCTTCCCAACAGCTTCCGCATGCCACTTCTGGCGGTTATGAACTCCCGAACGGGTGGCGGATCACGCCGCTTGGCCGCGCGGTTCCAACCGAGGACATGGTTCTGAACGTGTCGATGGCGCCCGACCGCAAGGCGCTGGTCGCGCTGCACGCCGGATTTAACCCGCACGGACTGGTTGTTCTCGATCCGCGCTCGGAAGAAGCCGTGCAGCGGATCCCGTTGAAATCGGCGTGGCTCGGTCTGGCGTGGCATCCCAACGGCAAGAAGCTCTTTGTGTCGGGCGGAAACGCCAACGGAAAAAAGCCGACGCGGGCGCCCATCTATATCTTTGATTACGAAGGCGGGCGCCTCTCGAAAGAACCCTCGGGCACTCTGGAGGAGACCGTCGATACGTCTGAGTTGTTCTGGTCCGGATTGGCCCATCACCCCAATAAGCCGCTGCTGTTTGCGGCGAACCGCGGTACCGGAACCGGTCCGAGCAATGTAGTGGTTTTTGATACCGCTTCCGGCAAGCTGTTGCAGCGCATTCCGGTGGAAGTCAATCCGTATGCGCTCGTGCTCAGCGATAACGGCCAGATGCTCTATGTCTCCAATTGGGCCAGCAGTTCGGTCAGCGTCATCGACGTCAATAACTTTCGCGTGATCGGGCGTATCGGTGTCGGCGACAACCCCAACGACATGGTGATGTCGAAAGACGGCCGCCTGTTCGTCTCCTGCGCCAATGACAACACGGTGGCCGTCATCGACACCAAGACCCGTGCGCTGATTGAGCGCATTTCGATCGCACTCACACCGAATTCGCCCGAGGGCTCCACGCCCAACGCTCTTGCCATCGATCGAGACAACCAGATGCTCTTCGTGGCCAACGCGGATAACAACGATGTTGCAGTCGTACGCGTGGCCGAGCGCGCCAAGAGCGAGGTGCTCGGCTTCCTTCCGGTCGGCTGGTACCCGTCCGCGCTCGCCATCCAGGGAGGCAGGCTCTACGTCGGCAACAGCAAGGGCATGGGGTCATACTCGGACGTGAAGGGCCCGGGCAGTCCGCTGGCCGGCAAAACGGGCGGCGACGAATCCGTCAAGAGCCTGCAAAAAGGCAGCATTGAAATTGTCGATCTCACTCAAATGAAAACGAACCTGCGCGCCTGGAGCAAGCAGGTCTACGACAACACGCCGTATCATGACGATCAACTGGTGGCGGCGAAAGCTCCCGCCACAGCGAGCGTTGTTCCACGCGACGTCGGCGTCGGATCTCCCATTAAGCACGTGCTGTACATCATCAAGGAAAATCGCACCTACGATCAGGTGTTGGGCGATTTGGGGAAGGGCAACGGCGACCCGCGACTCACCATTTTCGGAGAGAAGGTTACCCCGAACCATCACGCCATCGCACGCCAATTCGTCCTGCTGGATAACTTCTATTGCGACGGTGAGGTCAGCGTGGACGGCCACTCCTGGTCGAACTCAGCGTACGCCACGGATTTCAATGAGAAACTATGGCCGGTCACCTACGGCGGTCACAGCAAAGCGGCATACTCGGCTGCCTTTGTTCCTTCCGGAGGCCACCTTTGGGATCTCGCCGCAAAGAAGGGGCTGACTTACCGCAGCTATGGCGAATATGCCACGCGCGCCAGCGATGGCACTACGATGCAGGCATCTCCAGGTGTGGGAGGTCTGCAGAACCACGTCTCGCCGAAGTTCAAGCTGCCGAATATGCGGGATACGGACAATGCGGCGGTCTTCTTCAGCGAATTCGAGGAATACGAGAAGAATTACGACAGTCCCGATCCCGGCAAGCGGCTTCCTAACTTCATGGTGATGAGCCTTCCCGAAGACCACACCGCCGGCACTACGCCCGGACGCTTCACACCGATTGCGATGGTCGCCAACAACGACTACGCGGTGGGAATGATCGTTGACCGGATCACTCACAGCCGCTACTGGCCCGAGACTGCGATCTTCATCGTGGAAGACGATGCGCAGGACGGCCCCGACCATGTCGACGCCCGCCGCACTACGGCCTACGTCGTCAGCCCGTACATTAAGCGCCAAACCATCGACAGCACGCTGTACACGACGAGTTCCATGCTTCGCACCATCGAGTTGCTGCTCGGCCTGCCGCCGATGAGCCAATACGACGCGGCCGCAAACCCGATGTACGCGGCATTCGCCGATCAGGGCGATCCCACGCCGTTTACGCATGTGAAGCCGCAGGCCGACGTTACGGAAAAGAATACATTGCGAGCGTATGGCGCCCGGCGTTCTATGAAGATGGATTTCCGCGACGTCGATGAAGCGCCGATGGCCGAGCTGAACGAGATCCTCTGGAAGAGCATTAAGGGCGCCGATTCGCCCGTTCCCGCGCCGGTACACCGGGTCCGGTTTGCCGGCCGCTAAGTGATTCGTCACAACTGCGACTGACAAGGAGACGACTATGCCGAAACTTCACGCACGCAGTGTGCCCCTGCGCGGAATTGCCCTTTGCCTGGCCCTTGCCGCTTGCAGTGGCCCGGAAGCGATCGCTCAGTCCAACGCTATTGACGCGGCCATCGAAGGCTATGTTCGCGATTCTTCCGGCGGCGCGATCCAGGGGGCGCGCATCACGGCGCGCAACGCTTCGACCAACGTCGCCACCGAAACCCTCACCAATACCGACGGCTACTTCCGATTTCCTCTGCTACAGGTCGGCACGTATAAGTTGACCGCCGAAGCCGAGGGATTCAAGGCGATCAGCAAACCGGACCTGCCATTGGTAGCCGGCCAAAAGGTTCGGCTCGATTTCGATATGCAGGTAGGATCGCGGGCGGAAACAGTGGAGGTGACCGCTGATACATCGTTGGAACTCGCCGACACGGGCTCCTCGGCTGTCGCAGGCATCGTCAGCCGTAAAGAGGTGGAAGACCTGCCCATCGTTTCGCGCAATATCTACAATTACCAGTTGCTCGCACCCGGTGTTCAGGGCCTTTCCAGCCCGACGTTCGGGACTACGCAGTTCGCCTTCGGCGGCAATGAACGTTCGAGCTGGAATCTGGATGGCCTCGATAACACGCAGCGCAGCGGGTCGCGGCAGATTCGAATGGTAATCACCACTCCTGAAGCCGTCGAGGAAATCCAGGTGCTCTCCAGCGGCTACTCGGCGGAGTTCGGACGCGCCGCCGGCGGGCAAGTCAACGTCATCCTCAAGTCCGGCACCAATCAGTATCACGGTTCCGGCCTGTTCCTTTACAGGCCCCAGAGCTGGCAGGCGCGGCCCTCGCTAGCCGCTGTAAATCCGGAGGAGACCTGGAATGATGAAGCCTTCACCTTCGGCGGGCCGCTCCGCAAAGATCGGCTCTTCTTCTTCACGCAGTTCGAACACAACCCATACACCAGGCCCAACGCGCTGACCGTGCTCACGGCGAACGCCGACGCTTTAAAACTGCCCCCCGATCAACGCGGAACCGCGCCATTCGGCGAGACCTATGACACCTACGTAGGTAAGGTCAACTACCGATTGAATGACCGGAACTCCGGTTATGTCCGTTACGCCCGGTTCACGAATCACCAGCCAAATAATGCCAGCGGGCTGACCATCCCGGATCGCGGAAACAACTTCGACGATCATATGAATGGCGGAGGCATCCAACTCGCAACCGCGTTCTCGTCCAACCTGCTCAACGAAGTTCGCTACGGCGCGATTCAACGAACCCAGGCGAATGCTCCGGTCGGCAAACCCAACCCGTACACCGCAGCCATAAACATTACAGGTGTGGCCAACATCGGTTTCAATCCGCTGGCGGGGACGGAGACAACGGAAATCGCGCACCAGATTATCGACAACATCACCTGGACCCACGGCATCAGCACCTGGAAAGCCGGTGTCGATTTCCAAAGCACGAATTTCGATATCTTCCGCTCGCGGGCGGTGACCTACACGTTCGGTGGCCTTTCCGCGGCCGGAGCAGCACGAGGCGCCGTCAGCGCTTTGAACCAATACCTCTTCACGACGCAGGGCCTGGTCGACCCGGCGACCAACAAGCCCTATACGTATTCGACCTTCGCCGAAGACGGTGGCGACCCGCACCTCAGCATCCCGTTCGGGTTTGTGAATTGGTTCGTCCAGAACGAAATTCGGGTCTCGCCGCGCCTGACCATCAACGCCGGTGTTCGCTACGAAACCATCGTCTTCCCTGAACTCGACCCCGAGGCACTCTTTCCCCTGTCTCGCAAGATCGATGGCGATCGCAAGGATTTCGCGCCGCGCATCTCATTGACCTGGCGCGCCACCAGGGACGCCAAGACCGTCTTCCGAAGCGCATTCGGCACGTTCTACGATGTGCCCTCCCTCTCCATCTACACCACTGCGGCGCAGGTCAATGGCCACCGATTCCTGAGCTATCAGGTCGCCGGTACCGACCCCAAAGCGCCGGTATTCCCCAGCGTCCCGGCGCTCAATGACACCGCCCTCGTGGTCAAGCCGAATATCAACGCGTTCGCGCCCGGGTATAAGAACACGTATCAGATTCAAGGTAATCTACAGGTCCAGCGCGAACTGCCGCTCAACCTTGTGCTCACGGTGGGCTACAACTACGCGGCGCAGCGCCATGGATTGTACTCGCAGAATATCAACCTGGGAACACCGTTGAGCTACCTGGCCGATGGCCGCCCGGTGTTCGGCGGCGCCGCGCTACGGCCCAACCAGTCCTTCAACCAGATCAACCTCATTCAGTCCGGGGCCGACACCAATTACAACGCGCTGTTCGTCCATCTTCAGAAACGGCTCAGCGCCGGTCTTCTGTTCCAGGGCTCCTACACCTGGTCACACGCCCTCGCCGACAATCTGGGTGAGGGGGGCTCCATCACCGATCCGACGAATCTGCACCGCGATTATGGCAATGCCGATAGCGACCTGCGCCACTATTTCGTGGGCCAGATGCTGTACGAGCCGCGCTTAAAGAGCCAGAGCCTGAAATGGATCAACGGATTTGAGCTCTCCACGATCGTGTTTTTCAACAGCGGCTATCCCATCAATGCCGTTTCCGGGATTGACCTCAATAGCGACGGAATCATCAACGACCGTCCGCTCTTCCGCGGCCGTAACGACGTGCGGGGACCTGGGCTGACCCAGTTTGACGCCCGCATTCAGCGCACGTTCACCGTTCATGATCGCTACCGCATTGTCGGCATGCTCGAGGCTGAGAACGCGCTCAACCACACGAATGCGTCGTGCAGCACGGCCGGCGGATGTTCGGGCGCGGTTGTGAACACCGCTACTGCCGCCGATTTCGGCCGCATTACCAACGCACGCACTGCCCGTAATGTCCAGTTCGGGTTTAAATTTGTGTTCTGAGGTGTCCACGTGAATAGTCTTCGTTGCGCGCTCATCGGTGTGATCGCTCTGCTGTGCTCGGGTTGGGGTCCGCGCGGCCATCAGAGCGCAAATCGCGCTGCCATTCGGATGCTTCCCCCGGATGGTCCCGTGTTCCTCAAAGACTACGAGGATTGGATCGCTAAGACCGGACCTCTGCCGGATTCCTGGCGCGGGGCAACCGAGCCTTACTCGAAGATCTTCGAGGATCCGAATCACGGCTGGTTCAAGGAACAATTCGCCTTCATGACGTCCGTCCCTCGGTCGCGCTACGAATTCGTCCTGCGGCTCTACGACGAGTATCTGAAGATCCGGGAAAAGGATCCGGAACGCGCCGCGCTCACCAACGTCCGATGGACCGGCACGCTGCCCTACGCCGCGATGGAAAACTACGACCGCATGAAATCCGCGATGCGGCTTTATCGGCGGGCGCTGGCCGATTCTACGCCGGAGTCCAGGCGAGACGCGCAATACCTCGCCCAGGACATCGCGTTCTACGTGGGCTGGCTCGGCCACTACACTGCCGACGGCGCCCAGCCGCTTCACGACAGCATTCATCACGATGGATGGCAGGGGCCCAATCCGAAACAGTACACCACGGATCCCCGCATCCACGGCCGCTTTGAAACGGCCTTCGTCGAACTGATACAACTCGCGGACAGCGATCTCACGCCGTTAATGAAGAAGCCGGTCGTCCTAAGCGACCCCTTCGCAGCGATCCTCGCGCATCTGGATGACGCCGCGACACACGTCGAGGAGGTATACATTCTCGACAAAGCCGGTGCGTTCGCCGACAAGAACAACCAACCCGCCGCTCGTCTGACCCGCGGAGCGCTCGCCAAGGCAGCCGCGCTGCTCCGCGACCTGACGTATACCGCCTGGGTGGAAAGCGCCAACCCCCCGTCGCCTGCGGACAAGGACGGGAATCCGATCAGCCGCGCCAACCCGCGCTATAACCCCGAAACAGGCACGGCGGCGCCGGGGCCTCCCGCAAATCGAAAATGACGCCTTGCGCGGCCGAAAGACTACGGCTGCGGCGGTTGCCAACTCGGGGATCTGCCTGGACCGCCAATTCGAAGGGTCCGGAATCCCGCAGTTGACAATACATTTACCTGGTTTTGATCAATCTGTAACACAAACGATGGCAAACTTCTCGTTTAGCATCCATCCTTAAACCAAACTGGAGACCTATGGGACTTTTCAACTGGAAGCGCCGTTCTTTGTTCACAGTCATCGTGGCGCGTTTGCTCGCGCTGGTTTGTCTCTTGGGTCTCGCCGGATCGTTCGCGGCTTTGACCGCGCAGGAGGGCGCTGGATCCGTGCGGGGCACCGTCGTGGATCAGACTGGAAAGCCTATATCGAGGGCTGCGATTGCGATTCGCGGGCTAGGGCGCGATACTCAGGTCGCCGTCGCGAATGCCGAAGGTGAGTTCACTGTATCCGGGCTGCCGGCCGGTACGTATTCGGTCCAGGCTACGGCCGGCGGATTTGCCGTTTTGGAGCGGCAAGTCGCCGTCACTGCGGGGAACGCAACCGAGATTTCGCTGTCTCTGAAACTGGCCTCGGTGTCCGAGGCAGTGACCGTTGAGTCCGATGCTGATACATCCGTAGCGTCGCAACTGGCGCCTCTGAAGAGTGTGCTCGACGCGGAGTCGCCTCGCACCGAGATTTCCAGCGTGTACATCCGCCAATACACGTCGCCGACCACCGACTATGCCGACATCCTGCAAGCGGCTCCGGGCGTCGTCACCTACGCCGTTAACGGCGTCGGCAACGGCGATTCGAAAATCAGGTTCCGCGGATTCGGCGACGGCACCTTCACGACCACTTGGGACGGTGTGCCCTGGCAGGACTCGAACGACCCGACCCATCACTCGTGGGCGTACGTGCCGGCCCCGGCAATCAGCTATGTGGACTTTGATCGCAGCCCCGGCACGGCCTCCGATGTAGGCCCGACGAACTTCGCCGGCTCCATTCACTTGTTCTCGCCCAGAATGGGTGATGACATGTCGTTCAAGCTCTCCGAATCCTATGGGTCCTTCAATACTAACCAGATCCTGGGTGTGTTTGACTCTGGCCGCTTCCTCCACAATAAGGCCAACTTCTGGTTCGAGGCCCACCACAATAACTCCGACGGCTATCTTACTTATGACTACCAGCAGCGCACCGCCGCCACCGCGAAGTTCAATTACAAGTTCTCAGAAAAAACTTATCTCACTCTGATCAGCACCGTGGTGGTGGTAGACAGCAATACGCCCGACGCCGATCCGACCCGCCAACAGATCCTCGATCATGGTCTAAATTACATCGCGGATGGCAACCAGTACAACAAGGATGGCACGTGGAACGCTCAGTACTACAAGAACTTCAGATATCACTTGCCCACCAACTTCGAAATCATTACCTTTGGCCATGAGTTCGGCCGCGGCTGGAGGCTCGAGACCAAACCGTACAGCTACTCCTACTCAAACCATCAGCACCTGATGAACGATCAGACCCAGGACTCGCTGCACCAGGTTACGGTAAACGGCAGCAGTTGGAGAGACAAGCTGAACCAGTATAATCGCGGCGGCGAGATCACCACGTTGAGTCACGCATCGAGGTTCGGTGTTCTCCGGCTGGGCGCTTGGTACGAATACACAACCACCGACCGCTTTCAGCAGAACGCCGATCCCCGCACCGGAATTGACTCGCCCCTGCTCAAAGACCTCAGGTTCCACGAGCATTTCAAAACCAATTCGGCGCAGCCTTACATCGAATACCAGTTGGTCGCCATTCCCCGGTGGACGATCACGGCGGGGGTGAAGAGCGCGCTCTATACAATGGACCTGACGCAGTTTGCTGACGGCAAGGTGGTGGGGAACCTGGGATGTACTGCCACGCTGATCTCGGGGTGCGCGGGAGTCTCGGCTAGACACAGCGCGTACTACAATAATATCCTCCCCTCGGTGGCGGCCAACTACCGCATCACGAACTTTTGGTCGGCATATGGTCAGTACGCACGCGGTAGCGTGATTCCTCCCAGTGCCGTTTTCGATGTGACCGGCGCACAGGTCGCCGTTACCCCGAAGCCGACGCTTACCGATGCCTTTCAGGGCGGCATGGTGGTGAAACTCAAGCACCTGAGTTTTGATGCGGACGTTTATCACATTCATTTCGATAATCCGTATGGCTCCTACAAGGTGACGGATCCCACCAAGTCCGATTTCGGCGATTCTTACTACTACGCCGTTCCACCTTCGAACTCGACGGGCTTTGAGGCGGAGGGCAACTGGTACGCTGGTCACGGGCTTAGCTTCAACTTTACCGGCACGGTCGGCCGGTCCAAATACGAGGCCAGCCCCGGTCAAACATTGGCCAATGGCGCCGTACTGCCGGCCACTCAGTCGCTGCGGGTGGCCCTGGCACCGACTTATACGGTCTCAGCGGGAGCAACCTACCAGGATAAGCACTGGGCAGCCGGTTTCTTCAACAAAGAAATCGGGTCCCGCTACGTGGACA
>CAZSQK010000079.1:0-39602 GCA_964608645.1 uncultured Solibacteraceae bacterium | reverse complement strand
GTGACAATCGCCAATTTCCAGCAGCTTGCGGCGTTGTCGAACCCGAACGCGGCATTTGCCGGCTTTGGCGGCTTCGGCGGCGGCGGCGGGGGCGGCCGCGGCGGCGCGAATGGGCCGGCCTTTTCCGTCCCGAAGTTACAGGCGTCGTCCGCCTGTTCCTCGATTCCGTCGGTGACCGCGGGCCTGGGAATGGCCAGCGCGATCTTCCAGGGCGAACGGTCGAGCGCTGCGCAGATTTTTTATGCCGCGGGCTCCAACGCAAAGCAGGACTCGTTCGCGCTGAACGCGGAGAAGAAACTCAGCTTGAAGATTGCGGTGAAGAGCGAGGCAGGCCACGGCGAGAACGTCATCGGGATTCTGGAGGGCGGCGACCCGGTGTTGAAGAACGAGTACGTGGTGATCAGCGCGCACCTGGACCATATCGGACTGAGCGCGCCGCAGCCTGACGGACACAACGTCAACAACGGCGCGGACGATGACGGATCGGGCTCGGCGGGGCTGTTGGCGATGGCGCGGGCGTACGCGGAAGGGGCGGCGAAGGGCATCTGTCCCAAGCGCAGCATCGTGTTCCTGTGGAACGCGGGCGAGGAGAAAGGCCTGTGGGGGTCGCAGTACTTCAACGAATACCCGCCGATCGACCTCAGCAAGGTAGTGGCCGACCTGAATATCGATATGATCGGGCGCACCAAGGGCGAGGGCTTTTCGGACCCCGATCCGACGCACGCGCTGGTGAAGCAGGGCGAGGTGTTCGTGGTCGGGCCGAACATCAGCAGCGACGACATGGAAAAGACCATCGAAACGGTGAACGACAGTTACCAGAAACTGACGTTGAACCATTTCTACGACACGACGGCGCCCGACGACACGCACGACAACCTGGGACCGCAACCGCGCGGGCAGCGCATCTTCTATCGCAGCGACCATTACAATTTCGCCAAGATGGGAATCCCCATCGCCTTCTTTACGATCGGCTTGCACCCGGATTATCACCGGACGACCGACACGCCCGACAAAATCGACTACAAAGAGATGCAAATCGTGTCGAAGACGGTGGCGGCCGTGGCGTGGGTGCTGGGAACGCAGCCGGGACGGCCGCAGATCAAGGCGAAGCTGCCGGAGCAGTTGGTGAAGGACATGAAGACGGCGAAGGATCAGGGGTGGGGCAAGATCACCCCGGTGCTGCCGCCGCTGCCGGGGATGCCGAAGTAGTTCAAGAGCCCGGTGCAGATCGAGCCGGCGCGCTTACGAACGTCCGAAGACGCGGGCGAAGATCTTGTCGACGTTGCGGAGCTGGCGTTCGAGAGAGAAGGCTTCGGCGATCTGGTCCGGGGACATGAGGGCGCGGATCTCGGGGTCCGCCTCGATGGCGGCGCGGAAATCCCCCTCCTCTTCCCAGGCGCGCATGGCATGCGCCTGCACCACGCGATAGGCTTGCTCGCGGAGCATCCCGGCGGCGGCAAGGTCGAGCAAGAGCTGCCCGGAGAAGACCAGGCCCTTCGTCAGGTCGAGATTGCGCCGCATGCGGCCGGGATAGACGAGCATCTGGTCGACGAGGCGCGCGGTCTTGTCGAGCAGGTAGTCGGCGAGGATCGTGGAATCGGGCAGGATGACGCGTTCGACCGACGAGTGCGAGATGTCGCGCTCGTGCCAGAGGGCGACATCCTCGTAAGCGGCCTGGACGTTGGAGCGGACCACGCGGGCCAGGCCGCAGATCTGCTCGCACGTCACGGGATTGCGTTTGTGCGGCATCGCCGAGCTGCCCTTTTGTCCCTTGGCGAAGTACTCTTCGGCTTCGCGCACCTCCGTGCGCTGCAAATGGCGGATTTCGAGCGCGATCTTCTCGCAGAGCGCCGTAGCCAGGGCGAGGGCCGCGACGAAGGCGGCGTGGCGGTCGCGCTGGATGACCTGGGAGGCGACGGGCGCCGGTTTTAGGTTGAGGCGGCCGCAGATGAGCTCCTCGGCCTCCGGTCCGATGTGGCCGAAGGTCCCGACGGCGCCGGAGATTTTGCCGATGCGGAGATCCTCCGCGGCGGCGCGGACGCGGGTGAGGTTGCGGCCGGCCTCCTCGTGCCAGATCGCCAGCTTGAGCCCGAAGGTGATGGGCTCGGCGTGGACGCCGTGCGTGCGGCCGATCTGCACGGTGTGCTGGAATTCGAGCGCGCGCCGCTTCAGGATCGCGCGGAGCTCTTCGAGGTCGCCGATGACGATGGCGGCGGCCTGTTGCAGCAGAAGCGCCTGCGCGGTGTCGACCACGTCGTTCGACGTCAGACCGTAGTGGAGCCAGCGCGAGGCTTCCGCATGGCCCGCCTTCGCCATGGTCTCGGCGACGGCGGTGGTGAAGGCGATGACGTCGTGTTTGACCTCACGCTCGATCTCGTGGATGCGGCGGACGTCGAAGCCGGCGTGCGCGCGGAGCAGGCGGGCCGCCTCGGCCGGCACGACGCCAAGTTCGGCGAGGGCCTCGGAGGCGGCGAGCTCGACTTCGAGCCACTGCTGGAACCGGTTCTGGTCGCTCCAGATCCGGCCCATTTCGGGTCGCGTATATCGGGGAATCATGTCAGATCAAAATTGGAACACCTGCGACGGCTGAGACTGCTCGGCAATGGAAATGCCGGCATTCAGTCCGCGCAGGAAAAGAGCCCGGCAGGCCGCGTCGCGGACAATCTCGGGGTGGTTGTTGTGTTCGCTGAGATGTCCCAGGATCACATGCTCGGTGCAGGAGTCCAGCTCCTCCATCAGATAATCGGACATCACCAGGTTCGAAAGGTGCCCGACGCGGCTCATGACGCGCTGCTTGACGGACCAGGGGTAGGGGCCGACCTTCAACATCTCGATGTCATGGTTGGCCTCCAACAGCAGCAGATGGGCGCGGCGGAGGTGGTACTTCACGGATTCGGGGATGTACCCGAGGTCGGTCGCGATGCCGACGCGCACGCCCTGGGCCTCGAAGCAAAAGCCGACCGGGTCGATGGCGTCGTGGGGGATGCTGAAGCTCTGCACCTCAATGTCGCCGATGCGGAAGCTGGCGCCGGCCTGGAAGGGTTCGAGCACCGGGACGGACTCGTCCCAATCGATGGCGGGGCCGGTGAGGCGCGTGAGATAGAAGGGCTTCGGCTTTTTCAGGCGGCGCGCGAGGACGGGGAGCCCGGCGATGTGGTCGGAGTGCTCGTGCGTGACCAGGATGGCGTCGATATCCTCGAGGTTCTCGCCGACGGCCGCCATGCGCTTGCCGAGCTCCTTCATGCTGAGCCCGGCGTCGACCAGAATGCGCGTTTTTTCGGTGGCGAGCAAGGCCGCGTTCCCCGAACTCCCGCTCGCCAGCACGCAGAACTTTACGATGGCCCGCCTCCCTAGACACTCCAGAATACAACGGCCGGAGGCGAAACAAAGTGGAAGGGAAATGTTTCGGGAAGACGTTTCGCGTAAGGGATTCGCCGGACGTGTTTTTTGCTTGCCAGCGGAAGATGCTGAGTGTACACTTGAACACGCGAAATTGGGCTCCCTGGGGTGTTGGCTGCCGAGACTGGGATGCCGGATCATATACACGATCTACCCGTTTGCGGGTTCGGAGCGCATTTTCCGCACGATCCGAGCTGTTCGGATCCCGCGCTGGGACGGGAGAGCGCCTGCGGCCAGATCGTCGATCCGGCCAATCCGAACTTCGGCCGGGCGCTGTGCCGCCACGACGGTCCGCCGGCGCCTCCGGCAACCCGGGACTTCCACTTTCACGACCTCCCGGTTTGCGGCTTCGACACGCACAACCCCCACGATCCGAGCTGCGCCGGACGAGCGCGGGAACTGGCCTGCGGAGAGATTGTCGATACGACCAATCCGCAGTTCGGGCGCTGTCTCTGCGTCCATGAAGTCGATTCGAGCTCGAGTTCGTCGATGTCTTCGTCGTCCTCGAAGAGTTCGAGCAGCTCCAGCCCTTCGAGTTCCAGCGACAGCTCGAGTTCGGGATCGAGCTCCAGTTCTGGGAGCTCGTCGAGCTCCAGCAGTTCCAGTTCGAGCAGTTCGAGCTCCAGTTCGAGCAGCTCGAGTTCGAGCAGCTCCAGCAGTAGTTCGTCGTCGCCGGGACCGTCGAAGTGGGGATGGCTGCCGTACCTGCTGATTGCGACAGGGATCCTCCTGTTGCTAGCGCTGATTTTCTGGGGATTGGGTTGGTTGCCGGGTGTCGGAGGGATCCTGGCTCTGCTGGCGGCGCTGTGGGCGTGGTTCTGGGGCACGGGCGGAGGCGGGGGCGGCACCGTCGATCCACCGCCTCCGCCTCCGCCTCCCGGAATCTCATCGGCGAGCGCGCCGTCGCGCGACCAGTCGTCGGAGGGAGGCTCGTCGGGAGGCAGCAGCGGCTCCGGCGATAGCAGCGGCTCGGGCGACAGCAGCGGCTCGAGCGACAGCAGCGCGAGCTCGGATTCCGGCGGCTCGTCGGACTCGAGCAGCTCCGACAGCTCGCAATCGAGCGACTCTTCCAGCTCGTCGGCCGATTGCAGCCATCCGCCATTCTCGCCGCTCAACGCCAACGTCATAGACGACGACCCGGGAACTCCCCTGCCGCCCGACACGTATGGGAGGTGCGCCACGCGGCGCGTCAGCATCACCATCAGCGCCTGTCTGCAGAACGGCCAGTGGTGCGCCATTCTGGAGAGCGTGACCGGACACTATTCCCTGCAGGCGCGTCTCCTTCCGGGGCAAGGCGAAGTGACCGGAATCGGCGGAAATACGACGGTCGCCAATTTTTGCAAGCAGGTGACCGACCTGGGCGATTTGGGAAAGGACCCGGCGACGACTTGGTACATGTTGTCGGCCGTGTTCGCCCACGAGCGCGTCCATGAAAAAAGCATGCTTCCGTCCCTCCGCGACCCGTCCGTGCTCGGGCCGATGGAGGCGGCGATCGACAGTATCTGTGTGCCCGACTTCGGCCAAACCGAGGCCCAGGCCGTGGCGGAAATCGAGGGAACCGCGGCGTACGCGTGGGCGGTGATCAACGCGTACGGCGCCTGGTATGACGCGTACGAGAAGCTGATCGACTGCGACCATCACGGCGCCACCGACGCTGTCGAGCATGCCATTGTGACCCCGATGATCAACTCGATTTGTGATCACGCGACTGCCACCGGCTGGCCGCCGTGTCCGGCATGTCGCTGATGAGGATGGAATAGCATGAGTCCCGCGGGAGACGACAACATCATCCGGGTTCAGCTGCGGAACCCCGAGCAGGTCGAACCGCCGCCGCCGCCTGTCTCACAGATGTCCGCGTTCCTCGCCGCCCCGCGCGTTCCGCCGCCCGAGACGCGCGGTATCTCTTTTTCCGTCGAGATCCGCAATGGTGGCGCGGCCGACGCGCTGCTGCGCAATCCTCTGGACGGCCTCGTGCCCCTCGTTCGCGATAAGGCCGGGTGGCCGCTGCGGCTTCCTCCCGGACCCGAAGCGCGCGCCACCACGAATTACCAGGGCGTTTTCACACAGGTCCTCCCGTACACCGTCGCCGCCATCCTGCGCAGCGACGGCGAGGATCTCCGCCCCCTACAGAATGCCGACGCCTGGCCGATTGCCGCGGGCCGCTCCGTCACCATCTACCTCCGTCTGGAACGCGGCGCGCTGCACGGCGACGACTCGCCCGAGCCCGGCCCCATCCCGCCCGGCGCGTACGAGCTTCGCGTGATCCTCGCCCTGATCGCCGAGTATCCTGTCTACTCACGGCTCGTCGTCCGCTCCGAAATCATCCCGGTGCAAGCCGCCTGATGCGCAAGCTGATCCTGCGAAATTACCTCTCTCCGGGCGATATCGTGATGTTGACGGGCGCCGTGCGCGACCTCCACCGCTGCTACCCGGGACAGTTTCTGACCGACGTTCGAACGCCCTGTCCGCAGCTTTGGGAGAACAATCCCTATCTCACGCCGATCGGCGAAGGCGATCCGGAGGCGCAAATCATCGACTGTCATTACCCGCTGATCCATCTCAGCAACCAGGCGCCGTATCACTTCCTGCACGGGTTTACGGACTATCTCAGCCGGGAGTTGAAGCTCTATATCCGTCCGACCGCCTTCCAGGGCGATATCCACATTTCCGCCCGCGAAAAGTCCTGGTATTCGCAAGTGCAGGAGATCACGGGGCGGCCGACGGCGTTTTGGATCGTGATCGCCGGGGGCAAGCGCGATTACACCATCAAATGGTGGGACCCGCAACGGTACCAACAGGTGGTGGATCATTTTCGGGGGCGCATTCAGTTCGTGCAGGTGGGCGAGTCGGGCCACCACCATCCCGCGCTCGACGGCGTGATCGACCTCCGCGGCAAGACAGACCTGCGCCAACTGGTGCGGCTCGTGTATCACGCGCAGGGCGTCTTATGCCCGGTGACGCTGCTCATGCACCTGGCGGCGGCAGTCGAGGTCAAGGGCGGCCGCCCCAAGAACCGGCCGTGCGTGGTGGTGGCGGGCGGGCGCGAGCCGCCGCATTGGGAGGCCTACCCGCATCACCAGTTCATCCACACGCTGGGAGCGTTGCCGTGCTGCGACCACGGCGGCTGCTGGAAGGCCCGCACCGTTCCACTGGGCGACGGCGATCCTAAAGACCGGCCGGAGAGCCTGTGCGTCAATGTCGCCGGCAATCTGCCGCGTTGCATGGATATGATCACCGCGGAAGAAGTGGTCCGGCGGATCGAGATGTACCATGTGGGGGGCGTGGTGCGGTACGGAGCGGCGGCGTGTTGACGGTCGCATTCCCGCATGGGTTAGGCGACTGCGTCCATTTCGCGCATCAGCTTCCGTTGTATGCGCGGCGCGGACACAGGATCGCGGTGGCGTGCAGCCCGGACAAGCGGATTCTGTTTGCGGCATCGGGCGTGGAACTGGCGGACGACGCGAACGGGGCGCCGCGTGTGCCATGGCATGAAGGATGTTGGCCGACCGGCGAGGCGCGATGGGACAACGCGTGGCGCTGGTCGAAGGCGGCGCGCAATCTGTCGGTCGCGCCCATGCCCGATATCGGCGAGCCGGCGGATCTCTGGGACGAGTATGCCGCGGTGCGGCTGAACCTGTGGCCGCGCCTTCCGGCCGAAGCTCACCATGCCGCGAAACAATGGCTGACGGGTCTGCCGCGGCCCGTCATTCTCCTGCACACGCACGGCAACACCTGGCCGCAGCGCAAGAATCTGGAGACGCGGCAGTGCATCGACCTGTACCTGCGCCTGCTGGAGAGGACAGAAGGGACCCTGGTGCTGCTCGATTGGGACGATCGGGCGCCGCGGCTCGCCCACGCGCGCGTGCGTCACCTGACGGACGATTGGGCGCGCATCGACACGGCGCGGCTGGTGTCGCTGCTGGGCCGGGCCGACCTGATCGTCGGCGTCGACAGCGGCCCGTTGCACGCGGCGCGGTTTACGGGGACGCCCGCCATCGGATTGTGGGTGCGGGATGGAGCGCCGCCGACATGGAGCCTGCCGCGCGAGCAGCAGGTCAATATCGTGTCCGGCAAGGAGCACCAGCGCTGGAGCCGGCGCTGCCGCATCCCGTTTCGTATCGTAGAGTGCGCCGACGAGGCTCGGATGCCGGACACAGTCGCGAGCGTGGCGGAGGCCATCCTGACGGGGCCGCGATATTTGCACGCGTCGGAGATCGGGTCGGACGCCCTGCTGCAGTGGTTCGTGCGGGAGCGTATGCGCGGCGGTTTGAGCGCCTTGGGCGGCCTCAGCGACCGGCACCGCAGTTTCGACGTGCTGCTACGCGAAATGTCGGCGCGATTCGCCGCCCCCCGCGTCGTGGAAACGGGTTGCATCCGCGCCGAGGACGATTTTGCGGGCGCGGGATTCAGCACCTATGTGTTCGGATATTACCTGCGGCAGCGGGGCGGCCGGCTCACCTCGATCGATCACAATGCGGCGCACTGCGCCTTCGCCAGGGCCTGGACCGCCTGTTTCGGCGACACGGTCGAAGTGGTCCAGGCCGACTCCGTGGCGTGGCTCCGGGAAGGCGCGGAGCCGATCGACGTGCTCTATCTCGACAGTCTCGACACGGAGTCGCCCAATTCCGCGGAGCATGGATTGGCCGAGATCGAGGCGGCTTACCGCCGTCTGCACGTGGGGTCGCTGGTGGTGTTCGACGACACGATCCTGGCTGCGGGGGCGTATTTCGGCAAGGGCGCTCTGGCCGTGCCATGGCTGCTGGAGCGCGGGTGGACGGTGGCCTGGTCCGGGCATCAGACGATCCTCTGCGACGGCCGGCGGCAACCGTGCCGATGGGGCACTCCATGAGGGAACGAGGCACAGGCGTTTCCGCGTAAGTTGTTTCCAGTCAATACGGCAACGGAAATGCTTTGGTCTGCGGTATGAGACTTCTGCCTCTTTTCCTTGTGGCTTTCGGGCTGGCTACGGCACAGGACCCGGTGGTGGTGCGCGCTCTCAAGTTCGAACATTTCAAGAAGGTGCCCGTCAGCGAGATCCTCGACCGGCTGAAAGAACGCGAGGTCGCGCTGGCGGTGGAGCGGCCCTACCGTCCGGACGATGCCGAGCAGGCGCGAAGGTACATTGCCGAACTGCTCGCGGAGAAGGGCAAGCCGGACGCGCGGATCGAGGTGGCGACCAAGGTGGTGGCGCCGCGGCGTGTCGAGGTTCGATTCCGGCTGTTGAACTAAAAAACTGCATTCGTCATCCCGGCCTCCCGCGTATTAGGTAGCAGATGGAGGCCGAATGAAGATCCTCTTGCTGGCGGCGGCGGCCGGATGCGCCTGGGCGCAGGCGCCCGACATCGACGAGATCATGCGCCGGGTGGCGCTGAATCAGGCGAAATCGCAGGAACTCCGCACAAGCTACATCTACAACCAGAAGCAGACATTAAAGATGATTCGCGGCGGCAAGAAGGTGGCCCGCGAAGAGCATCGCGAGTACACGATCATGCCGCAGCTGCGCGGCATCGAGCGCGAGCTCGTCCGCTTCGACGGCAAGTACGAAGATAAAGGGAAGGAATTCGCCTTCGACAAGCCCGGTTACCGGCACAAGGGGCTCGACCTCGACGGCGACCTGCTGGATTCGCTCGCCGAGGACATGATGCACGACAAGGACGGGAAGGACGGGATCGGCAACGACCTGTTCCCCCTGACCTACCACCGGCAGCTCAAGTACAACTTCAAACTGATCAAGACCGAGATGTACCGCGGCGTCCTGGCTCACCGTGTGCGGTTCGAGCCGAAACAGAAGCCGAAAGTCGGCGATCTCGAGGATGGCGCCATCTGGAAGGGAGAGGCGCTGATCGACGCCGAGGAGTATCAGCCGATCACGGTTTCGACCGAGATGGTGTGGAAGATGCCGCTCGCCATCAAGACTCTGCTGGGCACGAATCTCCACGGGGTCGGGTTCACTGTGACGTATCAGAAGTTCGCCGACGGGCTATGGTTTCCGGTGAGCTACGGCGGAGAGTTCGAGTTGCGGGCGGTGTTCTTCTATCATCGAACGATGACGGTCAATATGACGAACAGCGATTTCCGCCGGACGGATGTGACCAGCAACGTGGCGTACGCGGCCGATGATCACTAGCGTGGCGGCGGCGCAAGCCGGGGAACTGCGCCAAATCGATTTCGGGGCGCTGGTGCGGACCCATCAATCGATGGTGTTCAGCCTGGCTTATCACTTCCTCCACGACCGGGAACTGGCGGAGGAGGTGGCGCAGGAGGTGTTCCTGTCGCTGCACCGGAACCTGGGGCGGATTCAATCGCCGGGGCACGCCGGGTTCTGGCTGCGCAAGGTTGCGGTGCAGCGGTCGATCGATGAAGCCCGGCGGCGCAAACGGCGGCCGCAGGTGGCGCTGGAACTGGTAGCTGAGCCCTCAGTCAATGCGTCGCCGGGCGATCCGTTATTGAGCGAGGTCTTGCGGCGGTTGATCGCGACGCTGGCGGAAGGGCCTCGCGCGGTGGTGATTTTGCGGTACCAGGAGGACCTCGATCCGGCAGAGATCGCGGACATCCTGGACATGCCGTTGGGCACGGTGAAAAGCCATTTGCAACGTTCGCTGGCGCTCCTTCGCGAGAAGCTGGAGCGCCGCGGTTTGGGAGAAATCTGATGGATCTGGAACAAGAGCTGAGAGGGGCGTTGGCGCGGCAGGCGCCGCCCGAAGGATTTGCGCAAAGGGTCGCCGCCCGGGCGGCGGGCCGATCGCGCGCGCCGTGGTGGCTGGCGGCCGCGGCGATGGTCGTGATGATGGTGGGGAGCGGCGCGGCGTACCGCCATCGCCAGGGCGAGATCGCGAAGGCCCAGGTGATGACGGCCATGAAAATTACGGCTGTGAAACTGCATCGCATTCAGGCGCATGTGCTGGAGGTGCGGCAATGAGGGCGGTGGCGCTTTTGCTGGCGGCGGCGGGCCTCACCCAGGCGCAGCAGATCAAGCTGAATCTCGACCATCTGGCCGCCAAAGCGGCCGACAGCGTCGATATCTCGCTGAACAGCTCGCTTCTGCAGTTCGCGGCCAAATTCCTCGACGGGAAGGATCCGGACGAGGCGAAGGTGAAGAAACTGATCGGGGGCATCGAAGGCATCTACGTCCGCAGCTTCGAATTCAAGAAGGACGGCGAGTGGTCTCCCGCCGACCTGGAGGGCGTGCGCAGCCAATTGAAAGCCCCCGACTGGTCGCGGATCGTCGGGTTCAAGAGTTCGGCCGAAGGCGCGGAGGCGGAAGTGTATCTCCACAGCGACGGCAAGAAGATCGCGGGCATCGCGATCGTGGTCACCGAGCCGCGGGAGTTCACCGTGGTCAATCTGACAGGGACGATCGATCTCGATTCGCTGGCGGACTTGAGCGGTCATTTCGGAATGCCGAAGCTGGAGCCGTCGCCGGGACCCAAGCAACGGAAGATGGAATAAGGCTGCCGCTACTTTTTGGCGGCCAGTTCGCGGCAGCGGGTACGGGCATACTCCCAGGCGGAGAACCGGCCGTCGGGGTCCGAGGTCGCGATCCAGGGGTCGTCTCCGAAGGTCGTGTAGTGGCGGAACATCTCGTCGGCGGTCCCGGTGGCGTCACATTCGGCGAGCGACAGCTCCACGATCTCCTTGCAGCGGGCGATGGCGGCCTCGCGATCCGTGAAATCGCCGATTTTGTAGCGCGCGCTCTCGTCCATGTAGTGAGAATTTTCGTCGACGTAGACGGTGTAGATCATCGGAATCGCCCTTCCGCCAAAGGGCGTTGCAGCAGGAAGAAGATCACCGCCGAGGCAGCCTGCGCCGCGACACCGAGGAGCACGAGCGCGGCCAGCGAATGGTGATACAGCAGCCCCATCGCCGCGCTGCCGAGGAACCAGGCGATCCCGTAGACTCCATTGAACGCGCCGAAGGCCGTGCCGCGTTTGCTCATCGAGACCACTTGCGCGATGGCGGGCCGCAGCGTGGCGTCCTGGGCGCCCATGCCGACGGCCCAGCATAGGACCGCCGCGACCGCGCCTCCCGGACCGGCGAGGAATCCGAGCGGGAGGGCGCACATCGAAACCAGAATGCTCGCGGCGAGGACGGCGACACCGTAACGATCGAACAGCTTGCCGAGAAGCAGGGCGGAGACGCCATCGATGCCCATGGCGGTCGCGTAGAGCAGCGGGATCGCGGCGGGAGCGACGAGGGCGGCCGTCTGGTAATGGTAGGCGAGCAGCGCGAAATCGACATACCCGCACGCCAGCAGACCGGCGGCCGCGGTGTAGAGCCAGAAGACGCGCGGCAGAGGCTGGCGGGCAGCGGGCTCGGGAGCGGCAGAGCCCGCGGCCGGGTAGATCGCGCGGGCGATCGCGAGACTCCCGAGAGCGGCTGCGGCGGGCAGCGCGAGGCGGAGAAACGCCGGCGCGAAGTGCCCGGTCCTGGCGACGGCGAAGACCATGAGCAACGGACCGAGCACGGCGCCCGTCTGGTCCATCGCGGTGTGAACGCCGAAGCCCCAGCCGTGACCGACGGCGCCGGTGGCTTCCGAGAGAAGCACATCGCGCGCCGGTCCGCGAATGCTCTTGCCGGTCCGCTCCAGAATGATGAGCAGGGCAGCCACTTTCCAGTTGCCCGCGAACGCCATGGCGGGAACGGCGACGAGATTGACGGCGTAGCCCAGAATGGTCACCGTCCAATAAGCGCGAGTGCGGTCGACAAGGCGGCCGGAGAAGAAACGCAGGCTGGCGGCCAGCATCTCGCCGAACCCTGCGATCAGGCCCACCTGCGCGGCGGTGGCGCCGAGGTCCTTCAGAAACGGGCCGACGATGCTGCGCGCCCCCTCGTACGTCATGTCGGCGAAGAGACTGACCACGCCCAGACAGAGAATGAACCGCATGGCATGCGCGCGATTCGGGCGGGGAGGCGTCACTGGTCGTACGGTATCACTGTCGCGTCAGCGCTTGAGGGGCTCCCGTTCGGAAACGATGACGATCTGCATGTCCTTGGCCAGGGCGGCTACCTGCTGCACCAGATTCCGCGCCAACGAGGGGAACCATTTGCGATCGGCGGGGCGCGCGAGAAAGATCTGCGTGATCCGGTTGCGCCGCGCGAAATCGATCAGGGCCGGCGCGACCTCCTCGCCTTCGACAATCCTGGTCTCGATGTGCAGATTCCGCGCGAAGTTCAAATGCCGGTCGAGGGCATCGCGCTCGGCGAGGTCCTCGGGACACAGAACGGAGACGGCAAAGCATTCGGCGCCCAGGAAGTCGCTGACTCGCTTCGCGCGGCGAATCACCATGGCGGTCTTGGGGTCCGCGGTGACATGGACGAGGATGCGGTGCAGCTTGAGCGACTCGGGCTGAGCGCGATCGCCCGCGCGGTGCTCGACTTCGTGGGCCGCCTGGCGCAGAGCGAGCTCCCGCAGCGCCACCAGCGTCGACTCCCGGAAGAAGTTCTGCATGGCGCGCTCGGCCTTTTCGCGGCTGTAAACCACGCCGCGCTCGAGCCGGTGGAGGAGCGCGCGTGGGGTGAGGTCGATCATGACGACCTCGTCCGCCTGCTGCACCACCCAGTCGGGAATGGTCTCGCGCACCCGGATCCCGGTGAGCTGCCACACCTGATCGTTGAGGCTCTCCAGGTGCTGGATATTCATGGTGGTGAGGATGTCGATGCCGGCGTCCCGCAGCATCTGTACGTCTTCCCAGCGTTTGGCGCGCTCGGAGCCGGGCACGTTCGTGTGCGGGAACTCGTCGACCACCGCAACTTGCGGATGTCTCGCCAGGATGGCCCCCGCATCCATTTCCTCGAATATGGAATCGCGGTACGCCACCTGCTTCCGTGGCACGATTTCCAGGCCTTCGATCTTGGCGATCGTGTCCTGACGGCCATGCGGCTCGAAGTAGCCGATCACGACGTCGACTCCCTTGCTCTTCAGCTCCTGGGCTTCCTCCAGCATCTTGTACGTCTTGCCGACGCCGGCCGCGTACCCCATGAAGATTTTCAGTTTCCCGCGCCCTGTTTCCGGCATAGGCTACTGCGGAAAGATCCGAATGTCCATACCTCTCGACCGTTGGATCAGCCGGTCAACCGGGTTGCCTCGCAGGCGCGTTCCCAGGCCCGTCTGCTGGCTGTGGCCGATGAACAACTGCGTGACGCCGCGGGCGGCGGCGAAATCGAGAATCGCGGAGACGGCGTCTTCTCCTTCGAGGATCTCGATGGGCGCGCCGGCGGCGCGGGCAATCCGCAGCCGTTCCTCCAGCGCGGCCCGATCCCGATCGGAGATGGTGGGTTGATTGACGTACGCGACAATCAGCTCGCCGTGGAACTTCTCGGCAATGGTCCGGGCGGTTTCCATCATCTCTCCCATATTGGTCCGCGGCGTGATGCAGACGAGAATCCGTTCATTCGCCCCGACGTGTTGGAGGAGCCCCTGTTCTTCGAGATAGCGGTGCAGTTGGTGGTCCACCACATCCGCCGCGAGGATCAGGGCAAGCTCCCGCAACTTCGAAAGCCGCTGCTCGCGATCCCCGGAATCCGCGGGCGGCGCGTCGACAATCTCGATTTCGTCGGCGCTGTTGACGAATGCGACCGGCACGGTCTCGCGGACGTGCTTCCCGGTGATCGATTCGACCTGCTCGCGCAGTTCGGCGACGTACTGGATGTTGATGGATGCGACCACCTTGATGCCCGCCTGCAGGAGGTCCTGCACATCCTGCCAGCGGGTGGGATTCCGGGCGCCGGGCGGGTTATCGTAAGCCAATCCGTCGATGAAGCAGACCGCGGGCTGACGCCGGACGATGGCCTCGACATCGACCGCCATGCCATGATCCACCGGCTGCAGCGGGATCACCTCCAGCTTCGGGAGCAGCGCCCGCACGTCCGGCGGCGCGTCGGGCTGCATGGCGCCGACGACCACGTCCTGACCCCGTTCGCGGCGGCGCCGCGCCTCGTCGAGCATGCGGAACGACTTGCCCACGCCGGACGCATATCCGAGAAAGATTTTGAGGTAGCCTTTCCTGCCGTCCGCATCGCCGGACTCAGCCTCGCGAAGGAGTTCTTCCGGAGTCTTGCGGAGTGTGTCACCCGGCATGCGGCTTGTCCCAATCCATTATGGAGCTACCATGCCCCCTGTTTTCCTCCAAACCACCAGATCAGGCCCATCAGCGCGGTGGACTGGTCCTGTTTCAGGACGCCGTTCGTGTGGGTAAGGAAAAACGGGTGATTCGACCGGTCGTGACGGAGCTCCCAGCGGAGTTGGAAGCCGTCCGCGGGCTGATACACCGCGGTCACCGTTCCTTCTTTCAGCGACTGGGTCGCGCCGCTGAAGTAGCCGCCACGGTCGGACAGATACTCGAAGCGGCCGGCCAGCGAAAACTTAGGCGCGAATTGATATTTGGCGTATCCCGCTCCGCCCGCGAGACGCGCCGGGCTGGAATTCGCATACGTCCGGCTCACGATATAGTCAGCCTCGCCGGCCAAGGTGAGTTTTGGCGTCGCATTCAGGGTCGCGTAAGTGTCGGCGATGTGGGTGCGGCCGTCGGGCCGCGGGCCGAGGCGGTCCGGTGTCTCCCGGCCGACATAGTAGCTGCCCGTCCAGCTCAGGTTTTTCGAAAGCGAAGACGACAGCATGAAGTGGTTCGACTTGAAGCCGTTGAAGTCCTCCATCTGGTTCAGACCGTTGACCAGCAGCCAGGACGCCGTGGTCGAGCCGCTGAGCTTGTACGAAGTGCGAAAGCCCATGTGATAGAAAGGCAGAGCCGTGAACAGCAGGGAACGCGTGTAGTTGATCTGGTCCTTCGTGAAAGAACCCTCCATGCCCAAGGAACTGGCGAAGCGTCCGAAATCGACGTTGAGCCCCGTTCCCAACGGAACGACGTAGGTCCCGTAGGCCTGGAAAATATTCCGATAGGGCGCCGTGCGCGGCTCGTTGGCGGGATTGCCGCCGAGACTCTCCGTGGCTTGCCCGAACATCAAGTCCAGCCTGACACCGAAGCGCCGCCCCTGGGCGGGATCGGCCGCCCGCTCGATCGCCACCGCAGCCTGGTTCAGGGTGAAATTGTTTGAGCTCGAATCGAAGGCGCGCAGCAGGTTCACGCGGCCGATCGGATTGTTGAAGTTGTATTGGTAGTAGCCGTCGAGCAACACGTTCATCGTCGTTCCCGCGGCGAAGCCGGGGATCGACGAGCTGTCTCCGGTGGGGCTCCGCGGCGGATCCGGCGGCGGAGCGACTCGCGCCTCCACCGCGGCGAGTCGCTTCTCCAGAGCCTCAATGCGATCCAGGAGCTGCCTTTCGCGAGCGCTTACCGGTTCCTGGGCGCGGGCGGCCGAACCGAAGCTGACGGCCGCCGCCATCAAAGCAACCTGCGACAGGGAGATTGCGGATGCTCGTTTCATAAACGCTGTTCCTCAGCGCTTCACCGGATACCGCTGGTCGAGCGCCAGATTCAATCGCAGCACATTGACGCGCGATTCGCCAAACACGCCGAGCGCAGGACGCTCCGTGAACTCGCCGGCGATCTGCTTCACCTGGTCCGCGGAAACGCCGCGGGCAGTGGCGACGCGCTGCGCCTGCAATCCCGCGGAGTCCGGGCTGATGTGAGGGTCGAGCCCCGAACTGGAGCCGGTCACGGCGTCGGCGGGAATGGGGATTTTGGGCGCGAAGACCAATGGCGCTGTCTCATCGTTGAACGCCTTGATGAGCTTTACGTCGTCGAGACTCCCGCCGGCGTCCCGGAAGCGGTCGAGCGGCGTCGACGATTCGTAGGGGATGCCGTTTTCCAAGCAATAGTGGACGAGGCGAAGGCTGACGCCATCGAAATCGACGGCCTCCTTTTTCTGATCGTCGATCTTCGTCGTCCCGCGAACCAGTTTGGCGCTGGTCGGCCCGAGGTTCGAGCCGCTGCTGGCCGTCGCGTCGTAGCCGCTGCCGGCCGCCGATGGCCGCGGATGGAAGTACTCCGGCTTCGTGAACGTCTGTCCGATGATCTCGGATCCTATCACCCGCCCGCCCGCCGTCACCAGGCTGCCGTTCGACTGCCGGGGAAACACCGCTTGGCTGATTCCAGTGATCGCGAGCGGATACAACACGCCCAACACGACGGTCATAAACAGCTTGATCCTGAGTCCGGGCAAAATCTGTTCCCACATTGTCATTTCCTCCTATGCCAGATGCAGCGCGGCCAGAATCTGGTCGATCAGCCAAATTCCGGGGAAAGGCGCGATAATCCCGCCCACTCCGTAAATCAGCAGGTTGCGGCGCAGCAGGCTGGCCGCGTCGAGTGGCCGGTACTTGACTCCGCGGAGCGCCAGCGGCACCAGCGCAATAATGATCAGGGCGTTGAAGATCACCGCAGCGAGCACTGCGCTTTGCGGCGTGTGCAGCCCCATGATGTTCAGTTTCCCGAGCGCCGGATACATCGCCATGAACATGGCGGGGATGATCGCGAAATACTTGGCGATGTCGTTGGCGATCGAGAAGGTGGTCAGCGCGCCGCGCGTGATCAGCAGTTGTTTGCCGATCGCCACCACCTCGATGAGCTTGGTCGGATTGCTGTCGAGGTCGACCATGTTGCCGGCTTCCTTGGCCGCCATGGTGCCGGTGTTCATGGCGAGCCCGACGTCCGCCTGCGCCAGCGCGGGAGCGTCGTTGGTGCCGTCGCCGGTCATGGCGACAAGACGGCCGGCCTTCTGCTCTCTCTTGATATATTCCAGCTTGTCTTTCGGCGTGGCTTGCGCCAGGAAATCGTCGACGCCGGCCTCGGAAGCGATCGCGGCGGCGGTCAGAGGATTGTCGCCGGTGATCATGACGCTGCGAATTCCCATGCGGCGCAGTTGCGCGATGCGCTCCTTCATGCCGCCCTTCACGATATCTTTCAGGTGGATCACACCCAGGAGGCGAGCGCCGTCGGCCACGGCGAGTGGGGTCCCCCCGTTCCGCGAAATGCGATCGCTCACCTCCTGGATCTCGCTGCCGGGGCTTCCGCCGTTTTCGCCGGCGAATCGGCAAATCGCCTCCGTGGCCCCCTTGCGCAGCTTCCGCCCCTGGAAGTCCACGCCGCTCATGCGGGTGTAGGCGGAGAACGGAATGAAGACGGCTTCTCCCTCGGGGATGTGGCGCCCGCGGAGACCGTACTTCTCTTTCGCCAGCACTACGACCGATCGGCCTTCGGGAGTCTCGTCCGCGAGGCTGGAGAGTTGCGCCGCATCGGCCAATTCTTCGCCGCTGACGCCATTGACGGCAATGAACTCGACCGCCTGCCTGTTGCCGAGCGTGATCGTTCCGGTCTTGTCGAGAAGCAGGGAATTGATATCCCCGGCGGCTTCGACCGCCTTCCCGCTCATCGCCAGCACGTTGTGCTGCATCACGCGATCCATGCCCGCGATGCCGATTGCCGAGAGCAGGCCTCCGATGGTCGTGGGGATCAGGCAAACCAGCAGCGAGACCAGAACCGCGACCGCCGGAACGGAGCCGGCGCCCGCCTGGGCGACGCTGAACGCCGAATACGGCTGCAGAGTGATGACGGCCAGGAGAAAGATCAGCGTCAGGCCCGCGATCAGGATGTTCAGCGCGATCTCGTTCGGCGTCTTCTGCCGTTGCGCGCCCTCCACCAGGGCGATCATGCGATCCAGGAAGGTCTCGCCAGGATTGGAGGTGATTTTGATTTTGATCTGGTCGGACAGGACGCGGGTTCCGCCCGTCACGGCGCTGCGGTCGCCGCCGGATTCGCGAATCACGGGCGCGCTTTCGCCGGTGATCACGGATTCGTCCACGGTGGCGATGCCGTCGATGACTTCGCCATCGCCGGGGATGAGGTCGCCCGCGTCGCAGTGCACCACGTCGCCGGCGCGCAGAGCGGAGCTGGTGACCTGCTCGATTTTGCCGTTGGCTGCGATGCGCTTCGCCAACGCGTCGGTCTTCGTCTTGCGGAGGCTGTCGGCCTGCGCTTTTCCGCGGGCCTCCGCCATCGCTTCGGCGAAGTTGGCGAAGAGAACGGTGAACCAGAGCCACAGCGTAATCTGGATCGTGAAGCCGATGCCGCCGGCACCGGTTGCCAGGTCGCGAATCGCAAATATCGTGGTGAGCGCAGCGCCGGCCTCGACGACAAACATGACCGGATTCTTGGCCAGGGTCGCCGGGTTCAGCTTCACGAAGGAGGCGCGGGCAGCTCGTCCGACAATCTCAGGGTCGAATAGCGGCCGCGCGCGCCCCAGTTTCTTCGGGAGGAGAGACGTCGGGTCATCCGCGGCAGGCCGGCTCGTTTGCGGTTCCGTGGTGGTTGCAGACATGGTTAACTCCAAACTCCGATAGAGGGCAGGATCATGGAAAACAACTTGCCGCCATGCATCAGGTAGTGCTCGACGATCGGCCCCAGGGAGAGGGCCGGAAAGAACGTGAGCGCGCCGACAATCAGCACCGTGCCCACCAGCAATCCGACGAACAACGGTCCGTGTGTCGGAAATGTTCCCGCGGTGGCCGGAATCTTCTTCTTCGCTGCGAGGCTGCCGGCGGCTGCCAGGAGCGGAATGAGGAACAGGAAGCGGCCGATAAACATGGCCAGGCCGATCGTGAGGTTGTACCACGGAGTGGCCGGATTCAGGCCGCCAAACGCGCTGCCGTTGTTGCCGGTCCCGCTCACATAGGCGTACAGAATCTCGCTCAGCCCGTGGGGGCCGCTATTGCTGATGTTCGCGACGGCGGGCCCCGGCGGGTTCCAGTAACCCTTGGCCGGAAACTGAATCACCGCGCTCAGAGCGCTGAATACGAGGATGCTCGCCGCGGTGGCGATGATCGCCAGCATCGCCATCTTCACTTCCTTCTGCTCGATCTTCTTGCCGAGATATTCCGGCGTGCGGCCCACCATCAGACCGGCGATGAACACCGCGAGGATGCAATACAGCAAGATCCCGTAAAGGCCCGCGCCGACGCCGCCGAAGATCACTTCCCCGGTCATGATGTTGAACAGAGGCACGAGCCCTCCCAAGGGCGTGAAGCTGTCATGCATGCTGTTCACCGCGCCGCAACTGGCGTCCGTGGTCACCGTCGCGTACAACGCGGAATTCGCGATGCCGAAGCGGACCTCCTTGCCCTCCATATTTCCCCCGGGTTGTCCCGAGGTCGCGGCCCTCTGCACGCCGAGCTTCGTCAGCAAGGGATTTCCGGCCTGCTCGGAGGAGTAGCAGACGAACACACCGATCAGGAACATGACCGAGAATGCGGCGAAGATCGCCCACCCCTGCCGCGTATCGCCGACCATCTTCCCGAAGGTGTAGGTGAGCGCTCCGGGAATCAGGAAGATGAGGAACATCGAGAGCAGGTTGCTCACCGGCGTGGGGTTCTCGAAGGGATGAGAGGCATTCCCATTGAAGAAACCGCCGCCGTTTGTGCCGAGCTGCTTGATTGCCTCCTGCGACGCCACGGGGCCTTGTGCAATGGTCTGTTTGGCGCCCTCGACCGTAGTCGCCTCCGTGTAGGGCTTCAGGTTCTGAATGACCCCTTGCGAAACGAACAGCAGGGCGACGATCACGGAAAGCGGCAACAGCACGTAGACGGTCGACCGCGTGACATCGACCCAGAAGTTGCCGATGGTGAGGCGTTCCTGGCGCGCGAAGCCGCGGATCAATGCCACCGCGATCGCCATTCCCGCCGCGGCCGAGGCGAAGTTCTGCACCGCCAACGCCGCCATCTGCACGAAGTAGCTGATCGTCGATTCGCCGCTATAGGCTTGCCAGTTGGTGTTCGTCACGAAACTCGTGGCGGTGTTGAACGCGAGATCGGGGGAAACGTTGCCGGCGCCGAAGTGCTGCGGATTGAGCGGCAGAATCCCCTGCGCCCGCTGGAGCAGGTACGTGAGCAGGAACCCGAACAGGCTGAAGCTGAGGAGCGACGCCGTGTAATGGGTCCAGCGCTGCTCGGCCTCTTCGCGAATGCCGGCCGCTTTGTACGTGAGAACTTCGAGCCATCGCAGCGCGGGATGCAGGAAGGTCCGTTCTCCTTCGTACACCTTTGCCATGAATGCGCCGAGCGGTTTGGCGCAGAGCAGGATCAGTGCGAAGAAGATCGCGATTTGTGCGATTCCAAGACTTGTCATTTCCGCCTCCCTAGAAGCGCTCCGGACGAAGCAGCGCATAAATCAAGTACACGAACAATCCGAGCGATGCGACCCCGGCGATGATGTAATCCATAAATATTCTCCATGGCAGGATGCTGAGAGCCTCCAAATCGTCCAGCACCGGATGAACGCCGACCAACTAGAGCTTGTCGCAGGCTTTGGTGAAGAGCCAACAGACCAGCAGAAACGCGCAACCAACCACTACGTAGAACACGTCGAGCATGTGCTTACTCCATTTCCGTGAAGACGACTTCGTGTCCGGCCCGGCGCAACTGCCTGGCCAGCCTCTTCTCCCGCGTCGGCCACCACCGCCGCCGGCCTCCCAGCACGACGAGCGACCGCGGCGGCAGCGCGCCGCGCAACGCCTCCAGAGGATCGCGGCACAGATAGATATGCACGTCCGTCTCGACGGGGCTCTCTTCCGCGATCAACTGAAAGCGGCGCTCGTTGAAATCGAGCAGCACGGGAGGACTGGCAAGAGGAAGCGGGTAGGGCACGATTTGCGGCGCGAGCAATGTGATCCGCGCCCCCAATCGGCTCGCCAGCGCGCCTGCCTGGCGAAGCGCCGCGATGGTGGCGGCCACTGTCGTAAAGATGACGGCTACTGCGAGACTATTCTCCGGCAGTTCTGCGGGCGTCGCCCGGCGTACTCGCCTCTGGAACGCCGGCGCCATGTGATTTTGCGGGGCCATCTCGATTCGTCCAGCCACATGGTAGGAAATCGGGCCCGAACGAGGCATGGAAAAGTCATGAAAATTTTATGAACGGGAGCGGCTGCAAGACCGCGGCGCTATTCGGCTTCCGGATCGCCTTTGAAGCGGTATCCGATCCAGGGCTCGGTGAGGATGTGCTCCGGTTGTTCCGGATTGACCTCGACTTTCTTGCGCAGATTCTTGACGATGGCGCGCAGGTAATCGACCTGGTCGCCGTAGTCGGGGCCCCACACGTTTTGCAGCAATTCCCGGTGAGAGATCGCCTGGTTCGGACGCTGCGTGAGATAGCGGAGCAGGTCGAGCTCCTTCGGCGTCAGGTGCGCGTTCCTGGCGCCGTTGCTGACGGCGCGCGCGCCGAAATCGACCGTCAGCCGCCCGGCTCGGATGCGCAGCGGCGACGAGGGGGACACCGGGACCCTGCGGAGCGCGGCGCGGATGCGGGCCAGCAGTTCCGGCGTGCTGAAGGGCTTTGTCACGAAGTCGTCCGCGCCGGCGTCGAGCGCCGCCACCTTGTCCGCCTCCGAATTGCGGACGGTCAGCATGATGATCGCGACGTTGACGGTGGCGCGGATCTCGCGGCACGTCGCCAGGCCGCCCATGCCGGGCATGTTGATGTCGAGCAGAACGAGGTCGGGGTGATAGTCGCGGACCTTCAGTAACGCCTCCTCGCCAGTCTTGGCGTCGTCGATTTCATAGCCCGCGCCCGTCAGCGTGCTGCGCATCAGGCGGCGCATTTGCGGCTGGTCATCCACCACCAGGATCCTCCCGGCGCTCAATTGTGTTCCCTCCCATTTCGGTCGCGCGGCAGCGTCATCCGAAACGTCGTCTCGCCCGGCCGGCTCGTCACGGTCAGGTCTCCGCGATGCGCGCGCGCAATCGCGGTGGCGATCGTCAGGCCGAGCCCCGATCCGGGAATCTGGCTGCGGACCGACTGGCCGCGATAGAACCGCTCGAAGATCCGGCTTTGATCCTGGGCGGATATGCCCGGTCCATGATCCGTCACGTCGATGGTCACCAGTTCCCCGGCGGCGCCAATCCGAATCGCCACCGCGGATTCGGGCGGCGAATACTTCAGCGCGTTGTCGACAAGCTGCTTCAAGGCCAGCCTCACCAGCCGGCGGTCGAGCGGGACGGGTGGAACCGGCTCGCCCGGCGTAATTCCGGCCGGCCGGCTGTCGATCTCGGTCTGCAAAGACGCCAGGGCCTCCCGCGCGATTTCTTCGACCGCCGACAGCTCCAGGTGGACCTCGATGTGGGTAGTGTCGAGCCGGGCCATCTCGATGGCGTTATCCAGGAGTTCGCGCAAATGCTCCGCCTCCTCGTCGGCGATCGTGAGTTGCTCCCGCGCGCTCTCCGGGAGGGGGCTGTCCGCGGCCAGAATCGCCGACGTCGCGCCTTTGATCAAGGTGAGGGGCGTCTTGAATTCGTGCGCCATCGCGTCGATGATCGTGGTCCGCAACTGCTCGCTTTGCCGGGCGGCCTCCACCTGGTGAGCGAGGTCTTGCGCCTTGGCGCGTTCCAGGCCGATGGCGACCAGATTGCCCACGCCTTGCAGCACCGGGTCCTGCATGCGGGCGCCCTGCAACGCGAGACTGGCAATCGGCTCCGAGCCGAGGCGGATCGCCGTGATTGTCCGGTTCGCGTTCGTGTCGGAATACGACGACCCCTGTAACGCGGCGTCGCGAAGCTGATCGTCGATGCCCTCGAAGTCGGCCGGACCGGCGCGGTAGAACTCCCCGCTGCGGCGATCGTACAGCACCACGGCGGTCAGTTCGAAGATCTCCGCCAGACTACGGATAAGCTGGTTCGGAAACGCCTCGTCACGGCCAATCAGAAGAATCGCGCGGCTGAACGTGTAAAGACGCTCGACGTCCTGCTGCCGCTCCAGCGCATCGGCGGCCCGCCGCTTGGCCTTGGTGGAAAGCCGGCTGGCGATCAGCGACGTAATAAAGAAACTGAACAGCGCGACCCAGTTCTGCGGGTCGGCGATCGTCAGCGTGCCGATCGGCGGCAAAAAGAAGAAGTTGTAGAACAGTGTGGCGGCGGCGGAAGCAACCAGAGCTTCGACAAACCCCCAGATGCTGGCGATCACCAACACCAGCAGGAGGTAGCCGAAACCGGCCGTGGTGGCATTCACCGGAACCAGCGCGCTCGCAGTCCCCGTGAAAGCGGCCACTCCGGCAAGCGACAGCACGATGCGAATGGCAAGCCGCCGCAATGTTCCCGTTTCGCCTCCGGCCATATTCTAGCAGCCCATGCCCTCCGTGAGTCTCAGGTACAATGACAGCACCTTGGGGGGGACCATGACACCGAGCCGCCGCACGTTTCTGAAAGGGACTGCGCTTACTTGCGCGTTGGGGTTCGACCTCCAACCCGCCCACGCGCAGGCGCGCGACCTGAAGATCTCGCGCACGACGGAGACGCGCTCCACGTGCCCCTACTGCTCCGTGAGCTGCGGCGTCATCATCCACACCCTCGGCGATAAAGCCAAGAACGTCACCCCACAGGTGGTCCACGTGGAGGGCGACCCCGACCACCCGATCAACCGCGGCACGCTCTGCCCGAAAGGGTCGTCTCTCCAGCAGGACATCGTCAACGAGCGGCGGCTGCTCAAGCCGCAGGTGCGGCGGCCGGGGTCGGACCGCTGGGAAGACATCTCGTGGGAGACCGCGCTCGACGAGGTCGCGCGCCGCGTGAAAAAGACGCGCGACGAGAGCTTCATCGAGCGCGACGCGCAGGGCCGCACCGTCAACCGCTGCGAAGGGATCGCGTGGAACGGCGGCTGCACCGACACCAACGAGTTCAATTACCTGGTGGTCAAGACGATGCGCAGTCTGGGCGTCGTCTATCTCGAAAACCAGGCCCGTGTTTGACATGGCCCTACGGTCTCCAGTTTGGGGGCCACGTTCGGAAGAGGGGCGATGACCAATGGCTGGATCGACATCAAGAACACCGACATGATCTTGATCATTGGCGGGAATCCGGCGGAGAACCACCCCTGCGGGTTCAAATGGCCGATCGAGGCGAAGCGCAACCGCAACGCCAAAATGATCGTCGTGGACCCTCGCTTCACCCGCACCGCGGCTACCGCCGACCTGTTCGTGCAGATCCGCGCGGGGTCGGACATCGCCTTCCTGGGCGGGGTGATCCGCTATGCCCTCGAGAACGGCCGCATCGCGCGCGAGTACCTGACGCACTTCACCAACGCGTCGTTTTTGATCCAGGAAGGTTTCAAACTGCCCGAAGATGGCCTCTTCTCGGGTTTCGACGCCGCCACCGGCACATACGACCGCTCCTCCTGGAATTACGAGGACGCCGGGAGCAAGTTCGACCTCGCGCTCGAACATCCACGGTGCGTCTTCCAACTCCTGAAACAACACTACTCGCGGTATACGCCGGAAATGGTCGAACGCATTACCGGCATCCCGCGCGCCGAATTCCTCAAGGCGGCGGAGATGTTCACGTCCGTGCGCAAGGACGGCGACATGAAGAAGGCGGCCACGATTCTCTATGCGGTCGGGTTGACCCACCATAGCTCGGCGACGCAGATTATCCGGACGGCGGCGATCCTGCAACTGCTGCTGGGCAACGTGGGACGGGCCGGCGGCGGGATCAACGCGCTGCGCGGACATTCGAACATTCAGGGCGCCACCGACATGGCCGGCGTGTTCGACATCCTCCCGGGGTACCTCAAAATGCCCACGCCCGCCGACACCGATTTCGCGGCGTACCTGGCCCGCATCACGCCGAAAGCGGCGAAACCCGGCGCGTGGGAGTCCTTCAACTACTGGTCCAACACGCCGCGCTTCGCGGTGTCGTTCCTGAAGGCGATGTACGGCGACGCCGCGAAGAAAGAGAACGGCTGGGCCTTCGACTATCTGCCGAAGATCGACCGCAGACACTCATGGACCGAGATCTGGGACGACATGCACGCCGGCAAGATCAAGGGACTGCTCACCTTCGGCATGAACGGCGTGGCCATCGGCCCGAACTCGCGAAAGAATATCGAAGCGTTGAAGAAGGCCGATTGGCTCGTCGTGTGCGACATCTATCCCGAGGAAACCGGCGAATTCTGGAAATCGCCCGGCATCTCGCCGGAGGAGATGAAGCAGATCCAGACGACCGTCTATCGCCTGCCGGGGGCCGGTTTCGCGGAGAAGGACGGCGCCTTCGTAAACTCGGCGCGATGGCTGCAATGGAAAAACGCCGCGCTCCCGCCACCCCCCGGAACGATGCTCGATCAGGAGATCCTGGCGCGCATTTTCTTGAAGGTGCGGGAACTGTATCAAAAAGAGGGCGGCAAGTTCCCCGATCCGGTTTTGCGCGCCACCTGGAACTACACCGACCCGCATTCTCCCTCCCTGAGCGAGGTCGCGCGCGAGATCAACGGCCGCGCCCTGACCGACGTGACCGACCCCAAGCTCAACCAGACCGTCAAGGCCGGCCAGCAGTTGCCGGGCTTCGGCTGGCTGCGCGATGACGGCTCGACCGCGTCGGGCAATTGGCTCTATTGCGGGTCATGGACCGAAGCGGGAGCGCAAATGCAGCGGCGCGGGACGGAGGATCCGTCCGGCCTCGGCGTGTTTCCGAACTGGGGCTGGTCGTGGCCGGCCAACCGGCGCGTGCTCTACAATCGCGCCTCGTGCGACGCCGCCGGACGGCCGTGGGACGCGGACCGCCGCCAGATCTGGTGGAGCGCGGAGCAGCAGCGTTGGACCGGCGTCGATGTGCCGGATTTCAAAGTGGACTCCGCTCCGGCCGAGCACATGGGGCCCTTCATCATGAACTACGAAGGCGTCGGACGTCTCTTCGCGCCGCTGACGGCGCTCGCCGACGGGCCGTTCCCGGAGCATTACGAGCCGGTCGAGAGTCCCATCGCCAATCCGCTGCATCCCGGCCAATCGAACAATCCAGCCGCGAAGATCTTCCACTCCTCCGCCGACAAACTGGGGAACGCAGCGGGCGGCTACAACATCGTGTGCACCACGTACCGGCTTACCGAGCACTATCACTATTGGACGAAGAACAATCCGATGAACGTGCAGTTGATGCCCGAGCCGTTCATCGAGATTCCGGCGGAGCTGGCGGACGATCTCGGGGTGCGCGGCGGAGAGAATCTCAAGGTCTCGAGTGCGCGCGGCCATTACATCGCGAAGGCCATGGTCACGCGGCGCATCAAGCCGATGATGATCGATGGAAAAAAGACCTACCAGATCGGGATCCCGATCCACTGGGGCTATCGCGGCATCCCGGAGGACGCGGGGAAGACGGCGCTGACCGCGGCCAATCTCCTCTCGCCCGCGGTGGTCGATCCGAACGCCTACACGCCGGAGTTCAAGGGGTTCCTCGTGAAAGTGGAGAAGGCATGACCCGCCGCGGCTCACACGGAGCGGCGCGATGAGCGCGAATCTCCGGATTCAGAAGATCTCCGGGCACGCGGGAACTGTCTCGGGCGCCGGGACGCAGCGCCAGGCGCAAGTCGCCAAGCTCGTCGACGTCACCACCTGCATCGGCTGCAAGGCGTGCGAGGTCGCATGCATGGAGTGGAACGATCTGCCGTTCCGCGAAACCGTCTTCGACAACACCTACCAGACCATGCCGGAGACGGCGTGGAATTACTGGAACCTGATCCGGTTCAACGAGCATCCGCGCGAAGACGGCGCCATGCAGTGGCTGATGCGCAAGGATCAGTGCATGCATTGCGCCGACCCGGGCTGCCTCGCCGCCTGCCCCGCCGACAACGCCATCGTGCAGTATCAGAACGGCATCGTGGACTTCCAGCAGGACTATTGCATCGGCTGCCAGTATTGTGTCACCGGCTGCCCGTTCAATATCCCCAAGTTCAACCCGCACAGCAAGAAGATGTTCAAGTGCACGCTCTGCGCCGATCGCGTCTCGCAGGGGCTCGAGCCCGCCTGCATCAAGGCGTGTCCGACCGGCTGCCTGCACTTCGGGACCAAGGACGATATGACCGCGCTCGCCGAGGCGCGCGCCGGACAACTGCGCCAGCATTCGGGATATGCCCATGCCGGCGTGTACAACCCCGAAGGCGTGGGCGGAACCGGCGTGATCTACGTTCTGCACGACGTGACCGATCCCGAGGCGTATGGCGGGCTGCCGCGCAACCCGCGCGTGCCGTGGAGTGTGCGGATCTGGAAGGGGCCGCTGAAATGGATCGGCAATCTGGCCATGGTCGGGGGGCTGATCGGGGTGACGCTGCACTACCTGCGGTTCGGGCCGAAACAGGTGAAAGATGACTGATCGGATTCTGCGATACAGCGTCGTTGAACGGGTCGTGCACTGGGCCGCCGCGCTGGCGTACGGCTACGTCCTGCTGACGGGGCTCGCGTTCTGGTCGCCCCACCTCTATTGGCTGGCGACGGTGCTCGGCGGCCCGTCGACCTCCCGCCTCGGGCATCCGGTCGCCGGCGTGGCGTTCGTGGGCACGCTGCTGTGGATGCTGCGCGCCTGGCGTCGCGATATGCGGATCACGGCGGAAGACCGCAACTGGGGGGACGGCATGATCCACTACATCCGCAATGAAGACGAATTGCTCCCGCCGATCGACCGCTTCAACCTCGGACAGAAATACTTCTTCTGGGTGATGTTGGCGGCGGGCGGCGTCCTTCTGGTTTCCGGAGCGGTGATGTGGTTTCCCGAATGGATCCCGTGGAGTCTGCGCGTAGCCCGCCCGGTGTCGATCCTGCTGCACGCGAGCGCCGCGCTGGTCACCATCGGCGGCTTCATCGTTCACGTATACATGGGGACCGCGGTGGTCCGCGGCGGCTTCACCTCGATCGTCCGCGGCGAGGTGTCCACGGCGTGGGCGAAGACGCATCACCGGCTCTGGTACGACCGGGTCGCCGGGAAATGAACCCGTGGGAACGGCGGATCGAGCGCGCCTTCCTGCTCGAGCAGGAAGTTCCGGCGGCCGCGGAGCTGCTGCGGTTTTACCGGGAAATCGCAGCGTTCCAGCAGCGATCGGCGGGCGCGCCCGCGGAGCGGCTGCGGCGTCCTCTCCTCGACCTCTTGGAAAGGCGCGCCCCGCCGCCGCTTGCGAACGCCGCGAGCCAGCTGGCTCGCACGCAGGATTGGGATCCCGCGGATCCCGCGCCGCGCTTCATCGAACGGGTGCTCGCGCAGTGCGGCCCGTGCGGTGGCCATCAGGGACCTCTCTGTTCGGTGCTGCGGCCGGAAGGCGACGGCGGGAAGCGCTGGCTGGTCTGCGCGGTGTGCTTCGACGAGTGGGAGTTCAACCGCATTCGCTGTCCGGCATGCGGCGAGGAGGATCAGTCGAAGCTGCCCGTGTACACCGCCGCGCAGTTTGCGCATGTGCGGATCGAGGCGTGCGACTCGTGCCGGCGGTATCTCAAATGTGTCGACCTCACGAAGAACGGCCTGGCCGTGCCTGAGGTCGATGAGATCGCGGCCGTCGCCCTGGACGTATGGGCGGCGGGTCAGACCTATACGAAGATCGAGCCGAATCTGTTCGGCCTGTAGCCCCGGTATTACGCCGGTCCGATGCCGAGACTCTTCATCTTGCGATACAGGTTGCTGCGTTCCAGGCCGAGCAGCTCCGCGGTCCGCGTGACGTTGCCGCTGGTCTCTTCCAGTTTCTTCAGAATGTACTCGCGCTCGGCCGCTTCGCGGACTTCCTGCAGGCTGCCGAACTGTTCTGAAGGACGGTCCTGCTGCTTCCGCGGCGCCGTCAGCGGAATGTGCCGCGCGTCGACCCGCACCTGCGGGTTCAGAATCACGATCCGCTCGATGAGGTTCTTCAACTCCCGCACGTTGCCGGGCCAGTGATGCTCGGCCAGGATGCGATACGCCTCCGGCGTCAGCTCCTTCGGCTTGCGGCCATAGGCCGTCGTAAACTCGGCGAGGAAATGATCGGCCAGCAGCGGGATATCCTCGCGCCGCTCGCGCAGTGGCGGCACGAAAAACGGAATCACGTTCAACCTGTAGAACAGATCCTCCCGGAAGTTGCCGCGCTCGATTTCTTCGTCGAGGTTCTTGTTGGTCGCCGCCACCACGCGCACGTCCACCTGCACGGAGGACGCCGCGCCCACCGGCTCGAACCGCTGCTCCTCCAGCGCGCGCAGCACCTTCGCCTGCGTGCGCAAACTCATATCGCCGACCTCGTCCAGAAACAGCGTGCCGCCGTCGGCCTTCTGGAACTTCCCGACCTTGCTCTCGTGCGCGCTCGTGAAGCTCCCCTTGTTGTGCCCGAACATCTCGCTCTCGATCAGCTCCTCCGGGATCGCCGCGCAGTTCACTTCGATGAACGGCTCCGCGGAGCGCGGGCTCAGCGCGTGGATGGCATGCGCCACCAGCTCTTTGCCGGTCCCGCTTTCGCCGTAGATCAGCACGCGACCGTTGGTCCCGGCCATCAGAGCCATCTGCTGCCGCAGGGCCTTCATGGGGACGCTGTCGCCGATGATTCGATAGCGCCCTCCCGAATCCGCCTTCAGCCGGCTGTTCTCGATCGCCAGGCTGCGATGCGCCAGGGCGTTCTTCACCACCACCGACACCTTCTCGATGGAGAGCGGCTTCTCCAGGAAATCGAAGGCGCCCAGCTTGGTGGCCTTCACCGCCGCCTCGATGCTGCCGTGCCCCGAGATCATCACCACCACCGGCCGCTCGGCGAACGCCATCTCCTGAATCCGCGCCAGCGTCTCCATGCCGTCCATGCCCGGCAGCCAGATGTCGAGCAGCACCAGCTCGAAACCCGCGCCGGGCAGCTCCGCCAGACATGCCTCGCCGCTGTCGGCCGCCTGCACCGCGTAGCCTTCGTCTTCCAACACGCCGCTTAACGACTGGCGGATGCCGGGCTCGTCATCCACCACCAGGATGTGCCGCTGCCTCATACTCAAACGATCTGCCGCTCGACGCTCTCGGCCCCTTGCCGCTCCGCCTCGGTCTCGATCAATGCCGGGATCTCGATCGTGAACCGCGCGCCGGCCGGTTGGTTGTCTTCGACCCGGATGGTGCCGTTGTGCTCCGCCACGATGTGGCTGACAATCGCGAGCCCCAGGCCGGTGCCGCGATTCTTCGTCGAGAAGTAGGGCAGGAAGAGCTTCTCCTTATCGTCCGGACTCACCCCGCAGCCCGAATCCGCAATCACCAGCTCGACCGACTCCGCCGCGCCGGGCTGTGTCATGATGTGCATCTCCTTCACCAGCGAGTCCTGCATCGCTTCGGCGGCGTTGTCCACCAGGTTGACCACCACCCGCTGAAACTGGTCGCGGTCGACGTGCACCGGCGGCAGCCCCGGCGCCAGGTTGGTTTCGATCTTGACGCCATCCAGCCGGTGCTGGAAAATCAGCAGGGCTTCGCCGACGATCTCGTTCAGGTCGCAGCGCGTCGGCTGCGCCGCGGGGAAGCGGGCGAACTGCGAAAACTCGTCGACCAGCGTTTTGACGGACTCGACGGATTTCGAAATGGTGGCCGTGCACTCGTGCAGGATTCGATCGGTCGCGGGCGGCAGCGACAGGCGCTCCACCTGCCGCGCGATGCGGTCGGCCGAGAGCGCGATCGGAGTCAGCGGATTCTTGATCTCGTGCGCGACCCGCCGCGCCACCTCGTGCCACGCCGCGGCCTTCTGCGCGCGCAGCAGCTCGCTCGTGTCCTCCAGCACCACCACGAATCCCGAAGTCAGCTTCTCTTCGAGCGCCGAAACGGTGACCGCAATCTGCAGCTTCCGGGATTCGGTGCGCATCTCGAGCTGCCGCGTCGCCGTGCCGATGCGGCGCGCCCGCTTCATCAGGTACTTCACTTCGGCGGTGTCTTCGCGGGAAAAGAGGTCCTCGAGGCGCGTGGCCCGCTCCACCGTCTCCGCCGCGAAGATCTTCGAAAGCGCGCGATTCACGCGGTGGATCGATCCATCGGCCCCGATGGAGATGACCCCCGTGGGAATACTCTCCAGGATGGCCTCGGTGAACCTCCGCCGCAGGTCCAGTTCCCGGCTGCTCGATTCCAACTCCTGCGTCATCTGGTTGAAGCCGTGCACCAGCAGCGCGAGCTCGTCGACCGCGCGCACCTCCACGCGGTGTTTCAGATTGCCTTTGCGCACCTCGCGCGCCGCGTCGAGCAGCGCCGTAATCGGCACGCTGATCTGTTTGGCGAGGAACAACGCCACCCACGTCGTAAAGAAGAGGACGAAGAGGGTGATGAGGACCATCACCATGGTGTAGAAGTAGCGCGCGTTGTGCAGACCGTCCTTGAGAACCAGGTATTCGTGGTTATAGCGGTCGATGGTGTCGACCTGGTCTTTGACGTCGAACGGCATGGGCGACGCCAGCTCGACGTGGCCGAGAACCACATTGCCGTCCATCACCGGATACCGCGCGTGCACCGGTTGCGCGCTGCGCTTCACGGCGTCGGGCTCCTCCCAGGCGGCCAGCGGGGAGTTGGCGGAGGGGGCGAAAATCGCGGCTGATTGCGATTCCTGCGCCCTGGCGAAGCGCTCCAGGAAACCGGCCGGCAGGCTCCCGCCGGCAAGCGCCTGCCGCACTTCCTGCTTGGAAGCCAGCACCGCCGCCTGCGCGTTGACCTCGTCCTGCATCTCGCGCCGCAGCAGCCTGGCAGCGTTCACGAACAGTTTCACCTGGTTATCGACGGGATTGGTGAACCACCGCTCCAGGCTGCGATTGAGCACTTCGAAGCTGAACAGCACCAGGCAGAAAACCGGAACGCAGCTCAACGCCAGCGCGCCGACTACCAGTTTTGTCCGGATGCGGGACCCCTCCCGATTGCTCTGCCGTGCGATGTAGATTTTGACCAGTTCCTTGAACAGGATGAAACCGAGGGTCACCATCAGGACAAAGATCAGGATCGACATTGCCCAGAAGATGAAGGTCTGGTTCGGATTGGTGGGGCCGATCCGCCCCATGTTGAAGGAGCCCTGCCACACCACAAGCAGCACGGATACCGCGAGCACAACCACACCGATGCCGAACAGGACGCGCTTGTTCATGAGGCTGACCTTATTCGATTGTACAGAGTTGCGGCGCGGGGACGGCGGAAGAGGTCACATGCTGTTCACTGAAGGCCGCCGGAGCCTCCTGCTGGTCTGGATTCAATTTAGGAAGCAGCTAACGAGCGCCGGCGGCGTTCTGGCTGCCGAGAACCTGATTTACTTTGCTCAACAAGGTTCGCGGGACAAAGGGTTTCGGCAGGAACGCCCGGCCGCGGTTGACGATTCGCTCGCATACTTCGGGCGTGTCCGGCAGCCCAGCCATGAACATGCACTCCGTTTCCAGGTGCGCCTCGGTGAAACGCTCGGCCAGCGATGGTCCGGTCAATCCGGGCATGATGACGTCGGACAGCAACAGCCGGATCGGGCCCGTATGGCGTGCGCCGATCTCCAAAGCCTCTTCCCCGGACGCGGCCCGTAGAACGGTAAAACCCGCATTCTCCAGGATGCTGGCAACGATATTCAATACGAACGGCTCATCGTCAACCACGAGAATGACTTCGCGCATATCGAAAAAAGGAAACCCTTGGAATGTTTCGCCGAACCGATTCTAACGATAAAGTGCGTTAAAAACCAAGAGCCCCGCGGGCGGAGACGTGTGTCTCCTCACACGACCGGCGCTTCCGTGGGTAAACATCCCGTAATCGCCCGCGAAAGGATGGCGAACCATCAACTTCGGTCAATATCGGCATGTTGCCGCGGGTAACTGTTTGATTGTGGGGACAAATAAGAAGAGGCGGCGGGATAGGGGGTGAGGAACGGGGGTGCGTAGGGGCCGGGCGAACCGGCCCCCGGCGAGTTACATGGCTTTGATGGTATCGACAGTGATCGATTCGCCTTCGACCTTGCCGCTGACGCTGACTTTCTTGCCGGCCAGATCCTTCACTTTATCCTGGTTGGAGATGGCATAGATTTTGCCGTCTTCCGTCGCCAGCACAGCCGCGGCGCCCCGTCCGAGACAGCGCTTCGCGCAAGCTTCGTCGCCGAGCATTTCCTTCTTGCTGGCGCAATTCTTGTCGACGATATAGCCACTGACGTCCGCAGCCATGGCCGAGATTGCGGCGAATCCAAACACTACGAGCAGTTTCTTCATACTTGGGTCCCCTCCTCTGAGATTTGAAGTCCGATCACATGAACTATACTCCAGATACGAAGCGGCCTGCAAGTTCGGATGTGCCCGGGGAATTTGCACTTGTAACGCCGCCGGATTCCTCAGGCGCGGCGCGGCAAAACGGCCGGATTCAATAGAAGAGATACTTGCGCCACTGCGCTTCGCCTTTGCCGAGCATCCGCATCAGGTGACGGCTGGTGTGCAGGCTGAACGGACGCGGTTGGCGCGCCAGTTTCATTCCGGCCTCCTCGGGAGTCCGGCTGCCTTTCCGGTTATTGCACGTGTGGCAGCACGCCACCAGGTTCTCCCACGCGGATTCGCCGGCGCGCGAGCGCGGAATCACATGATCCAACGTAAGCTCGCCCGAGGGCATCGTGCGATGGCAATACTGGCAAGTGTAGCGGTCGCGCATCAGGATGTTCTTGCGCGATAGCGCTCGCGTCTGGTGCGGAATGCGCCGGTATTCCAGCAGGCGGATCACCGACGGCAAACGCAGCGCCGCGCGGGCGGAATGGATCGCGTGCGCCGACTCCTCTTCGGCCGATGCCACGCCTTTCAGCACCAGCACCAGGGCGCGGCGCGCGCCGCAGATGTTGATGGGCTCATAGCTTGCGTTGAGCACCAGGACCGGTTTTTGCAGTCGTTCGCTCGGCATCGGAATCACCCCGTGTTGGTGGAATGGAACGCCTTGGAGTTGTCAGGCCGCGCGCTCGCGGCTTCCAGACGCCGGTCCACGCGCGCCACGGTCAGCAGCGCCACGCGGCGCGCGCCTTCCCGTTTCAGCGCCAGCGCACAGGCCGCCGCCGTGGATCCCGTCGTCATCACGTCGTCAATCAACAAAATATGTTTGCCTTCCAGGGTGCCCGAAGCGCCGCGGCCGCGGAAGGCCCCGCTCACATTCCGGCGGCGCGCCGAGTTGCTCAGTCCGGCTTGCGCAGTGGTGGAACGCCCCCGGCGCAGCGCCGCCATGACCGGCAGTCCCGTCCGCCGCGACAACGCCTTTGCCAGCAGGTTTGCCTGGTTGAACCCCCTGCGCCACTCGCGCCACCAATGCAGCGGCACGGGGACGATCGCATCCACCCGCTCGTCGCGCGGTAAGGCCGTCGCCAGAAATTCCGAGAGCGGACGCGCCAGGGTCGCCACTTTGCCGTATTTGAAGAGATGAATCAACTCCCGCAGGACGCCTTCGTAGGAGCCGAAGCAGTATGCCGTGTCAAAACCGCGAAGGCCGCTGCGGCAGAGAGCGCAGCGGCCTTCGGAATCCAGTGGAAAACCGTTCTGAAACGGCGTCCTGCAACTCGTGCAGAAATAATCGGCTGAAAAGGGCTCCGGAGCTTTGAGGCAGGCCCGGCAAACCGGGATACGGCTGATCTCCGTCAGAGGCTGTCCGCAGATGCGGCAATCGTCCGGAAAGAGGAGGGAAAAAAGGGCGTGAGGGGCTGTGCGAACCACCGAGGAAGCTGAACTTGCGATTGCGGTTCGTCTACTACTTGAGAAGACCCACCTCCGCCATGCCCCATTGTATCCGAAATCGCGGACGGATGGAATGGCTGGCCACCGGACCGTCAACCGGACTCCTCTCCGCGGCGCCGCGCGCCGCTGTACAATACTGTCCGGAGGTGGGGCCATGACCTCGCGACGAATGGCGCCGGTTCTGTTCGTCCTCATATTTGCGGTCTGGAGTGTGTGCGCTCAGGTCGCCAGCCGCCGCAAGCCGGCGCCCGCCGAGCCGAAAGCCCAGGCCAACCTCCGCATCGACACCAATCTGGTCCTGGTGCCGGTCTCCGTCTGCGATCCCACCAACCGGCCCGTCACCGGTTTGGAGCGCGAGCACTTCAAGGTTTTCGACGACCGCGTGGAGCAGACGCTCACGCATTTCGCCATGGACGACGAGCCGGTCGCCGTCGGCCTGGTTTTCGACATCAGCGGCAGCATGGGTCCGAAGCTGCGCGTGGCGCGTCTCGCCGCCGCGCAATTCTTCCGCACCGCCAATCCCGACGACGAGTTCTTCCTCGTCGAGTTCAATGAGTCGCCCCGCCTGGTGACGCCCCTGACGCACGATTACGAAGAGATCCAGAACCAGCTCACGTTCGCGCAGTCGAAGGGCCGCACGGCGCTGCTCGACGCCATCGTGCTCGCCATGCACGAGATGAAGAACTCGCATAAGAAGCGCAAGGCGTTGCTCATCATCTCCGACGGCGGCGACAACAGCAGCCGCTATACCGAGCTGGAAGTGCGCAACATGATTCGGGAGGGCGATGTCCTCATTTACGCCGTCGGCGTCTTCGAGCCCTACGGCTCGCGCGGGCGCACTCCCGAAGAATCCTCCGGGCCGGGACTGCTCAACGACGTCGCGGAACAGACCGGCGGCCGCCACTTCCCGGCCGACGTGAACGAATTGCCCGACATCGCGGCCAAGATCGGCATCGAGCTGCGGAACCGCTACGTCCTCGGGTACTCCCCAACTGACACGCAGCGCGACGGCCGCTTTCACAAGGTGGAGGTGAAACTCATCCCGCCGCGCGGCCTCCCCAAGCTGAGCGCCCATTGGCGAACCGGCTATTTCGCCCCAGTCGATTGACATCGAGGCGGTCGCGCACGCAGTTTCTTACTCCCTCGGCAGTCCGACCTTCTGGCGCAAGACGTTGAGCCGTGAATCGCCACGGAGGGAGGCTAGCTCGGGGAAGGTTAGAGCGCAGTGCGAGAGGGCGTCTTCCGGTGTTGAACTGACCCACCGTCGCCCTGCCCATCGCTAACCGTTTGAGAATCGGCGCGTCTGATACCAATGTAGCTAGGTATGGGCTCGCGACGAAACGACATTCTCCAGGGAACGCTGGTGCTGCTGGTGCTGCAGACGCTGGCAACGGGACGCAAGATGCATGGCTATGGGATTACGGCGCATATCCAGCGGGTTTCCGATCAATTGCTGCGCGTAGAGGAGGGTTCGCTTTACCCGGCTCTGCACCGGATGGAGCAGGACGGGTGGGTGCGGGCGGACTGGGGAAAGACCGAAAAGAACCGTGAGGCGCGGTTCTACTCCATCACGGCAAAGGGACGCCGGCAGCTCGAGGAAGAGCAGCAGACCTGGCATCGCCTCACTGCCGGGGTCGCTCGCGTGCTGGCGGATGTGCCGTCATGAGCTGGACGGACCGGATTTGGAGCGCGTTGCGGCCCGAACGCTTAAGGGGCGAGATAGACAGGGAGTTCGCCTTTCATCTCGCTGAAAAGATCGAGGAATTGCAGGCCGCCGGCCTGAGCGAGGCCGAGGCCGTTCGGGCGGCCCGGCGCCTGATGGGAAGCCGGACATATCACACGGAAAAGACACGTGACGTGGACATCAATCAGCGCGTAGACGCAACGCTGCGCAACCTTCGGCAGGCGGCACGGGCTCTCCTCAAGGCGCCGGGTTTCACAGCGACGGTGATGGCGACGTTGGCGCTGGGCATCGGGGCCAACAGCGCGGTTTTCTCGGCGATCTGGGCCATGGTCTTGCAGCCGCTGCCATTTCCCCATCCGGAGCGGCTGGTCACGGTGGAACAGGTGAATCCGAAGGCAAAGCAGCCTTTCGTGGCCCCGGTCCGGCTGGCGGACTGGAACCGGCTGAACACGTCGTTCCAATCCATCACGGGGTATTACCTGCAGGATGATTCGGAGCTGTCGGGTGAACTGCCCGAGCGGTTGAAGCGCGCGTTCCTGGCGCCCCGCTTCCTGGAAACGCTCGGGATCGCGCCGGCGATCGGGCGCGACTTCCGGCCCGATGAGCACTCCCCGGCGCAACCGGTGGTTTTGATCAGCGAGCGGCTGTGGCGGCGGCGATTCAATGGCGACGCGAATGCCGTCGGTCAGAAGTTGCGGTTTGCCGGGTTTTCGTCGGAGATCATCGGGATCATGCCGGCATCGTTCACGATGCTACGCGGGATCGATCTCTATTCGCCGTCGCCCGTGAATACGTCGTACGCCCAGGCGCGCACGCTGACGTGGTTTCGCTGCTTAGGGCGGCTAAAGGCCGGCGTCTCCATCGAGCAGGCGCGCGCGAACCTCGCCGCGGTCCAGGCCGCACTGGGCCGCGAGTTCCCGGATCCGGACGCCGGGATCGGCACGGCCGTGGCGCCGCTGCGCGAGTCGACACTCGGGAGCACGCGCGAGTCGCTCTGGGTGTTGTTCGGGTCGGTATCCTTGCTGCTGCTCATAGCCTGCACGAATGTGGCGGCGCTGCTGCTCTCCCGCGGGGCTGCGCGGCAGCGGGAGATCGCGGTGCGTTTCTCGCTGGGCGCGTCGCGGGCCTCGGTGGCGGCTCATTTACTGACGGAGGTGTTGCTGCTGGCTGTGGGGGGCGCCGGCGTCGGGTTGCTCCTCGCGGCGGCCGCCGCGCGTGTCTTCCGAACCCTGGCCAGGGACCTGCCGCGGGTCGACGAGATCGCACTGGACTGGCGGATTGTGGCGTACACGCTGGGGTGCGCCGTCGCGGCGACGTTTCTGTGCGGGCTGATTCCAGCGCTTCGGAACACCCGCCGCGACGTGGCCGGCGCCGCGCGGACGGGGCGGGGCAATCTGTCTGGCCGCGGGCGGCTTCAATTCGCGCTCGTCGGCGTGCAGGTGGCGCTCGCGGTCACGCTGCTCGCGGGCGCGGCGCTGTTGATCCGCAGCCTGCAGCAGCTCGGGCAGGTGTCTCCCGGATTCTCGGCCGAGCGTGTCGTGAGCTTCCAGGTGACCAGCGCCTGGGGGGAAACCGGCGACCGGGCCGCATCGAAACGAAGGGCGGATCGCATCATAGAAAGGCTGGCGGCGGTCCCGGGTGTTGAGTCCGCCGGCGAGGCGAACGCCTTGCCGGGCGTGCCGACCGAGTACCAGGTGGAGTTCACCGTCGCCGAGGGCCGGAGCCCGACCGATCCGAAAATGCTGGCAGAGGGCCGCGGCGTCACGCCGTCCTATTTCGCGACGATGCAGATTCCCCTTTTGTCAGGGCAGACCTGTCGTGACGATCTGAGCGTGCGGACGGCGATGGTCAACCGCGCGTTCGCCAATACGTACCTCGCGGGGCGGTCGCCGGTGGGTCTTCATATCGCGCAGCAGGCCAATCCGTCGCTGCCGCCGAGCGAGATTAGCGGCGTGGTCGGCGACGCGCGCGAGATGGGGATCGACAAGCAAGCCGGGCCGACGGTCTACTGGTGCGGGAGCTTCTTGCAGCCCGGAACGCGCTTCCTGGCCCGCGTCCACGGGAATCCCCGGTCCATGGAAGAGGCGATCCGGCGGGCCATGCATGAGGTGGAGCCGAACCGCTCGGTGTTCGAGGTGGCGGCCTTGGAGGATTCGATCTCGGACGCGTACGGCGAGAATCGGCTGCGAACCGTTCTGCTGGCGTCGTTCGCAGCGGCCGCGATCCTGCTGGCGGGCGTAGGCCTGTACGGCACGATCAGCTATACGGTCAACGTGCGGCGGCGGGAGGTCGGCTTGCGGCTGGCGCTCGGCGCGATGCGCACCCAGGTCGCCCGGCAATTCGTGGCCAGCGGCATGGTGGTGGCCGGAATGGGGTGCGCAGCGGGCCTCGCGCTGTCGGTTGCCTTCACGCGGGTGCTGGCAGGGATGCTGTACGGCATATCATCGACAGATCCGGCAACGCTGGGAGCCGTGATCTTGGGCGTGCTCGTGGTCTCCGCCGCGGCCGCGGTGATTCCGGCGGTGCGGGCCGCGCGGCTGGATCCGATGACAGTGCTCAGGGACGAGTAGCCTCCCGCGCGAAAGCGTCACGCTCAAAGTCTGAGATCCCTTCGCCGGCAAGACCCATCCCGAAGCCGGCTTACTTCTTAACGGCATAGCGGCGATCGAACAGATCGCTCTGTGAATCGCCTCTTGACGACGCCGGAGGACGAATCCGAGATAAGCTCCTTCGAATCGCCCTACGATTGGTTACTCGGCAGCCGCAGAAATAATCTGGAGTTTGTCCAGGTGCCGGTAGTCCTTGGTATTGTTCGTGACCAGCGGAGCCGACAGGGCCAGCGCCGTGGCCGCAATCCATGCATCGGCCGCACTGATCGGATGCCCCTTTAGTGTGCTCTCGTTTCGGACGGCGGCCCACGTGGAGCACAATAGGCTATCGGAATGAAGGACCGAAAAATCGGCCAAATACGCTTCCAGCACGGCGCACTTGCGCGGCCCCCAATTCGCATCGAGCGCGCCCTGGCGCATCTCGCCCAGAGTCATAAATGAGACGACCAACTCAGAACCGCGAACGATGTCCACGTAACGCGGTGCGAATTCAGGATGCCACTTGAAAATAAAGCTGGCTATGTCTGTATCAACGACCAGTC
>CAZSQK010000078.1:0-39737 GCA_964608645.1 uncultured Solibacteraceae bacterium | reverse complement strand
GAACCGGACATTTCTACTTTGCAGGGAATAGGACATTTCTATTTTGCGTTGACACTGATTTGAATGAAAGCTGTCGACGGTGTTACAGAGCGTTGTGGAATTCGGCATTCCAGGCCGTATTTTCCTGCGGTGAAGCGTGAGATCGTCCAGCCGCGCTACCATCGGCCCATGGCCAAGAGGCCGCCCCCGAGCGGGAAAAGGCTGAAGACTCTCGAACGCATCTTCTCGAAAGCCGGTCTGGCGTCGCGGACGGACGCGCGAAGCTGGATCGGCGCGGGCCGTGTGCGCGTCAACGGCAAGGTTGTGCAGAACCCCGACCATTGGGTCGATCTGGACCGCGATCGTGTGACGCTCGACGGGAAGCCGCTGCGCGCCCAGGAGAAGACCTACATCCTGCTGTACAAACCCAAGGGGTATCTCACTACGTATCGCGATCCCGAGGGCCGCGCCACGGTGTACGATCTGCTGGCGGACTTCGGCGCGTGGCTCTCCCCGGTTGGACGGCTCGATCTCGACACCAGCGGCCTCCTGATCCTAACCAACGACACGGCCTTCGCGGAGTGGATCACGAACCCCGATCACAAGGTTTCCAAGACGTATCAGGTGAAGGCGTCGACGCTGCTCACCGACGAACAGCTCGACCGGCTGCGGCAGGGTGTCGAGTTGAACGATGGGCCTACACAGCCCGCGGCCGTCACACGGCTACGCGATAGAGGCAAGTACACTCATCTGGAATTGACGATCGCGGAAGGGCGGAACCGCCAGGTCCGGCGCATGCTGGAAGCGGTCGACAGCAAGGTGCTGAAACTGGTGCGGACCGCGATCGGGCCTATGCGGATCGGCGAGTTGCCGATCGGGAAGTGGCGGAAGCTGACGGAGGAAGAGGTGAAGGCGCTATGGGGCCGCGGCGGCGAGTCCACACCGCGACCCCGAGCCAAAAGAACGCCTGAATAAGCGGCGAGAGCGCATGCTGCTGCGGGTGGTGGCCGAAGTTCAGCCACCCGGTGGCGTCAGCCACTGCGTGCAGGAGAGAAACGCCGCCGGCCAGAAGCGCGCAGAACAAAAACATCGCTCGATCCTACTCGTCTATTGAGAATACCACCGCACCCCGACGAAGGCGGACCCGAGCGTCCCGATGTCGAAGTACTCCGCCTTGGTGCTCGTCTTGAAGTGAAAGGCCTTCGCGCCGAGACGCAGTTCCAGGTGGCCGTACTTGAAATTCACCGAGCCGTCCGCGTCCCAGACCGTGTTGCGATGGGGAAACGTCCAACCGGCGGCGTTGGCTTCGAAACGCACGTGGCGGCCGCTGTAATATGTCGTGCCGAGGCCGAACTCGGGAGAGATGAACCAGCGCGACCCGATGGCCGCATAGCTGATGGGATTGCCCGCCGAATCGACCAGCGGCGCGCCGGTGGTGGGGTCGAAGATCGGCGCCTTGGGCGCGTCGAACACGGTTCGCATCGACGTGTACTGGATTTGCCACAGCGTCTTGAGACGAAAACGGCGGCTTTCCACCGGGTACGGCCACGTCAGGTAGTCGAACGAGATTTTGCCGTTCTGCAGGCGGTAGTTGGTCGCCAGATAAGTGCCCGGATCGTAAGTCTGGCTCCAGAGGTGGAGCGTCGTGGGGATGCTCTCGATGTTGCCGTTGGCGCGTGTCTCGAAATAGCTGAAGCGCAGCGTGTTGTGAAGGCCCACCGCGAAGCCCATCTCGGCGCCCTCCGCGTACTTCGGCTTGCCCTGCAGCTCTACCCTGGAAGCTTCGGTAAAGGTGGCCCCGTGCGCCTTGTCGAAAATCGGCTTTTGGGTGGGCAACCACGCGTTCAAACCGGCCCACCAGCCGGTTTCGCCCTGCTGGCGCACATCCGGCAGCTTCGGCGGAGGGGGCGGGGGCTGTTGGATGGCCGGACGCGACGCGGTCCCGGGGGGCGCCTGGCGATCCTCGGGCGGTTTCTGCGGCTGCGCCTGCCCGAAGGCCGTGCCGCAGACCAGCAGGCCCAGGCACAAAATACCGGTAGGAGAACTCTTCACGTATGCCTCATCCATATTGGGTTTGAGCGGAGATCACCTCTATTGTGCCTCATTCCGGATCTGCGGTGCGACGTTTCTTTTGTTGCGCTTACGTCACAGGTGTTGACCGGCGGCGACATGCCGCCCGCGGAGCCGTCCCGGCCGCCGTTTCCTGGTAACCTTTTGCCGGTTGTCGAGTATTCTCTAATGTAAAACGGGAGGCATGGTGGAGGACGAGCAAATCATGCAGGAGGTAAGGGCCGGCAATGTGGGAAAACTCGAAGCGCTTTTCGACCGCCACAACCGCGCGCTGTTCCGCTACTTCTTGCGGCTCACCACCGACCCCGCCGGCAGCGAAGACCTCGTGCAGGAAGTCTTCTTTCGGATTTTGAAGTATCGCCACACCTATCAGCCGGAAACGTCGTTCCGGGCCTGGATGTACCAGGTGGGGCGGAATGTCTGGCTGGATCACACCAGCCGCCGTAAGGGCGAGGTCGCCCTGCCGGAGAACGCCGGCGAAATCCGCGGCTCCGACATGCCGGCTGACCGGCAGGTCCAGAACAAACAGGCAGCGGTGCTGCTGCATCGGGCCCTGGCGGCCCTGCCGCCCGAAAAACGCGAGGTGCTGGTGATGAGCCGGTTCCAGGAATTGAAGTACGACGAAATCGCCTCGGTCCTGAAATGCGAGGTGGGAACGGTAAAAGTGCGGGTCTATCGCGCGCTGCGCGAGCTGGGCGACCGGTTTTATGCGCTCGGTGGAGAACGGGCATGAATTGCGATCGAATTCGGGAACAGATTCCGGAAGTGCTCGCGGGGCGATTGGACGCAACCACCCGCGAAAAACTCATCGACCATTTGGAGACCTGTTCGGCGTGCCGCGCGGATGTCGCCGAGCTGGGAGTTGTCTGGAGAGGTTTCGACGCCATGGCTGAACCCGAACCGAGCCCGCAAATGCGCGCCCGCTTTCTGGAGACGCTGCATGCTTACGAGGAAGGATTCCAGGAGGCGCAGCGCAAACAGACGTACTCCGCACCGCAGCCACGCTGGTGGAGCGCCTTATGGCCTGCCCAGCCGGCTTGGGCAGCCGCATGCGCCGCCGTGCTGCTGGTGATGGGGGGTCTGGGAGGGCGCTACCTGCTGTCGCCGCGAAGCGCCGAACCGGGCGCGAATCCCGAGCTCTCGCAACTGCGCGGCCAGGTGGAAAGCCTGCGGCAGCTCGTCGCGCTTTCCCTGTTGCAGGAGCAATCCGCGAGCGCCCGTCTGCGCGGCGTGACCTACAGCTACCAGATGACGCAGCCCGATCGCGAAGTGCAGCAGGCGCTGCTTCACGCGGTCAACCACGACAGCAACGTGAACGTCCGCCTCTCCGCGGTCGATGCGCTGGCGAAGTTCGCCACCAACCCCGACGTGCGCCGCGCCCTGGTCGATTCGCTGCCGGTGCAGGATTCGCCGCTGGTGCAGATCGCGTTGATCGACCTGCTGGTGCAATTGAATGCGCGCGACGCCGCGCCCGCCATGCAAAAACTGGCGCAGCAGGCCGACGCCAACGAGTCCGTCCGGCAACGCGCCGCCGCGGCTTACGAAAAACTGGGAGGCACGCAATGAAACGACTGCCGTTGATTCTGATTCTGATGCTCCCGGCGCTCACCTTCGGGCAGCGCCACCGGGACGACCGCTCATGGCGGGTGGAGGACAGCGAGAAAATCGACCGCTCCTTCAGCTTCACCGGCGGCGACCCGCACAAGCTGCTGATCGACAATGTCTCCGGCTTTGTCCATGTGACCGGGTACTCCGGCGCGCAGGCGCAGGTTTCCGTGACCAAGCATATCGGCGCCGATTCCAGCGCGGCAATGGCCGAGGCCAAGCGGGACGTGAAGCTCGACATGACGCAGCAGGGCAATTACGTCCGGCTCTACGTCGACGGGCCGTTCCGCAACAGCAACGGCAGCGGCGTGAACTACCGCGGCGACGATTACTACGGATATCGCGTGAGGTTCGATTACGAGATCCAGGTTCCGTTCGACACGGAGCTGATCCTGAAGACGATCAACGAAGGCGATATCGAAGTGAAGAAGACCTCGGGCGATTTCACGGTCAACGGCTTGAACGGCGGCATCGACATGCAGGAGGTCTCCGGCTCCGGAACCGTGCGCACGCTCAACGGCCCGGTGAAGGTGACCTTTACGCGGAATCCCGCCAAGGCCTCCGAGTTTCATTCGCTGAACGGCAATGTGGATGTGTATTTCCAGCCCTCGCTCAACGCGGACCTGAGTTTCCATACGCTCAACGGCGGCATCTATACCGATTTCGACGTGGTCACGCGTCCGTCGAACGGGACGGGACAAAATATCGACGGCAAGTTTCTGTATCGCGTGGACCGCCGCAGCATGGCAGCGCGCACCGGCAGCGGCGGCCCTGAATTGAAGTTCGACACTCTCAACGGCTCGATTCGCCTGCATTCCAAGGGAATGTGAAAAGGAATAATGCAATGAAACGATATATCGCCCTCACGGGCCTCACACTGATGCTGGGCGCGCTGGGTCTCGCCCAGGACAGCACGGGACAACGCGTCGTGGTGCCGGCGCGCAATACGACGCGCCCGCGCATTGTGAAGGCGTCCCTGCTGAACGCCGGCATCACGGTCAAGACCCATGCGGGCAAAGACGTCATCGTCGAAGCGTCCGGGACCGCTTCGGCGCGGGCCCGCACTCGCGACCGCGGCGAGCACCCCCCGGAGGGCATGCGGCGGATCGATATGCCGTTCAATGACTTCTCGGTGGAAGAGGACGACAACGTCATTAACATCCGTAGCGGTCCGTCGATGGGTGGCAGCCTGGTGGTCACGGTGCCCGTGGACACTTCGCTGCAGCTCCGTTCGACGCACGGCTCGGTGGTGGTCGATGGCGTTCACGGCGAGGTCGACGCCACCAGCACCAACGGCCGCATCGAAGTGTTGAACGTCTCGGGCACGGTGGTTGCGGAAACGACCAATGGCACGATCCGCGCTAGCCTGGACCGGGTCGATCCCTCCAAGCCCATCTCGTTCAGCTCGACCAACGGCAACGTCGAAGTGACACTGCCCGCGGACTTGAAGGCGAATCTGAAAATGCGGTCGTTCAATGGCTCGATCTGGAGCGACTTCGAGATGAAGGTTTCCGGCGTGCAGCCCGTTCAATCGAGCGGCGGACCGGACGCCAAATTCCAGGTGAAGTTCGAGCGCACCATGTACGGCGCGATCAACGGCGGAGGCGTCGAGGCCAACTTCTCGACACTGAACGGCCGGATCGTGATCAAGAAGAAGTAGAAGTCGAAGAACCACCCGGGGACGGGACTTCCCGTCCCCGGCGCTCTACGCGTGCTGGTATTGTCCCTCGCCCTGATTTACGTGCGTCCAGTTCAGCTCCGCCAGGTACAGCAGGTTTCCATCCGGATCGTCGAACGACACGAACTTCCCCGCCTTCCCCGAATCGATCACCCCGCCGTGAAACTGCACGCCCTTCGCTTCCAGGCGCCGCACCGCCTCCTCGATCGCCACCCCTCCCAGTTCCAACCCGATGGTCATCGAGCCTTTGCGTCCCGCCGGCATCTCGGCGGACGCCGGGTGTAGCCCGATCGTCAGCCCCTTCCCCACCTCCACCGACGCCCAGTGGTCGCCGAAGCGGTATGCGAGCCGCAGCCCGAGCGCTTCGGTGTAAAAGGTGACCGCCCGGTCCATGTTCGATACGTATACTGTGACATTACCGCTGGAAAACATAAGCCTCCTCGCTTCCCCTCAGCATGCCGCATGAGAGAGACTAAAGAAAGATCCAGTTGAGGGTACCACTTTGAACCGCCGCGCTCCATTGCCGAACCTGGCGCTCGACCGAACCGCGCCCGCGACCTTGCACCGTCAGTTGGTGGACGGTCTGCGCCGCGCCATCCATGGCGGCGATCTCGCCACGGGGGCGATCCTGCCGTCCAGCCGCGCCCTCGCGGAGACGCTCGGCGTGTCGCGCAATACCGTCGTTACGGCTTATGACGAGTTGACCGCGGAGGGGCTGCTGACGGCGCGCCGCGGTTCGGCGACACGGGTCCTCCGAGGGTCCGCCGTCCCTTCCCTGCCGGACTGGCGGGGGCTGCTGCGCGCGGCCCAATACCCCGTCGATCCGGTGAGGTTCCGCGATCCCGATGGAAACGCGATCTACTTCCACCGATAAGCCGATGAGCGCTCCCTCCCCGGCAGGGCGCCGCCTCCGTTTTTTCCGCTGGGGGATCGCTTCCATCGTGCTACTCGGCGCCGCCGCCGGTGTATACCTGTGGCGGACGCGTGTTCCGCCCATCGCAACGGTGATTGTGAAGCCGCTGTCCGGCGCCATCGAGCCCTCCTGGCTGCCTGCGGCGATCACCGAAGAGATCGTCGAACTGCTGCGCCCACTGACTCACGCCGAGGCGGATCCGGCGTTCACCGGCGTTCTCGAAGGGACCGTCACACGCGCGGGGGACCGCATACTGGTCGTCGCGCAGCTCAGCCGGCCCGACGGTCATCGCTACTGGAAGCGCACCTTCGAGCGTCCTCTCGCCGACATCGGTTCCGACATCGCCGCCTCGATTGTGAAGGCGCCGCGGCGCAAGCCGCCCCGTCACAAGCCCGCGGCTCGGGCGTTCGACAGCTATTTCGAAGCGCGCCACCGCTTCCGCGCCGGGGAGATCGCCCCGGCCGCCGAGGGGTTCGCGCGCGCCACCGATGCCGACCCGGAATTCGCGCTGGCCTGGGCATGGCTGTCCATCGCCAAGGAATACCTCGCGGAACAGGGGACGGCCCGGCCGAACGACGTGCTGCCCGGCGCCCGCGACGCCGCCGAACGGGCGGTGACGCTCGACCCCGACTCCTCCGACGCGCACCTCGCGCTCGGCATCGTCAAGCTTCAATACGACTGGAAGTGGGACATGGCGCTGCGCGAATTGGACCGCGCCGCGGAGCTGAGCCCCGGTTCCCCGCTGGTGAACGAGTGGCGCCAGCGCTGGCTGGAAGCCATGGGCCGCGCTCCCGTCGCGCCCATTACCATGCCGAACGTGCCCACCGATCTCGACGGCGCGCACCGCCTCCTCGACCGGGCCGAGGAATTGCGGACGCGCGAATATGTCTCACCCGTCCTCCTGGTGCTCGCCGCGAACTTCGCGCACGACACCGAAAGCCTCCACATCTGGCTCGATGCGGCTTACGAGGAACGGTGCGTGCAACTTCCTTATCTGCTGCGGAGCCCGGCGCTGCCGCAGTCCGATCCGCTGCGCGCCGAGTTAATCCGCCGTTTGAAACTACCGACGAATCCATGATAGAGATCATTCGACCCGCATCCTCCCCCCGCGCCCGCGTGGCGCTTTTCGATTTCGATGGCAGCCTTTCCCTCATCCGCACCGGTTGGATGCAGGTGATGATCCCGATGATGATCGAGGTCCTCGCCGAATTGAAGACCGGCGAGAGTGAGGACGAGCTGCGCGCCGTGATCGAAGACTTCGTCTGGCGCCTCACGGGCCAGGAGACCATCTACCAGATGATGGAACTGGCCAACCAGGTCAAGCTTCGCGGAGGGACGCCCCTCGATCCGCTCGTCTACAAGCACCGGTACCTCGACCGGCTCTCGCACGTGATCGGGGACCGCGTCGCCGCCCTGCGCAGCGGCGCGTGTCCGCCCGAGCGGTACCTGGTGCCGGGGTCGCGCGCGATTCTCGAAGCGTTGCAGTCGCGCGGTCTGCGGCTGTACCTCGCCAGCGGCACGGACGAGATTTACATGAAAGAGGAGGCGGACCTGCTCGATGTGTCGCGCTACTTCGATGGCGGCGTCTACGGCGCGCTCGACGACTTCGCCAAATTCTCGAAACGCATCCTGATTCAGAAGATTCTGCAATCGCCGGATATTCAGGGCGGCCAGCTCATCGGATTCGGTGACGGTTATGTCGAGATCGAAGAGGTGAAACAGGCCGGCGGCGTGGGCGTCGGGCTCGCCACGGACGAACCGGAATGCCGCGTCCCGGACCCATGGAAGCGGCAGAGGCTGATCGGCGTCGGCGCGGATTACATCATCCCGAATTATTTGGGATATGAGGAATTGTTGGCGAAGATCATACAGTAGAAGAGAATGTCGAAATACGAAACGTTTGACCGGTCGCGGCTGGAGATCAAACCGCTCGCGGAGCGGGTGAGCGATCTGCAACTCGCGAACTGGCTGGCTCTGGACGACCCGGCCCCGCCGTTCGAGCATCCCGACCTTGCCACGGTCGCCGCCCGCATCCGCGCCGCCCAGGGCGCCCGCATTCTCATGATGGGAGCGCACGTGCTGCGCGCCGGCGTCAACCGGCACATCATCGACCTGATCGACGGCGGGTGGATCGATCTCATCGCGATGAACGGCGCCGGGGCCATCCACGATTACGAGCTGGCGCGGATCGGCGCCACGACGGAGAGCGTCGACCGCTACATCCGCACCGGCGAGTTCGGTCTGTGGCGGGAGACCGGCGAGTTGAACGACTGGATCCGCGAGGCGGCCGACGAGTCGCTCGGGCTCGGCGAAAACGTGGGCCGGCGCCTCGAAGCCAGCGGCTATCCGCATAAGGACCTCTCGGTGTTCGCCGCCGCCTACCGCCGCGGCGTGCCGGTGACCGTGCACGCCGGGATCGGCTATGACATCATCCACGAGCATCCGAACTGCGACGGGGCCGCCATCGGCGCCGCCAGCTATCGCGACTTCCTGATTTACACGCGCATGGTGGAGCGGCTCGAAGGCGGCGTGCTGCTCACGTTCGGATCGGCCGTGATGGGCCCCGAAGTCTATCTCAAAGCCATCTCGATGGCGCGCAATGCCGCCCGCCAGGAGAATCGCGCGATCCGGCGCTTCAGCACCGCGGTCTTCGATGTCGTGCCGATCCAGGGCGATCACCGGCGCGTGTTGCCGAAGACCGATCCCGGATATTATTTCCGGCCGCAGAAGACCATCCTGGTGCGGACCGTGGCGGACGGCGGCGAAAGCTTTTACTTCTGTGGCGGCCATCGCGCGACCCTCCCGGCGCTTTGGAGGCTCGTCACGGAGCGCGCGCGGTGACCCCGGCGGAGATCCTGGCCGTCTTCCCGAAGCTGCGCTGTCTCGTGGTGGGCGACGTCTGCCTGGACCGGTGGTGTCAATACGACCCCGCCCTCGCGGAGCCATCGGCCGAGACCGGCATTCCGCGCATCGGCGTCGTAGCGACGGAAGTGACACCCGGCGCCGCCGGCACGGTCGCGAACAACCTGGCGGCGTTGGGCGCCGGGCGGGTCGACGTCCTGGGGCTGGTGGGCGAGGACGGCTTCGGACACGAACTGCGCAACGCTCTGGCAACGCGCGGCGTCTCGACCGGTCTGCTGACCCCGGCCGCGGCCATCCCGACCTTTACCTATACCAAGCTTCTGAATCGCGATACGGGCGCGGAAGACCTGCCCCGCATCGATTTCGTGAACACCCGCCCGCTGCCCGCGGAGCTCGACCGGGAATTGGCCGGCCGTTTCGAGAGCGCGGCGCCGTCGTACGACGTCATCATCGTGTCCGACCAGGCGGAGACGAGCCAGGGTGGCGTGGTGACGCCGGCGATGCGCGAAGCGGTGATTCGCGTTGCGGCCGCGAACCCGCGCATTGTCGTGTGGGTCGATTCCCGGCGCCGCGCCGAACACTTCCGCGGAGTGATCGTCAAACCGAACCAGGCGGAAGCGGAAGCGGCGTCGCGGCGGGCGCTCGGCCGCGTCGACTTCCCCGCCCTGCGCCGCTACATGGCGGCGCCGCTGCTGATCGTGACCCATGGCGGCGAAGGCGCGCAAATCGTCGGTGAAGATGGCGTCGCATGGGCGCAGGCCCGCCGCGTGGAGCGCCCGGTGGATATTTGCGGCGCCGGCGACAGCTTCTCGGCAGGCGCGGCGATGGCCCTGAAAGCCTGCGGAGTCCCCCTGGCCGCCGCCGAATTCGGCAATCTGGTCGCCTCCATCACCATCATGAAGAAAGGCACGGGGACGGCGTCGCCTGCGGAAGTCGTGGCCAAAGCGGCCGGCCCGGCCTGACTGCCAAGCGCGCCCTCCGGCGCCCATGCTAAAATTGCCCTTTCCACCCGAATGTCAGCTCGCTCCAGTGTCCGCTCGGCCCCCGTCCCGCCCAAGGCTCCGGTGAAAGTTCCGGCCGCAAAGCCAAGCAAGCTCTCGACGCCCGCGCCGGGGTGGCTGCGATGGGTGATCGTCGGGCTTGCGGCATTGCTCCTCATCGCCCTGTTCACCTCCGAATCGGGCGACACCGACACCTGGTGGCACCTGAAAACCGGCCAGTACATGGTCGAGCAGCACAAGCTCCCGGTTCCCGATCCCTTCTCCTGGACCACCTACATGGGCAAGCCCGTCTATCAGGGCGAGGAGACGACGCGGTACTTCAACCTGACGCATGAGTGGCTTTCGCAGATCCTGCTCTACGGGTCCTTCGCGATCGGCGGTTTCACAGGCCTAATCCTCATGCGCGCCTTTTGGCTCACCGCATTCTGCGCGATTGCCGGATTGATCACATACCGCCGGACCGGCGGATTTTTCCGGTCCGTGGCGGTGGGACTGGCCACCGTGTGCGTGCTGCGGAACTTCGTCGCGGACCGTCCTCAATACGTCACCTATGTCTTCCTGGCGTTGACGATCCTCATCCTGGAATCGCGCAAACGGTTGTGGCTCCTGCCTCCGCTGCTGCTCATCTGGGCCAACTGCCACGCCGGCTTCATCATGGGCTGGGTCGTCATGGGCGCGTATTGCGGCGAAAGCCTGTTCCTGCGGCTGCGCGGCAAGCCGGTGGAGGACGAGATCCGGCTGTGGGCGATGTGCCTCGGCGCGATTGCCATCTCGGGCCTGAATCCCAACGTCTTCAATGTCATTCCCGTGCTGCGCTATTACCGGCAGAGCCAGCTGCAGTCGAGCATCTGGGAATGGCAGATGCCGAAGTACTGGGAGCTCAGTCCGTTTACGATCATGCTCTACGGGAGCGCGGTCTTCCTCCTGATCAACTGGCGCAAGACCCGTCCCGTCGATTGGTTCCTGCTCCTCATCTTCGGTTCGTCCTCCCTGATGGCCACTCGTAACATCTTCCTGACGGGCCTGTGGGGACCGATCATGATCGCAACCTACCTCCCCCAGCTCGAGGATCGAAAGCCCTCGGTGGCGAACTGGGCGGCCACCATCGCGGTGGCGGCGACCTCGCTCTACTTCCTGACGTTTCTCTTCTCGATGCTGGTGGTCGCGCTCATCGCGGCGGCCGTGTTCCTGGTGGCGTGGAAGAAATATCCGATCGTGGCGCAGAGCATGGTCGCTCTCATGCTGCTCTCCGGCATCGCTTTCCAGATCCGCGGCAACTACGGTTTCCAATTCCGCGGAGCGTCGTGGAAGTACCCGTCGGAAGCGGCCGACTTCCTGTTGCAGCACCACATCAAAGGACGGATCTTCAACACCTACGGACAAGGCGGCTACCTCATTTGGCGCCTGTGGCCCGAGCAGCAAGTGTTCCTCGACGGCCGGGCGCTCAACGAGAGCGTGTATAACGATTCCAGCCGCATCACGATGAACGCCGACACTACCACCGGCAAGAGCGGCGAACAACTCCTCAAGGACTACGGCGTCGACGTGATCGTCATGGACGCCTTCGAAGCGGTGTCCGGCGTCGCGTATTATCTCCCGGCGGCATTGGCGGATCCCAGCCAGAAGGAATGGAAGCTGGTGTACCAGGATGTCCACGACGTGATTTACATGCGGAATCCCCCACCCGATGTGAAGCCGCTGCCGTCCCTCGACGCCCTGGTCGGGATGGAGCGGCAATGCGCCTTCTACGTCCAGAACGGGCAAGCGGCCTGCGCGCGCGGCCTGATGGACATCTTCAGCCGCATCGGGGATCGCGACCGGTATATGAAGTGGCGGCAGGTCTATCGCGAACGCGGCGTGCCCGACACCTACACCGTGATCAAGCGCTGATCGTAACCCGAACTTCGACCGGACGCGCGTTCAGCGATTTCGGTCAATCCTGCGGCACGAACGAATCGTCGATCGCGAATAGCCAACGCCCATCCGCCTGGAGACGCTCCGTCTCCGTATTCCGCCCGTCCCTGCACACCAGACCGCCGTCCGGGCCGGTCTCCCGCAGGCTCCATTTCCCGTGCAGCATGGCGAGATCGCCGGCGCGGTTCACTCCCAGCGTCTTCACCTCGATGGCCGGACGCGTGGCGAAATACGTGCGATACGCTTCCCGGATGGCGTCCCTTCCGCGCACCGGGCCGCCGCGCGTGACCAGGACCGCGCAGAGTTCATACAGCTCTGCGATCGACTCGGGGTCGTGGCGATTGTATGCATCCTGAAATCTGGCGTGCAACTGTTCGGGCAAGTCCGTCACGCACTCATTGTATGCTCCGCCCCTCGTCATTCGGGGCTACTCTGAAGAGGGGCATCCGTGAAGAACTCCGTGATCGTGGTGGCCGTCGCGGCCGTAGCCGCTTTCCTGCTGGGCTTCGTTCCGCAATTCGTCAAAGCACAACGCCTGGAGAGCGAGCTTCGCCTGGCGCAACAGGCCAATGCGGGCGCCGAGCTCCGCGATCTCGCCGCGCTCGCCTACGCGCAGGCAAACCAGAAAAACTATGGCCTCGCGGCCGAGACCGCCAGCCGCTTCTTCAACCGCGTGCGCGAAGTGGCCGCCCAGGCGAGCTCCGCGAGCGCCCGTTCCACACTGGAGAGCCTCCTTTCGATCCGCGACAGGCTCACCGCCGAACTGGCCAAGGGCGACGCCGCCTCGGTTGGCGACTTGCAGCAACTCTACACAAGAACGCGACAGGCCACCGGCGCTGTTCAACCCTGACAGCCCCGCCCCGATTCCTTCCGCGACGATTTCCCGCGACGCCGCATCCTGAACCTGATATCATTACGGACCACGTAGGGTTGAGGGGTTTCCATGAGAAAATTCATCGCGCCAGTTCTGTTCATGACGCTGCTTGCCAGCGCCTACGCTCAAATCGCCACCGTTACTTCGCTCGTCGGCGCCGTGACGGATTCCAGCGGCCGCGCCATCGCCGGAGCCAAGATCACGGCCGTCGACACCGCCACGCTCGACAAGTACACCGCCGTCACCAATCAGGACGGTAACTATCGCATCGACTTCGTCCGCGTCGGAACCTACGACGTCAGCGCCGAGTATCCCGGGTTTCAAACCATGCGGCACGCCGGCAGCATCGTGAACATCAATTCGACCGTGCGCAACGACTTCGCGCTGTCGCCCGGCTCGGTCCAGGAATCCATCACGGTCGAGGCCGCCGCCCCCGTCATCCGCACCGACGACGCCACCATCTCGGCCACCGTCACCACCAAACAAATAGCCGACCTCCCGCTCAACGGCCGCAACGCCCTGATGCTCGCCACGACCACGCCGGGCGTGCTTCCCGGCACCAAAGGAACCCAGGGAGTTCCCCCCGGCCAGGACTTTATCGGCGCGGGCACCCGCGAAATCCAGAACAGCCTGTCGCTCGACGGCATCAGCATCATGAATAACCTGATCACCACGTCTCCTACCCAGCCCATGGTGGAGACCGTGCAGGAAGTCGAGGTCCAAACCGGCACCTATTCGGCGCAATACGGCGCCTACATGGGCGTCCACCTGAATATGGTCACCAAGGCCGGCACGAACGCGTTGCACGGCAACCTGGTGGAGTTCATTCGCAACGATGCATTCGACGCGCGCGGCTATTTCCTGCCCGCCACCTCCCGCAAGACCGCGCTGCGGCAGAACCAGTATGGCTTCGAAGTGGACGGCCCCGTGGTGCTGCCCAAAATCTACAACGGCCGGGACAAAACGTTCTTCATGGGGTCGTGGGAGCGTCTGCGCAACAAGCGCCAGAGCCTCTCCGCGAATAACACCGTAATGACGGAGCTGATGTTCGCGGGCAACTTCTCGCAAACCCCCGTCGTCGTGAAGGACCCGCTGAATGGCGGAACGCCATTCCCGGGTAACATCGTTCCGTCGAACCGCTTGTCTCCGATCGCGCTCACTTTGCAACAGTTCTACGTCAAGCCGTCCAACCCCAACGCCATCGTGCAGAACTTCACGACCATCTTTCCCGCCAAGCTCACCAGCGACCAGACCGTCGATCGCGTCGATCAGAATATCGGCTACAAAGCGCGCCTGTTCTTCCGCTACCAGCGGCAAAAGCAGGACATTGCAAACGGTGCGGCGATCCCTTACAACGCCGCCGTGATCCCGTCCGTCACCGACAATTACACCGGCGGCTATACCCATACGATCAAGCCGACTCTGGTCAACGATTTCCGCATCGGACGCCAGTCCATTAACACCGATTCGGTGAATTACTTCTACGTGAACGGCATTCCCGACGCGGGCACCAAGCTGGGCATCGCCGGCTTCGACGCGGACAGCAAGAGCAAGAACCCCGGCACTCCCGAGTTCAACGTCAGCGGTTTCTCCGGTTGGGGAAACTCCGGCACCAACTGGTTCCAGACCGACCACACCTGGCAGGCGTCCGAACAGATCAGTTGGACCCTGCGCAACCACAGCATTATGGCCGGCGCCGAATTCCGCAAGTTGTACACCTCGCGCAGCGCCGCCAACAGCCCCCGCGGAGTCTTTAACTTCAACGGCCAGTTTTCCGGATATGCCCCGGCCGATTTCATGATGGGACTGGTGCAGAATCTGGTTACGCCGACCGTTCAGTATCAAGGCGACGTGGCCACGTGGCGCGACGGCTTCTTCGCGCTCGACAACTGGCAGGCGTCGCGCAAACTGACCATCAATTACGGCATCCGGTACGAGTTGCAGACGGTGCCCTATTCCGTCGCCGGCTTTGCCCGCGAGTTGAACGCGACGCAGACCGCCGCCGTGCCCGACCAGGTGCCGTCGCCCGGTTTCCGGTTCCACGATCCCAACCACAAAGACTTCGCGCCCCGCCTCGGCCTCGCCTACCGATTGACCGATAAGACCGTGATTCGGGCCGGCGTCGGCATTTATTACAATCCCAACCAGACGAACAGCTTCACCTTCCTGACCACCAACCCGCCCTTCGGCAACTCCACCACCTGCACATCCTTGCCGACCACACCCACGCTATCCCTCTCCAACCCGATCGGCGCCGGCTGCAACACCGCGGTATCGCAGAACTGGATCACCGATAACTGGCATCTGCCGCCGGCCACTATGAACCAGTGGAGCTTCGGCATTCAGCGGCAGCTCACCAAAAGGACCGGGCTCGACGTGCAGTATCTGGGATCGCACTCCTACCACCTCGATCGCAGCTACTTCAACAACACACCGTATTTCCCGGGCCCAGGCGCCATCAACCCGCGCCGGCCCAACCAGTTGTTCGGCCAGATCCGCACGATCTCCAACGACATGATTTCGAACTACGAACACCTCGCCATTTCGCTCCACCAGCGGATCTTCAAGGGCTTCCAGTTCGATCTCAGCTACACGTGGGCGCATTCGCTCGACGTCACCAGCGACTCCAACAACGGCGGAACGCCGATGGATCCCTACAACTGGCGGCGCGATTACGGCAACTCGCCGTTCGATATCCGCCACCGCTTCATCGCCACGTATATCTACTCGATTCCGTTGTTCGACACCAGCAGCCAGTTCATCAAGTCCGCCTTCGGCGGATGGCAGATCAACGGCATTACAACGATGCAAGGCGGAACGCCGTTCAATTTGTCCATGAACACCGACGCCGCCAACACCAGTTCTCAAGGCACACAGCGTCCCAATGTCCTCAAGGCGCCGGTTTACGATTGCGGCGCCGGACACCTGTTGGGCTGCATCGACAAGTCAGGATTCGCCGTCCCAGGCAACATCGCGCAAGGCATCTTCGCCTATGGCAACGCCGGCAGGAACATCCTGCGCGGACCGCACCTGTTCGACACCGACATGTCGCTGTTCAAGACCTTCCAGATCAAGGAGCGCCTCCGCTTCACATTCCGCGCGGAAGCCTTCAACATCTGGAACAACCCCGAATTCAGCAATCCCAATGCGAATATCGAGGCCGCGACCTTTGGGAACATCACCTCCACATCGGTAGGGTCGAGGGTGATTCAATTCGGCGGCAAGCTATCGTTCTAAGTGCCGGCAGTTTGCCGGCATCACTTCATCAGCTCCTGCAGCACTTTCGCGATCGCCGGGGCCGCCTCCGGCCCCAGCGAGTTCACCTCGCCGTACCACGCTTTCGCAGCGCCCTGCAGAAAGGGCGCCTTCTCGTCCCATTCGGCCTTCGGAATGATATATCCGACCTCATCGTCCGCCAGGCCGAAGAGCATCCGGAATGGCGCGGTCATCTGCTGCTTCACCGCGGGCTCCACCGGCGCCTCGGGAAAGTCCGCCCCGTCATACCGCGCGACGCCGCCGACGCTCAACTCGGGATACAACTCGCCCGGCACGAGCGCGATTTCCAACTCGGGCCGCGCCCCCCGGTCGAACCGGATATACCCGACCGGCGTGGTCGTCGTCCCGTCAGCATTCGGCTGCTTGCGCCCGCCGAAAACACCCGCCTTCGCTGCGAGCTGAAACCCCGGATTGGTCATCGGAATCCCGATCAGCTTCTCGCGGAACACAAACGAATCCAGCGTCACCGGCCTCGCCTTCGCGAGCGCCTCCGCCGCCAGCTTCGCCACACGCCCGCCGATGGAATCCGCCTTTTCAAACGTCTTCTCCGCGACCACCTTTCCCGTCGCCGGATCCTTCACCGTCGACCCGAGCGGCGATTGCATCCCTCCGATCGCCCCATTGACAAACACCGCCGTCCCACCCATCAGCCGCTCCGCTTCGCGATACAGCGAAGCCGGGTAATCCGCCGTGACCAGCGTGTTCTTCGACCCGAGCGTCTCCGGATGATTCGCCCAGTTGATCAACGTCGCGATCGGCGTCCCGTCCATCGCATCCGCGCGCAATGCCACGATAGCGGCGTCGTGCACCACCGGCGGCCGCGTGTCATCGATGAACGTGTCGAGCTCGGCGGCCGCGACCAGGGCCAACCGGATGCGCGCCGGCCGCATGCCGCGGATGGCTTCCCGCGCCGCCTCGGCGGTGCGCTCCACCAGGAACTCCATGTACGATTCGTTGATCCCGGTCTGCGCCGGCCCCGGTCCCCACAGCCCCATCGTGTCGGGACCTTCATGATCGTGCAGCGCCGCCACAATCACGTCCGCTTCGACCTTCGCCCGGATCTTTCGCGCGTCGTCCCAGAAGATGCCGATCACATCCACGCCGCAGATCACCAGCGGCCGCGCGCCTGTCGAGAACGCGATGCAGCGGGCGTAGAGATCGTCATGAACGCCCGTGGCCTTGCGATTATGATCGAAGCCCGCCATGTACACCGGGCCGTGTTTCTCCAGATCCGGAGTCACGGTTCGCTTGGCTGCGCCCACGCGCAGATCCCCCATTGCCGCGCAGGGCAACAGGGCGGCCACGAAGAGGCCGGGGGGAATTCCCGCGAAACACTTATCACAACGTTTCAGAAGTGCGAGTGAGCTCGCCATACGAGAGCGTAGTTCTGACACGACGAACTTAGTCATGCTCCTGCCTCTTTTCTTGCCACCGGCCGTGTCGGCCGGCTGCAGAATAGCATCCAGGCCTCCGTATATCTACTGATATGATCCGCATCGGCGGGGCGGGCCTGTAAGGAATTCATCCTACTCCGACTCCGCTCGCCTGATAATTATCAGTTTTTACTATCGGAATCAGACTTCGAGATACTATAATACCTTCATGGCACGGGAAGATAATTCGTTTCTAGAAGCTGCACTTGTTGGGTATCAGACGCAAGCGGTTACGATTGCCAAAGCAATCGCCGATATTAAAAAGCGCCTCGGGCGCGGTCCGGCTGCCTCGGCATCCGGCCCCGCCGTCGTGAAGACGATCGCGCGCAAGAAACGCCGTATATCGGCTGAAGGGCGGGCGCGCATCGCGGAAGCACAGCGTAAACGTTGGGCGGCAGCTAAGAAGAGCGCGTAATTTCGTGATTTGTATCCGGTAGCCAGCGTGAGGCGCGGCGCATCGGCCTTCTCTTATTCTCGCGACTCCGAATTTACTGCGGAGCCGTCGCAAACGTGAGACCGTGAAGGCGGATGCTCGCGCCTGCCCTGACCCGCGTTAGGCCTGCTGCCGTTCCACGTCCAGGTCGCCGATCCGCCACGCGGTCGCTCGCCGGTCACTCCCCACGGCGTCCTTCGACATTAGTAGCAGCACAGCGAGCAGCGTGAGTTGTCCGGTGGAAACTCCTGGCCGAGTTGGTGGCTTGTCGCGATAAACACCACAACCATTACATCGCGAGCCCCAGCGCCGGATCTAGGTCCACGTTCGCTCCTCAACTTGACAGACCATCCCGCGTGCATTAAGGTAATTCCAACCATCTTCTTGGGAGGGGTCGCATGAAAGCCGCGCTTTGGAGTGCCATCGCCGTTCTCCTATTCTTCTCTCTTTCCGCCTTCGCCCAGACCGGCACGGAAGGGTCCATCCTTGGGACTGTCGCCGATTTCACCGGCTCGGTGATCCCCGAAGCCGCCATCACCGTCACCAACATCGAAACCGGCGTCGCCCAAAAAGCCGTCAGCGACGCCAATGGCTACTTTCAGATCCTCGCCTTGCCGCGCGGCGTCTACTCGGTCACGGTCCAAAAGGCCGGCTTCGCTACATGGCAGTTGCAGAACCTGCCCCTCACCGCGCAGGATAACCGCCGCGTCTCTCCGGTCCTTCAGGTCGGGACGACCCAGCAGGAAGTCACCGTAATCGCCGGCGTCGAACTCGTCCAGACCGAGCAGTCGGGCATTAACGGCTCCGTGGAACAGGCGCAGATCCGCGAACTTCCGCTGAACGGCCGCGACTCCATCCAGATGGTCTCCCTGACGCCCGGCATGCGCTACCTCGGCCTCGGCGGCAATACCGATACCCGCACCGTCCAGGGACTCGGCATGCGGACCGACCAAACCCTCTTCACCGTCGATGGACAGGACCACAACGATCCCAGCACCGAGGGCGGCATGATCATCCCCAACCTCGATTCCGTGGCCCAGTTCCGCGTCGAGACATCGAACTTCACCGCCGCCAGCGGTCGGCACCCGCTGCAGGTCAAGCTCATCACCAAGAGCGGCACCAACGGTTATCATGGCTCCGTCTTCGAATTCCTCCGCAACGACATATTCGACGCGCGCAACACCTTCGCCCTGACCCGGCCGAAGCTGCGCCGCAATCAGTTCGGCGGCAGCGCCGGTGGGCCCATCCGCAAGGACAAAGCCTTCTTTTTTGCCAGCCTGGAAGACACTAAGATCCGCACCGAGCAGTTGTTCAATTCCTTCGCCATCAGTCCCGCCCTCCTGGCCGGGAATTTCGGCAGCACCCGCATCACCGATCCGCTCACCGGGCAGCCATTCGCCAATAACCAGGTCCCCGCCGCCCGCTTCTCCGGCGCCTCGAAATTCTTCCTCCCCTATTTCCTCCAGCCCAACACCAGCACCGGCGACCGTTTCGTGGCCCAGGCGCCGATTCCCGACGACGGCACGAACTTCTTCATGCGCCTCGACGACCAGATCTCCCCCAACAAGCGCCTGTATGGCCGCTGGACGCGCAGCGCGCATGACTCCCAGAGCCTCGATTACAAGCCAGATATCTACGTGAACCAGACCATCCGCCAGCACAGCCTGGGCGTCAGTTTCGATTGGACCCTGACCCCGCGCATGGTGCTCAGCCTCGGCTCCGAATTCTCCCACTCCACCACCCACGGCACGTCCCCCGTCGTTGGCCAGGAGAATCTCAACCAGAAGGCCGGCCTGCAAGGCTTCCCGACGTCCCTGATGGAGGACACCATCGGCCTTCCCACCGTCGGCATTACGGCATTCAGCGGCTTCTCGTATCCCCAGCAGGTTCCGTCCTCGTTCAAACGCGAGCTTTTCGGCGAGATCGCGACCCTCAATGTGATCCTGAATAAACACACGATCGTCGTCGGCGCCGAATATTCCGACCGCCGCACCGCCACCCACCACGCCTCCTCTGCGCCCCGCGGCTCCTTCACCTTCAACGGTCAATACACCGGCAACAGCTTCGCCGATTATCTCCTCGGGCTCGTTCAGTCCGCGTCGCGCAATTTCCCCCTGGGCGATTTCGGCGTCGCGCACTCGCCCTATGAGGCGCTCTATGTGCAGGACGATTTCCGTGTGTCGCGCCGCCTCACGCTCAACATCGGGCTGCGCTATGACCATTGGAACGAGAAGCAGTTCGTGCGCGGCTGCGGCGCCACCTTCGACCCCGCTCGCGGCAAGATTCTGGCGGGCGTGAACAAAGACGGCAAGGTCGATCTCACCTGCCAGCCCGTCGGCCCCTTCCTCGGTCCGGCCACATCCGACCTCTGGATCCCCGCCACGCAAGCCGGAGTCCCCGCCGGCTTATTCGAAGCCTCGGGCTACCTTTCGCCGCGCGTCGGCTTCGCGCTGCGCCCGCTGGGTGGCAACGACCTCGTCATCCGCGGCGCCTGGGGCATGTTCACCTCGAGCTACCAGGGCAACTACACCGGCTCCTCGATCATCGGACCGCCCTACTGGCTCAGCGAAACCATCACCTTCGCCAAGGCTTCGAACCAGCAGTGGGAGACCGCGTTCCCCGCCGAGCCGCGCGCTTTCGTCGCGCCATCCATCGTCAATGCCGCCTACAACGTCAAGCCGAACAACGCCGAACAGTGGAATTTCTCCATCCAGAAGGCCCTTCCCCTCCTGAAATCCGCCCTCACGGTGTCCTACATCGGCAATCGCGGCTACCACCTCATCACCAAGGAATCGCTCAACGAAGTTCCGCCCGGAACCTACTCCAATCTCCAGAACGCCAAGCCCTACCCGCGCCTCGGCAATGTCTTCGTGTATCAGAACACCGGCAACTCCTGGTACAACTCCCTCCAGGCGATCATGGAGCGCCGCTTCAATAACGGCCTGAGCTACAACCTCTCCTGGACGTTCGCCCGCGCCATCGACGACTACCAGACTCTGCTCGGCGCCACCCAGCGCACGCCATTCGCGCCCGCCGGTTACAACCGCGGACCGTCCGTCCTCGAGCGCCGCCACATCCTCAGCTTCAACGGAATCTACCAATTGCCCTTCGGCCGTGGCAAACGCTTTGCGTCGCATATGCCGAAACTCGCCAATGGCATCCTCGGCGGATGGCAGGTCTCTTCGATCTACCAGTTCAACTCGGGCCAGCCCCTGACCTTTCTGGTGCCGGGCACGACTCTCGGCAACGGCTATAACACCCGTCCCTATCTCCTCGCCGATCCGCACCTCGACGAACCGGGCGTCGGCCACTGGTTCAATCCGAATTACGTGGACACCGCCGGAGTTTGCCATCAGACCCTGGCGAGTCTCCCTTGCGTATTCGGAATCCCCAAGGCGACCGTGTTCGGCAACGCCGGCATCGGCGTAGTCTCCGGCCCCGCCATCCACACTCTCGACGCGTCGATCATGAAAAACTTCTATTTCGGCGAGCAGCGATTCGTGCAGTTCCGCTGGGAAGCGTTCAACGCGTTCAACGAGGTGAACCTCGGCAATCCGGTGCTCAATATCGGCCAGGCGAACACCGGCGCCGTCACTGGAACGCAGACCGGCGGCCGCCAGATGCAGATCGCGCTGAAGGTTGTGTTTTAATGGCTCGGTGCGATTAGTCCAGCTCCAGTCCCCGTCCGGCGAGACCCGCGTCGCGATCGTCGAAGGCGCCAGCCTCCGCCTGCTCGAAGCCTGCGATTCGGTGTACGCGCTTGCCCAGTCCGCCCTCCGCGCCGGAAAGCGCCTGGCCGACGCCGCCCGGCCCTCGCGCGAGACGGTCGATTACGACCCCGTGTACCGGCTTCAATCCGAGTGGCGCCTCCTGCCGCCGTTCACCCACCCGGAGCCCGCGCGCTGCCTCGTCACCGGAACCGGCCTCACCCACAAAGCCAGCGCCGACAATCGCCAGGCCATGCACCACAACCCCGCCGAGCTCTCCGACAGCATGCGCATGTATCTCGCCGGCCTCGAAGGAGGTCGTCCCGCCCCCGGCGAGATCGGCGTCTCCCCGGAGTGGTTCTACAAAGGCTGTGGAACCATCCTCCGCGCCCACGGCGAGCCCCTGGACGTCCCCCCGTTCGGCGGCGACGGCGGCGAGGAGCCCGAAGTCGCAGGTCTGTATGTGATCGATGAAGAAGGCCGCCCCCGCCGCGTAGGGATGGCGATGGCAAACGAATTCTCCGATCATGTCCTCGAGAAACAGAGCTACCTGTATCTCGCGCACTCCAAGCTGCGCGTCTGCTCGATGGGTCCGGAACTGGTTGTAGATCCCGATTTCACCGCAGCGCCGGGAGTCGTCGCCATCGAACGGGAAGGAAAGGTATTGTGGTCGCAGAAGATCGCGTCGGGCGAGTCGAACATGTCGCACACCGTCGCCAATCTGGAGCACCACCACTTCAAATACGAAGCCCACCGCCGCCCCGGCGACGCCCACATTCACTTCTTCGGAGCCGACGCCTTCAGCTACGGAGCCGGCCTCCAATTACAGGAAGCAGACATAATGGTGGTCTCCTTCGAAGGTTTCGGCCGCCCCCTCCGCAACCCCCTCCACATAGACCGCCGCGTCCAACCCCACATCCCCGTAGCCCCGCTGTAGCGAGCCTCCAGGCTTGCCGCTCACCCCATCATTCGCAACGCATTGCCCCCGAAAATCGCCGCCTCCCGCTCACGGTTCTTCATCGCCGACCGGATCTTCACCATATTCCACTTCGCCGACGCCGCGCCGCCGATCGGCAAATCCGTCCCGAACAAAATCCGTTCGACCCCGATCCGTTCCAGCGCGAACTGCAGATCCGAAACCTGGGCCCCCGACGTCTCCAGATACACATTCGGACACATCTCCGCCGACCGCACCGCATCCAGAAACATGATCTTCCCAAAGTGCCCGATCACAAACGGCACGTCCGGGAATCGGCGCGCCTGCTCCATCACCTGGAACGGCTGCGAATACGGCGGCGTGCCCGTGTGAAACAGCACCGGAATCCGCCGCCGCCCGCACAACTCGAGCGACGGGTAAAGATAGGCGCTGTTCGCCGGGAACGATTGCAGCCACGGGTGGAACTTCACCCCACGGCACCCCTCGTCGAGACAGCGCTGGATTTCGCCGGCCGCGCCCTTCGCATCCTGATTGGGAAACGCCGTGCAAAACGGCACGAGCCGATCCGGAAATTGCCGCGCCGCCTCGATCACCTGGTCGTTCGCCGTCCGGCAGTCGTTGAACCCGTACAGCCCCGCGAGCGTGAACAGCCAGCACCGGTCGATCCCCGCTTCATCCAACAGCCGCACCGTCGCCTCCGCGTCCCACGTGCGCGCGTCCGACCCGCCGGCCGATTTCTTGTAGGCGTACCAACCGGTCGTGTCCGTCATCAGGTGCACATGCGCATCGACAATCATCCAGCCTCCAGCCGCAACAGCGCGCGGGCGTTGCCCCCAAAAATATTCTCGCGGTCCGCGTCCGTCAACCCCGGCAGCAGCCGGATCTTCTCGATCTCGCCCTCATAACTGCTGAACGGATGGTCCGACCCGAACAGCAGCCGCGACGACCCGAACTTCCGCGCCAACGCCTCCAGATTCGCCAGCCCGTTCTTCGATGTCTCCGCCCACAGGTTCGGGCACGCCTCCAGGCAATACGGAACGTCGAAGTGAAAATCCCACCCGGCGTGCCCCATCACGAAGCGCCCCTCGGGATACCGTCCCGCCAGATCCGCGATCTTGTACGGCATCGCCAGGTACGGCGCCCCTCCCGTCACGTACACGACCATATCCAGCGACAGCGCCGCCTCCACCAGCGGAAACACCAGCGGGTCGTTGGCCTCGAAGCCTTGCAGGATCGGATGGATCACCAGCCCCGTGAAGCCGTGCTCGCCATGCGCGCGGCGCAGCGCCTCGATTCCCGCCGCGCGCGCCCACGGATTCACCGTCGCGAAGCCGACGAAGCGGCCCGCAAACCGCCGCGCTGCGTCCGCCACCGCCGCATTGCCCTCCGCTGTCGCATACGCGGCGAATTCGCCCGCCGCGCTGAGCACTGCCTGACTCACCCCGTGCCGATCCAACTCGGCAACGACGTGTTCGATATCCATCCGGTATTCGCGATACCGAAAAAAAGTGGGGCTGTAGTGGCAGTGAAAGTCGAGGATCATTCCGGGGCCGCGTGGCTTCTGTTATTATCAGTCAACTTCGGCATGAAACCACTAGGGCTGCTGCTGTTTCTGATCTGGGGATGTGCCGTCGCGGCGGACCGCGCCACGATCGTTCAGGACCCCGCCGTTTCCAAGGCCATCAAAGACCGCTACGTCGCGCTCACCGACTCCTGGGCGCGCGCCGTCGAGTTCACCCCGGCCGAGACCGCCGCCATGGCCGCCGGCAAACAGTGGGAGCCGCTCATGATGAACGGCCCCGACGATCCCCTCGCCAAGAGGGTCCTCGCCGCCGGCGAACCGTCCTTCGACGCCTTGGCGGCCCTCTACCCCGGCCGGATCCTCGACCGCACCGTCCTCGGCACCTACTCCGATCCCCGCCAGCCGATGAGCGATTACTCCGACGAGTTCGCCATCTATTGGAACGGCGCCATCGCCTGCAATCTCGTCAAAGGCCGCCTCACCGACCGCTACGGCGCGACCGGCGTCCAGCCGCTGGCCCACAACACCGTCGTGCATTTTCGCGTCGGCCCCAACGCCGACCCCTTCGGGCGCGACCGTACCCACTATTCGAGTATCGGTTACGAACTCGGCTACCTGCCCGTTGTGGTCGCGTCCTACGAGGTCAACGGCGTCCGCTACCGCGAGACCGCTCTCGCCAATCAGCCCAAAGAAGAAAGCGGCGGTTGGGACATCGCCTACGTGCAGTTCGAGATGACGAACATCTCGACCGCCCCGCGCACCGCTGTGCTCCAGCCCGAAGTCGTCCTGAATGACGACGGCAAGCTCGTCCGCGAAGGCGCCCGCGTGCTCGATGCCAAAGGCGCCGTCCTCCTCTCCAGCAGCGACGCGCGCCGCGAATTCGCCCTCGCGCCAGGCGAATCCGTCGCGGTCGCCTTCAAGATCCCTTACGTGCCCGATGCCAAACACCAGATGGCCGCGGCCACCGTCGCCGATTTCGAGGCGGCGCACAAACGCATCCGCGCCTTTTGGGAAGATCTGCTCGATGGCGGCGCGAAGATCGACGTCCCCGAACCGCGCGTCAACAATATCTGGCGAGCCCTCCTCCTGCAGAACTTCGTCCTCGCCGACGGACCCCGTTTTACGTACAGTTCGGGCATCCGCTACAACGATTCCACCTACCCGCAGGAGAACGGCAACGCCGCCCACGTCTTCGCCATGTACGGCTTCCCCGACTATGCCGACGCCCTCCAGCCGTGGTTCGTCGACATGAGCATCACGCCCGCGGGGGCCGGCCGCAAATACCAGAACCGCCGCGCCATGGTGCTCCACCACCTCCTCGAAAACTACCGCCTCACCGGCAAGACCGACCTCTTCGAGCGCTTCAAGACCGACTATTACCGTGTCGCCGACGAGATCATCTCCGACCGCCACAGCTCCATGAAGGGCGATCCCGCCGCGTTGCATTGGGGCCTCCTCCCGCCCGATAAGCCCGGCGCCGACGTCCAGGCGAGCACCCAAACGGTGTACGTCCTCGGCCACAACATCACCAACTGTCAGGGCCTCCAGGATTTCGGACGCTTCCTCGAGTCCTCCGGCATCGACCGCGATCGCGGCCGGAAATATGTCGAGGAAGCCGCCGCCTTCCGCAAGACCCTCATGAGCGCCATGGAGCGCGCCGCCATCCGCGTGCCCGGCCGCCCGCCCTTCCTGGACTTACAGACGCTCTATTTCGCTAAAACCCCCGACTACGGCCCCGAGCCGTACGACGACCTCGCCAATGGCCGCCTCCAGGGCTCCTACTCGCACTTTTGGGCGGACATGGAGTTTCATTACAACTTCTTCAACCCCTCCGACCAGGTGGCGCACTGGATCGCCGACTATCTCCACGAGCGCAACGGCTTCACCCTTGGCCTCACCCGTTCCCACGGGGCGCGCTACGAAGGATTTGGCGCCGTCAACTCGGTTTATGACGGCGGCTATTACAATTTCCGCCTCCGCGCCGGACAGATTCCGGAATTCCTCCTGGGCTTCTACGGCCGCCTGGCATTCGGCATGTCGCGCTACACCTATGTGTCGTCGGAAGGCGCCCCCTTCATCCGCTACAACACGCAGGACGGAGGTTATGTCGCCGCCGGCCTCGACTTCCCCAACTCCGCCTCCAACGCCGACACGCTCCTCATGCTCCGCAACGCCCTCGTCATGGAGGACCTCAAGGACAACATCGAGACCGGCGACCTTCACCTGCTCCGCGGCGCCCCGCGCGCCTGGCTCGACACCGGTAAGCAGGTCCGCGTCACCGCCCTGCCCACCTACTTCGGCAAAGTCTCGATGCAGGTGACCGGCGAGCGCGGCGGCGTCCGCGCCATCGTCGATGCCCCCGACCGCCCCGCCCGCCTCTTGCTCAACCTGCGCCACCCGGTCAAGAGCGTCCTCGTCAACGGCGCCGATTACCGCGATTGCGATTTCGAAAACGGCGTCGTCCGCCTCGCGCCGGGCGCCCGGCGGTACACCGTCGAGGTGCGCTATTGAGCCCGCGCATCGACCTGAACGGGCTCGATTTCACGATCTTCGCCGTCTACATGTTGGTCTCGCTCGTGATCGGCTTCTGGGCCGGACGCGACGGCCGCCGCGACGCGAAAGACTATTTCCTCGGCGACAAGGGGCTGCCCTGGTACGTCGTCGGGACCTCGATGGTCGCCGCCGTCGTCAGCAGCGAACACTTCATCGCCCAGGTCGGCGCCGGCTATTCGCAGGGGATCGTCATCGCCGCCTTCGGCTGGAACGCCTGGATCGTCTATACCCTCCTCATCTGGATCTTCCTGCCCTACTACATGCGCACCGGCCTCTATACCATGCCGGAGTTTCTGGAGCGCCGCTATAACTCCGCGTGCCGCTATATCTTCGCCGCCTTCCTCATCCTCGGTTACATCGCCTCGCTGATCGCCGGCTCCCTCTTCGCCGGCGGCATCGCCCTCGAGAGCATGTTCGGCCTGAACATCCTCTGGGGCATCGTGGCGCTCGGCCTGCTCACCGGCGCTTACACGATCTATGGCGGCCTGCGCTCCGCCGCCTGGACCGACTTCATGCAAATGGTCGTCCTCCTGGTAGGCGGGATTCTCGTCCCCGTGCTCGGTCTCGCCAAAGTCGGCGGCCTCTCCCAACTCGTGCACGACTACCCCGGCAAGTTCCAGGTCTTCCACACCTCCCGGCACGAACTGTTCCCCTGGACTGGCGTCTTCACCAGCTTCCTCAGCGTCGGCATCTGGTACAACTGCGCCAGCCAGCACCTGGTCCAGCGCTGCCTCGCGGCCAAAGACGAATGGCACGCCCGCGTCGGCGTCGTCGGCGCCGGCTTCCTGCACATCATCACCCCCGCCCTCTTCGTTCTGCCCGGCATCATCGCGTACAAAATGTTCCCGCATCTCGACCGCCCCGATTCCGCCTACCTGATGCTCGTCAAATCGCTGATCCCTTCCGGCTTGCGCGGCCTGATTCTCGCGGCCATCGCCGCCGCACTGATGTCCCACATCTCTTCGATGCTCAATTCGACCTCCACCATCCTGACCATCGATCTCTACCAGAAGCTCTGGAGGCCCGCCGCCGGCCAGCACGAGCTCGTGCGCGCCGGACAGTGGAGCGGCCTCCTCGTCCTGCTCGGCAGCATCGCCATCGCGCTGTACTACACCACCCTCAAAGCGGCCTTCCTCTTCGTCCTCATTCAGAACGTCTTCGCGTACATCGCGCCCCCGTTCGCTGTCATCTTCACCCTCGGCATTCTCTGGCGCCGCGCCACCGGCACAGCCGCGTTGACCACCATCTGCCTCGGCTTCCCCTTCACCCTGCTCCTGCAATACGTGCTGTTCGAGCGCGTCGCCTGGCTGCACCCGTACAGCAATTACCTGCATCGCGCGCTGATCTCCTGGGCGTTCTGCATGCTCGTGATGATTACCACCTCCCTCCTCACCGCCGCGCCTCCAAAGGAGAAAACCACCGGCATCATCTGGACGCCACGCTATGCCCTGCTCCCGCCCAAGCTCCAGGCAATCTACGGCGGCTGGAAGGACTTCCGCGTCTGGTGGCTGCTTTTTGTCGGTATCGCGCTTTCCATTTACGGCTTCTTCCTGTGGTTCCGGTTCCAACACCCCGAAAACCCATGAGCATGGTCGAAGGCACGGAAGTCACCGCCACCCGCGGCGTTATCGCCACCGGACCCGCCGGAGGCGCCCGCGCCGGAGGCCGCATCTTCGAGCGCGGCGGCAACGCCATCGACGCAGCGGCCGCCGCCTGCCTCGCCTGCGCCATGCTGGAGCCGCAAGCCGTCGATCTCGGCGGCTACGTCGCCGCCGGTGTCGTCCTCGTCGGCGCCACAGGACAGATCTGGTCGATCGACGCCAACTCCGTCGCCCCCGCCGCCACCCGCGAGGACATGTATGAAGTCCTGCCGCCCACGCCCGGCAAGCGCGGCATTAACGAGCTCGAATACGACTGCTCGGTCCGCGGCGACGCCAACGTCTACGGACCATTGGCCGTCGGCGTCCCCGGATTTCTCGGCGGCGTCGGAACCCTCTGGGAACACTGGGGTCGGTTGCATTGGCCGGAGATCGTAGCCCCCGCGCAGGAGCTGCTCGAAGCGGGACTCCCCTACGACCTGGTCCGCGAATCCGTCGCCCGGAAACGCGACGTCGCCCCCGCCATCGTGTCCGAAGGCGCGTGGCCCTCACCGGACCTGACGCGCACCCTCGCCCGCCTCTCCACCGCCGGCTGGCGCGATTTCTACGACGGCGAGCTCGGCCGCGCCATCGCCGATTTCGTCGCTTCCCAAGGCGGCATTCTCACACGAGCCGATATGGCCGCCTTCGAACCCCGCGTCACCGAACCCTTCTCCGGCGCATATGGCGCCGCCGTCATCCACACCGCCATCGCCCCCAACGGTGGCTACAGCGCCCTCGAAGCCCTCTCCGATTTCGCCTCCGATCCCGCTCCCGCCTATTGGGAGCGATGGGCGGCCGTCCTCCCCCGCATGTGGCGCCGCCGGCTCGGCCCAACCGGCGCCGGCGCCTCGCCGCACGGCACCGTCCACGTCGCGGCGGCCGATTCCGAGGGTAATCTGGTATCCATGACGATCTCGCAGGGCGGCCTCTTCGGCTCGTGCCTCGCAGTCCCCGGAACCGGCATCATCCTCGGCCATGGAATGTGCCGCTTCGACCCACGTCCCGGCCGCTCCAATTCCCCCGGACCGGGCAAGCGACCCCTCAACAATGTCTGCCCGATGATCGTCCGCCTCCCCGGCCGCGATGTCGCCATCGGCGCGCGCGGAGGCCGCCGTATCGTCAGCGTCGCTCCCCAATTCGTGCAGCGCATCGTCGACGAAGGCGCGACCGCTTACCAGGCCGCCGCCGCCCCGCGCCTCCATACCCTGACCGGCGACCCCCTCGAAGTCTCCGCCAACTTCGACCCCGCCGCCCGAAGCGCCCTGGAAGCCCACGGCCATCGCATCGAAGTCCCCGAAGAAGTCGCCGGCGCCGCCCATGGCGCGGAAGTCCTGAAATCCGGCGGGCTCAGGGCGGGCGGCAATACCTGGTCGGTGGGAGTCTGACATGCGGCTATCCACCTTCACCTCACCCGAAGTCGCAAAACTGCCGTTCCAGGATCTGGTCGTCGTCGCCCCCCTCGGCTCCTTCGAGCAGCACGGCCCCCACCTGCCGCTCACCACCGACACCGATCTCGTCACCGCTATCGCCGGCGCCCTCGAAAGCGCGCTGCCCGGCAAAGTCCTCCTCCTCCCGGCGCTGTGGATCGGCCACTCCACCCACCACATGCAGTTCCCCGGGACGCTCGACATCCCGCAGATGCACTACATCGCCGTCATTCAGGACCTCTGCCGTTCCATCCTGGCCATGGGCGCGACCCGCATCCTCCTCCTCAACGGCCACGGCGGCAACGATATCCCCGTCCGCGCGGCGCTCCGTGAAGTGAAGACCGAGCTCGCCGGCCGCCCCGGCGTGCACGTCCTCTACGCCGCCTACTGGATGCTCGCCGCCGCCAGTATCCGCCAGATCCGCGAATCGGAGTTGGGCGGCCTCGGCCATGCCTGCGAAATGGAGACGTCCCTCATGCTCCACCTCCATCCCGACCGCGTCCGCATGGATCTCGCGCGCCGCGACGGACCGGCCCACACCTCGCCCTACCGCCAGGCCGATATGCAGCACGCCAAGCCGGCCTACTCGGTCAACGAGTTCCACGAGATCTCCTCGAGCGGCGTGGTCGGCCATCCCGACCTCGCCACGTCCGAAAAGGGCCGCCGCTTCTTCGAAGCCATCGTCCGCGACGTCGCCGCCTTTGTCGAGGATCTGCTCACATGGTAATCACCTCGATCGAGACCATCCCCGTCCGCGTGCCCATTCACGAGCGGCTCGCCATCCGCGCCAAAGGCGGCACGCACTCCGTCTCGCCGTTCCTCCTGGTGAAGGTCCACACCGACGAGGGAATCACCGGCCTCGGCGAGGTCTCCTGCACCCCGCGATGGAGCGGCGAGGACCAGGTCACCGCCGCGCATTTCATCGCCACCATCTTCGAGCCGCTCCTCACCGGCCAGGATCCGCGCGACATCGAGGCGCTGACGCTCCGCATGCGGCAGTCCCTGTTCGGCCACCCGTTCACCCGGGCGGCCATCGAAATGGCGCTCTGGGACATCCTCGGAAAGGCCGCAAATTTACCTCTTTTTCGACTATTTGGGGGTCAATTTCGCGAATTTGTGCCCACAAAATGGTCAATTTCGGGCCTGGATCCGCGCCGCGCCGCCGAAATTGCCGCCTGGGCGGTCGACCAGGGCTTTCGCGCCATGAAGGTGAAGGTCGGGATCGAAGACGCGCAGGATATCGCCCGCGTCCGCGAAGTCCGCGCCGCCATCGGCTCCGAAATCCGCCTGGGCATCGACGCCAACGGAGCCTGGACCCCCGTCAAAGCCATCGAAATGATCCGCCGCCTGGAAGAGTTCGACCTGTGGTTCGCCGAACAGCCCGTCCCCCCCGGCGACGTCGAGTGGCTGGCGGAAGTCCGCAGCGCCATCGACACCCCGGTAATTGCCGACGAAAGCGTATATACGCCCCAGGACGCCGCCGCTCTGGCGCGAGCCGGCGCCGCCGATGTCCTTTCGATCTACGTTGGAAAATCCGCTGGAATCGGCCCCGCGCGAAAGATCGCCGCCGTCGCGGAAGCCGCCGGCCTTGGCTGCACCATCGGCAGCAATCTGGAGATGGGCGTCGGCAGCGCCGCCATGATCCACCTCGCCCTGGCCACCCCCGCCTTCGGAGCCGACTGGCCCTGCGACATCATCGGCCCCATGTTCTACACCGCCGAGTTGCTGCGCGAACCCCTCCCCATCCGCGCCGGCGAGGCCCGCGCCCCCACTACCCCCGGCCTCGGCGTGGAATTGGACGAGGAGCAGGTGAAGCGGTATCAGGTCGGGTAAATCCGGCCTGTTGGCTCGGGAATCGGTTCTCCGATCTCACGCATCAACTCGAAGTGGCACGCCAGAGCATCCTGAAAATTTCGGCGCGTCTCTTCCTCTGTCCCCCCGACTGCCGCGCATCCCGGAACGTCGGGGGAGAATGCCGAGAAACCGGTCGAGGTCGGCTCAATCACCACCGGGTATCGTCTAATCGTCATTTCTGATGCCTGCCTTTTTGGCTCAACTACCCTCCGCCCGCTCCATCCGCAGCCGCTGCGGGCCTTCCCATCTGCAACGGCGGCAGGCTTGGGCGAACGCTGTCCAGTCGTGCTTCCAGTCTCCCGGGATACGGGCGAAGAGGCTCGCCTGCGTCGGCACGCCTTCGTGCGCGCGCAGCACGACGCCGCGGCCATACACGATACAGATCTCGCCCACCGCCTTGCGGGCGCCGACTCCCCCTCTGCCGTCGTCGTAGAAATACAGCAGTTCTCCAGGCAGCGGCAATTGCACCAGGTTCTCCACCAACGAGGGTGGCGCGTCCTCCACCATCGTGAACACCTCGGCGCCGGAGTACATGCCGTGAATCGCCTTCGCTTCGAGCGGCAGCCGCGACCAGATCAGCTCACAAGTCCCCGGGGCTTCCCCGGGAAGCAGCTCGGCGATGGCCGATTCTCCAGTCTCCACGAAGCTCAGGCGGATACGGCGGGTCTGCACACTCGAATGGTATACTGATTCGGTTCATGGGCGCCCTTCCTGTTCCAGCGGGTGAACAGACCTACCGATTCCGCATTTCACGCTCCGCCGCCGGCGGCATTTCCAAAGGCCCCCAGCAGTTCGACGTGGCGCTCGAAGACCGCATGACGGTGCTCGACGCCCTCTTCCGCGTGCAGCGGGAACAGGATCCCTCGCTTTCCTTCCGCTGCGCCTGCCGCGTCGGCATGTGCGGCACGTGCGCCATGGAGATCGACGGTGTCCCGCGCCTCGCCTGCAAGACCCGCGTGCGCATCCTGGCGTCGAAGACCGTCCACGTGGCGCCGCTGTCGAATTTGCCAGTCGTCAAGGACCTCGTCGTCTCGTTGGAGCCGTTCTTCGACCAGTGGAAGCGCATCCAACCGAAATTCCGCCCGCGCGATCCGAACTCGAAAACCCTGGCGATCGTCCCCGAGACTTCCGCCTTCGCGCAACAGACGCCCACCAAGCGCGATTGCATCACCTGCGGAGCGTGCTACGCGGCATGCGGCGTCAAGGGCTCCAGCGGCGAATACGCCGGACCCGCCGCCATCAATAAGGCCTTCCTGCGCCTCATCGACCCGCGCGACATCGCCGTCGCCAGCCGCCTCGCCGTCCTCAACGACGAACGCGGCGGCGTCTGGCGCTGCCATACCCAGTTCAATTGCACGGCGGTGTGCCCCAAAGGCATCACCCTGACCGACAGCATCGCGCGCCTGAAACGCGCCATGCTCTTCCCCGGGAGATTCTCCAAGTCATGAGCGCATTCGCGGTCCAGGCGCGAAAATATCGCGACCAGTTCAGCGGCATGACGGCGCACCTGATCCAACGCGCCACCGGCCTGCTGCTGCTGGTCTACCTTTTCCTCCATGTCCACACCATCCGCGAGCTGCGCAACGGCCCGGCGGCGTTCAACGCGGCGCTCGCGACCTTCCACAGTCCGCTCTTCAAGCTGCTCGAAATCGCGCTGTTGGGGACGGTGATCCTGCACGCCCTGAACGGCGTCCGCATCACCCTGCTCGATCTCGGCGCCGGCCACTCCAAACAACGCCGCATCTTCTGGGTCTATGCCGTCGGGCTCGGCGCCATCGTCTTTCTCGCCGGCGCGATCCCGATGTTCCTGCACGCGGTGCTGAAGCAGTGACGGCCATGTATCGCAACGTCATCGGCTGGTATCTGCAACGGATCACGGGCGCCCTGCTGGTGATCCTGCTGGCGGCGCATTTCTGGGTGGAGCACTTCATGTCCGCCGAGCTGCGGCGCGGCGATCTCACGTATGAAGCCGTGCTGCGCCGCATCGCCAATCCCGTCTGGCAGTTCATCGATATCGCATTCCTGCTGGTGGCGCTCTATCATGGACTCAACGGCCTGCGGAACATCATTCTCGATTACAGCCGCGTCGGACGCCGCGCGGGGCAGGCGCTGACGGCCGCGATCGTCGCCGCCGGGCTGGTCTGGGCGTGGTGGGGCATCGACGCCTTCCGGAACCTCTGATGGAACACCTGGACGCCGACATTCTGATCCTGGGCGCGGGCGGCGCCGGGCTGCTGGCCGCCGTGCACGCCCACGAGACCGGCCGGAACCTGCGCATCGTCGTGGTGGTCAAGGGGCTGCTTGGACAGAGCGGCTGCACGCGCATGGTGCAGGGCGGCTACAACGCGGTCCTCAACCCCGGCGACTCGTTGGACCGGCACTTCACCGACACCGTCAAGGGCGGCGCCTACCTCAACAACCAGGAGCTCGCCTGGACTCTCGTCAAGGAAGCGCCGGAGCGCATCGTGGAGCTGGAAAACCGCATCGGGTGCATGTTCGACCGCAATCCCGACGGCACGATCCACCAGAAACCCTTTGCCGGCCAGTCGTTCGACCGCACCGTTCACAAAGGCGATTTGACCGGCATCGAAATCATGTCGAACCTCCGCGATTACATCATCGAGGAGGACATCCGCGTGCTCCAGGAGACGCGCGGGCTCGACCTGTTGACATCGGACGGCAAAGTCTGCGGCGCCCTGCTGCTCAACATCCGCACCGGCAAGCTGATCGCCGTGCGGGCGCGCGCCACGCTGCTGGCTTCGGGCGGCGGCGCGACGATGTACCGCATCTCCTCGCCTTCCCTCGAAAAGGCCGGGGACGGGATGGCGATGGCGTTCCGCGCCGGCGCCCGTTTCGTCGATATGGAGATGCTCCAGTTCCACCCGACGGGGCTGTTGGTCGGCAAATCGATGGCGACCGGCGGGCTGCTCGAAGAGGGCCTGCGCGGCGCCGGGGCGCGGCTGTTCAACGGCCTCGGCGAACGCTATATGGAGCGCTACGACCCGCAGAAAATGGAGCGGGCGACGCGCGACGTGATCTCGCGGTCCAGCTACCTGGAAATCATGGCCGGGCGCGGCACCCCCAGCGGCGGCGTATACATCGACGTCAGCCATCTCGACCATGATTTCGTAGCGCGGAGCTTTCGCGGCATGGTGGAGCGCTGCCACGACTATGGTTTCGACCTGGTGCACGACCGCGTCGAGGTTTCCCCGAGCGCGCATTACCAGATGGGCGGCGTCTGGATGGACGTCGATTGCCGCACCAGTCTCGAAGGGCTGTTCGCGGCGGGGGAGGACGGCGGCGGCGTGCACGGCGCCAACCGCCTGGGCGGCAACGGCGTGGCGGATTCCATCGTGTACGGAGCGCGCGCCGGCGACAGCATGGCGGCGTTTGTCGTCGGACGCGAATTGCCGGAGCTTTCCCAAAGCCGGCTTCGCGAGCTCGCGGCGCAGTGGACCGCGCCTCTCGGCCGGACCTCGGGCGAGAACGTGTTCGAGCTGCGCGCCGCCCTTGACGAGCTCATGTGGCAAAGGGTGGGCGTGGTGCGCAACGGGTTCGATCTCGACGCCGGAATCGACGGGCTGCGGCAATTGAAGGAGCGCGCGGGAAACGCGGCCGCGCCCGGCGAGGCGGCCTCCAACCCGTCCTGGAACGAGGCGATGAACCTCACCAATCTTCTGCTGAACGGCGAAATGGTGGCGCGCTCGGCCGCCCTGCGCACGGAAAGCCGCGGCGCGCATTACCGCCAGGATTATCCCGCGCCCGACGCCGCCTGGCTGCAGAACATCCACCTCACGCCCGCCGCGGAAGAGATGAAATTTCACCTGGAGCCGGTGCGGTTCACCCGGATCGCTCCGCCCGAACTCGGAGTAACGACGCATGCCAACGATCTACGACACCATTGAAACCGTCGCGCGCGATCTCTACTGGACGGCGCTGAAGGACATTCCCGACGACGTCCGAGCGGCGCTCCGCGGCGGCCTCGACGCCGAGCAGAAGGACGGCAACGCCACCGCCGAGCAGGTGCTCTTCACGATCCTCGAAAACATCAAGACGGCCGACGAGCAGGACACGCTGGTATGCCAGGACACCGGCCTGCCGGTCTACAAGGTGGTGGTGGGGACGAATGCCGGCATCGACATTGCCGAATTGAAGGCGCGCATCCGCAGAGCGTGCGAGCGGGCCACCGCCGAATATCCCCTGCGCTCCAACACCGTCCATCCCCTGACGCGGAAACACACCGGCACCAACACCGGCGAGGGCATCCCGGTCATCAAGCTGGATTTCGCGCCGGGCTCGGACCGCATCGAGATGACGATGGCGCCCAAGGGGTCGGGTTCGGAGAACATGAGCTTCCTGCGCATGCTGAACCCGTCGGAGGGACGCAAGGGGATCAAGAAGTTCGTGCTGCAATGCATCTTCGAATCGGGCGCAAAACCGTGCCCGCCGATGATCGTCGGCGTCGGGTTGGGCGGCACCTCGGACGTCGCGATGCAGTTGGCGAAAGATGCCAGCACGTTTCGCAAAATCGGGTCGGCGAACAGCGACCCCGAAGTCGCGTCGCTGGAGACGGAGATGCTGGGGCTGATCAATCAGACCGGGATTGGGCCGCAGGGGCTGGGCGGCTCGACCACGGCAATGGCGGTGAACATCGAGTGGGCGCACACCCATATCAGCCACAACCCGGTGGCGGTGAACATTCAGTGCTGGCGCGGCGAGCGGGCGTCGGCGACGATCGCGGCGGACGGAAAGGTGGTCTACGGCAATGGCGCACTATAAACTGCAAACGCCGCTGAGCGAAGCGGACGTCCGGCAACTGCAACTGGAGGACACCGTCACCATCGACGGCACGATCTTCGGCATCCGCGACGCCACGCAGATCCGCATTTTCGACGAGGGCATTGCGCCGCCCGCCGACCTGAGCGGCGGCGTCTGCCTGCACACGGCGCCGGGCGTCCGCAAACTGCCCGACGGGCGGTACGAGAAGCTCTCCATCGGCACCACGACGAGCACGCGCATGGACCGCTTCGTGCCGGGACTGGTGGAGCAGTACGGAGTGCGGGCGATCGTCGGCAAAGGCGGCGTGCTGGAGGGCAGCATCGCCGCGATGCACAAGACCGGCGCGGTGTATCTGGCGATCGTCGGCGGCGCAGCGGCGCTCGAGACCATGCAGATCGAGGAGATCGAGCAGGTCTGGTGGGAGGATCTGATGCCCGAGTGCCTGTGGAAGTTCCGCGTGAAGGATTTCGGCCCGCTGATCGTGGCCGTGGATTCGCATGGCAACAGCCACTATCGAGCGATCCAACAGCGGGCGGCGGAACGGATCGCAGCGTTGGGGCTGTAACGCCGGTTTTCCAGCCGACGCTAAAATTTTACTCATGCGTCCACATCCGATCGTCGAGGAGACTGTCGGCGCCTATCTGGACATCGTCGATTCCGAAGCCCCCGGGCTGATGGAAGGCCTATACCTGACCGGCTCTGCCGCCCTCAACGATTTCCATCCTCATACCAGCGACATCGATTTCGTGGCGGTCACGGCGGCGCGGCCGGACGCGGCCAGCCTCGCCGCCCTCGCGCGAACGCACGCGCGGCTCCGGCGCCTCTGCCGGCGGCCGTACTTCGACGGCCTTTACACAACGTGGGACGATCTTGGGCATTCCCCCGCATCCGCCGAGGGACTGGCATATAGCCACGAAGGCCGATTCCACTCCACCGGCGGCCGCGGTGATCCGGTCACCTGGCAGACGGTCGCTCACTACGGAATCGCCTGCCGCGGACCCAAACCCAACGTCTGGACGGACGCCGGGTTCCTGACGAACTGGACTTTGAATAACCTCGAGACGTACTGGCGGAGACTGCTGGTCCGCGCGGTCCGTTTTCCCGACCCATGGTGCTTGATCGCGTTCACCTCGTACGGCGCCGTCTGGGTCGTGCTCGGCATCAGCCGGCTCCACTATACGCTGGCCACCGGGGAAATCTGTTCCAAGGAGCGGGCGGGCCAATATGCGCTCCGGACCTTTCCCGAACAATGGCATCGCGTCTTGAAGGAGAGTCTGCGCCTCCGCCAGGCGGACCGGGCCCGGCCCGACCTCGCCAGCGCCGTTGCCGAATTCGCGCGCGGTGGCGAGTCTCTGTATCGAACACCCGTGGCCCGGCGGCGCGATATCCTCGCCTTCGCCCACATGATCATCGCCGGCGCGGCTTCCCCAAAACCGTTTTAAAAAACGGTTTTTGGCTCGTAAGTCCTTTGTTTCTGTTAAAAAGCCGTTGCGAGAAAACGGTTTTGCTTTTTACAGCCGGGGGTCCACGGGCTCGCTTTCCAGGGCCAATACGCCGAACACGCATTCGTGAACGCGGCGCAGCGGCTGCCGGTCCACGAAGCGCTCGAGCGCTTCAATCCCCAGGGCGAATTCGCGCAATGCCAGCGACCGCTTCCCGGAGAGACCACGCGAACGGAGTCGCGGTAATTGATCCTCCGCCGTGTACTCGGGGCCATAGATGATGCGGAGATATTCGCGCCCGCGGCATTTCAGCGCAGGCTGCACCAGACCCTTCGGTCCGCGCGCGACAAACTCCAGCGGCTTTACGACCATGCCTTCACCTCCCTTGCCGGTCAGTTGCGCCCACCAGTGGGAAGCCTCCGCGACGGCCGCTTCGTCCGCCACGTCGACCTCGAGAAACGGAGTCGCGACGAGGAAGTCCGGATCGGCGGCGGCCAGGCGGTGGAGGGTCTCCATGTGCCAGCGATGGGTTTTGTCGATATGCACCGCGCCTTCCGACGCCAGCAGGTGGAAAGGCGCCAGGCGGTAATCGTCCAGGGAATTTGCCGGCCAGCAATACTGCCGGTAGGCTTGCCGGTATTGGCGCAACAGCTCGAGCCGGCGCCGGTACGTCCCGGCCATGGACGCGGCCGCGGGGCTCTGCTCGAGAGCCGCGACAACGGACTCGATCGACGCCACTCCCGCCGCCCCCACGGCCGCGTATTGGTGTTGGATCAGTTCCCGCGCCTTCGCCGACCAGGGCATTAATTCACAATCCAGGCAGAACCAATCGGAGCCAAACTCCTCCCAGAAGCCGGCCTTCGCCAGCGCCGCCTGAACTCGCGCGAGGAACGCCGCTTCCTGGGCGGCTTCCGGAAAGAAAGGCCGGCCCGTGCGCGTGTAGCAAACGCCTGCTTTGCCATCGATCACGCCGAATCGTTCGCGCGCCGCCTTCCCGTCGCGGCAGACCACGACCACTGCGCGGGAACCCATATGCTTTTCTTCGCACACCACCCTCTGCACCTGGTTCTTCCGGAAATACGCAAAGGTCTCCGCCGGGGCCTCCAGATAATCCGGGAGCGATGACGTCTCGCTCGGTGACATGGTCGGCGGCAGGTAAACGATCCAATGCGGATCCGTGGCAAACCGGCTCATCACTTCCAGCGCCGCGATCGAGTTTTCCTCGCGGATCGTCACGTTCCGGTGCAACCGCGTCTCCACGATCCGCTTCCCGGTGACGTCTTCCAGATCCAGCGCATCGTCGAGCTCCTGCTGGCTCGTGCGCGCCTCGGGCGCAGGCGGCGCAAATGGCCGGACCGGCGCGGAGTACTCTCGCGCCGCGGGGATGGAAACGAGCTCCCGCTCCGGGTATCGCAAGGCGGTGAGCTTCCCTCCGAACACCGCGCCGGTGTCGATGTTGATCGTGTTGTTCAGCCATTCGGGTTCGGGCGCCGGAGTGTGTCCATAAACGACCATCGCCTTTCCCCGATACTCCGCCGCCCAGTTGTAACGCACCGGCAGCCCGAACTCGTCGGTCTCGCCCGTCGTGTCTCCGTACAGGCAGAACTCCCGGACCGCTGCCGAACCGCGCCCGTGCATTTCCTCGCGCAGGCCGGCGTGCGCCACTACCAGCCTGCCGCCGTCGAGAACGTAGTGACTCACCAGCCCGTCCAGGAACGACGCGATCTTTCCGCGATCCTCAGCCGGGAAGGTCTCCACTTCCGCGATGGACGCCTCCAAGCCGTGCTTGATCTGGACCTGCTTGCCGCGCAGCCAGCGCATGAACTTCACATCGTGGT
>CAZSQK010000077.1:0-40244 GCA_964608645.1 uncultured Solibacteraceae bacterium | reverse complement strand
GCGAACGCGCCGTCTTCAGGCAGTCCAGGCACTGGACAAGAGCCTGTCGGCGTTGACGCCCTTCACCGGGTCGAGCTTCATTGTCTTCGTTGAGAAGTTACTCTCGCAGATTCCGCGGGGCGATCTCGGCATTCAGAAGGCGCCGGTGCTCGACGATCTGATCGACCTGTTCGGGACGGTGGTGGCGTTGCAGGCGATCGACGCCAATGGCCTGCACACGTATATCGACACCACCGTAAAAAAGATCGCCACTCTGACAAAAGACACGGGCGCGGCGCCCCTCACGAGTGTCTGCGGCCAACTGAACGCGCTCGCCGGCAAAGTGGATTTGGCCAAATGGAAGGCGGAGATGGACGCGCTGACGACGGCGATGGCGCGCGTCGGCGCAGCTGTGGCGTCGGGCGACGTGAGCGGCAGCGCAGGCGACCTGGCCGCCGCGAACACCGCCCTCGATACGCTGCTCCCGCGCATCGCGGCGCTGAACGCCAACCTCTTTTCCGGGCAGGTGGACGCTGCCGAGCGAGCGCTCGAACGGCTGCCAATCGATGTCGAACGATCGGTTAGCCGGGTGGCCGCCGCCACCCAGCCGGTGCAGCAGGTGGCGCTGTTGCAGGCCCTCGGCGATAAGCTCACGCAGGAGATCCAACGCATCTCGCCGGACAGTCTGGGAGCCGACCTGGACGTGTTGCTCAAGCCCGCGGTGAAGGCGCTCGACATCTTCAACGTGATTCCGATCCGCGAGCCAATCCTCACCGCGATCGACGCCATCAAGAGCGCGGCAGACGAAATCGATAAGCTCCTCGGCCAGGCGGCCGCGGAGACCGCGCTCCTGTTCGATCAGGTGGACAAGCTGTTGGCGCAGGTTGATACCAGCTCGGTGACGAACGCCATCCAACAGGCGATCGCCACGTTTCAAACCACGCTGCAACAGCAGGCCGCGAGCCTGTTCGACCCGGTGCGATCGGCGATCGCCGATGGCGTGAAGAACATCAACGACGCGGTGTCCGGATTCCACGCGGACGAGATTGTCAACGCACTCAAGGACGCCATCGACCAGTTGGCGAAAGTGCTACAAGCCTCAGACGTGAAGAGCGCGGTGGATGCCATCAACCAGGCGGTGAATGCGGCTACGGGGGAGCTGCAGGCCATCTCGTTCGAGCCGCTGACGTCGCAGGTGATCGGCGAGATCGAAGACATCACCAAGACTCTCAAGGCCATTGACCCCAACCAGCTGAGCGCGGAAGTGAAGCTGGCCTTGACGGCAGCAGTGGCCATATTGCCGGGGGATCTCACGCCGGTGACGAAGCCGCTGGTGGCGGAATTCGATCAACTCATCGACGCGGGTCCGAAGCCGCTTCTGGTCGCCGTCGAAGCGGAGCCTAAAAAGCTGGTGGCGCAAGTAAAGAGCTTCTCGCCCGCCAACCTGATCGGCGGCCAGCTGGCGAAGCCGTTCGAGGACCTGATCGCGAAACTCGAGCAGTTCAAGCCGAGCTCGCTGCTGGCTCCGGTGGAGCAGGCGCTCAACGGGCTGAAGGACCAGTTGCAAAAGACCGCCGACCCGGGCCAACTGCTGGGACCTCTGGAAACGCTATTCAACCAGTTGCTGGCGCAGTTCGACAAGCTGAAGCCCGACGCGCTGATGAAGCCATTGAACGATCCGGTAAAGGCGGCCGTAGACAAGGTCCTGTCCGCGTTGCCGGTGGATGACATCCTGCACGCCTTCGATCAGGTCCTGGCTCCCTTCCAGGAAGCGCGCAATATGGCGGCGGCGGTGAAGAACGTGCTGCAGACGCTGCCGGCGCTGGCGGATGGACTGGCCGATCCGGAGAACCAGGTCCGCGCCTGGCTGCAACCGATTTTCGATCACATCGACCAGATGGCCGACGTCTCTTCCTTGCAGCCCGCGTTCGATCAGTTGACGGCGGCGGTCAACGCCGTGAAGGCCGGCGCCATGCAGGCGGCTCTGGAAAGCGCGCTGGCGCCGCTGCGGAACGGGCTGGCCAGCTTGAATCCGCGGCAGGCGATTGCCGGCCTGTCCGCTGCCTACGGAAGCGCCCAGCCGGCGGCCGTGTCCAATCTGGCGCCTTCCGCACAGAAGACCGGGGTTCAGAATTTGCTGTCGCGCTTCAACCCCGTAGCCGCGGAATTCGCTCGGCCCTTCGACGGATGCGACCGATGGCTGCGGGAGATCCAGCGCGACCAGAAAGCGTTCCAGAACCTGCTCCAGCATTGGGACCTGCGCTATCACGGCTCCAAACGCCCCTTCGATGGATTCATTCATCCCGCGGTAACGGCGGCGGATCTGAAGTCCATCCTGCACGATTCGCTGGAGAGCGAAGTGGTGCAGCCGCTGGGACACCTGTTGGGGATTGTCGCCGCCGCCGCGTCCGCGGTCAAGCCGCCGCTGTCGAAGGTGACCGCGTTCCTGGATGACTTCGACGAGAAGATCGACGACGTGTTCCTGGGACCGAACGCGCTGGGCGGCATCCGCGATGCTTTGAACCTGCTGGTGACGAGGCTCCACGGCATCAATCTCCAGTTTCTGATCACGCAGATGGACACGACGTTTCAGACGGTGCGCGGGAAGCTGACGGCGGTGAGCCCCACCGCAATCCGGACGCTGGTGGAGAAGGCGTTCCACGACGCACTGAACCTGATCGACGTGAGCCAGCTGCTGCCGAAGGCGCAACTGGATGCGCTGGACGCCGATTACCAGAAGATCATCGACCAGCTCAAGCAGTTCGATCCGAAGAAGTTGATTATCGACGTGGCGCAGCCGCTGTACGACAGCACGATCACGCCGCTGGTGGCGGCCTTCGACATGACCAAGCTGCTGCAGGCCATCCTCGACCGGCTGGACGGCCTCAAGACGGAGCTGCAGGCCGAGCTGGACAAGACCAACCAGGCCTACAAGGAGATGCTGAACGCGGTGCCTTCCATCTCGTTGGCGGACGCCGCCGGCGCCGTCGCGGGCGCAGTGAGCGATATCGCGGGGAGCATTGGGTTTTAAGCTATGTCACTGGGCGCCGCAATCATCCGTCCGCAACCCCTCACCGATGCCGTGCGCCCGATCCAGCCGGCGGACGTGATGCTGGCGTTTGTCGAATCGCTGATGAAGGATCCGGCCGCGACGCTTCCCGCGATCGAGCTGGTGGCGGAGGACGCCGTCGGGGCCATCCGGGATTTCGGCTCCGGACTCCAAGAGAAGGTGCGTTTCGCGGAAGGCAAGCTGCGCAATCTGTTCGCTCCGTTCGCGGAGCCCGTCCAATTGCTGGCGCAGGGTATCGGCAAGGATCCGCTGGCCACCATCTCCGCGGTGTTGGAAAGCCTGATCAAGCTGCTGGAGCGGCTTACTTCCGACCAGGTGGTGGACTTTTTTCAGAAGCTGATCGACATCCTGGAGAAGGACATCGGCATCAGCATGGACACGCTGCGGGACCTGCTCACGGATGTGACCACCCGCATGATCGAGCACCTGCAAAGCCGGGTGGAGAATGGCGAGACGTCGGACGAGGCAGTGGCATTCTACGACTTCGGCAAAGCCATCGACGATCTGCGGATGTTGGTGGCCGAAGACGCGCCCATGCCGGAGTTCGACGCGCAGATCGTGCTCGCCGCCATCCGCAAAGTATGGGACGACCTGGATCTAGACCGGGTGGTGGCGGTGTTCCGGGCCATCCTGGAAAGAGGCGACGAGTTCATCGCGCCTCTGGCCGACATCGCCCAGGCGGTAGTGGACGTGAATGCGAGCGCCAGCGCCGGGCCCGCGCGGCCGATGGCTTTTCCGGGGAACGAGCAGCAGCCTCCGCCGGGCAACGTCGACGAAAGCGGGCTGCCCCAATTCGGCTGGCGTGACCAGGCGAGTCCTACCGTAAAGCCGACGGAAGACGTCAAGGACGCGCCCATCGCCTGGTACGCGAGCTGGGTGGCCAACAAAACGGTGCGGCTGCCCTCCACCACCGACAGCTCCCCCAATCTGTTCGACAACAGCTATCTCGCCGGCTTCACCTACCATTCGGTGAGCAGGGAAACGATGGAGAGCATGGCCTATCACACGGCCTGGATCTTCCCGTTGATCGAGGCGGTGTTGTTCGAAGCCACGTCGATGGAGCGCGGCGACATCTTCGCCAACCTGACGAGCATCTTGCAGGACGCGATCCAAATCGGGCTGGTGCTCGGGAAGAAGAGCCGATTCCCGTGGTACGCGCAGTGGTTCTGCTGGCCGGCGGGGAAGTTCACGTCGCGGCTCCTGGAATCGGAATTCAAGCCGTACTGGTGGGCCATCGGACTGGCGGACATTGGAGAAAGCATCCTCTACGCCCGGTGGATCTGGCTGATGCGCGAGATCGTGCTTTGCACGGTCACTCTGCAGAACAACGATGACGACGAATTCAATCAGCTCGTACAAAGGGCTTCCGGCGACAAACTGACCCAGGTGCGCAATGCGCGCAACATCGACTCTTTCGACGGAGTCTGTCACCTGTTCGCGGAAGTGGGGCAGTTGCTGATCGTGCTGCTCATTGCCCGTACGCACCGGGACCAGTATTCGATGCACAAGTCCCTGCCGTGGGCGCTGGCTTTTACGAGCGGGTTTGTCACACCGTTCGGATTCACCCTGATCGGGTTTCTTCTTACCCGCCTCATTACCGGGGGCTCGGTCTCGCACCTGGCCGACTGGGGACACATGTTTCGCATCGTGTTCAAGGAGCGGATCTTCGGCAACTACAGTTTCGACAGCGGCGGCGAGGGCACTTCCACCATCTTCCGCTTCCTGGCGGCTTACGTCAGCCATGTGGTGGACCATGTTCTCTACCTGTTTTTGTTCTCGGATGGAGTCACCGACGGCGGCACTTTTGCCCTGGACCAACACGGCCTTGCCGACGATGCCATCGAAGCGCCCGTTTTTCCGGGATACCCCGATGCCACGCAGTCGCCTTACGTCCTGCCATGGTCCAACCTCAGCCGCATGTGCGTGGAGGGCAACATGGGTTTCGAAAGCCACAATCCCACCGGCGGCAACGGGCAGATCTACGCATGCGACATCGAGATGGACGAGGGAGATGAACTCCTCTGCTCGCGGCCCGGAATCATTGTCAATATCACGGACGTGCAGAAGGAAGACCACACGTCGTGGAACTTCGTCGAGATCATGCACATCCTGTTGGATGCCCCGGGAGGGTCGAAGCCCATCGCCTTTCCGTCCGTGCCCGGTTTCGCCGCCTTCATCCTGCCGCCCGGCAGCCCTCTTCCCAATCCCTTTCCCGGCGGATGGACCGCCGTTCCCGCCCTTCCCGCCGGGGCAACCATCGTTCCCGCGGGGACTACCGTGACGGTTCCCTTTCCGACGGTGACCGGAACGGCAACCCCCTCTTTCAGCGATGCGGCAACCGCGATACCGGCCGGGGCGCTGTTCCCGCCCTTCTGGGACGCCTCCGGAAACCTGCTGCTGGGATTCCTGCCGCCGCTGCATCCATCCATGGCGATTCTCGACCCGCCATCGTTCGCCGCATTACCTCCCTACTACGCGGGTATGGCGGCGCCGTTTTCGGCGAACACTCTCATCTCGTTCCTGATTTCCAGTCACGATCGGGGGATGAACCGCGCGTTCATCACCGTGCCCGGCGCCAGCGGCGGGGTCTACAACAATGGCGACAAGACGAACGGGTACTACCCGGTGCTGGCAACATTTGCTACGTACGGGCACGGCCAGCAGAGTTTCATGTCGGCGAAGGTTCCTGTCTCGGCCGGTGGCACGATTTCCATTTATCGCAGCAGCACGGTGGGCCAGGTCCTGGGGCAATTTGTGAAGCAAGGGCAGGTCATCATGCTCGCGGGAAGCACGGGGGACAGCGCCTTTACCCACGTTCACATGCAGGTCAGCGGACAAATCAGCAACGTGCCCGGCGGCGGGACGGGGGCCAACTGGTCGATCCCGTTCGTCTTTCAGAACCTGCGCCACGATATCGCCAACGGCATCTACAAGTCGCTCTATTCGAACGGCGTGCCGCGCGTGTTCACGACTTACTCGTCGGACACAAAAAGGGAGGATCCCAGGTAGGACTTATGTTGCGACCCTCTTACCAGATCACGCTCGGCGCGGCGACGGTTTCCGATTCGCAATGGGGGCCCCTGCAGGCTTTGCAAATCTGCCGGGACAAGCGCGGCCGCGCAGATGAGGCCATCGTGCGCCTCGGCGCCAGTATGCCCGTGGACTTCGCGGAAGGCGATGCGGCATCCATCAAGCTGGGTTGGGATGGCGCCGCCAACAACGTGTTTACGGGCACGGTGGACCGTATTTCGCGCGGCATCAGCCACGTGGAGGCCTGCTGCTTCGGAGCGCAGATGAAGCTAATGCGGTCCCGCACCGACCAGGTGTTCATCAGCCAAAAGGCCGGCCAGGTGGTGACCGCGCTGGCGGGCACGGCGGGAATTCCGACGGACACCGTGGAGGACGGAATCGATCTGCCGTTCTACTTCGCGGATTCCGCCCGCAGCCTGTATTCGCACTGTTTCGGGCTGTCGCGCCTGTGCGGCTTCGACCTGTACGTCACCGGGAAAGGCGACCTGGTGTTCTCGCCATTCTCCGCTACGTCGGCGGACCATACCTTCCGTTACGGGTCGGAGATCCTGGCGGTGACGGTGGAGAAACTGGCTCCGCTCGATGGCGTGACAGTGGCGCCGGAAAGCCCCGCTTCGAGCGCTGGGGACGACACGGCATCCTGGCTGGTGAAGGATGCCTCCGCGCACGAAGGCAGCGCCGGAGGCGGCGATGCCACCCTGTTCTTCAGCGACCCGGTCCTGCGCACGCGGGACGCCGCCGAGTCCGCGGCGAAGGCAAGGCTGTATTTCAGCCAGCGGGATGCGGTGGCGGGGGAATTGGAGTTGGCGGGATCGCCGGACGTCGACCTGGGGGAGACGGTCGAGCTCAAGGGCATCCCCAGCGCCGGAATCGACGGGCTCTACCAGGTGATCGGCGTTACGCACCGGCTGGACGCGCGGCGCGGGTTCCACACCACCGTGTCGCTGGGAGGCATGCCATGACGGCTCACGCGCCGGCCGGCGACCTGGTCGAGATCCTGCAAGCCATCGTGCGCGAGGAATTGCGCCGGGTGCGCATCGCGGAGGTCGGTGTGGTCACGGACATCTTTCCGCACGCCGCGGAGAGCGACCGGAACAACTACCAGTGCACGGTAAAGCTGCGCGACAGCGGCCTGGAACTGCCCCACGTTCCTGTGGCTACCGGGCGCATCGGATTCGCGGCCATTCCCAGTACGGGCGATCTGGTGCTGGTGCAGTTTATCGGCGGCCACCTTAACGGCCCGGTGATCACGGGGCGGCTCTACAACGATGCCGACCTGCCGCCCCAATCCAAGGCCGCGGAGTGTGTGTACGTCTCGCCGGACGATGCCGCAAGCGGCGTCCGCCGTCTGTATCTCGAGTTCCCCAACGGAAACAAGCTGACGCTGGACGACGATCAAGTCCTGTTGGAAATGGGCGACACCAGGCTCACCATCAGGAACGGCGGAGATGCGCAGCTGGATTCCGCCGCCAAGCTGGTGGTCAACACTCAGGGGAATATCGAGCTGACCAGCCAGGGCGACGTCAGCATCAGTGCAGGCGGGTCATTGAAGCTGAAAGCGCAGAGCGATCTGAACCTGGAAGGACTCTCCGCCACGATGAAGGCGCAGACCTCCGCGCAGGTAGAAGGCGGGGCCGGCGCCACGATCAAAGGACCGATGTTAAGCCTGAACGGAAATACCAGCTTTGCGCCGGGCTAGAGGGACGGACGATGCCAGGACCACCAGTATCCATCGGGTGCGCCGTAATCTTGACGCCGGGGGCCGCCGGGCCGCCGGATTCCGGCGTCATCGTGTCCATTCCGCAATCCGCGGTCACGGCGGGCGGAATGCCGCTGGCCGTCGCCGGTTCCATGTGTCAGATGGTGAACTCGATCACCGGCGCGCCGTATCCGCTGCCGATCGGGCCGCTGGGCAGCACGGGAGTTGCCATCGCGGGAATGGCGCTGGTGCGGATGGGCGACCAGATTCCGTCACCGCCGGGCGTGCTCATGATTCTGGGGCCTCCCGCGGGGTCTTACATAAACGACACCAACGCACCTTAAGGGACGATATGGCAGTAGCGAAGAGGACCGACATCCTGGGAACAGACCTCAAGGCGCTGTACCGCGTCACCGGCGGGCGCCACGAGGACGTGGATTATGACCGCGTGGAGCGCGTTCGCGCCGGCCGGATCGACGAAGACCTGACCCCGGTCTCCGGTGTCGACAACGCCGTGCAAGCCGTAATCCACCGGCTCATGACGTGGCGCGGCGAGCTGGCCGGCCTGGGGCATCCAAATTACGGTTCGCGGCACCACGAGCTGGTCGGCCAGCCCAATACCGAGAACAACCGCAATCTGGTGAAACTGTATGTCCTGCAGGCCCTGGCGCTCGAACCGCGCATCCAGAAGATCCTGAGCGCCGCGATCGTGTACGATCGCGCGATCGCGCGCGACCGCGTGGAGATCGACCTGAGCCTCACGTTCATCGGCGCGCAGGCGCCTTTGAACCTGGTCATTCCGTTTTCCTTTGGAGGCGCCCTGTGAGCTACGTTGCCGAGCCATACAACTATGTAGCCGGCCAGGTGCTGACCGCCTTGACCGGAGGAGTGGCGCGGGAGACCCACCAGTTCTTCGACGGCGCCAATGCCTTCAGCTTTGAGCACGATCCAGCCACCATCAACGTCGACACCCTGGACGTCACGGGCCAGGTCAGCCAGGCCTTCTTCGCCTTCCAGCAAGGGCGGGATTACCGCGTGGGGGGCGACGGGCGGCTGACCTTCCTGGCCGGCGCCGATAAAACTCAGCCCGCCCCACAGGCATCCTGGCCGGACGCGGGAACCGAGTTCTTCGTCAGCTACTATACGAACGACAGCGCCACGGCGCTGCTCACCGATCGCAACGTGGGGAGCCTGACGCGCACCCTGGCCGAGAGCTTCGCTCGCGAGCTGGCGGTGCTGCGGAAACAGCTCGAGATGGTGTACCGGTCGGGCTTCGTCGATACCGCCGAGGGCGCCGCGCTCGATATGGTGGTCGCTTTGCTGGGGGTGTCCCGCAAGAAGGGTGATTTCGCCTCAGGCACGGTGCGGTTCTTTCGCGACACTCCCGCGCCCGCCGATATCTTCATCCCTGATGGCGCCAAGGTCTCGACGGCCATCAATCCCCCGGTTAGCTTCGTCACCGCGACGGCCAAGATGCTGCGGCGCGGCCAGCTCGCGGTGGAGACCGATGTGCGCGCCGAGATACGGGGCGCCAAGGGAGTGGTTCCCGCCAAGTCGATCACCGTCATCAACCAGCCGATTCTGGGTGTCAGCGCGGTGATCAACGATGCTCCCACCGTGCTGGGAGGATCGGACGAATCGGATGCCGAGCTACGGGCGCGGGTAAAGAAAGTCGTCGAGCGGGCGGGCAAGGCCACACCGGCGGCGATCATTAATGCGCTTACGGATGTGGGCGGGTTGAAGGAAAACGACATCAAGCTGGTGGAAGACCTGCAATTGCGGCCGGGAGTGGTGCAGGTGTTCGTGGCCCGGGATGCAACGGCGGACCTGGCGGTGGCGGTGGAAAACGCCATTCTGAACAGTCGCGCCGCGGGCATTCGCGTGGAGCACAACCTCTCGTTCGCGCTGCCGGGAGCGGTGGCGGCGCCGGTCTCATCGGGTGCGGCGCGCGATGCGGGCGCGAGCGACCAGGCGCCCGATTCCTCCGATTTCAAGCTGCCGGTGGTGGTGGACGTCATCGTGTTCCCCTCCAGCGCCCGGATCACGGGCGCCGCCAAGACCGCCTTGCAGCAGGCCATGGAAGACACGGTCACGGCGTTTATCGGCAATTCCTCGGTAGGCGGCGTGCTGGTCTACAACCAGCTGGTGGCAGGCCTGATGGCCGTCGACGGCGTGGGCGACGTGGTCGTGTCGCTCTCGGCGAAGGGAAGCGACGCCAGCCAGGGCAAGCGCAACCTGCAGCTTCCGCAGGGCCGCCGCGCGACGCTCGACGCCAAGGATCTGACCGTGGAATTCGCCGGCGCGCCGGTGCAGTTCGACTTCGATCTGAAGGTGACGGTCAAGGGAGGCGCTGCGCTGACCGACATCCGCAACCAGATCAAGGCCAAGCTGGTGGACTACTTTGGCGGGAATCCGGCCTCCGTCACCGCGGCAAACGTCGTCAAGGCGCTGGGGGTGAGCGACCTCTACACGCTCGCGGCAAGCGACCTGACCTGGACCGTGGAGTACGACCAGGCTGGATTGATCATTCACGACCAGGGAGCAGCCAACGCGCCCACCACCATCAACCAAGGCGATCAGCCGCTGCTGCGCACCGTCAATGTGGAGGCGAAGTCCTGATGGGCCACTCCCAAAGAATCCTCAACCGGTTCCCTTCGTTCATGCGCACCGACCAGGCCGGCAAAGTCCTGGGCGATGTGGCGGCGGCGCTCGGCGGGCAGCTCGACGAGGCGGAGCGGCTCGCCAACGGAATCCAGACGGCGCACCGCATCCGGGTGGCCGATGAGGAGATCGACATTCTGCGCCTGGCCTCGCTGGGAGGCCTCGAAGCAGCCGATTTTTTCATTCTCCGAACGTTCTACGAGAACGGATTCTTCGCCCTCACGGAAAAGGACGTGACGGTCAGTTTCACGGGAGGCAAGACGGAAATCGATTTCGTGGTCAAGATCACGACCCTGGACACGCTGGCTAAGATTCAGGACGCGATTCAGGGTAGCCTGCAGGCCCTGCTCACTCCACCACGCACAGCGATCTCGGCGCGTGAGGTAACCGACGCCCTGGTGGGCAGCCCTCTCTACCGTCTGGAAGGCGCCGCCCTGGTGGCGGCCCGTAACGGCGATTCCGCGACGCTCTCCAACGTCTCCGCGACTCTGGCCGCGCCGCAGGACGCTCAGGACCTGCAGCAGCGCGCCTACGCAGCCTACCTGTCGCGCTTACGGCAGGACGCGGTGCACGTGGCGGAGATCCTGCTGGATGGTTGCGGCACGATTCAAGCGCTGCTCGAAGGCGCCTCTGTTTTGCTGAGCGCGGATGCTTCGGGCCCGGTGGAGCACGTAGATGCCGGGCAGCCGCGAGGCGGGTTTGTCCATCGCCTGCCTATTCGCTACACGGTGCTCGCGGGCGGACAGCCCGTGCAACAAACGGACTACATCTACCTCATCGAGAACCCCATCGTCGCCAGGAATACCGACAACCTGGACCGCGCGCAGCGGGAGCGGTTTCCCGTAAAGCGCGGGGGCTTCTTTCCGGGGCCGGTCTCGATCCAGATCACGGGAAAGGCGGATCGGACGGTGCTGCCACGTGTGGTAAACGAGACCACGTCCGAGGGCGTGGGTTTCCGCCGCGCCATCCAGGACGGACAGACGCTGCTGTTCTCGGCCGATGGCAAGGTATATCTCAACGGCGCCGACGCGACGGCCTCTGCATACTATTTCAAAGGCGCACTGTTCGGACTCTCCAAGACGGACAGTACGGACCCGATGGACCTTCATCCGGTGGTTGCGCCCGTGGGGTCCCTCGACCGCAATTACCCGCGCGCGGCGATCACGCCCGCGGCCTCGCTGCCGGTAATCACGCTGCCGTTGGGCGAATCGGAATGGCGCTTCTCCGTCGCGGAAGGCGCCCTCGATGCCTCGGGATTCGACGAGGCCGTCTTCGCTGGTCCCAGCCCACAGCCCTCGGCGACGGTCGAGCTGCTGTGGCAGGAAGAAACGCCCTTCGCGGCGACGATCCTGATTCCCGCCGATTGGAAGCCCATCGAAAGCCTGCTGAACGGAAGCGACATCCGCAAGCTCGTGCGGGCCGGGCTGGAGCGTTTTCGCACCGCGGGTATCACTCTGGACGTGGACTATTTCGATTCCAAGTGGATTGTGGGAAAAAGCGTCGTGCGCAATTTAGACGCGAAGAGCGGCACGGGAGTGGATTTTGAAGGCCTGGTGCCTTCTTCCACTCCCACGCCGGAATAGGACAACACATGAGTTTGACATCGCCACCGCTGGTTAACGTAAATCCGGGAGACCCCATCACCTCCCAGCAATGGAACAACATCATCACCGCCATCAATACGCTGTACACCGCGTTGAACAAGGTGAATGGGTCCCTCGATGTTACGGTCAAAGACCGTATCAGCGGGAATCCGCTGGCAGGCGCGATCGTTAGCGTCATCCCGTCCGGGGACACGGCAGGACCCCCACGAGCCGCGGTGTTTGTAGGCAGCAGCATCAACCGTTATCGGCTCGACCAGTTGCCGCCGGGAACTTACAACGTCATCGTGCAAGCCGACGGCTATCACGACGAGACCGTTGCCGTGACCATGGCCGACGACGGTTCGTCGCAGTCTCCCGCGGTGTCGTTAACCGCGACCGAGACGCTGGTGACCGTCCCCGCGCTGGTGGGTCAGCTGCTGAATGCGGCCATCGCGGCCCTTGGCAGTGACTTGCAACTGACGCGGCTGATCGACTCACACGGTACGGACATTCCGCCAGGAGCCATTCCCGCCGCGAACCTGCAGGCGCTGGTGCTCAACCAGGTGCCGGCGGCAGGCGTCCTGGTTCCGAAAAACAGCGGAGTGTTTCTCGATATCTCCGCCAAGGCTGAATTTGTGGAGCGTGTGAAAGTGCCGGACATCCGTGGACTCACGATTGATCAGGCGCGGGCCGCGCTCGAAGGCAGCAAGCTCGTGCTGGGTCCGGCGAACAACGCATAGGAGAAGATATGGCATTCCAACCAGCTAATACCGGCATCACCGCCTCGGTCTTTTCCGCCGTCGTGGAATTGCCCAAAAACCCCGATTTCACGGCCACATTCGATGCCAACGCGTTTCGAAAAACGCTGCCGCGTCCGACCAAGACCGTGATCGTCACCCAGGACCCGTCACCGGGCGATTTCGTTCCCACGGGCACTCCCGTTACGGTCACGGTAGTAGAAAAGGCCCTGATCCCGTCCTCCAGCTTCACGGGACTCGACCAGGCGGTGGCAACGAAGTACAAGAGCATTGGCGACCTGGAAGGCGCTCTAGGCGTTTCCACCGACGCGGTTGCCACGGCCGCCAAAACCGCCCTGGACAAAGGCGTGGCCTTCAGTCAACTCTCGGCCGCAGACAAGGCGGCAGTGACGGCCTTCGCGGCCAAAGTCCCCGGGGTAAAGGACACCGCCAAGGCCGCCAGCGATATTTCGTTCCTGTATCAGTTGTGAGGGGTACATGGCGCGAGTGAAGCAAATCCAGGCAGCGGGCGGACCGGCAGAGTCCGCAACGAATGTCGACGCGGTCCGGGGGCGGGCCCAGGCGGATCCCGACGCCACCCAGTCAGGCGCCATCCAGGTCACGATGCCCGCCCTGTCGCCCGGCAGCGCGGTGCAGCAGGCCTCCCTGCGGATTACCGGCAAGAGCTTTCATGGCCTGCTGAAGTATCTCAACGGCGCGAACATCACCGCCAGCCCCGTGGCATACGATTCCGCAGGCAAGCAGCAAAGCTCCGTCAGCGGACAGCATGCCTTTCTGGTCGACTTCACGGGTATGCGGACCGTGCTGGGATTGAAGATGCATTCGCTGGGATCGATCACCCTGGTGCTCCCCTGGGCCGGTACCGGGTTTTCGGATAAACCGGCGTATCCGGCCCCCTCGGGCCCCGGGCCGTTTTCGCCGATGCCCGATACCGACGGAACGCCCTCGGTGGGCTTCGCCGGCATGGACACGGTCAAGCTGCTGGTGCAGGTGAAGAGCGGCTCGGCCATCACCGTGGATAGTTTTTCCGGCGATTGTCGCATCGTGACCGGCACATTCCCCAGCAATGTCAAGGTATCGATCAATCAACGGCCCCCGTTCTTTACCCATCCTGGGGTGCTCAATGGAGCGGCGGACGTGGCCGGAATGGCGGCGGATTTGAATGCGGCGGCCTCCGCGGCCAACGCCGCCCTGCCCGTCGTGGTCACGATTGCCACCGACACTCCCGGCGTTTTGGAGACGGACTTCAACGCGGCCCGCGACCTGGCGATCCAACTCTCCGCCACCGCGCGGTTCGGCGGGCAGGGAAGCGTCGATTTGGACCTGGCCGCGCTGGCGGTCCGGAGCGTGCCCATCCCGTTTCCCACGGCATCGCACTCTTCCTGGCAGTTGAGCCGCCTGGAACTGGACCTCGCGGGAACCTTCCCCCCATGGCGCGCTTTCGCCGCGCAGGCATCGGACGTTCCCGGCGCGGTGGGGCTCCGGGTCAACGCGCAGTTCAGTGTGGCGCGGCGATTTCCCTTCTCCGAGGATGGCGACTTATACGGCTTCTCTCTCTTGTTCCGCGCCTCCGTCGAGTCCGCGCAAATGCGTCTCGAGCTGGTAGCGGACGACAACGGACAGCCCGCCGCCGGTCCGGCCGTGGCTTCCGCCGATGTCGCGGCGCCGGCCGGTTCGGAGGGAGCTTCTACGTGGGTGAATGCGCTGTTTGCTTCGCCGGTGAGAGTCTCGGCGCAGCGGCCGCTGTGGATGACGCTTCGCGTGAAAACGGGCGCCGCGGAGTGGGCGGGCGCCACGCTGGCGGGCAGCGCGGACGGCACAACCTTACTGAACAATGAGGGGGGCGCCTGGCAGTCCTATCCGGCAATCAATGGCCAGGCCGTGGTTGCCATGGCGAGGGTCTTGCGCCGGCCGTTCAACAAAGAGAACCAGGCTCTGCTGACGCTCGCCTTCCAGGGGCAGTCCGTGAGCGCCGAGCTGGTCTCCAGCGCGGCCAGCCCGGCCATCGTGTTTGCCGCCGGGGCCGAGCCCACGGTGCCCTCCGATGGGTCGCAGGTTTCCGCCGGTCTCGCGGTTACCGCCCTCGCTGCCGGAAAGCTGACGATCCGCAAAGCGCGTGCGTACTACCAGGAGATCGCATGATCATTCGTGACGAAGGGAAGACCCGCTTTCTCGATGGCATGCGTGTGGCGCGCGAGCACCTCGATAATCTCCAGGACACGCTGCTCGCCGGGCTCATTCACCTGCGGCAGTCCATCGGCGCCGGCCGAGTCTGCTGGGGGCTCAAGGCCGAGCAGGGAAGCGCCGGCGTCCGCGTGGGAGCGGGCTTCGCATTAGACCGCCAGGCGCGGCCGCTGATCGTCACCGGCGACCTGGAAATCGCGGTCAATTTCGGAGGGGCGCCGAGTCTGTACCTGGTGGCGGCGTACGCGCTGGGGACGGACCTGCCGGTGAACGGCATTCCCACCGTGTTATTGAACAATGTCAAGGTGGAGACGCGCAGCGCCGCGCCGCCGTACGCCGACGATGCCGTGGTGTTTGCGCAACTGCTGGCGCGCACGGGCGGGTTCGACATCGTCCAGAAGGGCGACTGGTATCTGCCGCCGCTCGATCACACCCACAGCGGGCAATTCCTCACCGATCCGGACCGCGGCTACCGCTTCGACGGGCATCCGATCGGGCTTGGTCCGCCGCGCTACGATTCCGGATTTCTGACCGTGGGTCCGGGAAACGATCTGAGGCTGGCTCACGGACTGAATACTCTGAACCTGCTGGTTCAGGTGCAGAGCCGGAAGGGCGATGGCACGATCTCCGCCCAGGGAATGGGGACGAGCTTCTGGTACGAGCTGCCAGGGTCTCAGGAAATCCGCCTGCACAATGGCGGCAGCGGCGACCTGGACTTGCGGGCCATGCTGTGGCCGCTGGAGAGCGCGGGCGCCGGTCCCGTGCCGCCGGTGGCCAACGTGGGCGATGACCGGGTCGTCGAGTTCGGGAAGTCGTTCACTTTGGATGGAAGCCGCTCTGCCGGATTCGGCGGGCGCAAGTTGGTTCAATACGTCTGGATGCAGCTTTCGTAAGGGAGGATCAAATGGCAAAGTTCGTAGTTAGCACGGCGATTTCGGGCACGGACCCGACTATTGAAGTGACCGTGGATCCGGCCAGCCCGCTGCCCGTGGGGCAGCACCGTTTTCAACTTGTGGTGGTTGACGAGGCCGGCAATCAGAGCCTTCCGGCCACCGTGGATGTCACGGTAAAAGATACGACCAACCCGACGGCCGTGCTCACGGCGCCGGCTCAGGTGGAGTTCGGCAAGTCATTCACGCTCGACGGCCACACGAGCAGTGATGTGGCGCCGGGCAAAGTCGTCCAGTACATCTGGACACAACTGAGTTAGATGGCGAAATTCACCGTCAACTCACCCATCACGACGGACACGCCCACCGTCGCCGTGGATGGCGGCCTGCCGCCGGGGACACACCGTTTTCAGTTAGTGGCCGTGGACGAAGCGGGCAACCGCAGTCAGCCGGCGGTTGCGGACGTGTCGATTGCGTCTCCGAACCCGGCCACCTTTACCGTGAAGGTGGCGCAGCCGGCAGCTTTGGCACACGATCCGGTGGCCAATGAAGTCTGGGTGGCCGCGCCCGGGCCGGCCAGAGCCGGCTTGGTCTCGGTGATCAGCGTGGCCAGGAAGGCGGTGGCCGCGACGGTGACGGTGGGTGCAGGACCCACGGAGATCGCTTTGGGCGGCACATCCGCACGCCGCGTCGCGCTGGTGGCGAACTCCGGGGCCGGGACCGTTACCGTCATCGACATGGCCAAGCGCGCAGTGCTCGCCACTCTGCAGGCGGGCGGGACACCCCTCGGCATCGACATCAGTCCGGACGGGAATTGGGGTTACGTAGTGGTCCCTGGTGCTGCGGGCGCCGCCGCCCCTACAGCGTCTGCCGGCAGTCTGGCCGTGATCGACCTCAGCTCGTTGAAGGTGACCACCCGTGTGCCGTTGGGCGTCTCGCCGATCCGAGTCGTGTTTGCTCCCAGCGGCAAAGAAGCCTATGTCAACAATACCGGCGACGGCACGATTACGGTGATCGCCGTGGGGCCCCATACCGTAAGTGCAACGATCAAGGTAGGAGGGACGCCGCAATCCAGTCCGCAGCAGGTGGCGGTCAGCCAGACCGACTATCCGCTGTGGTCGGCGAACGCCGGAACGAGCACCATCTCGGCCGTTACCGCGAGTCGCGCAGTGGCCGATCGAAAGGCCGGTATTGCGCCACGGACGATTGCGATCCGTTCCAAGGGCGATCTGGCGCTGGCCGCCGGACCGGACGACAAGAGCATGGCAGTCATCGAGGGCGCGAGCAACGCGCCGCGGTTGTTGGCGCTCCCGGCAGCCGGCGGCCCTGCCGGCAGCCTCGCGATGGCGCCGGGAGACCGGCTTGCCGTGTTGGCCCATCCGGCGGGCGGGTCGGTGAGCCTGATCGACGCCCAGGGCCTCAACCTGCTGGCCACACTGCCGGCCCCGGCCAATCCGCTGCGCGTGATCGTGACCGCGGATGCCAAGCTCGCCTGTATCGCTTGCTCCACGGGCGGGGCGCTGCTGTTCATCGACCTCACCGGCCTGGCGTGAAGGGCGACGAGGGTTCAAAACCCTGGTAGGCCCGGCTGGACTCGAACCAGCGACCCCCTGCTTAGAAGGCAGGTGCTCTATCCACCTGAGCTACGGGCCCACGTTTTCCTATCCTATCAAGCCGCCCCCAATTGATGCGATAGTGTTGGGTGCGGGGTCCATCCCCGCCCAACGCCACATTCGGAAATCGCCATGATTATTGCAGATCTTGCGCAAATTGCCGGCCGCACGTACCCAGCCCGGCGGCGCACCCAGAACCTGGTCGGCGGCATGAGCCCCATCCAGGCGTCCAGTTTCTCCATGGGCCACGTGACCCTCGAGCCCCACGGCGGCCAGGTGCCGTGGCACAACCAGGAGCAGGAGGAGATCTACTTCATCGTCGAGGGCGCGGGCGAGATGTGTCTCGGCGGCGAACGCATCCAGGTGCGGACCGGCCAGGCCGTCTACATCCCCCCCACCGTCTTCCATCAATTGACCAACACCGGCGACACCCCCATGCGCATGATCTACTGCTACGGCCCCGCCGGCGATGTCGCGCATTGGCGCCAGGAGCTCGACGGCACCCTCCCCAAGGCCGGCATCGATGTCCCCGCTCTTCCAGCCGGCGCCTATCCGCAATGCACGGAGAAACCGAAAGCATGAGTCAGAAGACCATCCACGACGTCGGCATCGTCATGAACGGTGTCACCGGCCGCATGGGGCTGAATCAGCACCTGAAGCGCTCCATCTACGCGATCATGCAGCAGGGCGGTTTGTCGCTCAACGACCGCGAGGCCATCATGCCCCGCCCCATCCTCGTCGGCCGCAGCCCTGCGAAACTCGAAGCCATCTCCAAGGAGTGCGGCGGCCTCCCCTGGACCACCGATCTCGACCAGGCCCTCGCCGCGAAAGACTACTCGATCTATTTCGACTCCCAGACCACCGACCGCCGCGCCGCGTGCGTCCGCGATGCCATTGCCGCCGGCAAAAATGTCTACTGCGAGAAGCCCATCTCCGACAGCCTCGACGTGGCGCTCGACCTGTATCGCACCGCTCAGCGCGCCGGCGTGAAACACGGCGTCGTGCAGGATAAGCTCTGGCTCCCCGGCCTTCTCAAGCTGCAAACGCTCAAGGACCTTGGTTTCTTCGGCCGCATCCTCTCCGTACGCGGCGAGTTCGGCTACTGGGTCTTCGAGGGCGACACCGTCCCCATCCAGCGCCCCTCCTGGAACTATCGCAAGGAGGATGGCGGCGGCATCATCCTTGATATGCTCTGCCACTGGCGCTACGTGATCGATAACCTCTTCGGGAGTGTGAAGGCCGTGTCCTGCCTCGGCGCTACCCACATCCCGACGCGCTGGGACGAAGCCGGCAAACCGTATCAGGCCACCGCCGACGATTCCGCCTATGCCACGTTCGAGCTCGAGGGCGGCGTCATCGCCCACTTCAACTCCTCGTGGAACGTGCGCGTGCGGCGCGACGACCTGCTGACTCTTCAGGTGGATGGCACGAAGGGTAGCGCTGTCGCGGGCCTGCGTCACTGCTGGATCCAACACTACGGCGCCACGCCGCGGCCGGTTTGGAACCCCGATATCGAGAGCCCCCTCAATTATTTCGATGGCTGGCAGAAGGTTCCGGAACAGACCGGCTTCGACAACGCCTTCAAGCGCCAATGGGAGCTCTTCCTCCGGCACGTCGTCAAGGACGAGCCCTTCCGCTGGGGTCTCCTCGAAGGCGCCAAAGGCGTGCAGCTCGCCGAGAAGGGCATCGAGTCCTGGCACAAGCGCTGCTGGGTGGATATCCCCGAGCTCAAAGCCGATTGATCAGGCTCGCCACGTACCCCGCCCCGAACCCGTTGTCGATATTGACGACCGTGACGTTGCTGGCGCAACTGTTCAGCATCCCGAGCAGCGCCGCCAGTCCGTTGAAACTCGCCCCGTAGCCGACGCTGGTCGGCACCGCAATCACCGGGCAGGAGACCAGGCCGCCCACCGCGCTCGGCAGCGCGCCTTCCATGCCGGCGCACACCACGATCACCCGCGCTTCGCTCAACCGCTCCCGATTGTGCATCAGGCGGTGGATGCCTGCCACCCCGATGTCGTGAATCGTATCGACCTCGTTCCCCATGATCTCCGCCGTCGCCTGCGCCTCTTCCGCCACCGGCATATCGCTCGTCCCGGCGCACACCACCGCGATCTTCCCTTTGCCGCGCACCGTGCGATCGCGCCAGACGCGCACAATGCCGGAAAGCGGCAGGTACTCCCCTATTCCGAGTTGCGCCGTGACGTATGGCCCAGATTCCCGATCGGCCCGTGTAATCAGCAGGTTAGGCGCGTGCTCCAGCACCGTGCGGGCGATTCCGACCACCTGCTCCGGAGTCTTACCCTTGGCGAAGATCACCTCCGGCATCCCGTGCCGCAAAGCGCGATGATGGTCGACTTTGGCATAGCCGAGATCCTCGAAGGGCATATGCCGCAAGCGCGTGATGGCGCCTTCCGTGTCGACTTCGCCGCTGCGCACCTGTTCTAGAAGCGCGCGGAGCTGGTCTTGGTCCATGAGGTCAGAATAGCAAGCATGGGTCGAGCTGCCGGGAAAGCCGAAGCGCAGGTAGCCGTACGCGTTACCAAAGTACCGCCTAAGACCATGAGACCTTTGAATCTTTTGGCCTATTGTGACGAAAATAACATTCGTTCATTATAGGGAAGATCGTTATGAACCTTGGTATCGAGAACATCGGGACACACATCACGGGCTTTGCCGAACGGAGAGGGACGAACCGGTTCCCCCTCTGCGAGGACGTCAAATACAAAATGCTTCATGGCAAGATCCTCATCGCCGGATCGGGCAAAACCCTCAATATCGGAAGCGGTGGCGTGCTGTTCACCACGGAACAGCGTCTGCCCATGGGCCGCATGGTCGAGCTTTCGGTCAACTGGCCGGCGCGGCTGGATGGGACTTGCGCCCTGAAGTTTGTAGCCACAGGCCGTGTCATTCGGTCTGAGGACGATCAGGCGGCCCTGCGGATCGAGCGTTACGAATTTCGCACGCGCGGTTCGGCGCGTCAGAATTAGGCCCGGCGGAGGCCAGGCGGAGCTCTACTCGTCGCGGTGCACGGTCGCGGGAGAGAATCCCGGAACGCACACTGCCATGTACTCGGCGCCGTCCGGCTCCGGAGTGCTATAGCGGACCCACTCGCCCCGGTGGGCGATGACAGCTTCCCCTGCCCGCACATCCACCGCTCCTCCCCGATGCTCTACCCGCAGCATTCCCTTGAGCACCACCGTGTACTCATCGAACTCCGGAGTCTGCCCCGGCTCCTGCCACCCTCCCGGGCTGCGCATGTGCGCCAGACTCACCCCTTCCGTTCCGGAATTGACCCGGCCGATATACTCATCGATCAGCTTCGGCTTGTTGCCGGCGGCTTCCACCCGCGTCGGAGCGGCGATTCGTGTGGGCACGTTTCTTTTTCCCCCCAGACCCGACATGGTAGCAGGACCGTGCGATGGCATTCGGACTTGCCGTAAAGTTCCAGGGGCCGGTATACTGACATTTTCGCTGAGACGTTTATGACGGCGAGAGACGAACAAGACCCATTAGCCCCCCAACGGGAAGCCGCCTTTTTTTACGGACTCTTTCTCCGTGGACACGATATCGAAGAGCTCCGGCAGGACATCGATGTGCCCCGCTCCATGATTGACAAATGGATGAAGGCCCCCGACTTCGAACTCGCCTTCCGCGAGAATCTGCAGCGCGTCTACCACTACCGCAAGCAAGTGCTGGCGATTTTTGACGGGCTCGTTTCCAACGAACAGATGCGCCCCCGCCTGCAATAGCCCGCTCCGCTACTAACGCCCCTCCGGCGAAACCGCCTTTCTTACGCCCTTCCGGTGACATCACGGGCCGCGGTCCACGATTACCGCCACCGCGAGCTTCGCTATGTGCATCGTTTCAGAAGTGCGGTCACGCTCCCTTTACGGTCGCGGCTTATCCATCGAACGAGCGGCGATCTCAGATCAAGCAGCCCAGGTCAGTTTGACGACCTTGGTGCGAAAGGTGTTCGGAGACAAGTGACACCAGGAGACCAATTCGGCCGGTTGCCACGCGATTCGGGACGCACGACCGCCTAATTGGCGCCCACAATGCCCGGCGACAACCCGTCCAGTTGAATTGGAAACGCTACGCCCTTACAGTGGACCTATCGGAGGCTGGGTGCTTCCCTGGTATGCATTTGCCCTGCGACGGGAGTTGCCAGTCAGCGGACGAGCAATCTATTCGGCGCGTAGCATCCTCGCCGGGTCGATTCGCACGGCCCGGATCACCGCCGGCAGCGCTGCCAACGACGCCGCTGCCAGGATGGTCAGCGACGGAACCAAAAGCATGCCCGGATCGGCGCCCTTCACCCCGTAAAGCAGCGTTTCGATGTATCGAACCGACACCATACCGAAAGTGATGCCCGCGATTGCTCCCACGATCACCATCGAAAAGGCGTCTGCCGACACCCGCCTTGCGATGTCGCCCGCCTGCGCGCCAATCGCCATACGAATCCCGATCTCGCGCCGCCGTTGCAGGACGCCATAGTCGAGCACGCCATAGAGACCGATGCCCGCCAGCAACAGCGCAACCGCCGCGAAGAACACCGCGAGCATCGCCAGTAGCCGTTCGCGGAGGTGGTGCGCCAGGTTGATCTCAGTTTGCGCGCGGATGCTTCTGACGTAGAATTCCGGCCTCGCTCGCGCCACTTCCTGGCGCAGGATGGACGCCAGCGCCATCGGGTTCCGGCTCCGCGTGCGCACCACGAAAGTCCCTCGGGCCATCGGCAGGAAGGCGCCCTGGATGTCGACCGTTTGCAACGGAAAGTAAGCCGTCGGCCGTATCGGACGCCGCATGTCGTCCCTGGATCGGGCGTCGCGGACGAAGCCCACTACTTGAAAGCGAACGCGTTCGTTCTCGAACGATTTTCCCACTGGATTTTCGCCGTCGAAGAATTGCTTCGCAAACGCCTGGTTGACGATCGCGGCTGGAGGGTTCGTGTCGGCAGGGTTAAAGTCCCGGCCGTCGATGAGGGGAATCCGCATCGTGTCCATCCAGCCGGGAGAGACTCTCAGCATGTCGGCAGGCGACTGGAATGGGCGCCCGCCGCCGATGGAGATCTTGCCGCTCGCACTCTCTCCGCTCATCATGGGCCACACCGTCAACGCAACCGTCTCCACGCCCGGCGCGGCCCGCAGATGCTCCGCCACCTGGTCCCAAAAGATGGGCGGCTGGGGGCGCTGCGTGACGGTTTCCAGGTTGAGAATCCGCTCCGCCGAAAAGCCGGTAGGCTGGTTCGACAAGCGGTCGAATGAAGCGACAAACAACCCGGCGACGAAGTGCACCACAAAACAGAACGCGACCTGCGACGCGATCAGCACGTGCATGGTTCGGTGCCGCATGCGCGAATCGGAACCGGATTTCAGCGCGCGGACGGGCTGAATGGCCGAGGCCCGAAGCGCCGGGGCCAGGCCGAACAGACACGTTACCCCGCAAGCCAGCGCCAGGGCGAATGCCAGCACACGCCAGTCCGCCGGAAGCGCCAGACGGGCCGGGTCATTCGGGGGATTGATCATGCCGGCCAGGAACGGTGCGCTCAGCCAGGCGAATACCCCGCCGATGGCCGTGGCCAGCAATGCCAGCCACGCGCTTTCCACCAAGACCAATTGCACCAGCCGCCGCCGTCCCGCGCCGATAGCGACGCGTAATGCCATCTCACGCGCCCGGGCCGATGCCTGGGCCGTCATCAGGTTGGCCACGTTGGCGCACGCAATCAGGAGCACCAGCACCACCAGGATGCCCAGGGCAAACAGGGGCCGGCGGTAGTCGCGCTGCAGGTTCGATCGTCCGGCGGAAGCAGGTTCCAGCAACAGCGTTTCCTGGAAGAATTGATCCAGACTCTGCTTGGACATCCCCGTGAAACCCTTGGCTCTCTCCTCCTGGACTGCGCGAAACGCCGCCCGCAGTCTCTCTCGAACGGGCTCTGCGGCAGCGCCTGGGCGCAGTTCCACCAGCGTCCGCAGCCAGAAGGTGGTGAAACTGGCAAGGGTGCGCGGATTCTTCATCGTCATGGGAATGAAGATGTCCGTGACCGTGCCGGTTTCCGTTCCTGTGAAGCCTTCATTGGCGACGCCCGCAATCTCGTACAGAGTGTCGTCCATGCGGAACGTCCGCCCGATCACGGTCCGATCTCCCGCGAATCGGCGCGTCCAATAATCGTGCGACAGGACCGCGACAGGATGTGCGCCCGGCCTGTCGTCATCGTTTTCCGTAAGCAGACGCCCTAGCGCCGGCCGCAGCCCGAAGGTGTCGAACATCCAGCCCGAAACAAACTGCCGGTAGACCCTCTCCATCTCCTGGTCTCGTCCGTAGGTCAGCTCGACGCGGTCGGCATAGGAGACCGCCACCGACTCCGCTTGATCCTTCGCCGCGGCGCGCATCTGGCGGAACATCGGATATGAGCAACTGTCGTACGTCGAGACGATGCCATCCACGCCGGACCCCTGAAAGGCGACGCTGTACAGCCGTTCGGGATGCGACACGGGCAAAGGCCGTAAGAGCAGTGCGTCGATCAGCCGGAAGGCCGAAGTGCACGCTCCGGTCGCCAGAGCGAGCGACAGAATGGCCGCCCCGGACGTCACCTTCCTCTTCATGAGTTGCCGCCATCCGAAAACGGTGTCGGCGCGCAGGGAATCGAGCCATGCCGTCAGCCGGACGTCGCGGCTCTCTTCGCGATTGTGCAGCGGGGAGCCGAATGCCCGCCGCGCCTCGGCCGGGTCGCGGCCCTGCTCGATCGCCTCCGCGATGTGCGACTGCAGCTCTTCGTCGATTTCGCGGCTCAATCGATCGCCGCGGAACGCATTTGTCATGCGCGACCAAAACGACATATCACACCGTCCTCAGCACCCGATTCACCGCCGCCGTCACCAGCTGCCAGCGCGATTCTTCGGCATTCAGCCGCGTTTCGCCGGCCGCCCTCAATTCGTAGACCCGAACCCTCCGCCCGCTTTCTTTCGCGACCCATTTGGCGCGAATCCAGCCAGCCTCCTCCATCCGGTGTAGTGCCGGATAGAGGGAACCTTCATCGGCGCGAAGCACGTCGCCGGACCACTCTTTGATGGTGGACATGATGGCGTACCCGTGGAGACCCGGTCTGCGCGAGAGGATTCTCAACACCAGCAGATCGAGCGAGCCTTGGAGCGAGTCGGGCTTCGGCATACTGAGACGTCTCAACAGATATACTTCGGAACGCCGGAAAGGTTACGACAAATCTTGACGTCGGTCAGACCGCCGGTCCTTGATGTCGGCGTGACGTGTCGACTGATAGCGGCCGGTTAACGGTCATCGCGCCCCGCCCGTCTGAGTCCCAGCATGTCGATTCTCAGTTCGATGGAAGAGATTTCCCGCGAGGTCCGTCAGGCCGCTCGTATTCTTCGCCGTTCGCCGCGACACTACGCGGTGGCCGTGGTGCTGCTGGCTCTCGGGATCGGAGCCAACGCCGCCATGTTCAGCCTGGTCAACGCGATCTTTCTGCGCGACCTCCCGGTCGAACAGCACCAACGATTGGTCACTCTGAGTCCCGGCTGGCCCACAGCGCTCTTTGAAGAGTTCCATGGCGGCGAAACCTCCACCATAAACCGCCCCCAGGCCCAGGTTCACGATTTTGGTAAACCTTAGGCCGCCAGCCAGAATCCGTGGCTCACGATGGTGGATTCGGGCGATCACCGGCGCCGAAGTTCGAGACGGCGACGATACAGCCATGTGGTTTCCGATAGGGTGTTTAACTAAGACAACTATTGGAACCAGCCGCGACGCGGATGCGGAAACCCTTCCAGAATCCACAGGTCAACCTTGCTGTTCAAGACCGTGGTCGCAAAGCTCTTTCCGCCGCGCATCAGGCTGCCGTTCAGCGAGTACGAGGTGCCGCCGTTGAATTCCAGTTCCCGCCCGTACTCGGCGATCTTGCGTGAGCGTCCAGTGCCCAAATCCAAGGCGTCGAGCCGTGAACTCCCGTTCATCGAAGAGGCCAGGTAAATGGTCGCTGCGTCCTGGGACCAGACCAGGACCGATCCCGTGTATGTAATCCGTACCGGGCTCGGCAGGCTGCGGCGCTCCTTCCCGTCTGGCGAAACCAGGAATATAGTCCGCTCCGCTGTCCCGCATGCGATCCAGCGGCCGTCCGGCGACCAGACCGGCGGACATTCGCACACGCCGCTATTGGGAATGTGGAAAGGCGGCTGCTGGCTGCCGATTCGCATCACGGCCATGCCTTCGTACGGGATCGAGTAGACGATCGAGCGGCTATCGGGCGACCACGACGGCACTATCGGTGCGGTTTTGCCCTCCGTTACCGCCAGCGATGGCCTGCCGCCCGACACCGGTGAAACCCATAACTTGTCGCGGCGTACGTAGGTCAACCGGGTTCCGTCGGGCGACAACACGGCCGCGAAGATGCCGACGAGGCGGTCGACAAGGTCGTCGTTCGCAAAATCGCTCTGGCGGACCACCGGGCGCTCCCATTTGCCGTCCGCGCTGCGCAGCCAGATTTCCCAATCCCCGGAGCGGTCTGTGATGTAGGCCATGACGTCGCCGGCGGCGGACCAGGAAGGCGACTTTTCGTTGCGTTCGGTGGCCAGTAACGGCCGTGGCGGCGAGCCATCCAAGGGAATCTCCACCAGGTCCCATTCCCGCAATGCCGCCGTGAACAACACCCGCTCACCGTTGGGCGAAACCGCGGGTAAGTTGGCGTTTGCGCCGGCCGCGGCCGTCAGCCGCTGCAGCTTGCCGGAGCGCGCGTCTCCGAGCCAGAGGCTGCCATCGATGGAAAGCCAGAGGTGCTGCGAATCCGGCGTCCAATCCAGGTGGGGAGGATTCACGAACGTGCGTCCGGCAAAGAGACGGCGAGGTTGCGCCTTCGGCCCGTCGGGCCAGGGTAAGCTCCACACCCATCCTTCACCAAACACACGAACCGTGGACAGAGCGATCTGGGAACCGTCTGGGGAAAAGCGAAGGTAGTTCCCGAGGTAGCCGCCTGATGCTCGATAGTTCCCCGGCTGGTATTTTCGCGGCGCAGCCCCGGGCGGTGAGGAAATCCAGACGCCGCCATAATACTTGCCGTCGTCCTCCCTGTAGGTTTTCAAAAACGCGAGCGTTTTCCCGTCGGGCGAGAGCGTGGCGGCCTCAATGTTGTCTTTGAGCACCTGGCGCGGCTCGCCCCCAACGGCGGCGACGGACCAGAGGGCGCCGCCCGCGAGAAAGAATATCTGCTCGCCATCCCTCGAAAAGAAGGGGGCGGCCGACTGGACACGCGCGTCGAGCCTGGTCAACTGAGTGGGCGTGGGGGCAGCGAGGTTCCTGACCATCACCTGGGGTCGCCCGTCGATGTGCTTTAAGTACGCGATGCTCTTACCGTCCGGCGACCAGGATCCGAAGTTTTCGACTTCGGCATCGGTGGCGATCGGCGTGAACCGGTACGTCGAGAGATCGAGGGGCTCTGGGCGCGAAAGGTATAGGCCCAACGAAAGCGCCGCGAAACCTGTAATCGCGGCGGCCATGGCGGGAACCAGCCAGCGTTTGCGGCCGGTTCGTGGCGCCACCCTCGCGGCTATTCCACTCGCCGGCTCAGCCGCCAGCGCGCGCAACGCGAACAATAGATCGTGGGCTGTTTCGAATCGCGCCTCCGGATCTTTCTCCAGGCAATCAGCCACCACCTGCCGAAGGCCCGCCGGCGCGGTCTCCGGCAGTTCCGGCGGATCCTCTTTGAGGATTGCGTTCATTACCTCTACAGATGTCCCACCCTGGAATGCGCGGCGGCCCGCCAGCATCTCGTACAGCACCAGCCCGAAGCTGAAGATGTCGCTGCGCGCGTCAGCCTCACGCCCCTGCACCTGTTCGGGCGACATGTAGTGCCACGTCCCGAGGACCGTCCCCGTCTGCGAGATCGCCGCCGCCGTTGCGTCCTCCGCCGACGGCATCCGGACCATTTTCGCCAGCCCGAAATCCAGCACCTTCACCGCGGTCCCCGAGGGTTGCGCCGTCAGCATGATGTTGGCCGGCTTCAGATCGCGATGAACGATCCCGTTGTGGTGCGCCGCGTCCAGCGCCGATGCCAACTGCATCGCCAGCGGCAGCGCCTTCTCCGCCGCCAACGGGCCCGTGACAAGGCGCGACTCCAGGGTCTCGCCTTCCAATAATTCCATTTCGATCACCGGCTGGCCGGCAAATTCCTCCACGCCGTAAATCGTGCAGATGTTCGGGTGGTTTAAGCACGACGCGGCGCGCGCTTCGCGTCGGAAGCGTTCCAGCATGAGTGGCGTGGCTTCGTGGCGCGGCAGGGGCAGGAACTTCAGAGCCACCTGCCGCCCCAGCTTCAGATCCTCGGCCTGGTACACGACCCCCATCCCCCCGGCTCCCAGCTTTCCGATCAGCCGGAAGTGTCCGAATGTCTCCCCGCTCAGGTCGCTCGGGTCTGCCGCGTTCGCTTCCGCCGGCCCGGGCGCCGGCAGTGCCTCCGGGGTAGCTACTTCCACTTGGCCGACGAAGCGGTACCCGCGACGCGCCACGGTCGCCACATAGCTGGGTTCATCGGACGAATCGCCGAGCGCCGTCCGCAGCCGCTGGATAGCCGCGTTGATGCTGTGATCGAACTCCACCACCGTGTCGTTGGGCCATAGCGATTTTCGGATCTCGTCACGTAGCACTACTCGGCCAGGCTGTTGCAGCAGCATGACGAGGATGCGAAACGGCTGTTCGTGAAGACGGATGCGAACGCCATGCTTGCGCAATTGCGCGGAGCGCAGGTTGAGTTCAAAGGGACCGAACCGGATGATGTCCGGCTGCGGCGCGGCCGGCGTACCCGGCATGGTTGCCTCCTCAGGGGCGGTATTGAACTTCTGCCAGCCTGTTAGGATAACACCAACTTCTTACCTGTCAGTCGAATAGCCCGTGACATCATTTGATCCCGTTTAGCCCCGGTTGCATCGAGGTATCGCCTGGGCGGGCCCACACTGACTCCCACCACGCGCGGCGTGGCGGGAGGGGAAGGATGCGAGCGAATCGGCTCGGGATCGCGTGTCCGTTGTTGGGGCTGATCCTGGCTGCGCCTGCCGGGCAGGCCAGAAGCGAGAAGACGAATCCGAAGCGCGCGAGCGTAATTGTCTACGTCGTCCAGGACAACTTCACGGTCGACGTGCTGGGGCGGGCCGAACAGACGGCCGCCAGGATCTTCGATGCGATCGCGGTTCCTATCCAGTTTCGGTCCGGCGCGAAACGGAAGGCAGGCGAAGAATCAGCAGTGATCATTGAAATGCGCCTCCACCGCCGGGTGCCATCGGATTTCCATCCCGGTGCAATGGCCTTCGCCACGCCATTTGCAGATTCGGGGGCCCGTATCCACGTGCTCTGCGACCGCGCCTTAGATCCGGCCCTGGACCGTGGAACAGGAGCAGTCCTGGGCCATGTGATGGCGCACGAAATCGCCCACGTGCTGGAGGGTGCGGATCACCACTCGGCGGAGGGCGTCATGAAGGCGCGGTGGGAAACAGCTGATTTCCAACGGATGTTGCGCGGTGCGCTGACATTTGACCCGGCCGATGAAGACTGGATCCACGCGGCCCTGGAGCGAAGAACTCAGCGGCTGCTATCGGGCGACGCGGGGCCGCGCTAGACCACGGATGCGAGTCTTTGGGCGGCGACCTCGTCGAGGTAGCCGTCCGGAACCGATATTCTAGCCTTCGAACCCCCAGGCCAGTTCCGCTTTTCGGCCCGCCGCCGACTGCGAAAACGGTGCGGATCGGAAAATGCTCAGCGCCCCGGAGCGCCGCGAAGCGGGTGGAAGGGGAGGATACGAATGTTGCGGGCCTCCTGGCCTCCCGCCTGCTCGCGGTTACGGGGGCAGCCGAACGCGATGCCCGCACTGCCGCCGTCGTGTCCCCTGGGTGAGAACGTCTCCCACGCCGGAAGGAGCGGCGCCGCGGCGCGCTCGGCGCCATCCACGTCGAACCGCAGCCCGCGTCCATCGAGGGCTACTTCGAGCGTTCCGCCGTGAACGGCCGCTTCCAGCTTGTGAAAGGCCGCGGCATCGAAGGACGCGGGCGCCTTGGTGAACGCAATGGTAGCGAACGGCAGCAGGCGTTGGACGCGCACCTGGCCCATGCTGTCGAGCTGAACCCAGAAGCCGGCGCTGGTGCCCCCGATGATGCCGTCGCCCGGATTGGCGCGGCGGCTGCGGAAATACGGGCCGGCCTCCGTGACGGCGCCGCCGGGCCCCAGCGGCACGCGCAACTCAGCCTCGAAGTTGAAGTCCTGGCCCATATCGGCGCCGTGGATCGAGCGCAGGCCGCAATCCGGCTCGCGGCGGACCAGCATGACGCCGGCGAAATCCCGGCCGCCGTTGCGGATGCGCGCCGACACATCGCCGGGTGCGCGATCCAAAATTTCCACGCGGTTGCCGAAAATCGGCGCGAAGAAGTAGCCGGGCGTTTCCACGTCCTGTGCGCCGGAGCCGCAGCGATGCAGCGCGCGGACCTCGTCGGCCCGCAGGGCGCGCTCAAATACCCGCACGTCATCGATAGCGGCCCGAATGGTGGTTCCGTCGGTGGGACGCCGGCCGATGGCCCAACGGAATTCGCCGCGGGGGACCTTTTCCTCGGGCCCGCGCAGGGTATTCGCCTCTTCGCGGCCATCGACGAAGAGCCGCATTCGCAGGCTTTGGGCGCCTTCAAAGACTCCCGCTACCTGATGCCAGCGGCCCTCGTCAATGCGGCTCCTCCCGGGATAGACAAAGTGACCGCTGGCGAAGGCGGCGGCGCCGCCCTCGTGCAGCACGAGGCGATACTCTTCGTTTAGAGCATCTGGCCCCGGATCTCCATAGGAAAAGATCACAGCGGAATCTGGATTGGGCTCGTCCGCTTTGATCCACGCCATCAGGGTGCGGGGGGCGCCCGCGCGCGGGAGCACTCCGGGATCCCGGCCGCTGACGACCATGTTGCCTCCGGCAAAGAGCAGTCCCGAGCCGGCAATGCCTTGAGTCCAATTGACGCCAGCCGGAAGCGGCGCCGACGCTGCCTTTGACAAGCTCACCGTGAGCAAGATGTCGATCGTCGTGCGGTTATACCTCAATAGCGGCGGGCTCGGCGGCATCGCCGAGAAGAACGACGGCAACGCCGATTCCGGCTTTGTCTTCTCGTTCGACGGAAATGGGGGATTGCATTTCAACGTGGAGCGCAGCGCCGCCGATATGCGAGTGAACTCGGCGGGTGGGGTGATCCCGGTCGGACAATGGGTTCAGGTGGCGGTGACATGGGATGGGACTGCCCCGGCCGCGGCCAATGCCCATTTGTATCTCAATGGAAGTGAGTTATCGAAGACGCAGAACAACGATGGAGTCGGAACCATCGGCTACGCCAATGCAACGAACAAGCCTTTTCTGATCGGAAATTCTACCTTCGACAGCTCCGGCTCCTTGGACGGCAAGATGGCTTACCTCGCCGTATATAACGGGCGGATTCTTACTCCGGCTGAACTCAAGCAGCTCGACGCGGGGCTGCCGGTGCGCTGATGGGCGGGCAGGGCAAGCCTAGCGGCTGAACACCCCTCCGCTGGCCTCCCCCCCTACACCACCATGAGTCGGTGGTCGGGACAATCGAGCTGGATCGCGTCGTAGATGTGCGCGGTCAGCTCGAAGCCGTGTTTGGCCAGGAAAGGCAGGAACGAGTACAGCCGCTCCTGCAGGTGGCGCTCCGGGTAAATCAGGCCGGAAAGCGAGGCGGCATCGCGGGCGGCGCGTTGGTCGCGCCGCATGGCTTCGCGCCCCGCCTTCCGGTCGATCTTGCCCAGTTGGTAGCGGATCTTGCGCAGGCTCCGGTCCGCCGCGTTGGCGAGCGTCGCATCGAATGCTTCCAACTCGCCGCGCAGCCGCACCAGGGACGCTTCCACTGTCGCCGCAGCCTGCCGGGACACCTCCGCCACGCCGGCAGGAATCAGGCGGGCAGCGATGCGGTCGCGCAGCGCCTCCTCGCCGTGGAAGAAATCCTGCAGCCGCAACCCGTATCTCTCCATCAGCTTGTCCGCGCGCGCATCGAAGATGGTGAAACCGGCGCGCGGCGCCGCCACCGGCATCCGTCCCAGCAGCCGCTCGTAAATCGCCGCCGACTGCGCCAGGTAGGCTACCTCGGCCGGTCCGCCGATGTATGCCACCGTCGGCAACATCCAGTCCTGCGCCACCGGGCGCAAAATCGCATTCGGCGAAAGCGAGTCGGCCCGGTCCGCCAGTTCCTGCGCCGTAAATCGCCGTCCGTTCAGCGTGTACTCTTCGCCATGGCGGCGCAGCGCCAGCCGCTTGCCGTTTTCCAGCAGAAACACGAAGGAGGTTTGCTCCTCCACATGCACTTGCGCATGATATCCGGCCGCCGCCAGTTGCCGGTTACGCCCCAGCACCGCCGCGGTCAACTCCGGCGCCGCCTGAACCGCCGACCGCAGCAGGGGCGCCGCGAGTTTACGGAACGCCGGCTGCATCGGGTCCACCTGCAGCACGTCGAAACGGTCCAGCAGACGGCGCAGTAGCTCGCCGAAAGCCTTCCCCATCGTGCTGCCGGGACGATACGTCTCCTCCACCAGGTCCGCGACTTCCTCTCCGAAAGGCAGGCCGTGCAGCATCGTGCGCAGTTCGCGGACCGGCGGCGCCGCCAAGGCAATCTCTCCCACTGGCTGCGCGCTCGCCGACCGGCGCATTTCCAGCTTCCCCGGGCGGTGCTCCCCGTCGAATGCCCAGACGTGGTTGACCTCGGCGAAGTCGTGATCCTCCGTGGCCAGCCAGAAGACCGGCACGGCGGGCTGTCCGTTGGCGCTAAGCCACTCGGCCAGTTTGACCGCGTGCAGGACCTTGTACATCGTGTACGCCGGCCCCGAAAAGAGCCCCACCTGCTGCCCGGTCACCACGGCAACTGTCCCCGGCGCCGCCAGCCGGTCGAGCGACGCGCTCGGCGGATTGTGCTCACAAAGCGCTGCGATCAGGTCCGCCCGGCGGTCGTCCGGAAAATCGATCTGCCGCGCGGCGTCCAGGTAAGAACTGAGCTCACGAAATGGATGGGAGTAGAAGGCGGCAGTCCGATCCGGATGATATAGCACGTCCGCGAACAACGACGAGGTATGCGGTAGTTCGGTGTGCCGGACGCAGGTACAGTGCATGCCAAGGGATCAGCTTACCAGATGACGCCGGGGCGCCGAAGGATGCAACGGTTAATTCAATCCGAAGCCGGGTCTTAGCCCGGAATCAGCTTGGAAACGTCATTGTAAATCGCGAATGCCAGGATCGCCACAATGCACACGAAGCCCAGCTTGAAAACCGCTTCCTTCACGTTCAGGCTCAGATCGCGCTGCATCGCCATCTCGACCAGCAGCATGAGAATCACGCCGCCGTCCATGATGGGAATCGGCAACAGGTTGATGATCGCCAGTTGCAGGCTCACCATCGACATCAGCATGAAGAAGGCCGACGGGCCTTCCCGCGCGGCGTCGCCGGAGAGTTGCGCGATTCCGATCGGCCCGGTGAGGTTCTTGGTCGACATGCGGCGCTGCACCACACCCTTGAGAAATTCCACCATCAGCAGCGCGCCCTTTTCGTTCTGCCGCACCGATTCGCCCAGCGCGTCCGGAAACGAGAGCTTGGTGGTCACCAGGTTCAGCTTTTGCTGCGGCATGACGCCGATCATGTACCGCGGCGGGCCGTCCAACTTAGCCAGAATCGGGGTCACCTCGATGTGCCGCGATTCCCCGTTGCGCAGAATCTCCACGTCGATCGGCCGTCCGTTGCTGTTCTTGGTGATCTCCTGAAACTTGATCTGCGAGTGCATCGGCTCGCCGTTCACCGCCACCAGAATGTCGCCCTTTTTCAGCCCCGCTTTGTCGGCCGGATAACCCGGCTCGACCTGGCCGAGTTGAATCGTGCCGCGCTCGTCCCATCCGGCGAATCCCACGCCCACGCGCTCGTTGAGCACCGGCGTCACGGTCGTGTCGAACCGCTTGCCGCTCCGCTCCACCGTGATGTGCATCTGGCGGTACGCGCTCGTGACTTCCTTCAGCCCGACGTCTTCCCAGGTGGGGTTCTTTTTGCCTTCCAGCGCGACAATCCGGTCGCCGTCCTGAATCCCGGCTTTCGATGCGGGCGAATCCGGCATCACATGTCCGATGATCGCCTGCAGATCGGAGTCGGCGATCTTCTGATACTTCACCATGTAGAGGCCGGTGAGCACGGCCACCGCCAGCACGATGTTCATGAACGGTCCGGCGAAGGCGATGATCAGCCGTTGCCACCGCGGTTTGGAGGGAAGGCTGCGCGGATCGTCCACGAAGACGTTGCCGCTCGCCGGATTCCCGTCGCCGGCCAGTTCCCCAGCCATCTTGACGTATCCGCCGATCGGCAGCAGGGAAAAGCGGTAATCGGTCTCGCCGCGGCGGAACCCGAACAGGCGCGGGCCGAAGCCGAAGCTGAAGGCGTCCACTTTGACGTCAAAAAAACGGGCCGCCCAGAAATGCCCGAGTTCGTGGATGTTGATCATCACCCCGATCAGCACCAGCAGCCACAACACGTCTTCAACGATTCCAAGCATATAAAAAACTCAAGCCGTCACGGCATTGGAAGCGCGCGCGGCTACCAGCTGGCGGGCCGCGGCGCGCGATTGGCGATCGACTTCCAGAATCTCGCCGACCGTTGTCGGCGTCTGCGCCGGCATTTTCGACAGAGTCTCTGAAACGACCTCGTATATGGACGGAAAACCGATCTGGCCTTGCAAAAAGGCTTCGACCGCGATCTCGTCCGCCGCATTCAACGTGCAAGTGGCCGCCCCGCCGGCTTCCAGACACTGGTACGCCAGTCTCAGCAGGGGAAACTTCTCGTAATCGGGCGGCAGGAACTCCCACTTCCGCGCCTCCGCCCAATCGATCTTGGGAACCGGCGCTTCCGACCGGTCCGGATACGTCAAAGCATATTGGATCGGCATGCGCATATCGGTCGCTGAAATCTGCGCAAGCACGCTGCCATCGCTGAACTCCACCATCGCATGCACGGAGGATTGTGGATGAATGACCACATCCACCTGTGACGGCGCGAAGTCGAAAAGCCAGCAGGCTTCGATCACCTCGAATCCCTTGTTCATCAGCGTCGCACAGTCGATGGTAATGCGGTTCCCCATCCGCCACGTCGGATGATTCAGCGCCTGCGCCGGCGTAACCAACGCCAGCGCCTCCCGCGGAGTGTTGCGGAACGGTCCGCCGGACGCCGTCAGAATCAGTTTCGAGACTTGGCTCCGATTCCCCGCCCGCAAGCATTGATGGGCGCCGTTGTGTTCGCTGTCGATCGGCAGCAGCTCGGCATGATGGGCGCGGACGGCATCCATCACCAGACGGCCCCCGGACACCAGAACCTCTTTGTTTGCCAGGCCAACGCGTTTGCCGCGGCAAACCGCCGCATACGTCGCTTCGAGCCCGGCGACGCCGACAATCGCCGACACCACGGCGTCTACTTCCGAAGCCGTCGCGATTTCCACAAGCGCGGTGTTCCCGGTTTGGATCTCGGGCCACTCAGACCGTTGTAACCCTAAATCCTTCAATTGTTTAGCGAGGAGCTCGACCCCGTTGGCGGTGGCGGCGACCACGACTTTCGGACGAAATTCGCAAATCTGTGCGGAAAGGACGTTGATATTGCGCCCGGCGGCGAGGGAATACACCTGATAGAGGTGGCGGCTGCGGCGCACCACGTCCAGGGTGTTTGTGCCAATCGATCCGGTCGAGCCTAGAACGGTGAGCGTGCGCATTACGACGTATCTACCATCATACCCTCTATAGGGCAAGTTGGGAGAGTTTCGATGGGGGTTGTTTTTCTTTTGGAAGGTCCTCTAAAACCCTTTCGGGCGCCGGGGAGGATTGCTTCAGGGGTCTTTTTTTTAGAGGTTAGTCTCGCTTTGGTGGGAGTTGCCTCCCCGGCTTACTTCCAATAATAGTAGATTCCGATTTTGGAAGCAACAAAAATCTGTATTTTTCTTTCAAGCTTTTACTTCGGTGTCGGTCAATTCCTCTAAGACTTTGATTGTAGAGCACATATCTTCATCGGCATGGCCTGCGGCCATGGCAGCCTGGAAGAGTTGGCGGGTCAGGCCGGTCAAAAGTAGTGGTACTCCCAGCTCTTTTCCGGATTCCAGCATGAGCTCGATGTCCTTATCCATCCACTTCGTGGCGAAGTTCGCCTTGAAGTCGCGGCGGAAGACGAATGGCGCTTTGTAATTGATGAGACCGGACTTGGCGGCGCTGTTGTCGAGGATATCGAGCATCAATTTGGGGTCGACTCCGCCCTTCACGGCCAAGACCATCCCCTCATTGAAGGCCATCAGGATGTTGGAGAGGATCAGGTTCTGGGTGAGTTTCGCCTGAAGGCCCATGCCGGGCCCGCCACAATAATAGAGGCGCTTTCCCATGGGTTCGAACAGCGGCTTCGTTTTTTCATAGATCGCCTGCTCACCGCCGATCATAAAAGTAAGGGTCCCCCCTTCCGCCCCGGGGGTCGACCCGGTGCAGGGGGCGTCCAGAAAATCGACACCTTTGGCCTTGAGGGCAGCGCCGACCTTCCGGCTCTCTCCCGGACCGATAGTGCTGGCATCGGCGATGGTCGTCCCGGGCTTCGCCCCATGGATCAGGCCGTTGTCTCCCAGGATCACCTCCTTCGCCATGTCGGTATTCCCCACGCAGAGGAAGATGCAGTCCGCCTGCTCTGCCACCTGCCGGGGTGTATCGCAGAACGCGCCGTTCTCGTCCGCGGCGAGCTTTCGCGCCTTATCGGACTGATGCGACCATAAGGCGACTTTGTGTCCGGCGCGGAGAAGGTTGCGGGCCATCGGATAGCCCATCAATCCGAGGCCGAGGAAGCCTAAATTAGCCATAAACGACCGATTTTAGCGCGCATTTGACCCCAAATTTGGCGAATTTGAGGTCAATTTGGCGCCAAAAACGGCTATTGTACGGCCAAAGTTGCCGGGTTTGAGGCCACGCCACCGACATTCAGGATCCTCAGGAGGAAAAGAATCCGCGCCAGGTGGCGACGGCGAGGGCGTGAGTGACGACTCCGGCGCGGATCCCGCCGGCCTGATTCCGGGCCCGGCCGCAGCACCATCCCAGGACGGCGGCGACGGCGACCCATCGCCAGTTCGGAAATGTCCCAAAGCCGAGATGCACGAGTCCAAACGCCGCCGAGGTGATCAGGAGGGCGGCGGTCCGGCTCCAGGTCCAGTTCTCGATCCATTGTTGGAGAACACCGCGAAAAAAGAACTCTTCGGAGAGAGCGACGACCCAAAGGAAGCCGAAAAATGTTCCCGCGATGCTCCACAGAGGGGCGGGCGCCTTCCAGCGAACCGCGTTCAGCGCGAGGGCAAGGGGGAGCCCGACGGCGACGAAATACAGATAATGGATCGCGCCGATACGCCATTCATGCCAGGTGGGAACGAAGCCGTAGCCCGATTCATGGACGCGGCGGCCCAACATCAGAACGACAATCGACATCTGGATTAGGGTGAAGTGTCCGAGGAAGGCCAGTTCCCCTTTGAGCCCGGGAAAGAGCGGCACATAAATGGTCTGGAAGTAACCGCCGAGCAGGACCGCGGGAATCAGCGCGAGGAAGGCGAGGTCGAGGGCGGCGATCGCCGGCAGGACGATGTACCACAGCCCCATGGCCAGCGCGAGAGCGGCCACGCGGAGCAGACCACCCCATTCGAAGCGCGATGCTCCCATGCACGCGACCAAAAACGGCAGGACCGCCGAAACCACGAGATACGCGGGCAGATTGACGCCGGCGAAGCGTTCGCGGATGCGGGGAAACGCCGGGACCAGATAGAATGGGTATTCCACGAGGAAGGCGGCAAGCAACGGGAGAGCCGCCCAGTAGGGAATGCCCTTCAAGCGCGCGTATAGAACACCGGCCGCCGCCAGCAGGAACCCTCCGATCAGCAGCGCCGCCCAAAAGCCACGAAGCGGCGCGTTTCCCGGAGATTTCGGCATCGGCCTCATTTTAACATTCACCCTCTGTCTACCCTTGCTGCGCGCCCAGGATCCGCCGGAGAACCTCGCCAAACTGGTGGCCCACCGCGAGAGTGAGACGGAAGCCGAGCGCAATGAATACATGTACCGGCAGACGGTGACGATCGAAGAACTGGACGACCACGGCTCAGCCCGCGGGCAGTACCGCGAGGCGCGCGACATTATCTTCTCGCCCAAGCACGAGCGCACCGAGGAGATGGTGGGGAGGCCACAGAACGGTCTCAAGTCGCTGGTCATGACCGAGGAGGACTTCCGCGATATCCGCGACATCCAACCGCTGGTGCTCACGGAGGACCGGCTGTGGAACTACGAGACGAAATTCCGAGGGGAAGAGACCGTCGACGATGTGGACTGCTGGGTTTTGCAGGTGCGGCCGCGGCAGATCCTCTCGGGGCAACGCTTTTTCGACGGCACGATCTGGGTGGACAAGAAGGAATACAACATCGTGCGCATGGAAGGCCAAGCTGTGCCGCAGATCCGCACGACCAAGACCGAGAACCTGTTTCCCCGTTTCACCACGCTGCGCAAACCCGTTGACGGGAAGCACTGGTTTCCCACCTACACGTACGCCGACGACACGCTGTATTTCCGCAACGGCCCGTTGCGCGAACGTTTGCGGATCGCATACAGCAATTACCGGCGGTTTGGGGCGGAATCGACCTTTACGCCGAAGTGACCGTGCCCTCCCGCACACGCCTGCGCGGCCTTCCGCGCCTAGACTGGGGGGTGAGGTGAAGTATGGCCGAGCAAAAGAAGTGCGAGCATCCGGCGTGCAATTGCATGGCGCCCCGCGGGGAGAAGTATTGCAGCGTGTACTGTCACGACGCAGGTGGGACCCTGGAATTGGCATGCAACTGCGGGCATGCGGGCTGCGCGGAGGAGATGGCTTCGACCTCTACGGGCGGCGCTCCGACATTCTGACTACGAAGCGGCGTTTCCCTGGACCCAGGGGCCGCTCCATTCGCAGGAGCTGCTGTTCGTCCACATGAACGCGGCAAACATCTGGCGAAACCGTGAGGTCTCTGAGATTCGGCATGGCAATCGCGAGCTGACGAACGTCGCCGCCCGCCGAAGGAATCGCTTTGAAGCGAGCTGTACGCGATGCCGGATCAGAGTTTGTAACAATCACGTAAGAGCCGCCGCGAATGCGTGGCACACGAACCCGGGGTTGGGTCATAACAACTGCCCCGAGATACCGTACGGTCGCAATCCATTTGCCAAAAATGCAATGTGGCTGCCGTCCGGGGAAACAGCTAATTTGAAGAAGCCGTACGCACCGGATTCGGCCCTATACAGCTCTGTGTCCTGCCCGCTCGCCAGATCCCTCTTCATTAGCCGCAGCACCGGGGGATTCGCCAGGCAGTTAACAGAAGGGTTGTAGGTTCGAGTCCTACCTGAGCAGCCAAATTAAGTCCTTCCTTTTCAACCTATCCCTTACAGAACACCCCAGTTGCACTGGTGCGCCCGCGCTACGGCCGAAATCGCGAATTACCCATCCTTGCCCGTATTTACCCATCCGTGGACGGCGGGGTCCCCTCAAAATCCCCTAACCCAATTGGCAGCGAATGATTGAGCCGGCAACCTCGGTCGGCGCGGGAGCCGCGACATGCGCTGCGCGAAACGGGTCCATTAATCGTCGTGCGTCTAGATGCTCGCCACTGCTGCTTCGGTGGCAGGAACCGTCGATTGGGAAGGCGGTGCCGGCCAGATCTTTACCGCCAGATCCGCCAGGGTTTTGGCCCGCTTTCTGATCTCTTGCTCGCTCCATCGGGGCTCGTCAAGAATGTCGAGGTTCATTTTCAACAGCGCCTCACGGAGACGGGGGTGCTTGCTTGCGAAATCGCCGTTGCCAGCAGAGGCGTTTGCTGGGGGTGTCAGCAAGGATAGATTTGCAAGCGTGTGAATCAGACTGTTCCGCTCCGATATTTCTTTCACCATCGCCTCGTCCGCTGGCAGTTCACCGGGGCCAGGCGCTAGTCTCCCGGACGGCAGTTCTCGCCAGTGCTCCTGCCATTTTTGAGGCATGAGGTGCTCAATAGAAAGCCCCGGCCGGATACCCTGACTGGCGGTGAATTTGTCCCGAGATGCGAGTTCAAGCTCCTCAATGACGAAGGTCAATCGATGCGCCGGAATCCGACTGTATTGCTCTCTCCCGATTACGGCGTCTTTGAACTCCTGATCGGTAGGAAATTTGGACGCCTCACTGTTACTGCGCAGCGCCGCTGCCGCCGCAAAGCTCTCAACCGAAACGCCGTGGGTTCGCATGTGCGCGACAATGTCCAGAAATGCCACGTTGTAGTTCTTCGCCGTTAGTCCGCCGAGAGCACGTCTGACGATGTAGCTCCCGATCAGCTTATAGAGCGACTGCTTGACCGGCGGCTCGGTTGGCGAAGAGGCAATCAGCAGAATGAGCGGATAGGCAGTCGACACGTCGAACTTGTCCAGTAACCGAGACAGCTCATATAGAGGGCTGCTCTGCTCCGGTGCGATGAGTTCCCGGTACAAGGGTGCATACGCTGTGAGCTTGGCCAATTCCTGTGCAACCGTCTGGTTGCCATTCTGCTTTGTGTGCTTCTTGTACTCGGCATAGAGTTCGCTGAGCGATATTAGCTCGCCGCTCTCCGCCGCGAGCGCGTGGGCGAGGAAGAAGTCCATCAGGGGCTTCTTGATGCGGCCTTGCGCGCGTTCCTGCTTCGTGAGTTTCCGGTAAGGGTGCGTGAATGAGACCGCCGCTGCTGTTATTGTCACG
>CAZSQK010000076.1:0-40322 GCA_964608645.1 uncultured Solibacteraceae bacterium | reverse complement strand
TCCAGCCCGTACTCGGCCGCGTTCTTCTCCATGATCGTCATGGCGAGAATGATCGGCACGTAGTTGGTGGTTTCGGACGGCAGCACTCCAATGGAACGTAGCTCCCAAAAATCGGCATACCCGGTCCGCTCGACGGCCTTTTCCACGGTGCCCGGGCCGCAATTGTAGGCGGCGATGGCCAGATACCAGTCGCCGAACTCGGTATACAGATCGTGCAGATGGCGGGCGGCGGCGCGCGTCGCCTTTTCGGGATCCATGCGCTCGTCGGTGAACGGCGTCTGCATCAAGTTATACTGTTGCCCCCGCCATGTGAGAAACTGCCACATTCCACCGGCGGCTTTGCGAGAGACGGCGCGCGGGATGAAACCCGATTCCGCCTGCGCGAGGTGAATCAATTCCTGCGGCACGCCCTCTTCGTCGAGGATCCGCTGGATCATGGGCCGGTAGCGCCCCGAACGCTGCATCCCGGCGACGATGGTGCCGTGGCCGCGTTTGGAGAAGTAATTGATCCATCCGAGAACGGTGTCGTTCATGGACAGCGGCAACTGGGAGACGGTGCCCGCGATCTGCTCGCGCACCCGGTCCTTCAGTTTGGGATCAACCGGGAACGTCATTTCCAGAAGATCTTCGAGAGGAGCTTTCTCGAACTTGCCCTGCTCGACCGCGGCCGAGGACCCCAATCCCGCCAAATCGAACCGGTGTATGGAATCGACCATTCCTTCGAGGCGGCGCTGGTACTCGTCCCGGTCCGCCGGGTTTTCATCGGAGGCTTCCAGCATCAAATCGATGGCAGCGTCGAATTCGCGCCGCGCGCCGGGAATATCGTTGGACTGGTAGAACTTTCTGCCGCGTTGAAAGGTCTGCTCGGCGCGCATCATGAGGACGTCGCCGGTGGTCTTGCGCGGAGGAAGTTGGGCGGAAGCGAGGAGGAAGGCGGGGGTCTGCTGGAGATATAAATTGGGTTGCACCGCCGGGGCCGGTGGAAGCGTTTCGGCCTCCGTCGCCGCGGCATGTGGGGCCGACGGCAGGAACGACATCTGGAATCTGGTTTGCTGATTGTAGCCGCATCCCCCTGTGGTAGCGGCTACGCCGAGGAGAATAAAAGAGCAAAAAGTCTTGGTTCGATCGTCCATCTACGCGCCTCGAACAATGAAAATAAGCAACTTGCGCGGGCCTCTGTCCGGTCCGAACCCTAAAAGGCTACAACAGTCCGACCTGTGTCCGCAACCACCCCTGTTCGACAAGTGGGTTTTCGCAGGGACAATTTGACTGTGCGGTGTGTCACAAAAGGCCGGGGATCTTCCCGGCCTTTTGAAATGCAACTGTAATTATTCTTCTTCTTCTTCCTCGCCGGCCTTGGCCGCCTTGGCAGCCGCAATGATCTTATCGGCCTGCAATTGGGGAACGAAGTCGTAGTGATCGAACTCCATGGTGAACGACGCGCGGCCCTGCGTCATGGCGGTGAGATCGTTCTGGTAGTTGAGCATTTCCGACATGGGAACCTGGGCGCGGATGAACTGGGTGCTGCCCTTGGTGTCCATACCGGAGATGCGGCCGCGGCGGCCGTTGAGGTCGCCCATCAGGTCGCCGGCGTACTCGACCGGCGCCTGAATCTCGACATTCATGACCGGTTCGAGCAGCGAGGGCTTGGCCTGCTGCATGGCGGCTTTGAACGCTTTGCGCGCGGCCAGTTTGAAGGCCAACTCCGAGGAATCGACATCGTGGTAGGAGCCGTCATAGACGGTGACCTTGAAATCGACCATGGGGAATCCCGCGAGGAAGCCCTTCTCCGCCGCTTCGACAATGCCCTTCTCTACCGCCGGAATGAAGTTCCGGGGAATGGCCCCACCGAAGATCTCGTTATGGAATTCGAATTTGGCTCCGCGCGGCAGCGGCTCCATCTTGATCCAGCAATCGCCGAACTGGCCGTGGCCGCCGGTTTGTTTTTTGTGCCGCCCCTGGACGTCGGCGAAACCACGGATGGTCTCGCGATAGGGGATCTTCGGAGCCTTCAGCGTCACGTCGACGCCGTAACGCTTCTTTAGCCGGCTGACGACGATTTCCACATGCTGCTGGCCGGAGCCGGCCAACAGGAACTCGCGGGTCTGCGGATCGCGGTAGAACCGCAACGACTGGTCCTCTTCGAGAATGCGATGGACCGCGTTGCCCATCCGATCCTCGTCGTTGCGCGATTTAGCCTCGATGGCGAAGGCGATGGAGGGTTCCGGCAGCTTGACGGGCGGATACTGGACCGTCAGCGATTTATCGCCGAGCGTGTCTCCAGTCAAGGTCTCCTTCAGTTTGGCGACGGCCCCGATATCGCCGGCGTGCAGTTCGGTCACCGGCTGGAGCGTCTTGCCGAACGGGATGCTCAAATGCGCGAGCCGCTCAGAAGTGCCGCGCGTCAGGTTCTGCACCGTCGCGTCGTTCTTCACGACCCCGGTGATGACCTTAAAGTAGGTGATGCGGCCGGCGAAGGGATCGGCGGTCGTTTTAAAGACGTACATAGAACACGGACCGGTCTCCGAGACCTTCTGCGCGTTGTCGTCCGTCAGCTTCACTTCGTGTTCGTTGGCAGCCGGCAGGTTTTCCACGATGAAGTTCAGGATCTGGTCGGCGCCGATATTGTGCACTCCGGAGGCGCAGAGGACGGGAAAGATGCGCTGCTCACGGATGCCCTGGTTGAGACCGTCTACGATGTGCTCGATGGGGAGAGTGCCCTGCTCGAAGAATTCCTCGAGCAGCGCGTCGTTGCCTTCGGCCACCAGTTCGACGAGGGCTTCATGGGCCTTGGTGGCGGCTTCCGCCAGCTCCCCGGGGATTTCGCTCTCGGCGCCCTTGCCGTCGCCATCGGTCTTGTAGGTGTAAGCCTTCATCCGGATCAGGTCGACGACACCCTTGAAGTCGCGCTCGGAGCCGATGGGGATCTGGATGGGGACAGCGGCGCGGCCGAAAACCTCTTGGACATTCTCCAGCGTGCGTTGAAAGTCGGCGCGCTCGCGTTCGAGCTTATTAATGATGATGGCGCGAGGGAGCTTGAAATCGTTCGCGAACTGCCATACTTTCTCGGTCTGGACTTCGACGCCGGCCACACCGTCCACCAGGACCAGCGCGGAATCGGCGGCGATGAGGGACGCCCTCGTGTCGTTAATAAAGATGTTGTATCCGGGGGTATCGAGGAGATTGATCTTCGCCTTTTTCCACTCGGCCACGGCGACGGCAGTCGAGACCGATATTTTGCGCTGGATTTCCTCCTCGTCAAAATCGGTGATGGTGTTGCCCTCGTCGACACGGAGCATGCGATTCGTCGCTCCAGCGGTAAACAGCAACCCGGCGGTGAGCGTCGTCTTGCCGGAATCGCCGTGGCCCACCACACCGACGTTCCGAATGTCCTTGCTTTCGTAGACTTTCACGGAATTAGCTCCCTGTGTCGACCTGATTAAAAAGGGAATGTTATCACGGCTTGACGAAGGGTGGCGGGTTGGCGGGGCCTTTCGGCGGAGCTGACGAGATCGAGGGAGAGGATGTGAGAGATCGCTGACGAAGAATGCCCGGTAGGGCGCCTACGCCGCTTCGCGGAGAACGATCGGGGCCGGCATGACATGGAGTGCGGCGGCCGGGGTGAGCGTGAGGAGAATCGACGCCTGAACCGAACTTTCCCACTGCTGGCGGAGACGGTCGCGCCAGCGGGCGCGGAAGCCGAACAGCGCCAGGACGAAGAGTCCTTCGACCGCCAGCACCGCGGCGAGCCAGTTGTTCGAAGCGCGGCAGACAGCGGGCATCAGAGCGACAAACATCATGACGGCGAGGGTCAGGACTTGATGATTGATTGACTCCAGCGCCGGCTTGAGGCTCGCCGCGTTGGAAACTTGGGTGGTACGTCCCCGCCAAACTCTCGTTGCTCCCAGGAGAACTGCCAGCATATTCAGCATCACGCCCTACTGGAATGCATGCGGGTGGCCTTTTTGATAACCATGGAGAATCAGGAGGATAGGCGAACTCTCCGGTCCGACTGTCAACCTTCTTGACACTCGATGTGAAGCGACTGGACAAGCCGTGTGAGCTATTTCGCGGCGAGCTTCGTAACGACTTCCCAATTGAACCGCACGAACTTATAGAGGGCGTCTTCCACGATTCGCTCCTGGTCGCTGTGGGCGCCGAAGCCCTTGGGGGCGTCCTCTTCATCCACCATGGGGCCGATGCCGTAGCATTGGACACCCTTGGCGCGCAGGTACGACATGTCGGTCGCACCGGTGCTCATCTGCGGGATCGTGATCGCGCCATACACCTTTTGATTGGCGGCTTCGATGGCGTGGAAGGCGTCGGAATCGATCCGCGAAGGCGGCGCCGATGGCCGCGTATTGCGGCGCTCGCTGACGACTTCGACCGCCGGGTCGTCGATCACCTTCTTCATCAGCGCGAAGAATGCCGGCATGTCTTCATCGGGAAGCGCGCGGACATCGAGCGTGGCCGTCGCATCGGACGGAATGACGTTGACCTGGTACCCCGCATTCACAATGTTGGGGGAGATCGAAGTGTGCAACATCGAATAGTGCCCCGGCTCGTGTTCGGCGAGATATTCACGGGCGGCGGCGGACCTGGCCGGGTCGAACAGGGCGTGATAGCGCGCCGCCTCCTCCGGGCTGCTGACGGTGGCCAGCTTCTCGAAGTAGTAACGCGTCGTGTCGTTGAACCGCATGGGCGGATCCCACATGGCGACCTTCTCGACGGCGCGGGCCAAATGCAGGATGGCGCTCGACCGCAGCGGGCGCGAGCCGTGTCCAGCGGGGCCATGCGCGACCAGCCGGGCGGCGTTTGGCAGTTTTTCGGCTGTTTGCGTCAGCGCATAGCGGATCTGACCCGCCCGCCGGTTGACACTGCCGCCTTCTGCGAGGCAGATCTCGGCTTCGATATCGCTCCAGTGCTCGGTGACCAGGTAGCCGATTCCCATATTGGCGGCCGCCTCCTCCCCTGCTTCGGCGACGAAAATCACGTCACGGTCGAGCGCGACGCCCGAGCGCTTCAGCAGCAGCATCGTCATTAAGGAAGCGGTGAGGTTGTCCTTATCGTCCAGTGTGCCGCGGCCGTAGATGTAGCCGCCATTGCGCGTGGCGCTGAAGGGAGGGAAGGTCCACTTGGCGGGGTCGACCTTGACCGTGTCCGTGTGGCCCATAATGAGGAGCGGTTTCTTCGACCCATTCCCCTTCAGGCGCGCGACCAGATTCATGCGGCCCGGCTCCCTTCCTGCGACGATGTTGGGGATGCCCTCCGCGTCGAGCACCTGCTTCACATACTCGACCACCTTGGTTTCGTTGCCCGGCGGGTCGGTCGAGTCGATCCGGATGACAGCCTGGTAATGCCGCAGAGTTTCCTCGTTGACTTTAGGCCAGTCCGGAGCCTGGGCGCGGAGGGCCAATGCGGCGGCCAGGAAGAAGAGCAGCTTCATGGTTTTCTTACTGTCCCACAACTCCGGCGAGCGGGCTGCTGGCACTGGCATACAATTTTTTCGGCATACGGCCCGACTCGTAGGCCAGACGGCCCGCCTCGACGGCGAGGTTCATGGCGCGGGCCATCTTCACCGCATCCTCGGCGGCGGCAATGGCAGTATTCATCAGGACGCCGTCGGCGCCCAGTTCCATGGCAATCGCGGCGTCCGACGCGGTTCCCACGCCGGCGTCGACGATCATCGGCACGGTGGTGATCATCTCCCGCATGATGCGCAGGTTAGCGGGATTCTGCACGCCGAGGCCGGAGCCAATGGGCGCGGCCAGGGGCATTACGGCGGCGGCTCCTGCGTCGATCAGCTTGCGGGCATTCACCACATCGTCATTCGTGTACGGCAGGACGACGAAGCCCTCTTTCACCAGGATTTTAGTCGCTTCGAGGAGGCCCTCATTGTCCGGAAACAGCGTCTTCTCGTCGCCGATGACTTCCAGTTTGATCCAGTTGGAGAGGCCTACTTCCCGGGCGAGCATGGCGGTGCGGACGGCGTCGTCCGCGGTGTAGCAAGCGGCGGTATTGGGAAGAATGAAGATTTTGGTGCGGTCGATGTAATCGATCAGGGATTCCTTGGACCGGTCGGTGAGATTCACACGGCGGACCGCCACTGTCACCATATCGGCGCCGGAGACTTCATGGCAGCGCTGCATTTCCTGAAAACTGCGATATTTTCCCGTTCCCACGATGAGGCGCGAACGGAATTCCCGGTCCGCGATTCTTAAGGTTTCCGACATTCCCTCATTGTAGCGAGCGCGGGTCCCATTGCACGCTGTGGTCGGACATGACCGCGCGGGTTTCGGCAGGCGCGTCGGTGCGGAAGTACGACCAGGGGCCGGGAATCCAAGGGTAGCGCTCGATGACCGATTCGTCGACCGCGATGCCGAGCCCCGGGGCGCGCGGCACGATGAGGTCGCCGTGATCAAGCTCGAGGGGCTCCCGCAGAATCTCGGCCGCGAGCGGGAACGGATACATCCCGGCGCGTCCCGGGCTCGAGTAGCAGGGATATTCGAGCCATTCGACGACGGTCTCGGGCCAACAGACGCCGATGTGGGCGGCGGCGATCACTTCCAAAGCCGTTCCCCAACTGTGGAACGCGAACCGCAGGCCCTGCCGCGCAATCTCGGCCAGAATGCGGCGGCCGAGGCCGTAGCCGCCCTGGCATACGACATCCATCTGAACGTAGTCGACGGCCTGCGTGAGGATCAGGTCGAGATAGCGCTCCTCGGTGGGTTCGTGCTCGCCGCTGGCGAGGGGCACGATGTCTTTCTCTTTGAGGGCGAGATAGCCGGCGTGATCGTCGGGAGGCAGCGGTTCTTCGAGCCAGCAGATATCGTAATCCGCCATGTAGCGCGCCATTTGTTCGACGGCCGCGAGGCTGTAGCTGTGGTCGCCCATGCGCCACCAGGTGTGAGCGTCCACCATCAAGTCGAAATCGGGGCCGACGGCCTCGCGCATGAGGCGGACGGCTTTCATGTCCTGCTCGGGTCCGAGCGCGGGACGCATCTTGTAGGCTTTGAAACCGAGGGCGGCGACGGCGGCGGCTTCCGCGGCATACGCCTCGGGCGGCATGTACATGCCGGCGCTGCCATAGAGGCGGATGCGGTCGCGCACGCGCCCGCCCAGCAACTCCGAGACGGGGAGGCCGCGATCTTTGCCGAACAAGTCGTAAAGCGCGATCTCGACGCAGCAGTAGACCTTGGCCATTTCGGGGTCGTGACCGGCCGCCTCGAGGAATTGGACGCGGAGGGCGTCGGGGTCGGCCAGCACGCGGTCGACGAGGAAGGGCGCGACGGTGTTCTCGATGATTTGCCGGGCGCGCTCGCTGCCCGGACCAGGGGCATACCCGACAAGGCCGTTGGTGGTTTCGACGCGGATCACCATGGCGTCGCGCTTGAGGATGGTGCGCTCGCCGCCGAAAAACGGGAGGCGGATCGGCTCGGCGAATGGGTAGGAGAGCAGATGCGAGCGGACGCTGGCGATCCTCATGGGAGGCAGAATAGCACGGGCGGTCAAGAGACCTGACGCTGCGGACGGACGCTCCGGCTACGAGGCTGCGCGAAACTGCCACACGGCGGCGGGAGACCTGCGCTGGGCGGCCGCGGGGAGCGGGGACGGACCAGGGCCGAAATCGGGGCGGGGGTTGTCGACTTCGCTCAAACGCCTGCGAATCACACGGAGATCGAGATGTTGCGGCTTCTGGCCGGCTCGGGCATGGCTGGGGGCAACCGAAACCGGCGCGGAAGGAGGCGCCTGATAGGCGCGGGGCTCCTCGGAGAGCCAATTGCGGTCGGTGGCCGTGCGGACCGTATCGCTGATGGCCGATACGAACTCGCCCATGGTGTGGTCGGTCTCGGCGAGACGGCGGCGCAGTTCCAGGATTTCCCTTCGCAACGGCGCGACGGCGGCTTCGATGTGTGCCTGCATGGTGGCCTGGAGAGACGCTGTGCGCTCCGCGACCTGTTCGGCGACCGCCTGGGCTACCGAACTGGCGAATTCCCGGTGCATCGCCGCCACCTGCGCGCGCAGGACGTCGGCTTCGCGCGTAATGCGAGTGGCCACGGAGGCTTGGGCGGCCGCGAGAATGCTCGCCTGCAGTCCATCGATGCGTTTTTGCACGTGCGCGGCGTGCTGTTCCAAGTGCTTTTCGACCGCGCCGACAATCACTTGAATGACCTTGGGATCGTACTGGGGCGGCTGCGGCTGGGTTTTTTCGCGGGGCTCATCCAATTGCAGCATCTTGTGTTCGATCCGGCCGAGCCGGTCCAACAGTGGCTTCAAGTCGGCCGCCGGAGCACCCGGCAGTTGTTTGGGCCCAATCGCATTCTCGGTGAGCTTCATGCCAGCGCTGAAGATCAATCCCTCGCCAAATGACACGGCAAGACGGCGCAAAAGAGATGGGTCGCCACTGTTTTGCATAGGTATACTGTACCGGAAACCACCCAACGGTTAAAGCGAAATCTAGGGCTTAGCCCGTCCGGCACGTCCGGTACCCCCTCCGTCGGGTGTACCATCGGCACGTGAAACGCCGCCGCGTGCCTTTCGAAAAGTGCGCTGTGATAAGCTATACAATCTCGTAAAATCGGAACGGCGGACCGGATTTCGGCTCCTTTCGGGCCGAAGAAGGGCTTTGAGGAATATGGCGAAGCAACACCACGTAAATGTTCTGAGACAGAGCGTCCGAAATTGGAATTTCTCCCGGGAACAGAGACCAGACGTAGTCCCGGACTTGAGCGGCGCCGACCTCAAAGGGGCGTACATGGTGGCCGCCGACCTCAACGGGGCCAATCTCATCGGCGCGAACCTGGCGAGCGCCAATGCCGGCAAGACGGATCTGACCCGGGCGCAATTGAAAGACGCCAACCTGGAGAAAACGAATCTTAGTAAGTCGGACCTGCAGGAGGCGGACTTTACCAACGCCGACCTGCAGGAGGCGGACCTGAGCGGGGCCGATCTGCGCCTCGCCAATTTCGCCGGCGCCAACCTCAAGCAGGCCTATCTCAGCGAAGCCAACATGGTAGGCACAGGCTTCCGGGGCGCCGATCTGAGCCACGCGCAACTCGACCAGGCCAACCTGACGGATGCCGATCTGAGCAATGCGAAACTGACCGGGGCGTATGCGATCGGCGCGAACCTGCACAGCGCCACCTTGAAGCAGGCTTCCATGCAGGGGGTCGATTTCACGGGCGCCAACCTGTCGGAGGCGATCATCACCGAAGCCGACCTCACCAAGGCGAACCTCACCAAGTCAATCCTCACCCAGGTGGATTTCGGGCGCTCCCGGTTGACGCGCGCCAACCTCAAGGGGGCGAGTCTCAGCCGCGCGTCGCTGGGTCAAGCCGACCTGAATTGGGCGGATCTCAGCGGCGCCGACCTGACCGGCATTCAGGTGGTGGACGGCAACTTCATGGGCGCCAATCTCACCGGGGCCAATCTGACCGATGCGAACCTGAGCGGATCGAAACTGCTGGGCGCCAATCTCGCCCATGCCCATTTGACCAATGCGGTCCTGGTGCGAACGGATCTCAGCAACGCCAATCTCGTCAAGACGGACTTGAGCGGGGCGGATTTGAGCGAAGCGACGCTGAACGCGACCGTGCTTTCGGAAGCGGTGCTCACGGCGACCAATCTTCGCGGCGTCGACCTCGGCGCCGCCGATCTCCGGCATGCCGTCCTTTCCAAGGCGACCCTGGTGGGCGCGAATCTCAACAGTTCGACGCTCGCCGCGGCCGATCTTCGCGGCGCCTACTTGCGGGGCGCGATTCTCCAACAGGTCGACCTCACGGGCGCCAATCTGTCCGGCGCCGATCTGTCGGACTCCGATCTGCTGGGGGCCAACCTCTGCGGCGCGAATCTGGAGGAGGCGAATCTCGCCGGCGCCAATCTCTCCGCGGTGATCGGGCTGACGCGGGAGCAGATCCAGCACGTAACCACCGACCCCAACACCAAATTGCCCGCCTATCTCGACTTCTAACGGGTATGGGCATTCCCTGGCATGAGTGGCCGTCCGTCTGGCACGACCTCAGCCGCTTATTGCTGGCGTATTTGCTGGCGCTGCCCGTGGGTTGGTTCCGGGAGCGCGAGGCGCACAGCGTCGGCCTGCGCACCTTTCCCCTGGTGGCGGTGGCGAGTTGCGGCTACCTTCTGCTCGGCACGGATTCGCATATGGGCGCGGATGCGCAATCCCGAATCATCCAAGGCATGGTCGCGGGCATGGGGTTCATCGGCGGCGGCGCGATCATGAGAGCCGGACGGCAGGTGCACGGCACGGCCGCTGCCGCCGCCATCTGGAACACCGGCGCGGTGGGGGCGGCGGTTGCGCTGGACCGGTTTTTTCTGGCGGTCGCGCTCTCGGCGTTGAACCTGTTCGCCCTCCGGCTGCTGCTGCCCTTGAAGGAGAAACTGGACCGCGATCAATAGAGCGTTACCGGCCGGCGCGCAGATCCGCGAGCATGGCCTGCAACGCCTGGCCGCGATGGCTCGCCGAGAACTTCTGCTCATCGGTCGCCTCTCCGAACGTGCGGTCGAACGGGGGGTAGTAGAAGAGCGGGTCGTAGCCGAAGCCGCCGGTTCCGCGCGGACCGTCGAGTATCCTGCCTTGCACCGCGCCGCGGTAGACGCCGCGGACGGCGCCGCCGGAAACCAGCGCGATCACGCACACGAAGCGCGCCGTGCGGTCCTCGACCCCCTGCAACTTTTCGAGCAACAGCCGGTTGTTCGATTCGTCGGTGGCGTGCGGACCCGAGAATCGCGCCGAGTACACGCCCGGCGCGCCGTGGAGGGCGTCGACCTCCAGGCCGGAGTCGTCGGCGAAAAGCAGACCGGCGGCGTGGCGGCCGTAATGCAGCGCCTTCCTGACAGCGTTCTCCTCGAAGGTCGCGCCGTCTTCGACGGCCGGGGGGAGATCGCGAAACCCCGGGACCAGCTCGATTTCCACCGGCGCATGTCCCGCGGCCATGCGGAACTCCCGCAACTTGCCGGCATTGCCGGTGGCGCAAAGCAGCCGCGTCAAAGCTTCGCTACCGTCTTTTGAATTTCGACGAGCCTGGCGATGCCGGAACGCGCCAGGGCGACCAACTGGCCCATCTGTTCGTCGTCAAAGGCGTTGTGCTCCGCGGTGGCCTGCACCTCGACGAAGCGGCCAGCGCCGGTCATCACGACGTTCATATCGACGTCCGCCTGGGAATCCTCTTCGTAGCAGAGGTCGAGCATGGGCAGACCGCCCACCAGCCCGACACTGGTCGCCGCCACGTAATCGCGAATGGGCATGCGCTTCAACTGCCCGTACTGAATGAGCTGGCGGAACGCCAGGGCCATCGCCACGAAGGCGCCGGTGATGGAGGCGGTGCGAGTGCCGCCATCGGCCTGGAGGACGTCGCAATCGAGCATCACGGTCCGCTCGCCCAAGACTGCCATATCGACCACGGAGCGCATGGAGCGCCCGATGAGGCGCTGGATCTCGTGGGTTCGGCCGGAGGGGCGGCCCTTGTTCACCTCGCGCGGGGTGCGCTTGGAGGTGGCGCGCGGCAGCATGGAGTATTCCGCTGTGACCCAGCCCTTGCCCGAATTGCGGAGGAACGGCGGCACCGTATCCTCGATCGACGCCGCGCAAAGCACGTGCGTATGTCCGACTTTGATCAGCGCCGAGCCCTCGGCCGTCACCAGGTATCCAGTGACGATCTCGACTGGCCGCAGATCGCCCGATTCGCGTTTATCCGTTCGCATTTCGCATCACGAAGTACATGAACAACATTACAAGCAAGATGCCGGCAACCACCAGAACCACGCAGGACACCGCCCCTTGCGGCGGGCCCACAGCCTTGGCCTTCCTGCCCCGCGCCGGCTTGAACTTGGCCATAAGTGCGATGGTAGCATCGGTGGATGACGCGCCGCGCATTCTTCGCCTTGCCCGTGGCGTTCGCCGCGTGCGGCGGCAAGCGGGAGGCCGCGATCGACATATTTCCCGAGACGCTGGCGGGCTGGAGGCGGACGTCGCGGCGGGACGTCCCGGTGTCCGAATCGCCCGACCCCGTGCCGCGCGGCAGTGTGGTGCGGGTGCGGTCCGCGGTGTACGAGGGTCCGGGCAGGTTGGAATCGCGGGCCTACGAGCTCGCGAATCAGACCGTGGGGCTCGATATCGCGCAACGGTGGCGACCGTCGGCCGACACGGTCTTCTTCTGGGCACAGCGCTGGTTCGTGGTGATCCAGTGGCAGCAGTCCGATCGCAAAGCGCTCCAGCAATTCACTACGGCGCTGGAGACACGGCTGAATCAAACGTAGGCGCTAGCGCAGAAGTTTGAATTGCACGATCGTGGAGCAGGCAGGAGGGGCGGTGGGTTGAAACGGCGCGAAGGACACCCCGACCAAAGGGTCGAACACGGCATATGCCGCGGAAGGGATTCCCACCCTCATTCCTGCCACCTCCGCGCCCGTTCCATCCGACAGCGCGATCACAGCTCCGACGCGGAGCCCTGCCGCCGCCGCGACGTTCTCCGCATGACGGCGCGCCTGCGAGACCAGCGTCGGATAGGCGCATTCCGGCGTTGTCGCCGGGGCGAACGAATCGCTGTATATCGAGTAGCCGATCTGCATTCCGGACGGCGCGGCGGCTGACACATTCTTGAGGGTCGCCAGCGTTTCTGTCACCTTGGACAGAGGAGCCGGGAATTGGAAGCTCCAGAATGTTGCGGAAGCGCAACCTTGATTGGTGGGAACACAAGAAACGAAACGGGTTGGCGGGTCGAAAGTGACGAGGTTGCGCTCGGATACGCCGGTCCCGGCGAGCGCCTGCAATATGGCATCGAACCCGATCTCGGGAATCGCATACACACTCAGCGAAACGGTGACATTGCCGGGCGCCGGCGCCACAGCCGAGACGCTCGCGGCGATCGTGATGGTGTCGGCGTCCAACTGCGCGAAAGCAAGGCAGGCGGTCGCCAGCCACAGAGGGATGATCCGCATGGGTCAAAATCCTCCCAGCGAGAACTTCACCGTAATGGAGCACACGGACGGAGAAATCAAGGACACGCCGCCAATCCCGACGGCGCCCGGGGAGGCGCTGCCCGTCGTAGGGCTCGAGATCGCTTGAATGGCGCCCACCGTCATTCCGGCTCCGGTTGCCAGCTTCGCCGCTTGCGCGCGAGCATCGGCGACGAGATCCGCGATCGCGCAGCCCGATGCCTGTGGCGAGACCTCGCTGCCTTGAATTGAGAACGACAGCGAGTACTTCTTGTCCTTGGCAAGGTTATTCTGCACCGCGGTGAGCAAACCGATCGTGCTCTTCAGCTTGGAGAACGGCGCCGTCATCGTGAAACTCCAGGCTACCGTGAGGCTGTCCGGAGATCTGAAATATCCCGAAAGCCCGGTGAAATCGGCGGCGGTCAAGCCGGCCCCGGATGCGGCCGCGAGCACGTCCTGTTGGGTCGCGTCGGCGCCGGCGCCGATCGAAATGTAAAACCGCGCCACATCCGGCGGCGGACTGGTGTTCCGCGACGCAGTAACCGTCACCGAATTGGGACTAAGTTGGGCGAATACGAAGAGTGGAAAAATGAGGAGAACACTTACTTTGAGCATAGCCGGAGTGTAACCCCAGGCATGCACGAAAGAAAGCCTATCCCCGGACAGCTTTTCCGAGCACTTCCTTCAACCGCCGTCCCACGAGCAGCTCTTCTCCCGGCTGGAGCATCCACACGCCGACTACGATGGTGTTCGCGTCCGTCACGATGCCGGCGGAAGCGCCGGAATTCCTGCCGGTCGAAGGATTGAGCTCGATCGCCGGATTGCCCTTTCGCAACTCCGTCATGACGTCGCGCGGTGAAATCTTCACGCGGTCCTGGCTGTAGCGGATGAGCAGGTGCGGCACGTGGTTCGCCACCGGCGGAATGGAGACCTCCGTCCGCAGCGTGGGCACATCCTTCAGCATCGCCGCGATCTTATCGGCGCGGCGGCGGAACTCCTTCTCCATCGATTCGTCGGACTGGCTCAGGATCCAATCGACGGCCGCCACCATGCCGACGATTTGTTCCTTCGCCACCTTCATCCCGCGGCCGACCCCGTCGTAGGGATTATTGCTGGCAGCCGCGGCGGCGATCAGATCCTTCCTGCCGAGCAGGAGCCCGGCGTTCTGCGGGCCCCGAAGCCCCTTGCCGCCCGAGAACGTCACGAGGTCGAAGCCCATCTGCGTGTAGTTCCACAGGTTCGAAACCGGCGGCATGTCGGCCGCCGCATCGTTGAAACACGGGATCCCGTGCGCGTGCGCCACGCGGATCCAGTCCTCGCGTCCAATCGCGCCCTGCTCGGCGGCATTGTAATAATGCGCCATTACGGTGCGCTCGTTGAACGCGGCTTCATACTGCCCAATGGTCTCCACCTCGACGAATTGAATCCCGCAGCAGAGCAGACCTTGATCGTACCCGTAGCGATGCCCCTTCTGAATGATGACCTCGTGTTTGGGGAGCCCGCGAACCTCCGTAGGAATCGCGCGGATGCCGCACTTGTTGGCCGTTGTGATGCAGCCTGCAGTGCCCAGGGTCAGGGCGGACGCCGCACCGGCGGTCACCAGCGCCGCCTCGCACTTCAGCTTCTTCGCAAGATACTCGCCGGCGGCCTTCTGCAATTCGGCCAGCCGCACCGGATGCCGCGCCGCGCGGGCCACCGCCGCCTGCACGGGAGGCGGCATGATCGACGCGGTCAGCGCGGTGTAGGTCCCGGCCGCGTTGATGATCTTCGTGACGCCGAGTTTGTCGTAGTAATCCTCGCCCATATCGCCGTCCGCTTTGGATGCGGCCGATGCCGCCCCCGCCGCGCCGATCGTACCGAAGAATGTGCGTCGCTTCATATTCGCTCCTTAGTACCGGGCCAACTCCTCAAAATCGACGTTGCCTCCCGAGATCACGACGCCCACCGACCCAATCCCAGGCGGCAGCTTCTTGTGCAGCACCGCCGCGGCGGCCGCGGCGCCGCTCGGCTCGACCAGGATCTTCAGATTCAGCAGGAGAAACTTGACCGTCGCCCGCAACTCGTCGTCGGTCACCAATACGATCCGCTCCGCCAACCGTTTCACGATCGGAAAGGTCAGCTCACCGGGCTTCGGCGACCGCAATCCGTCGGCGATGGTCTCCGGATGCGGGACCGCAACGCGCTCGCCCGTGATCATGGAGAGGAAGGTGTCGTTGCCGCCCTCCGGCTCCGCGCCGAAGATACGGATCGACGGGCGCAGCTCCTTCGCGATGGTGGCGCACCCCGCCAGCAGGCCGCCGCCGCCAACCGGGGCGATCAGCGCGTCGAGCGCGCCGGCTTCACCGAGCAGTTCCAGCGCCGCGGTGCCCTGCCCGGCCATGATCATCGGGTGATCGAATGGCGGGACGAGGGTCGCGCCGCTCTCCTTCAGAATGCCCGCGGCGAGCGCCTCGCGGCTGTCGGTGAGCCGGTTGTACGTGACGATCTTCGCGCCGCGCGCGCGGGTCGCCTCCATCTTGGACCGGGGCGCGTCCTGCGGCATGACGATCGTCGCCTGCGCCCCGACGTGCTGCGCCGCGATGGCGGTGGCTTGCGCATGATTGCCGGACGAATAGGCCACGATGCCGCGCGACACGGTTTCCTTGGGGAGGGACAGCACCAGGTTCGCCGCCCCGCGGATCTTGAACGCGCCTCCGCGCTGCAGGTTCTCGCACTTGAAGAAGGTCTTGGTCCCGGCCTCGCCGTCGAAGAACTCCGACCGTAGCACCGGGGTTCTCCAGGCCAGCGGCCGGATCCGGTCCGCGGCCGCCCGCACATCCTCCGCTCGAATCGCTAAATCCATCGCTACGAGTCTACCGCTTCATGATCGACACAAGTGCCGGAAGGGCCAGTGAGGCCGCGACGAAGCCTTGGGAGATTTCGGACTGGCACGGCGGAACGTTTTATACTGAATCCTCACCCCACATGCGAGCCCATACGGCACTGGCAATTGCGCTTCTGGCACTCTCCGGCTGCCACCGGCATAGGAAGGACGTCCGCGTATCGGAAATCGTCCTCGCGACCGACGCGAAGAGTCCGCGGATCCTACGCGGGATTTTCCCCGGTAATGGAGGATGGAGATGGACGTCGCCGGTCTTTGCGGTGTCGCTCGACAGCCCGTCCGACTCCAAGCCGGCGTACCTCGAATTGGACTTCAACTTACCGGAGGAACTGCTGGAACCGGGCTCTGCCGCCGTGATCACGGCGAAAGTGAATGGCGTCGAAGTCGCGCGCAAATCCTGGGACAAACCCGGCCGCGAGGTGCTCTCCGCCCGCGTACCCCCCGAGGCGCTACGGAAGCAGCCCGCCGAAATCGAGTTCTCAGCCGACCGCTCCTTCCGGGACGGAGCGACGGGCTCGAGATACAGCCTCATCGTTTTTTCCGCCGGGCTGAAAGAGTTCGAACAAACCGCCGAATTCCGCGAAAGCGAGCTTGCCAAATCGCGCCAGGCGTATGACGAGGTCCTGAAGCAGCGGAACCTCCAGCTCCCCATCGAAAAACAGCGGGAACTGATGAAGGTCTTCCACGATCTTCCCATTTGGGACAGTCTTTGGTTCCAGAACGTCCGCATCATCAAGAACCCTCTCGACCTGTGGATGCTACAGCAGATCGCCTACGAGATCCGCCCCGATTTCGTGGTGGAGACCGGCACGTGGTATGGCGGGTCGGCGCTGTGGTGGGCGCAGACATTGAGCGGCATGGGCCTCGACACCGCGCGTGTCGAAACGGTCGATATCCAGGACCTTACCGGCAAGGGCGCGTCGTTCAACCCGCTCTGGAAGAAACACGTCGATTTCTTCCTCGGCAGCTCGACGGACCCGAAAATCGTCGCCGCCATCGCGGAACGCGTCAAGAACCGGCGCGTCATCGTGAACCTGGATTCCGACCACTCGATGCGGCACGTGCTCAACGAGTTGCGCCTGTACGCTCCGCTCGTGAGCGCCGGCAGTTACATCGCCGTCGAAGACACGCACCTCGACGGCGTCCCCACGCATCCCGAGCAGGGGCCAGGGCCGATGGCGGCGGTGCGCCAATTCCTGTCCGAACCGGAAGGCAAGGACTTCGAACAGGACTTCACCCGGGAAGCCATGGTCATGACGTCCTACCCGGGCGGCTGGCTGCGCCGGAAGAAATAACTCCGCGAGATTTTGAGCTTGTAACCGCCGAAGACGGTTGACTTTCAATTAGTTTTTGTATACAACAAATCCCAAATGCGCTCAGCCATGTCCGCTCTCGCTTTGCTTCTGGCCGCCTTTTTGGCGGCGTCGAATCTCCATGCTCAGGTTCTCTACGGGGCGTTGACCGGCAACGTTGCGGACCCTTCGGGCAGCGCCGTGCCGGCCGCCAAAGTCGAAGCCCTCAACAATGCCACTGGAGTGCCCCGCCAGACGCTCACGGACGAGCGGGGCGGCTACCTGTTCAACGACCTCCAGCCGGGTCCTTACAAGATCACGATCATGGCGCCCGCCTTCGCGGTCCGCACGTTCGATGGGGTGATCGTCGACGCCAACACCGTCCGCCGGCTCGATGCCGTGGTACAGGTGTCGCAGATGGTGGAAAGCGTGACGGTGTCCGCCAGCGCCGTCTCTTTGCAAACGGACCGCGGCGATATCAACACGCAAATCAAGAGCGTCCAACTCAGTAACCTTCCGATGATCTCGTCGGAAGGCCGCAACTTCCAGAGTCTTTATAAGATCGTGCCGGGCTTCACCCCGCCCGCCGAGCTGCATTCCGACGCCGGCAACCCGCAACGCGCCATGGGGACGAATGTCAACGGCATGACGTATTCGAACAACAACACGAAGCTCGACGGTGCCACGATCAGTTACCCGTGGCTGCCGCACATCGTCGCTTACGTGCCACCCGCCGAGGCGGTCGAAGCCGTCAACATCGTCACGAACAGCTTCGACGCCGAGCAAGGGATGGCCGGCGGCGCCGCCGTCAACGTCGCGATCAAATCGGGCACCAATGAGTTTCACGGCGCTGGCTGGGAGTATCACACCAATAGCGTGCTCAAGGCGCGCGACTATTTCTATTGCCTCTATTCGTGTTCCGGCGACCCCAACCGCCCCGCCAAGAATATCCTCAATCAATTCGGCGGCATGTTCGGGGGGCCCATCAAGAAGAACAAGCTGTTTCTCTTCGCGGATTGGGAGCGCACGATCCGCCGGCAGGCCGCTTCCGCCTTCCGCACCATTCCGAACGCAGCGCTGGCTAAGGGCGATTTCAGCGCCACCGTGGCGCAGATCTTCGACCCGAACAGCGGCGCCGCCAACGGGACGGGCCGCACGCTCTTCCCCGGCGGCGTGATTCCAGCCAACCGCATCGACTCCGCGGCAGCCTACATGGCCGGCCTCCTGCCGGCGCCGAATCAGTCGACCTTTCCGAATAACGACTACCTCACCACCGCCACCTACCGTTTCAATCGCGACAACGCGGATTTTAAGGTCAACTACAATCCCCGCGACCGCGTCTCCCTGTTCGGGCGCTACAGCATCTCGCCGAGTAACCTCTTCGATCCGCCCTCGCTCGGCGCGGCGGGCGGTGACGCCACCAATGGCGGCCAACCCGGCACAGCCCCGGGGCTGATCCAGAGCACCTCGTTCGGCGGCACCTACACGGTCTCGCCGCGCGTGCTGTTCGATGGGGTCGCCGGTTATACGCGCCAGGCGCTGGGAGCCACCAACGTCGACATCGACAAGAACTACGGCCTCGACGTCCTTCACATTCCCGGCACGAACGGCGCCGATAAGCTGCAGGGCGGCTACCCGCGCTTCACGATTTCGGGGTTCTCCTCGCTCGGCAATCCGAACGTCTCCAACCCCTTCCAATTCCGCGACAACCAATACGTCGCCAATCTGAATCTGGGCGTCGTGCACGGAGCCCACTCTCTGCGCTTCGGCTTCGAATACGCCAAGTACGACATCAATCACTTTCAGCCGCAGGCGTCCAACGGCCCGCGCGGCGGCTTCAACTTCACCGGCGGCCTGACCGCGCTCAATGGCGGCGCGCCTCCCACGCTCTATAACGGCTGGGCCGATTTTCTCCTCGGCCTGCCGCAGACCATGGGGAAGGACGTGCAGTACGAAAATCCCGCCACGGTCCGCATGCCTTCTTACGGGTTCTACGCGCGCGACCAATGGCAGATTACGCGCAAGCTGACGGTCGATTACGGCATTCGTTTCGAATACTACCGGCCGCCGCGCCGCGACCACTGGGATGGCGAACGCTATGACCCGGCCACCGACAAGGTCTATCGCGGCGGGTTCGACGTCGGCAAAGGCAAGTTCGCGCCGCGCCTCGGCGTCGCCTATCGCATCAACGAGAAGACCGTCGTGCGCGGCGGCTTCGGTATCAGCATCGACCCCGGCTCCTTCCGTTATCTGCGCGACGCCTACCCCGCGACCATCTCGACGCAGTACTCCGGCCTGAGCAGTTTCCAGGCCGCCGGCAGCCTGCGCACGGGCCTGCCGGAAGTGGTCGGTCCCGACCTCAACCAGAGCGTCGTGTCGCTCCCCGCCACCGTCGGAACGACGACCTTTCCGCAGACCTACGACCGCGGCTACATCCGGTCGTACAATTTCACCGTGCAGCGCGACGCGGGCGCGGGCTTCAACCTCCAGGCGGGTTACGTTGGAAGCCGCGGCATCCGACAGACCGCGATCGTCAACATCAATGCCGCCGGACCAGGCGGCGGGGCCACCGGGCGGGCTCTGTATCCCCAGTTCGCCCGCACCGCCGACATCAAAGTCTTCGAGCCCTTCCGCAACTCCTCGTACAATGCGCTGCAAACCACCGTTACGCGGCGGATGGCCGGCGGGATGCTGCTCGGCTTCGCCTATACCTTCTCCCGTTCCATCAACTACGCCGACAATAGCGATTCGGGCCTCACGTGGAACTGGACGGCCATGCTGGAGCGCAACAAGGCCCTGGCCGGCTTCGACCGCACCCACAACTTCCAGTTTTACGGCAACTTCGAGTTTCCCTTCGGACGCGGCAAACCGATGCTGAAACAGGGCGTCCTGGCCGCGATCGCGGGCGGCTGGCAGCTGAACTGGATCATGAGCCGCACCAGCGGCACGCCCTTCACGGTGGGCACGGCCGCCACCTCCCTGAACTCCCCGGGCAATTCGCAGACCGCCGACCAGGTCACCCCGGCGGTGGCGATCCTCGGCGGCCATGGGCTCGGCCAGTCCTACTTCGACCCGAACGCCTTTGCCCCCATCACGACCGTCCGCTTCGGCAACACGGGCCGCAACATCCTGCGCGGTCCCGGCGTCTTCAATCTCGATGGCAGCCTTTTCCGAACCTTCCGGATGACCGAGCGTTTCGCGTTGCAGTTCCGCGCCGAGATGTTCGGGGCCACCAACACGCCCTCGTTCGGCAACCCTGGCGCAACCGTCTCCAGCGCCACCCGCAACCCGGACGGCAGTATCAAGGCCAACAACGGTTACAGCGAAATCAGCGGCGCGAGCGGCGCTCGCCAGACGCGCTTCGCGTTGAAGCTGTCGTTCTAACCCGCACAGCGCGGGCCTTCCACCGTCGCGCGGAAGGCCCGCCACGTTTGCACTGTATTTACAAACCCCAGACATCGTTTCCGTTCCGACGCCCTCTCCCTCTTGTCCTACCTACCAGTAAACGGGTGACGCCCGCACTCCGCCACGGCCAACCTAAAACGAGATTCAAATGTACGGGAAAGTAACGGGGGCCACCGCTCTGATCGCTATCGGCATGTCTGCCTTCGCGCAGCAATATCACTCAAACGATGTCACGCCGCCGGGACCTAAGACCGGCAAACTCACTGGAGCCGCCAGCGGCACGATGGCCGGCGGCGGGAGCAATAACCATGCCTACCAGCTCACTGGAAACGGCCTCAACGCGGTGGATCTGCATCCCGCCGGCTGGATCAACTCGATGGCTGCTTCTACCGATGACACTCAGCAGTGTGGCTACGGCTACTCGGCCTTAACCGGCGGCAATCATGCCATCATGTGGTCGGGTTCTTCGGCCAGCGCGGTGGATCTTCACGCCCTCTTCACCTGGAGCGTCTGCACCGGCAATCACAACGGCCAGCAGGTCGGCTTCGGGGAACGCCCGGTGTATGCCAGCACCACGCAGCACGCCATGCTGTGGTACGGTTCGGCCGCCAGCGTTGTCGATCTGCACCCGCTCGGATACGTTTACTCCAAGGCCCTCGGCGTCCACAACGGACAGCAGGTCGGCTACTCGTCCACCCTTCCCTACCCGGGTAACATGACCGACACCCCGGGTTACCACACCACCAGCCATGCCCTGATGTGGAGCGGCTCCGCGGCTACCGTGGTCGATCTTCATCCGGCCGCCTATACCGCCTCCGAAGCCAACGCGACCAACGGCGTGCAGCAAGGCGGATGGGCGTACACCTTAGCCGGTGGACAGCACGCCGTCATCTGGAGCGGCACGCCGGACAGCGCCGTAGACCTGCACCCCGCCGCCTTCACCGATTCGAAGGTCACCGCCATGACCGCGACCCAACAGGTCGGTGAAGGCTGGGCCGGTCCGGCCTATGCAGCCGGCTCGATCCGCCATGCGCTCGTCTGGCAGGGCACGGCGGCCAGTGTTGTGGATCTGAACCAGTACATCCCCGCCGGATATACCAACGCCGTGGCTACGGGCGTCGATGCCGCCGGCAATGTCGTCGGCTACGCCTACAACGCCTCGCCAGCCTATTCGGCGATTCCCGCCGACGCGATCGCCGTGGTCTTTGCGCCGGGCCCCGCTTCGCCGTTTGCGCTTTCGGCAGTGACGTTCAACTCGTCCAACGCGGCCCCCCTGGACTTCGTTCAGGGAACCGTCTCGATTGCCGCACCCGCGCCGCCCGCCGGTGTTACCATTTCCTTCCTGAGCTCCGACACGACCCTGATCCCTACTCCGTTCCCCATCACCATCCCTGGTGGACAGACCAGCGCGAACTTCTCGTTTACGGCGGGCGGAACGGCCCTCCAAGGCCCAGCGGCGGTGAAGCTCTATGCCAGCGACGGCGCGGTCCGCAAGGTCGCCGGTCTCACCGTGACGCCGGTGGTGCGCGTTACCGCGTTGACCGTGAATGCGGTGGAGGGCGGCTTCGCCACCTCCGGCACGCTGACCCTGAGCATCCCGGCACAGGCCGGCGGCGCTCCGGTCCAGTTTATCGCCGGCAACCCGGCGCTCGTCACCGTGCCGGCTACGGTGCTTGTCCCGCAAGGCATCACCCAGATCTCGTTCAGCGTCGGCACGACTCCGGTTCCCGCACCGACGGCAGTGCCCGTCACAGCGTCCTTGAACGGATCGAGCGCGACCGCTACGCTCAACCTCACCCAGGCGCCCGTGGTCGCGGTAGCCGGCGTCTCGATTCCCCCGGTTGTCGGAGGGCAGCCCACCACAGGCACGGTGACGCTCACCAACTTCCCGCGCGCCGCCGGCGGCGCTGTGATCACACTCACCAGCGGCGATTCCGCGACACTCCAGGTCCCGGCCACGGTAACCGTGCCGCAAGGCCTGTTTTCGGTCACCTTCCCCATCACGACGGTGGTCGTGCCCGGACAGAAGGGCGTCTCCGTGAAAGCCACCTACAACACTTCCAATGTCACGACGACGGTGTCAGTGGCTCCCATTCCGACCATCACCATCGTCCAGGCCGACTATATCATCGACTTGCAAATGCTCAAGGTAGCTGCCACCACCAGCTTCGCGAACAGCGTGCTGACATTCGGAACCGATCCTCTGGCCGGCCCAATCGGCACCATGCAGTTCGAATTGGGCCAGTTCAAGGGCGCCACGATCATGCCGACCGCGCCCACTTATGCCACTGTCTGGAACTCCAACGGTGGAATGGCCACGGTTCCGGTCATCGCGAAGCTCTCGAGCGCCGGCGGTGGCGGCGCGGGCGGAGGCGGGGGATCGGCCGCTACCTATAAGCTCACGATCTCCAAGAATGGCAAGGGCACGGTGACGGCTTCGCCCAACGCGGCCAGCTACGCGGCGGGAACGGTCGTAACCCTCACGGCCACACCCGACCCCGGCGTGCCCTGGATCGGCTGGGCGGGCGCATGCAGCGGCACGGCGCCGACCTGCACGTTGACCATGAATGCGAACCTGTCGGTGACGGCGAACTTCAAGTAAGCGTCACACTCCCACGGCAAGAACACCAAGGGGCGGAGCGTCAAGCTCCGCCCCTTGGCGTTTGTAAGTCCTGAACTACGGGAACATCAGACCCACTCGGATGAAGCGGGGTGATCGCCGGCCGCGCATTCGGGTAACCTGGACGGGAATGCGCACCGCCATCCTGCTTCTCGCTGCCCTCGGCGCCGCCGGCGCCGAAAATCGCTTCTACCAGGGCAACCGGGCCCCACTCGCGCCGAGCCCGCTGGTCAAGCTGCCGATCGGCGCCATCCGCCCCGAGGGCTGGCTGCGAACCCAACTCCAACTCGAGGCCGAAGGCTTCTCCGGCCGGCTCGGCGAGATTAGCCAGTTCTGCAAGTACGAGGGCAATGGCTGGGTGACACCCGGCGCCACGGAGCGCGGATGGGAAGAAGTCCCGTACTGGCTGAAAGGGTTCACCGACCTCGGCTTCGTCCTGGGCGACACCCGCATCGTGGCCGAGGCCCGGCGCTGGCTGGATGCGGTCTTCGCCAACCAGCAGACCGACGGCTACTTCGGCACGCGGAAGAACCTCGACATGAAGCGCGGCGACGAGCCCGAGATGCATGCCGACAAGCCCACACAGGTGATCGACCTCTGGCCGAACATGATCATGCTCTACCCCCTCCGCACCCTTTATGAGGCTACGGGCGACAAGCGCGTGATTCCCTTCATGCTGCAGTATTTCAAATGGCAGACGACGATCCCGCGCGACGGCTTTCTGCCGGCAAGCTGGCAAAAGTACCGCGGCGGCGACAATCTCGATTCCATTTACTGGCTCTATAACCGCACCGGCCAGGCGTGGCTACTCGATCTCGCCAAACAGAATCACGAGCGCACCGCCGACTGGTTCGGCAATATTCCCACCTGGCATGGCGTCAACATCTCGCAGGGATTCCGCGAGCCCGCGCAGTACTTCCAGCAGACCCGTGACGCGAAGTTCGTCGACGCCACGGAGCGGAGCTACCGCCTGGTGATTGACGAGTACGGCCAGGTCCCCGGCGGCATGTTCGCCGCCGACGAGAATGCCCGCCCCGGCCATACCGGCGCGCGGCAAGCCGCGGAGACCTGCTCCATGGCCGAGTTTCTCCTGAGCGACGAAATGCTCGTCAAAATCACCGGCGACCCCCGATGGGCCGATCGCGCCGAAGACGTTGCCTTCAATTCCCTCCCCGCTGCCATGACCCCCGACCTCAAGGGCCTGCACTACCTCACCGCGGCCAACCAGGTGCAGCTCGACCGCACCAGCAAGTCACCCGACATCGAGAATCGCGGCGACATGTTCTCTTACAACCCGTATCAGTACCGTTGTTGCCAGCACAATGTCGCTCACGCCTGGCCCTACTATGCCGAGCACCTCTGGATGGCCACCGCAGAAAACGGTCTCGCCGCCGTTCTATACTCCGCGAGCAGCGTCACAGCCAAAGTCGGCAACGGTGGCACTGTCCGGATCACGGAGAAGACCGATTACCCGTTCGATGAGACCGTGTCCTTCACACTCGAGATGAAGTTGGACGTGAAATTCCCGCTCAAGCTCCGCGTCCCGGCGTGGGCTCGCAATGCCGTGGCCACGGTGAACGGGAAAGCAGCCCCTGCAGCCGCCGGTTGGATTACCATCGACCGCGTCTGGAAGAACGGCGACCAGGTCCAGCTCACGCTGCCGATGAGCATCGAGACGAAGACGTGGGCGAAACAGGGGAACGCGATTTCGGTATATCGCGGTCCGCTCGCCTACTCGCTCAAGATCGGCGAGAAGTGGCAGCGCTACGGAGTCAACGAGAAGTGGCCGGCGTTCGAGGTGTTTCCCACCACCCCTTGGAATTACGCGCTCCTGCCATCCGGAATGCGCGTCGAAAAAGGCGCGGTTGTCCCGCAGCCGTTCACCCCGGACGTCGCCCCGGTGCGCATCCTCGCCAAAGGCCGGCGCGCTCCGTCGTGGAACCTTGCCGCGAACGGTCTCCTCCAGGAAATGCCGCCGAGCCCGCTCTCGACTGCCGAGCCGCTCGAAGAGATCACCCTGATTCCGATGGGCTGCGCCCGGCTGCGGATTTCGGTGTTTCCGGTCGCATTTCAGTAACCGTCCAGGCCCCCGGCGCGCCAGTTCTCACGTATTCCCGCGGCGGGCTGGCGTCTGCCGTGCACATGTTGTATTTTCAGAATCATCGGTATGATTCTCCGCTCGCTGCTAGGAAAGGAAACGAATGAACCTGACAAGACGGGATTTTGGCAAGATCGCACTGGTCTCCGTGCCCCTCGCCGGAGCGTTCGGCGCGAAACGGATCGATTCGAAGTTCGGCGGCGTCCAGATCGGCGCCATCACGTACAGCTTCAATCGGATCGCCAGCCCGGATCCGGAAGCGATCATCAAAGCGTATGTTGAGATCGGCCTCGGCGAAGCCGAGCTGATGTCGAACCATTGCGAAGCCTTGGCGGGAGCGCCCGCGATGCCCGCCTTCGGTCGCGGCGGCGGTGGTGGTGGCGCGGCTCGCGGTCCCGGTGGGGGCGGGGCAGCGGCGGGCGGAGCGCCCGCACAGCCGGGACAGAAGGGCGAGGGCCGGAAGGGTGGCGGCGGCGGACGCGCCCAACTGACCCCCGAGCAGCAGGCCGAACAGCAGGCCGCCCGGGAGAAACTCGCCAAGTGGCGCGAATCCGCCAATGCCAACACCTGGAAAGCGGTCACCAAGAAATTCAACGACGCCGGCGTCGACGTCGCCCTGCTCTGCTACAACATGCAGGACAACATGAAGGATTCCGACATCGAGTACGGCTTCAGCATGGCCAAGGGTCTCGGCGTCAAAGGCATCACCACCAGCACCACCCTAACGATGGCGAAGCGCATCGCTCCCGTCGCGGACAAGCACAAGCTGCTGGTCGGATACCACGGCCACGACGCCACGAACGACCCCAATCAGACCGCCACACTCGAGAGCTACGACACGCTGATGGGGTATGGCAAATACAACGGCATCAACCTCGATATCGGCCACTTTACCGCCGCCGGGTACGACGCCGTCGCCTTCATTAAGCAGCATCACGACAAGATCACCAACCTGCACATCAAGGATCGCAAGAAGGATCACGGTCCCAACGTTGCCGTCTGGGGCACGGGCGACACACCCATGAAGCAGGTGCTGCAGCTCCTCAAAACCGAGAAGTATCACTTCCCCGCCAACCTGGAGCTGGAGTACCCGATTCCCGAAGGCTCCACCATCATCGAAGAGGCCAAGAAGTGCCTCGCGTATGTCAAGAGCTGTTTGGCGTAGCCGCGCGGCGACAGGAGTTTCCAATGGCAATATCGAGGCGCTATTTCTTTTACGGCAGCCTGCTGGCCGGCGCTGTTCCGGCCACAGGTTTTGGCAGCACGCCATCGCTGAAATCCGCTGGTTACAAGTCTCCCAATGAGAAGCTGAACTTCGCCGCGATCGGCTCGGGCGGGCAGGGCGCGGCGAATATCTCCGCCGCGGTGCCCACCGAGAATATCGTGGCGCTTTGCGATGTGGACGACCGCCGCGCATCCGGCATGTTCACCCGCTTCCCCAACGCGCCGAAGTTCAAGGACTTCCGGCAGATGCTCGACAAGGAAGGCAAGAACATCGACGCGGTGATCGTCGCCATTCCGGACCATATGCACGCCACGGCGGCGATGTGGTGCATGGAGCGGGGGAAGCACGTCTATGTGCAGAAACCGCTGGTGCGCACCGTTTGGGAGGCGCGCCAACTGCGGGAAGCGGCCGCCAAATACAAGGTCGCCACCCAGATGGGCAATCAGGGCTACTCCAACGAAGGCACCCGCCAGTGCGCCGAAATCGTCTGGAACGGCGATCTCGGCGGCGTCAGCGAAGTGCACGCGTGGAGCGACCGCCCGATGTGGCCGCAGGGTCTCACGGAGATTCCGAAAGAGGATCCGATTCCGTCGACCCTCGATTGGGATCTGTGGCTCGGCATGGCCGAGAAGCGCCCCTTCACGGCGGGCGGCAAGACCGAACCCGATCGCAATGGCGGCTTCTTCTACCAGCCCTTCAATTGGCGCGGCTTCTACGATTTCGGCTGTGGCGCCCTGGGCGACATGGCCTGCCACATTCTGGGCGCTCCCAATATGGCGCTGCACCTGTCGCATCGCAAGGTGCTCAGCGTGGAGTGTGTCAAGAAAGACGGCGTCAGTCCCTTCATGTTCCCGAAGGCGTCGGTGATCCGTTTCGATTTCGCGCCGTATCGCAATATGCCGGGACTCAAGGTGTTCTGGCATGACGGGCTCAAGGAGACGCCGAAGATCGACGGCGTACCCGAGGGAGAATGGTTGGGCGATCCTCCCAGCACCGGCCAACGCCCGGGCGGCGGCGGCGGTCGGGGCGCCGCGGCGCAAGGCGCGCCTCCCGCGGGAGGTCCTCCGGCTCCAGGCGGACCCGGCGGCGGACGGATGGGTGGCGGCGGCCGCGCGGCGGGCAACGATTTCCGTTCTCCGGGCCGCGTATTCAGTTGGGACGAATTCGAAGCCCTAAAGGCTTCCGCTACGCCACTCCGCTTCCCGCAGCCGGATGGCAGCCTCTTTATCGGCGATAAGGGCATGCTTACCACCGGCACCTATGGCGACGTCACTCGGCTCATCCCCATCGAGAAGATGAAAGACTACCGAATGCCGCCGCCGCTGCTGACCCGGTCTCCCGGCCATATGCGCGATTTCATCCGCGCCTGCAAGGGCGGCGACCCCGCCTGCTCCAACTTCGACATCGCAGCGCCGTTTGTCGAGTGGATGCTCCTGGGAGTCATCGCTCTCCGCCACGAAGGCAAACTCGAGTACGACCCGGAGAAGATGCGCATTACCAACAACAGCGAGGCGAATAAGCTGCTCAAGCCCAATTTCCGGAAGGGCTGGGAGTTCCACACCGTAAAAACGTAGCGTCAGCCCGTCCAGTCCCCTACCAGGGACAGACGAATCTGTCCGCCGCGGGCCGATCCGTCTGTCCCTGGAAGCCCCGTCCGCAGCGCCCCAAATTCCCTTCGTGTATTCTGAATTCACTGATAGGTTCCGGGAGGAATGATGCGTCTCATACTGGCGTTCTGCGCCGTCACAACGATCGCCGCCGCGGCGGACGAACCGCTGCTGCTGCAGCGGCCCACGGTTAACAAGACCCAAATCGTCTTTTCCTACGCTGGCGATTTGTGGAGCGTCTCACGCGACGGCGGCGACGCCGCCCGCCTTACCAGCGGCGCCGGCGCCGAGACGGACCCGTTCTTTTCGCCGGACGGATCCCGTATCGCCTTCACCGGCGAGTACGACGGCAACGTAGACGTTTTCGTGGTCCCGGCTGCCGGCGGCGTGCCGAAGCGGCTCACCTGGCACCCCGCCGCCGACCGCGTTCTCGGCTGGACGCCCGACGGCAAACGGATCATCTTCGGCTCCACCCGGACCGCGTACTCGCGCTTCGGCGAGTTGTTTACAGTTCCGGCAGAGGGCGGCGTCGAAGAGAAATTGCCGCTTCCAACCGGCTATCAGGCGTCGATGTCGCCCGACGGCCAATCCCTCGCCTACGAGCCCATCGGTAAAGCCTTCGTCATGTGGAAGCGCTACCGCGGAGGCCAAACCGCCCGCATCTGGCTCGCCCGCCTCTCCGACAGCACCGTCACGAAGGTCCCCCGCGTCAATTCCAACGACTTCAACCCCATGTGGGCCGGCGATCGCGTGTACTTCCTCTCCGACCGCAACGGCCCGGTGACGCTCTTCTATTACGACATCAAGACCAAGGCCGTCCATGAGGCCATCCCCGCCCAGGGCCTCGACGTGAAATCCGCTTCGCTGGGACCGGACGCGATCGTCTACGAACAGTTCGGCGGTATCTCGCTGTACGATCTCAAGTCCGGCAAGACGAAACCAGTCGCGATACGAATCCACGGCGATTTTCCGGATCTGCGCTCCAAACTGGTGAATGTGGCGCGGCAACTCGCCTCTCCGGCAGTGTCGCCGAACGGCGCCCGCGCCGTATTTACGGCCCGCGGCGAGATCATCACCGTGCCCGCCGAGAAGGGCGACCCCCGCAACCTGACGAATACGCCGGGAGTAATGGAACGCGATCCGCAATGGTCGCCCGACGGCAGGAGCATCGCCTACCTGTCCGACGAATCCGGAGAATACGCGCTGCACATCCGCCCCCAGACGGGCGCCGGTGAAGTCGTCAAGATTGAGCTGAAACCCGGCTTTTACAGTTCCCCGAGGTACTCTCCCGACAGCCGTAAGATGGCCCTGGTGGACAGCTTCGCCCGCCTTTTCTATATCGATCTCGACACGAAGAAACAGGTCGAAGTGGCCCAGGACACTTACCAGATGCGGACCGGGGAGCTTGCCGGCGCCTGGTCTCCGGACAGCAAGTGGCTGGCGTATTCGAAGGTCCTGCCGAATGGGTTGAGCGCCATTCACCTGTACTCGATCGCCAGCGGCCAAGCCACGCAGGTGACCGACGGTTTGAGCGACGCCACCAATCCCGTCTTCGATAGGGATGGCAAGCACCTTTACTTCACCGCCAGCACCAACTCCGGCGAGAGCCTGGCGCTCGACATTCACGCCATCGGCCGCACTTCGACCAGTTCCATTTATCTTGCCGTCCTCGACAAGACACAGCCTTCTCCCTTCGCGCCGGAGAGCGACGAAGAGAAGGCGGCCGACGAGAAGAAACCGGCCGACGCCGCCAAGCCACCCGAGTCCGCGGCTCCCAAGCCGGCCGTAGCGGAGACGAAGATCGACCTAGAAGGCATCGACCAGCGTATTCTCTCGGTTCCCATGCCGCCGCGCCATTATCAGTCTCTCGACGTCGGCAAGGCCGGCACACTACTCGCCTTGGAATCGGCGGGCGGAGACAACGGCGCCCCGGCCGCTCCCGGCATGACGGTCCACCGCTACGATCTCAAGGCGCGGAAGAGCGATGTGCCGCTCACCGGAGTGCGGGACTTCCAGATGTCGTCCGGCGGAGACAAGGCGCTCTATCGCCAGGGTGAGAACTGGACGATTGCCAGCCTGCGGCCCATGGCCACGGGTCCCGGCGGGGGCGCGCCTCCCGCGCCGGCGACCCCGCCTGCCGCCGGCCAGGGCGCGCTCAAGACCAGCACCGTCGAGGTGCGCGTCGAACCCGTTGAAGAATGGAAGCAAATGTACCGCGAAGCGTGGCGCGTCGAGCGCGACTGGTTCTACGACCGCAACATCCACGGCCTCGATCTCAAGGCGGCCGAGAAGAAGTACGAGCCTTATTTGCGCAATGTCGCTTCCCGCAACGATCTCACGTACCTTTTCCAGGAGATGCTCGGGAACATCACGGTCAGCCACATGGGCACGGGAGGCGGCGACACGCCCGACGTGAAGCGCGTTCAGACCGGTCTCCTCGGCGCCGATTATGAAGTCGCGAGCGGCCGATACCGCTTCAGCCGCGTCTACAACGGCGAGAATTGGAACCCGCAACTGCGCGCTCCCCTTACCCAACCTGGAGTGAATGTCAAAGCCGGCGAATATCTGCTGGCGGTCGATGGCAGGGACGTGCGCCCTCCGGACAACGTGTATAGCTTCTTCGAGGGGCTGGCCAACAAATCGGTCTTGCTGCGCATCGGACCCGACCCCGGCGGCGCCGGAGCGCGCGAAGTCACCGTGGTTCCCGTGGCGGACGAGACTCGGCTGCGGAATCTCGCCTGGATCGAGGAGAATCGGCGCAAGGTCGACCAGATGAGCGGCGGCAAAATCGCGTACATTTACATGCCGGACACCGCCAATGGAGGTCTGGCTGCGTTCAATCGCTACTTCTACGCCCAGATCGGAAAGCAGGCCGCCATCGTGGACGAGCGCTTCAACTCGGGCGGCCTTCTGGCCACTGATATCGCGGAGATCCTGAACCGCAAGCCCCTGAGCGCCGCCGCCAATCGGATCGGCAGCGACCTTGTGCAGCCGCAGGGTATCTTCGGCCCCAAGGTCATGCTCATCAACGAGCGCGCGGGTTCGGGCGGCGACGCCATGCCGTGGTATTTCAAGCGCGCCGGTGTCGGCAAGCTGATCGGCACGCGCACCTGGGGAGGGCTGGTCGGAATGGCGGGAGGCCCTCCGCTCATGGATGGAGGGTTCGTCGGCGCCCCGAGCTCGGGGATCTACAACCCGATCAGCGGCGAATGGGAGGTGGAGAATGTCGGCGTTCCACCCGACATCGAGGTGGAACAGGATCCGGCGCTGGTGCGCAAAGGCCGCGATCCGCAACTGGAAAAAGCGGTCGAAGTCGCCTTGGAGGAACTCAAGAAGAATCCGCCTCCGGTGCTGCGCCGTCCGGCGTTTCCGAACTACAACCGTCCCACGGGCCGTTAGAGCGGGCCCACGTCCCGAGAGTGCCGGCCTGCCATTGATCCGGGCGGCGTCCTGCTCGACGGCTTCATTCCGTCCATTTATCATACAGGACTCTGAATATCCGAAATGGCCAGCGGCGTGCATACGATTAGCCCGATTCCTATCTGGAGGGCCTTATGGCCAAGGGCTTCGTAGCCATCACCGTGGAACGCTGCAAAGGATGTGGATTTTGTGTCGAATTCTGTCCCACACGCGTTCTTTCGCTTTCATCCGCTTATAACGCAAAGGGTTATCATCCTCCCCATGTCGTCTCCGCCGAGAAATGCAGCGGCTGCGATCTCTGCGGAATGTACTGCCCGGACTTCGCCATCTTCGGAGCCCGTCATGCACGCTGACCCCAAAGGCGTCCTCACCGGTGTCCATTTTCTCGACGGAGATCATGCCTGTTGTGAGGGAACCCTCGCAGCCGGTGCGCGATTTGCCGCAGGATATCCCATCACGCCGTCCACCGAGGTGGTCGAGCGGTTCGCGTGGAGAATTCCAACGGTCGGCGGCCTCTTCATTCAGATGGAGGACGAACTTGCCGCATCCATCGCCATCCAGGGCGCGGTGTGGGGAGGCGCCAAAGCCTTCACCGTCACCTCGGGCCCGGGCTTTTCCCTCATGATGGAGCACATCGGCTACGCCGCCATGACCGAGACGCCCTGCGTCTTCGTCGACGTGCAGCGCGGCGGGCCTTCCACCGGCCTTCCCACCCTCCCGGCGCAAGCCGACATGATGCAGGCGCGCTGGGGCTCGCACGGCGACTACGGCATCATCGCTTTGTGTCCCAACTCCCCGCAGGAGTGCTTCGACCTCACCATCACGGCTTTTAACCTCTCCGAAGAGTTCCGCGTCCCCGTCATGATGATGCTCGACGAGTGTGTCGGCCACATGACGGAGAAAGTCGTGATCCCCAGCGCTGAACAAATCGAGGTCACACCCCGCCGCTACACGAGCCGGCCTCCCGATGAATTCCGGGCCTTCGAACCCAAGGCCGATCTTGTCCCCGACATGGTCCGCGCCGGCGACGGCTACCGCTTCCATGTCACCGGCCTTACGCATGACGAGCGCGGCTACCCCAGCATGAACCTGGAAACGCAGGACCGCATGGTCCGGCGCCTCCAGGAAAAGCTGAAGCCGCTCGCCAACGGCCGCGCCCTTTGCGAAACCGCGGACCTCGAAGACGCCGATGTGGTGGTGGTCTCCTACGGCATTACCTCCCGGGTGGCGCAGCGCGCGATCCAGATGGCCCGCGCCCGGGGCGTCCGCGCCGGCAAGTTCCGTCTCATCTCCGCCTGGCCGTTCCCCGAGCAGCGTATCCGCGAGCTCGCCGGCCGAGTCAAAGCCTTCGTCGTCCCCGAGATCAACCTCGGCCAGATGGCGCACGAAGTGCAGCGCGCCGCCGCCGGAAGAGCCGCTGTCATCCCGGTGAACCATGCCGGCGGCAGCGTGCACAATCCCGACGTCATTCTGAACGCCATTGTGGAGGCGGCCCGATGAACGACCATACTCTCGAAATCCCCGTCGATATTCCGGCCGACGCGCATAACCCCGTCGAGCCCTTCCTCCGCATGGATCGCATGCCGCACATCTGGTGCCCCGGATGCGGCATCGGAACCACCGTCAACTGTTTCACCCGGGCCCTTCTCGCTTCCCACGCCGATCTCGATAAGGTCGCCGTGGTTTCCGGTATCGGGTGCACGGGCCGCGTGGCGGGATACGCGCGGCTCGACTCTTTCCACACCACGCACGGCCGCGCGATTCCCTTCGCCACCGGCCTCAAGCTCTCGAACCCCGGGCTCCAGGTGGTCGTCTACTCGGGCGATGGCGACCTGTTCGCGATCGGCGGCAATCACTTCATCCACGCCGCACGCCGCAACATGGATATCAAGGTCATCTGCGTCAACAACCTCACTTACGCCATGACCGGCGGACAGACCGCCCCGACCACCCCGGGCCAGGTGATCAGCGCCACGTCTCCTTACGGTGTCTTCGAGCCTTCGTTCAATCTCGTCGCCCTGGCAGAGGCCGCCGGCGCCGCGTATGTGGCCCGCTGGACCACTTACCACGTCAAGCAGCTCAGCCGTTCCATGGAAGAGATCCTGAATAAAAAGGGATTCTGTTTCATCGAAGTCCTCTCCCCCTGCCCGACGCTCTACCAGCGCCGCAACAAAATGGGGGATGGTCTCGACGCCATGAAGTTCTATAAGGAAGTGAGCAAGGTGCGCCACGGCGCTCCCACCAGCGAGTGCGCCCTCACCAAATCGGGCGAGATCGTCGTCGGCAAGTTCGTCGATCGCGACCGTCCCGACTATCTGAATCTGCTACGGGCGCAGATGCAGCAATCGCTCGGCGATCGCTATGCCGAGCCGGAGGCCGTATGCAGTTGCTAACCGAGATTCGCATCGCCGGCTTCGGCGGTCAGGGCGTCATCCTTGCCGCTTCCGTAATCGGCAAGGCGTGCGCCATCTTTCAGGGTCACTACGCCACCATGACCCAGAGTTTCGGCCCCGAAGCCCGCGGCGGATCGTCCAGCGCCCAGGTGATTCTCTCCACCGAGCCGATCCTGTATCCATATGTAGCTCAGCCCGACATTCTGGTGGTCATGAGCCAGGAGGCCTACACGGTCTTTGGCTCGAAATTGAAGCCCGGCGGCCTCCTCATCACCGAGCAGGACCTCGTTCGCGTGGACCGCATACCCAATGGCGTTCGCGCGTTCGGCGTCCCCGCGACGCGGCTCGCCGAAGAGCTCGGCCGCAAGGTCGTGCTGAACGTCGTGATGGTTGGTTTCTTCGGCGCCGTCGCCAATTTGCTCGATCCCGATGCCCTGCGCAAAGCGGTAGAGGACTCCGTCCCGCCTGCGATGCAGAAGTTGAATCTCCAGGCATTCGACAAAGGTTACGAATACGGCTCCCGCCTGATCCTCGAAGGCGGCGCGCCCGACGCCATCGCCCTCGAATCGATGTAACCGGCGCCGTTCGTCCGCTCCAAACTTCAACGGCGGGCATACGATGGTAGTGTGAACATCACGATATCGGGCGCCTCGGGGTTGATCGGACGCCGTTTGCTCAAGACGCTTGCCGGGGACGGCCATTCCCTTTTGGTGTTCAGCCGCCACGCCGGAACGAACATGCCCGCCGGCGTCCGCGTTGCGCCGTGGGACCCCGCGAAAGGCGAACCGCCGGCCGACGCATTGAAGGGCGCCGACGCCGTCATTCATCTAGCCGGCGAACCGGTGGCGCAGCGTTGGTCCGCCGACGTGAAGCGGCGGATTCGCGAGAGCCGCGTCGCCGGGACGGAAAACCTGGTGCGCGCCATGGCAAAACTGCCGGAGGCGCCCCGGATTCTGATCTGCGCCTCGGCAATGGGCTATTACGGATCGCGCGGCGACGAGATCCTGACCGAATCGTCCCCACCCGGCAGCGACTTTCTGGCCGAAGTCTGTGTGGCATGGGAAAAGGCGGCGCAGGCGGCCGAACCGCTCGGCGTTCGCGTGGTCCGCGTGCGCACCGGGATTGTTCTCGACGCGCGCGGCGGCGCGCTGGCGAAGATGATGCCGCCCTTCAAAATGGGCGTAGGCGGTAAGGTCGGCAGCGGGCGCCAGTGGATGTCGTGGGTCCATGCCGAGGATCTGGTGGGAATGTTCCGATTCGCATTGAACAATCCGGTCAGCGGGCCGATGAACGGGGTTTCGCCCAACCCAGTGACGAATGCCGATTTCACACGGGCTCTGGCGAAGGTCCTCAAGCGGCCGGCGATCTTTCCTGTGCCGGCCCTGGCCCTGAAGCTGCTGTTCGGCGAGATGGCGGAAATGCTCCTGGGTAGCCAGAGGGTGTCGCCGAAGACCGCGGAATCGGCGGGGTTCCGCTTCAAGTTCACCGATGTCGGCGCCGCCTTGGCCGATGCGGTGAAGTAGTGCGGATCCGTATTCTGGCCGTGGCCCTCGTCGTCTGCAATGTCGGAGGCAATTTCTGCCTTAGCGTCGGCATGCGCTCGCATGCTCCGGCCGATTATGTTGCCGCCTTTCTGAATCCCTGGGTGATCGCGGGTATCGTCCTGCTGATTGGGTGGCTGGTGGCGCAACTCTCGCTGCTGAGCTGGGCGGACCTGACGTTTGTCCTGCCGATCAGCGCGGCGGCGTATGTAGGCAGCGCCCTCGTCGGCGCCTTTGCGCTTCACGAACGGGTCTCATTGGGGCGATGGACCGGCGTCGGCCTGATCGCCGCCGGCATCATTTTGGTCGGACGCACCCGTCCGCGAACGGGGCCCGCGCGGTGAAATGGCTGCTGGTCATGGTGATCGTCGCCTCGAACACGGTCGGCGACCTGCTGAATGCCTACGGCATGCGGCGGCACGGCGAGGTCCGCGAGTTTCATCCGTCGGCGCTCGGCCGTCTGGCTGCCGCTCTCGTCCGCAATAAACACGTCGCGGGAGGCATGGTCGCGATGGCGGTCGGCTTCTTCGCCCTGCTTTCCCTACTGTCGATTGCCGACCTCAGTTTCGCCGTACCCGCCACCTCGGCCAGCTATCTGTTTGAAACGATTCTGGCGCGGACCATTCTGAAAGAGGATGTCCGCTGGGAGCGCTGGCTGGGGGCCTGCCTGGTCGCCGCCGGAGTGAGCCTGCTCGCACTCTAGCGTATAATGGATAAGTAATCACGAGAGGTTCTGTGTCCCCAAGCACGTTTTTCCGCATTTTTACCCACACGCAATTGATGCCCATCCTGGAGAGTGGCGAAGAGACCCTGGTCGGTGGCCAGGCTGTCATGGAGGGGGTGATGATGCGGGCTCCCCATAGCTACTGCGTCGCGGTCCGCAAGGCGAGCGGCGAGATTGTCACCGAAGAGATGCCCCTGGCGCGGATGTCTGAGATGTATCGGATCTTTCGCTACCCGGTCTTTCGCGGCTTGGGCACTTTGTACCAGGCCCTGAAGCTCGGCGGCCGCGCGCTCCGGTTCTCCGCCAATGCCGCACTGGACAACCCAGAGTTGCAGAAGCCGGGCAAGGAAGCTCCGAAGGAAGTGCCGGGCTGGGCCCTGGCCGGCCCGGTTGTTTTCTCCCTGGTGTTCTTCATCTTCATGTACAAGTTTCTGCCCCTCTGGCTGGTAACGAAGCTCTCCGGCGTCTACCCGGCTCTCGAGAACCGCATCGCGTTCAATGCGGCCGACGGCGTGATCCGCCTGATCATTCTGCTGACCCTGCTGTACGTTCTGTCGCGCACGAAGGATATCCGGCGCGTGTTCGCCTACCATGGCGCGGAACACAAGGTGGTTTTCAATTTCGAATCGGGCCAGACCGTGAATGTAGGGAACGCGCAGCGCTTCAGCACGTTCCATCCACGCTGCGGAACGAGCTTCCTGTTCGTGGTGTTCGTACTGGCGATGCCGATTTACGCGGTCATCCCGGTCGACACGTTCGCGGCCAAATTGCTGATCCGCGTGCTGCTGATTCCGGTGATTTCCGGCCTGGCGTACGAGCTGATCCGCTTCGCGGCGAAGCGCCAGGGCTCATTCATGGCGGCGCTGACGGCGCCGGGCCTGTGGATGCAGCGGATCACCACCAAGCCCCCGTCGGACGATCAGGCCGCGGTGGCGATTCACGCGCTCGAGGGAGCGATGGCGCTCGAAAAGACGCAGGGCGGCGAACTCGTCATCGCCTGATCCGCCATGCAATTCGCCGAAAAACTCGATCAACTCGAAAAACGCTTCGAGGAACTGACGCAGCAGATGGCCGATCCTGCCGTCATCAGCGATTCGGACCTCTACCGCAAGGTGACCAAGGCCCAGAGCGAGCTTTCCGAGGTGGTGGCAAAGTACCGCCAGTGGAAGAAGGCCGACGACGCGTTGTCGCAGGCGCGCGGCATGAAGGACGAGAAGGATCCCGAACTCCGCGCCATGGCCGAGGAGGAGATTCTCCAGCTGGAGCCGGAAATGGCGCGCATCGAGGAGGAGTTGAAGGTTCTGCTCCTGCCGAAGGATCCGCTGGACGAGAAGAACGTGGTGCTCGAAATCCGCGCCGGAACGGGCGGCGACGAAGCCACCCTGTTCGCGGCCGAGATCTTCCGCATGTACAACCGCTATGCCGAGTTGCAGGGCTGGAAAATCGAAGTGACGTCGGCCAGCGAATCGTCGGTGGGCGGGCTCAAGGAAGTCATCGCGCTGGTCAGCGGCAATAAGGTCTACAGCAAGCTGAAGTACGAAAGCGGCGTGCACCGCGTGCAGCGGGTGCCGGTCACGGAGCAGCAGGGGCGCGTACACACATCGGCAATTACGGTGGCGGTGCTGCCGGAAGCCGATGACGTCGAAATCAAGCTCGAGGCGAAGGATATCCGCGTCGACACGTTCTGCTCATCGGGTCCGGGCGGCCAGTCGGTGAACACGACATACTCGGCTGTGCGCATCACCCACCTGCCTACAGGTGTGGTGGTGTCGTGCCAGGACGAGAAGTCACAGATCAAGAACCGCGCCAAGGCGGAGCGCGTGTTGCGTTCGCGGCTGTATGAAATGGAGTTGGAGAAGCAGCAGGCGGCGCTCGGCGCCGAACGGCGCGTCATGGTCGGCACCGGCGACCGGAGCGAGAAAATCCGGACCTACAACTTCCCGCAGAACCGCGTCACCGATCACCGGATCGGGCTGACGCTGCACCAGCTCGATTTCGTCATGGATGGCAAGCTGGAGCCGTTCGTCGAAGCGCTCAGCACCTACTATCAGACCGAGAAGCTCAAGCACCAGGGCGAAGAGGGCGCGGCCGCTTAGATCCCTACCATGACGGCGCAAACGGCTCTGCTCCAGGGGACGGCCCTGTTGGAGGAAGCCGGGATCGCCGTCCCGCGGTTGACCGCGGAAGTCCTGCTCGCGCATGCGCTGCGTCGCGAACGGGTGTACCTGTTTGCTCATCCCGAACACGAACTGGCCGAGGTCGAGTGGATCCACTATGGCCGCTACCTGCACGAGCGCCTGAACGGCAAACCCACACAGTACATCACGAAGCGGCAGGAGTTCTACGGCCGCGATTTTCGCGTAACGCCGGATGTGCTGATCCCGCGGCCGGAGACCGAACACGTCGCCGAAGCCGCGATCCGGCGGGCGCCGCGGCGTGTGCTGGACGTCGGGACAGGCTCGGGCGCGCTCGCGGTGACTCTGCAACTGGAGACCGGCGCGGAAGTCTGGGCGACCGATATTTCCGCCGCTGCCGCGGGCGTCGCGGCGGATAATGCCTGCCGGCTGGGCGCGCGCATCGAGGTCATGGTGGGCGACCTGATGACCTCGATCGCGGCCGGTTCGATGGACCTGATCGTCTCCAACCCGCCATATGTCCCGATCGCCCAACGGGAAGGTCTGCAGCGGGAAGTGCGCGACTTCGAGCCGCACGTGGCGCTATTCGGCGGCGCGTCCGGTTTCGAGATTTACGATCGCATCGTGGCCGACGCGCCCCGCGTGCTGCGCCCCGGGGGCTGGCTCGTCATGGAGTTGGGCTTCGGCTGCGCGGAGCACGTCGTGGGCCGGGTCCGCGATTGGGCGGAGGTCGAAGTTCTGCCCGATCTGGCCGGCATCCCCCGAGTCGTCGCGGCGCGCCGCCCCTTGCGCTCCGACTTCGATTGATATATCGTACGACATATCATGACGAAACGACCTTGGGGCTTCGCGGCCGCGTTTCCATGGATGGGGCGGCAGCGGTTCTTCGAGCCGGGGGAATTGCGGTTGGCGATCCTGTCCCTGCTGACCGAGGGCCCGAAGCATGGATATCAGCTCATGAAGGAAATGCAGGACTTCTCGGGCGGCATGTATACGGCCAGTGCGGGGAGCGTCTATCCGACGCTGCAACAACTCGAGGATGAGGGTCTGGTTGAGGCCGAAATGCAGGCGGGCCGGCGCGTCTACCGCTTGACCCGCGCGGGACGCAAAGAGGCGGCCAGCGATCCTGAAGCCCTCAAGAGGATCTGGGACCGCGCGAAGGCCTGCGAGGATTGGGGACAGGCGATGGGCCCGGAAACAATCTGGCTTTGGGGACCCATCGGAATGCTGATCAAAGAGAGCATGCGCGCGGCGGGCCGCGTCGGGAGCGACCGGGTGCGGGAGATTCTGGACCGGGCGCGCAAGGAAATGGAGGAGCTTTGAATGGCTGTCGGAATCCGCACTGAGAATCTGCGCAAGATCTACGACACCCCTCCGCCGATGGCGCGGCCCGGCGCCGGTTTCTCGTTTACGCCGGTGCGTTCGGGCGGAGCGAAGGAGAAGAAGAAGTTCGAGGTCGTCGCGCTCGACGGCGTCTCCCTGGAAATCCGCGGGGGCGAAATTTTTGGACTGCTCGGGCCGAACGGCGCGGGGAAATCGACCACGATCGGCATCCTCACCACGCGCACCGAACCGACCAGCGGGCGCGCCTTCATCGGCGAGCACGACGTCTGGCAAGAGCAGGTGGCCGCGAAGCGGCTGATCGGCGTGGTGCCTCAGCCGCCAAACCGCGATTTCGCCCTGGCGGCCCGGGAAGTTCGTCGAGAACCGGACGCCGGGGACCAGTTCGAGTTCGAACGCCTCGGCCTGGCCCCGGGCGGCGGCGGCGAGGCGCTCGTCGAGGCGCGCCCGCGCGCGGTCGTGGCCCTCGATCGCGTCGTGGTCCGTGATCGCGAGGATCCGGACCTTCTCGCGGAGCGCGAGCTCGAGGAGGCCCTCCGGCGAGAAGTGGCCGTCCGAGACGTTGGTGTGGACGTGGAAGTCGACCTTCACAACCCGGAGTGTAGCAAAGATTTGCCGCTCGGGCTACCGCGCGCGGCGACGCCGGCGCGAGAGCGCGCCCGCGCCGAGGAGCCCGAGCGCGAGCG
>CAZSQK010000075.1:0-40668 GCA_964608645.1 uncultured Solibacteraceae bacterium | reverse complement strand
TGCGGACTCTGAGTCGCAGCTCAACCGGACACTAGTGTGCGCCGCAACGGTTTTGTCCAGCCGGGTTTGACCCTAGTCAGGGTCGCTCGCCAGCACCAAACCCGATGGCAACTCTTCGCCGAAGATGCGGCCGAGAGTGCGCTCATCCTCTTCTTCGCCTTCGAAGATGGCGAGGAGACGGTCGGAGTGCGGGAGCGACTGGAGTTTGGCGCGCACGGTGTCGCGGGTGGCGGGCGGCAGATCGCGGGTCGGGTCCTCGGTACGGCGCGCCATCGACGCGAGCGCCTCACCGGCGGTGGCGACCTTCAATAGAGTCTCGACCCAGCGGGTGACGGCCGCGGGCGGCACTACCAGATTGATCGGGCCGTAGAAGAGCTTGCGCGCGCCGAGGCGGGACAGGCACCAGAGCTCGCTCTCCTTGTAATCGCCGGCCTTCACGCGCTTGACGAGCGCCTCGCCAAGCTCCGTCTTCGTGCCGATGGGCAGGAGCTCGAGACTGGCCGCGGCGCGCCACATCTCGCGCAGAAGGGCCGGGTTGATGCGCTGCGGCTTCTTGTTGCCGCGGGGCAGGAGGAAAGCGGAGAGCCGCTGGTAGATATCGGTCTGCTGGTTGCGGTTGAGACCGCCGGCGACGCGGCCCCAAAAAATCCACCAGTCGATCTCGCACTGCGTCTGGTTGCCGTAGGTCAAGCCCGCGGAGTACAGCTTGCGCGCCTGCTCGACGCGGAAATCGTCGCCGGGGTAGCCGAAGCCGGGGCGGAGGCAGAATCCGGCAAGATTCAGCCAGCGGATTTCGTAGGCGGGGCTTTTCTTGCGGCCGGCGGCGTCGGCGAGGAAGGCGTCGGCCATCTGGCGGATGGCGGAGAGCGGCCAACTATTGCGGCCGAGGCCCATCGTCTGTTCGAGCCTGGCCGGCAGTTCTTCCGGCGGCACCGGCGATTTCGCGCCGGTCGAGAAGACCGATTGGATCAATTCCAACGACGATGTGAGGGCCTGCTCGCTGACGACAGCCGCCGCCTTGCGCTCCGCCGGTTGGGTTGCAGCGGCTTTGCGCAGCTCGAATTGCAGGCGCCAGCGATTGTCGCTGATCTTCGATTCGCACCAGCTTTCGAGAGTCCCGATTTCCGTGAGGCGCGCGCCGAGCTTGACGGGGATCAGGCGCTCCTCGGCTTTCTTGCCGAAGCGGATGACCGCGTGGAGCGGCGCGTGCATGTGGAGGCTGGAATCGGCGGCATCGAATTCCAGGAGATCGCCGAGCTTGTCGCCGGTGCGCGTGAGGGAGCTGTAGAGGCGGAAGGAGACCGGACGGTTGGCGACGAGCTGCAGGCCATCGTTGTCGATCTCGACGGCGACTCCCTCTTCGGCGCCGCGCGGCACGAGACAGACAGCCGGGAACTTGCCGTCGCGCGGCTCGCCGAGGCCGATGTAATACGTGCGCGGCAGACCTCCACGCACCAGCACGCCGCTGCCCGTGGACCGGACGTACGAGTAGTAGGCGGCGCCGCGCGCGACGGCGAGATCGAGATCGCTGTTTTCCAGGATCTCCGGACGCCGGCCGTACCACTTGGCGACCACGTCGGCGACGCGCTCGCGGAGGATCTCGGGAATGAAGAAACCGCCGTTGAACAGGATCGCGTCGGGAGCCTGTCCCGCCGGTTCGAGAAAGGCGTTCAGGTGGCGCGTGATAGCGGGGTCGGAGACGTAGGGCAGGCCCAGCTCGCGGAAGAGGCTGCGTTTTTCGTCTTTGGGTGCCTCGCCGCGCTCGGTGAACGGCAGGAAGCCTTCGAGCGCAAGCTCGAGCGCCTCTTCGCGCAGGATCTCGGTCTTCAGCGATTTGCCGATGAGCGATGAGCCGGACCCGAGGACGGTGATCTCGACCGATTTGAGGTTGGGGTCGTTGAGCAGGCGCTCCTTGGCGGAGGAGCATTGGCGGCGCAGCCCGCTGCGCTGGCGAATGGAAAGCTGGGCGCCGAGCTTGGTTTCGACAAGCCAGCCGAGCGTCAGATCGAGATTGTCGCCGCCGAGGAGCAGGTGTTTGCCGACCGCGGTGCGGGTGAAGTTGACGAGATCGCCTTCGCGAGACACGCGGATGAGGCTGAAGTCGCTGGTGCCGCCGCCGACATCGCAGACGAGAACGACCTGGCCGTCGAACAGCTTTTTGCGCGATGCCGCAAGGTTGTTGGCGATCCACGAATAGAATGCCGCGGCGGGCTCTTCGAGGAGCGTCAGCCGCTCCAGACCGGCGTCGCGCGCCGCCATCACGGTCAGCTCGCGCGCTTCCTCGTCGAAGGAGGCGGGAACGGTGAGGACGATGTCCTGATCGGCGAGGGGAATGCCTTTGGCCCGATCCCACTCATCGCGGAACTTGGCGATGAAGCGCGCCGAGACTTCGACGGGCGAGAGGACGCGGCCGGTCTCCTGCGAGTCCCACGGGAGGATCTTGGCCGTCCGGTCGACGTCGGGGTTGGAGAGCCAGGACTTGGCGGAATGGACGAGGCGGGTCGGCACGAGCGCGCCCTGTTCGCGCGCATAGACGCCGACGGGCTGCCCGTCTTCCAGGAAAAGGAACGACGGCAAGGTGCGGCGCGGCTCGACCCGCCCAGCCGCGACGAGTTGCGGCGTCTCGAAGATGTGGAGCGGCGGGAAGTCGCGGTCCTCGGCCTCGCGCTCGTCGATGTAGGCCAGCGCCGAATTGGTGGTGCCGAGATCGATGCCGATCTTCATAACGGGAGGGCCACGCACGGGGTGGTCATGCCTGCACCTTTTCTCTGACGTTGAATTCGAGTTTCCAGCGGCGGCCGTCGCGGGAGACGCACCAGAGTTGCAACATGCCGGTTTCTGTGACGACGGTCTCGAAGGACACGGGCACCACCTCCGAAGACGCTTCGCCGGAGCCGAAGGTGACTTCCATGGGGGAGAGCTCCTGCAGGTCGTCTCCAAAATCTTCGACAAGGTCGCCGGGCTGATCGTTCTTGCGGGCGGTGGAAGTGAAGAAGCGGAACTCGGCGGGCTGGCCGACGATGAGACCGAACTCGCGGTTGGGAATGACGCGATCGGCGCCTTCTTCCATGCCGAAGGGGACGACCGTGAGCGCCTTGATGGGCGCGGGGAAGCCGGGAATCGACGGCATGGCGCTTTCCACGCCGACGTAGTAGGTTCGGGGCACGCCGCCGCGGATGCGGACACCGCGGCCGCGGCGCGCCAGGCCGTAATAAGCGGCGCCGCGCGAGACCGCATGCATCAAATCCTCGCCGCTCAGCGGCTTGATGGGCTGCATGCCTTCTTCCGCCAGCCAGGCGTTCAGAGTGGCCAGGATCCGTTCCCGCACCAGGGTGGCGTTGAGCACGCCGCCATTGAACAGGACATGCGTGGGACAGGCGAGACCGCTTGGGCCGCGGCGGATTTCACCGTGTTCGGTGGTAGCGGCCTGCTGGCGGAGGAAGCGCGCCATGTGGCGCGTGATGGCCGGGTCCGCGGCGTAAGGGAGGCCGAGTTCCTGGAGGCCGACGCGGCGTTGGCCGACGGGCATCTCGTTGCTGCCTACGGTGGGGAGGAAGCCTTCGCCGAGCACGCGCTCGATGTCGGAGCGCAGGAGGGACGCCTTGATCGTGCCGCCGACCAGTCCGGTTCCCTTACCGAGAATCGTGACGGGCTGCTCCTTCGCTTTGGAGTCCGGATCGAGCAGCTTTTCCTTGGCGACGCGGCAGTTGGCCCAAAGCTGCTGGTGCTGCCGGCTGTCGATGCGCGTGCCCTTTTCGGCGAGGCGTTGCGCCACGACCCCGGCAAGGGCGAGATCGACATTGTCGCCGCCGAGCAGGATGTGCTCGCCCACGGCGACGCGATTCAGCGAGAGCTCGCCGCCGGTTTCGGTGACCGCGATCAGGCTGAAATCGGTAGTGCCGCCGCCGATGTCGACGACCAGGATCAGGTCGCCGAGTTGCACGCGCTCGCGCCAGTCGGCATGACGCTCGATCCAGGCGTAGAAGGCGGCCTGGGGCTCCTCGAGAATCGTGATGTTCTGATAGCCGGCCTGGCGGGCGGCTTCGAGCGTCAGTTCGCGAGCCACCGCGTCAAACGACGCCGGCACGGTGACGAGCACCTGCTGCGCGGTAAACGGCGCGTCCGGCATTTTCGCGTCCCAGGACTGCCGCAGGTGTTCGAGGTAGCGCCGGCTGGCCTCGACAGGGGAGACGCGCTCGACACCCTCGGGGGCGCGGAACGGCAGGATCGTGGCAGTGCGGTCGACCGCGGAATGCGACAGCCAGGACTTGGCGGAGCTGACCAGCCGGCCGGCGTTTTCGACGCCGCGTTTTTGGGCGAGGCGGCCGACCACGTACGCGCGGTCGGGGTCCCACGGCAGGGCGACCGTTCCGGCGGGAAAATCGGACGCGCCGGGCAGGTACAGGAACGAGGGCAGCAAGCCCTCGTCGCGCACTTCGCCGGGGTTTTCGAGTTGGGGCACAGGCAGCAACTGCACGTTCGCGGGCGCGAACGGATCGGCATTGGCCGTCACCTCCGCATAGGCGAGGGCGGAGTTGGTGGTGCCCAGATCGATTCCGATGACGTATCTCGGTTCCAACGTGTTCCTGTTCTTCTAGTCGATTTCGATTTCCGCCGGGGCGATGATGGCGGCGTCCTGCTTGCCCGCGAGCGCCGGCAGGTCGATCTTGGCGGCGCGCCATCCCTTATGCCGCAGCGTGCCTCCCGCAGGCGGAGCTGCGGGCACGTTGCCGATGAACTTGACGACGTTCGGGTCCTTCGAAGGGGCCTGCGCGAAAGTCCCTTCGACGCCGTCGACGATCGGCTGAAGGGTGACATACCGCGCCACGGAATCGCGGCACTGGTCGTGCAATTCGCGGACGGCGGCGCCGATCTGGTCGTCGGCATAACCCGCAATGTCCTCCATCAGGAAGTCCACCAGGCGAGAGTCGCGCTGCAGGATGGCGAGGAGTTGCAGGGCGCCGTCGGACGTCTTGACGGCGGGGGCGGCGGGCTTCGGCGCGGCCACGGGCGCCGCAGCCGCGCGTTTCGTGACGCCGAGTTCGGCCATGGTCGCGGCGGAAAGTTCGCCCTGAAACAACAGGTTGAAGAAACAGCGGAATGCGAGAAAAATCCGATTCAAATTGAATGCTCCATTATTTTGGGACTACGGCGGATTACTCTTCCAATTGTAAGGGATGATCGGCCCCGGCTACCGCGAATGAATCACGGTCGCCTGGCGGAGCCGGTCCAGCTGACGGCGGGCGATTTCGGCCCATTCGCCGGAATTATCCAGCTTCAGATAGCATTTCCAGTGGTGCACTGCCTTGAGCGCCTCGCCCGAGCGCTCGCAGAGAAGCGCCAGATTGAAGTGGGCGTCGGCATACTGCGGGTTCAGGTGGAGCGCCTTACGGTAATGGTCAAAGGCCTCGGGAATGCGCCCCTGTTCGTCGTAGAGGTTGCCGAGGTTGAATTGGGCCAGGGGATAGGCGGGGTCCGCCGCGATCGCGTCCACGTAATAGCGCTCGGCCTCGGCGAATTTCCGCTGCCGGTAGTAGATGGTGCCGAGGTTGACCAGCGCGCCGGCCGCTTCGGGATTCAATTCCAGCACCTTGCGGTATGCCTCGATGGCTTGGGTCACCGGCGCCCCGGTCTCCTCGAGTTCCAGGCCCCTCTGAAACCACGTCTCGGATTCCCGCATGCTGTTGACTGACCGTTTGCGCTCGGGGAAGGTCTTCACGTCCCGCAGACCGGCGGTGTCGAAGTCGAAGAGGATCTGCCCGCTGATGGCCTCCATCTTCTGCCCGCCAATGTGCACTGCGATCTTCCGGCCGTCGGAGACGATGCGCAACTCCGAAAGCGGGTGCTTGACCCAGTCGAGCTTCTTGCGGAGGGACGCCATCGCGCGGCCGATCTGGCGAGGCTGGATCCGGTTCTCGCGCAGCTTGATGAGGGTCTGGATGGAAATCAGGTCCGAGAACGAATACGTTTCCAGGCGCGAGAGGAGTTGCTCCTTCTCCCAGCTTTTGAGCTGCCGCTCGGAGAGGCCAAACTTACGGCGGACAGCCGCGCGTGAGTATTCCTCGTTCGGGGCCACTGCCATATTTTAACAGGCGCTTGGCCGGAAATCGGAATTTCGCGGGGCCGGCCGCCTTCACTCTATATCATAAAGTACTTGAAACCTCCCGCGAAATCCCGTATGCTGGCTCGTATGGGTATTCCTCGGCCGGAGCCGGTCGCCATCCACGCGCACGCAATGGATAATTTGCGGTACATCCGCGAGACGATGGAGCGGGCGGGCTCGTTCACGGCGGTGCCGGGTTTGGGCGGCATGCTGATGGGGTCGACGGCGGTGGCGGCGGCCTGGCTGGCGTCGCGGCAGGGGCACGGCGTGCGCTGGCTCGGGGTGTGGATCGGAGAGGCTTTCCTGGCGCTGCTGATCGGGATCGTCGGGGCGGAACTGAAGTCCCGCCGGGCGAAACTGGCGCTACTGTCCGGGCCCGGGCGCAAGTTCGTGGCCGGGTTCGCGCCCGCGACACTGGCGGGGGCGCTGCTCACGGGGGTGCTGTTCCAGTCGGGAAACATTGCGATCCTGCCGGGGACCTGGATGCTCTTGTACGGGGCTGGAGTGGTTTCGGGCGGGGGCGCTTCGGTGCGGATTGTCCCGCTGATGGGATCGTGTTTCATGGCGGCGGGGGCGGCGGCGCTGTTCTGGCCAGGGCTGGCGCCCGGCGACGCCATGCTGGCGGCGACCTTCGGGGGGTTGCATATCGTTTTCGGAACGGTGATTGCGGTGAAATATGGCGGGTAAACAGAATACGGCGCGAAAAGAACGGGAGAAGAAACCGGAAGCGGCAATCGGAGCGGCGGCGGCTTTGGGTGCGGCCGTCGGAGCGCCCCAACTGGACCGGCTGATTCACGAAAGGCTGCGTCTGGGCATTTTGAGCGCGCTCTCGGTAAACGCTTCGCTGACGTTCAACGAACTGAAGAAGCTATTGGACACCACCGACGGCAACCTGAGCGTCCATGCCCGTAAACTCGAAGAGGCGGGGTACTTGTCCTGCACGAAGTCGTTCGCGGGGCGAATGCCGCGCAGCGATTACAAGCTCAGCGCGGCCGGACGGCGGGCCCTCGAGCGATACCTGGATCATATGGAAGCGCTGATCCAGGCCATGCGCGAAAAGTAGCATCCCAATCGAAAGCGGAAAGGGAGTTTTGGTGTGTCCATTTACTTTAATATGCAAAGTACTCTTCATTGTGGAATCATCATGGACGGCAATGGCCGGTGGGCGCAGGGGCGCGGGCTGCCGCGCATCGCCGGGCACAAGGCCGGGGTCGAAACCGTGCGCCGGGTGGTCAGAGCGGCGCCCGGGGCGGGCATCGGCGTGCTGACCCTGTTCGCGTTCTCCTCGGACAACTGGGCGCGGCCGAAAGACGAGGTGGAGGCGCTGATGCGGATGTTGGCGGTGTACCTGGAGCGCGAGACCGCCCGTTCGGTGGAGGAGGGGGTGCGGCTCGAACTGATTGGCCGCCGCGACCGGCTGGCGCCCGCGCTTCGCGAGGAGATGGAGCGGGCGGAGGCGGCTACGGCGCGCGGAACGCGTCTGCGGCTGCGCGTGGCGGTGGATTACTCGGCGCGGGATGCGATCCTGGCGGCTGCCCGCGGCGTGAAAGAGCTGTCCCTGGAGGCGCTCGGCACGGCGTTGGGACCGCCGGTGGATGTCCTGATCCGCACCGGCGGCGAGCGTCGCCTGAGCGACTTTCTCCTGTGGGAGTGCGCTTACGCCGAACTGGTTTTCACGCGGGTCATGTGGCCCGATTTCGATGCGGCGGACCTGACCGCCGCGGTGCGCGAGTTTCGCGGGCGCGAGCGGCGTTTCGGCGCTGTGCCGGCGCCGCCGGTCCGGCTGCGCGAGGCGTGGCTGGAGTGAGCGGGCTCAATCCCAGCGCAGCGCCGCCATCGGATCGAGCCGCATCGCCCGGCGGGCCGGGAGGTAGCAGGCCAGCAGCGCGACGGCGAGCAGCAGCAAAGCTACCGCGGCATAGGTGACCGGATCGGTCACTGCCGTCGCGAACAGGAAGTTCGTCAAGAGCCGGGTCAGCGCCAGCGAGCCCGCGGCGCCGATCGCGATGCCGATCAGCGCCAGCCGAAGACCCTCCGTCAGCACCATGCGCAGGATGTCGCCGCGTTGCGCGCCCAGCGCCATGCGGATGCCAATCTCGGCAGCCCGCCGCGTCACGGAATACGTCATGACACCGTACAGTCCAACTACGGAGAGCAGCAACGCGCAACCGGCGAAGATGCCGAGCAAGGTCGCGCGGAACCGCGGCTGCGTCACCGACGTGGCGATGTTCTCCTCCATCGTCCGGATCTTCACCAGCGGCTGATTGGGGTCGAGTTCCTGCACGGCGGCGCGCAGCGCGCGGGCCTGGCCGCGCGGATCGCCGGCGGCGCGCAGCACCACCGACACGAAGTTGACGGGCAACACACTATCGGCCTGCCGCAGCGGGAAATACATTTCGGCCGCGGGGTCGTTGGCGAGGTTCTGCTTCACATTTCCGACGACCCCGACGATTTCGTGCCACGGCACGTCCGGCTCCGGCGTCTGGCCGAGTTGGAGGTGGTGACCGAGCGGGTTCCGGTCAGGGAAATACTGGCGCACGAAAGCTTCGTTGACCACGGCGACGAAGGGAGCGCGCTCCGTATCGGAGTCCGCCAGATACCGGCCGCGCCGCAGGGGCACGCCGAGGGTCTCGTGGAGGCGCGGACTGACGGGCCGGTACGCGACAACCAGGAAATCGCGGGGAGATTTGGGCGCGCGCCCCTGGATATTGAAGTGGATTTGCGAGCCGCCGCCGCTGACCGGAAGGAAGGCGGCGGTGCCGGCGGAAGTTACGCCGGGCAGCGCGCGGGCGCGTTCCAGCACGCGATCGAAGAAACCCATGCGCGCGGCGGCCTGAGGGTAAGAGCGCGGTGAAAGAGGAAGGTCCGCGACCAGCAGATTGCCCGGCCGAAAGCCGGGTTCGACGCCCTGCAGACGGTCGAAGCTCTTCAACAAGAAGACCCGCGCCGATCAGAAGCACGATGGCGAAGGCAATCTCGCTGACCACCAGCAGGGCGCGCACCCTCTTCTCTGCCCCGCCGCCGCTCGACCCGCGCGCGCCCTCGTTCAACGCCGCGACGAGATCGAAGCGGATCGTCTGCAAAGCGGGACCGAGGCCAAACAGCATTCCCGCCGCCATCACGAGTCCGCAGACGAACAGCAGGACCTGGTAATCGACCGCGACCGGTCCGACATTCGGGATGCCGGCGCCGGCCAAAGCCACCAACGGCGGAATGGAAAGGTGCGCGAGCAGCACTCCGGCGGCGCCGCCGGCGAGGGCGAGGAGAGCGCTCTCAGTCAGCAACTGCCGCAGCAGGCGGGCGCGGGCGGCGCCCAATGCCGTCCGCATCGCCACCTCACGGCGGCGCGCCGTGGCGCGGGCGAGCAGGAGGTTCGCGATATTGGCGCACGCGATCAGCAGCACCGCGCCCACAGCGCCGAGCAACACCAACAGCGCCGGGCGGATGTTCTGGACGAGTTGGTCGTGGAGGCCATTGACGTTGACCCCGACGCCCTGGTCGGCGGCCGGATACTGCAGCTCGAGACGCTGCCCGATGGCGATCATCTCCGCCCGCCCCGCCTCCAGCCGGAAGCCGGGGCGCAGACGGCCCACAGCGATGATGCCCGGATGCCAGGATCGATCGTCGGGCAGCCTCGCCGCCCACGGTTCGAACGGGACGACCACGTCGGCCGGCTGAATCAGTTGATACCCCGCGGGAAGGATGCCGGTGATCGTGTGCGGCTGCCCGTCGAGAGTGATGCTCTTGCCGATTGCGCCGGCGTCGCCGCCGAAACGGCGCTGCCAGAATCCGTAGCCGAGGAGCACGACCGGCGCCGCGCCGGCGCGGTCCTCCTGCGCGGTGAACGTGTGGCCGCGAAGCGCGGCGACGCCGAGCAGCGGGAAGATCGCGGACGAGGACTGTTGCGCCGGCAATCGCTCCGGCTCTCCCGCGCCGGTCAGGGTCAGGGTGGTGTTGCGGGCGGCGGCCATCTCGAAGGCGCGGCTCTGCGCGCGCCAGTCCTGAAAATTCAGCCAGGACGGTCCGAGCACCGGAATTGCCGACAGGCGCTCGGTGAGCAGACAGAGCGACCCGGGGTCGCGGAAGGGCAGCGGGCGCAGCAGCACGGCATTCACGACACTGAAGATCGCCGTGTTTGCCCCGATGCCGATCGCCAATGTCAATACGGCCACCGCCGTGAAGCCCGGGTTCTTGCGCAGCACGCGCAGGGCATACCGCAGATCGTAAAACAGAGTGTTCACTACTCCTCCCCAATCCTCTCGGACGATGCACAACCGCGAATGTCCCGCCGGTCCGCGGATTCCGGTTAGAAGCGTTTCTTATAGAAGAAGTCCAGGCTGTATACGCCGTTCTCTTCCCGCAGGACCACCACCGACCATTGCTTGCTGACCGACCACTCGACCCGCACCACCTGCGGGTTGCTGCTCGTCACATTGGTAATGTACGTGAAGGTGACGTCGGGAGTCACCTGCTGTTCCAGGGTCAGCCGCGCCTGCGGGTTGTTTTCTACGCCCGGCAGGGTCGGATCGATGCGCAGCTTGCTGACGCCGAAGAAGCGCTGCAGACGCCCCGCGACCGGGTTCGCGATCGCCTGCCCGAGCAACGCCGACGCGCCCATCTGCTGCCAGGACTGTGGCGCGGTGGCCTGTTGCGCCAGCAGCGACGGATCCGACGTCGGCGCCCGGCCGGTCGCCAGCAGCGCCACGATTTCGTTGAATTGCAGCGGCGGATCCGAACGTGGCGTCAGATTGAGCTTGTTCAGCGGCCCGGAAATGGTCAGCGTGACGTCGATGCCGCGCGCCTTGGTCTCGAGGTCGATATCGAGGATCGGGTCGATTTTGAGCGGATTATAAAATGCCACGGAGCCCTGGTTAATCGTGTAGCGCGTGCCGTAGAAGACCACCTGTCCCTGGGTGATGTTGATGCGTCCGAGAAAAGCGGGATTGCTCGCGTTGCCGCGGAGCCGGAGGTTCGCTTCCACCTGAAGATCCTGGGTCAGCGAGCTCTGAAACTGAATGTCCGGCGCGGTCTCGATCTGCACGTCGAAATTGAGGCCGCCGAGCAATCCCGTGCGCGCGGCCGGGGTCCGCACGGGCTCGGCCGAGGTGGCGATGATGGAGCTGAAATCCGATTGCGGGTTGAAGCCGGTGCGCAGAATCGTGATCGTGCCTGCCAGTGTGCTCCGGACGGACGTGCCCGTCAGTCGCAGATCGGCATTGGCGACGGTGCTGACGCCCTCCGGGTAGCGCACGCGGACCTGCGTGGCCGAACCGTTCAACTGGAAGATGAGCTCGTCTTCCGGGTAGCTGACGAAACCCGAAATGTCGACCTTGCCGCCGCCCGTCTCGCCGCTGAGCTTCTCTATGGTGGCGCGGCTGCCGGAGAACAGCACGACGCCGTTCGCATTGGAAATGCCGTTCGGGAAGTCCACGATGCTCAGCGCCGCGTTTTGCACCTGCATGCGTCCGGTGATCTGCGGGGCGCCGGTCGAGCCCCGCACCGCGGCGTCCGCAAGCAGGGTTCCGGAGGAAACGAAATCGGGGTTGAAATCGTGCGCGATGCCCAAATCGATGCGGCCGCTCACCCGCAGATCGAGCGGGTTCTTGTCCTTCAGAAGAATTCGCCCGGTCACCCCGATATCCGTGGCGCGGCCGGTGAGGCGGGCGCTCTGCACGGTCAGCACGGAGTTGGCGACGGTGGCGACGATTGGCCCCTCGTTATGCAACGAGATGCTGGATGGCACGCCGGCGGCCGGCGTTGGCCCGATTTCGAGCTTCGGCAGCCGCACCTCGGCCTTCATGGCTTCGAGGTTGAGCGCGGGGCCCTCGATCCGCATCTCGCCCTCGGCAAAGCCCGTAAAGCGGTCGCCGGTTTCGGAGTCCGATGGCGCGATCCACGCGCGCAACTGGCCGAAATCGACTCTCGAGAAAGTGACGGTCGCGCTGCCGGGGTAGTCGCCCTCGAGACGCCACGTCCCGTCGCCGTGGATCCGGGAATTGGCGAAGTTGGCGTCCAATTGCGTGCGCACCGCCTGCCCCTGTGTGTCGGCGGTGAGGTGGGCGTCTCCGAACTGCTGTCCCTCGAGTTGCAGGCTGTGAGCGGAGATATCGGCATGCAGCGCGGCGACCCGCACCTTGGGGCCGATATCGAGGTCGCCGCTGGCGGTCACCGCGACATCTCCCTTGGCGCCGGGGCGCGCTTCTTGCAGCGTCGCGATGCCGGCGAGCGGCATCACATTGCTTCTGACCTGGAAATGCAGCCTGCCGGCCTCGAACGTGCCGGGCGAGTGCCGATAGGAGGCAGTCAGGTCGATCTGCTTAGGACCGGCGGCGAGATGGCCGGAGGCCATCTCCGCGGTGTCGCCCGAGTAGGCTAAGGAGGCGCTGAATTGGTCGAACGGCTCGTCGCGGAAGGTCCCCTTGACGATCGTCACGGCGCCCTTGATCAACGGATTGCCCACGGTTCCGGTCAGTTGCGCCGAGCCGTTCAGAACACCGGTGGCCGGCACATCCTTTATGCCGGCAAGCGCGAGCAAGTCGGGAACCAGGGCGTTATCGATCGTGCCGTTGCCGAAAATCTGGCTGCCGTCGCCGGCCTCCCAATCGTTCAACGCGAGCTGCGCGTCGAAATGGGCCCGCAGCGCGCCGCGCGCGAGGATGGCATTGCGCAGCCGCACATTCTCGGGGGAGGCGAGCACCTCTCCCTCCAGGGAATCGACGAGGCGGTCTTGGAGCAAAAACGACTTCGCGGTAAGCCGGCCGTCGAACTCCGGATGGGCCAGCTTGCCGGTGACGGTCCCGTCGAAGGTCGCTCTGCCGCCCTGGAGCTTTACGGGGAGCGAACGGGCGTTCGCTCCGAGCAGCGGCAGGAGGTCATTCAGGTCCGTGGTTTCCAGATGGGCGCGCAGTTGGCGGCCGAAGGCGCCGGCGAACTCGGCGCGCGACGAAGGCAGCGTGAGAGTGGACCGGCCGAGGTCGAGGATTTCCGAAGCTGCTTCGAACCGGGCATGAATCTCGCCATGGACGGGGGAGCCCTCGGCGGCGGGCGTGACGGCAAGATCGGCCGCGACGGTCAGGGCGGATTTGCGCCGCAGCGAGCCTTCCACGCGGATCGGCCCGCCTCCTTGCCCATCCCACGGCAGCGGCTCGGGGCTGTAGAGCGCGACCACGCGCCGCGCGTCGAAGCCGGCGATGTCGCCCGCGACCGTGTACCACTGCCAGTCGCGCAGGCGGGCTTCGCCGTGGAAGGTTCCGTCCAGCACGGAGAGCGTGATGCCGCGAAGCTCCAGGAGCTTATTGCGGAGCGCGATCGAGGCGATGCGGCCCTCCGCCGGGGCTTGACCTCGCGAGCTGTAATAGGTGGTCGCGAGACGCGCGCCGGTGACGTCGATTCCGTGCGGCCCGATGGTGGCGGCGCCCTCCAGACGGCCGTTGCGTAAGAGGATCGTCGAATCGCGGAACTCGACGCCGCGGGCGCGCACGTTGCCCGTGGCTGTCAGGCCGGCGGCTCCGCTCCAGGCGCCGCTGCCGCCCACCTGAACGTCGCCGCGCCGGAGCTCGGGCACGTGGAACATGCGCGCGATATCCCCCAGCGAGACCCGCGCGTCGTATTGGAACGTGGCGCGCGGCGAGGAGAGATCGTCCAGCACGCCGTCGAGTTCCACCGCCGAGCCGCCGGTGGTGATCTTGGCGGCATGGATCGCGACGCGGTTACGCTCCATCGCCAGCGTCAGGTTGACGCCGAATGGCGTGACGGCGCTATCCTCGACCTGGAGATCGAGCGGCTGAATGGAGATTTCGCCCCGATAGCGCGGACCGGCGCGTTCATAGGTGAAACGGGCGTTCAGGTTCTCGCCGCGCGCATCGAACGGCGTCGCGCCGCGCGATTCGACTTCGAAGAATCCATTACGCAGGCTGAAGCGGCCGATGGCGAGATTCAGAATCGTTTCGGCGGCATTGCCCTTGCCCTTAATCTTCGGCTCGGGCACGTTCGTGCGGCCGTCGGGGTGGACAAGCAGGTAAACGCGCGGGTCCGCCACGTCGAGCGATTGAATGTCGATATCGCGCTTGAGGATCGAGACGATTTTCAAGCCGACGGCGACGGACGAGGCGCGGAACAGCGGCGCTTTTCCCGCGGGTTCGTTGCCGTGAATCGCAAAGGAGCGGATTTCGGCGCGCAAGGTCCGCCAATCGATGCTGAAACTGCCCAAATCGGCGCGGCCGCCGGTGGCGGTTTCCACGGCGGTCACAATGCGGGAGCGGATCTGCTCACGGAACCAGCCGCTGCGCAGGATCGCGATACCGGCGGCGACGGAGAGAATCGTGATCGTGCCAATCGCGGCAACGCCAACACGAAGAATGCGTTTCACGGTCACCGGAACGCCTCCTCGTGGTAAACGATCGAGGTGCGCCGGCGCGCCTCGGTGAGCCACTGGTTCATCTGCTCGTCGGCGCGGTCGCCGCTCAGGCGGGCGAGGATCCGTTCGCGAAAATCCTCCAGGGAGATGGCGCTTTCGGGGCTTGTAGCGCGGGCGGCGGGCGCCACCGTCTTGTCGAAATAATCTTGCACGTCGCGGTCGGTCACCTGCACGGCTGGACGAAAGCGCACATCCACGAAGCCGATCCAGGTCCGCTGCCAGTGCAACTGCTGCTTGACGTCCGCCTCGGTGATGCCATACTCGGCCAGAGCGCGGCGGTATTCGTCGCTCGTTTTGAAGTATTTCTGCTGGAAGTCGGCGAAGGCCTGATCGAGCTCCGCGGGATCGGGCTCGGGATAGCGGCTGGTTTCCAACTCCCGCCGCACCAGCGTCTGGTCGACCAGGGCTTGCGCGGTCTGCCGGCGCGCCGCGGCGGACAGGTCGGGCTTCGTGCCGCTGAGAAAGGACGAGATACGGATCTGGCGCTCGATATCGCTGGTGGTGATCACGCGATTGCCGACGGCGACCGCGAGACGGTCGATGGTGTCGGCGCGCAGGTAGAGAGCGAACAGCAGCAACGCGTAACCGGCTCGAAGCTGCGATTTCCTTCTCAAAATGTCTGCCCCAGCGAGAAGAAGAACTGAAAGTGGCTCACGTGCTGCTGCGAGCATAAACCCGGCGCGGTGACGCACGGATTCACGCCGGCGGTGAGCAATTCCTGTTGCGTGCCCTTGAATCCGAAGAAGTACGGAGGATTGATGCTGTACCCGAGATCGACGCGCACCGGCCCCACGGGCGTCCGGTAGCGCAGGCCGAAACCCACCGCGTGAACCATGTAATCGAAATCCTCCAGGTCGCGCTGCTTCACACGGAACGACAGGTCTTTCACGCTGGAATAGACGTTCCCCATGTCGTGGTAGAGTACGCCCCCGATGTTGTCGCCGATCAGCGGGAAGCGAAGCTCGGTCTGGTTGAAGAGCAGGGCTGTGCCGCCCAGAGGAAAGCCCGTCGAGGTGTCGCGCGATCCCGCCTGATTTTCCGGGAAGCCGCGGTGCGAGGCGCCGCCGCCGCCGAAGAACCGCTCCGGGAACGGGATGAAGTCCAGCGCATCGCCGGTGTAATGGAAGGCGTAGATGTCGCCGAACTCCGTGCTGCGCGCCAACACCAGCCGTTTGCTGATCTGGTGATACGTGGCATTGCGCGCGAGGAAACGCAGGAAGTTCCGCTGCGACCCGACGACGTGCTCCGCCAACCCGATATCGACCGTGCTGTAGATGCCCTTATGCGGATCGAGCGCGTCGTCGCGGCGGTCCTGTATGACGCTGACCTGCGCAATACCGACCCGCACCGGTTGCGTGAGCGTCGGCACCACGAACGGGCTGATCTTGAGGTCGCTGACGCTGACCCGCCGGTAGGTGTACCGATAGAGCACAGTGGTGGCCTTGGTGCGGCGCTGCGTCAATTGAATGGACCCTTCTTCCCGCCGGAAGTTGAAGGTCCGCACATCGCGCGATCGCTGATACAATCCCGTCACCGAAATGGTCCAATTCTCGTGACTCCGGAAACGCGGCCATGAGTAACTCAGCAGTGCGCGCTGATCCAGAGTCGAGACGCGCGTGCGGAGGCTGAGACTATGCGTGAGCCCCCAGAGGTTGTTGCGCGAAATATCGAACGAGACGCGCGGCGAAAAACCCGTCGCGCCGGCGGGGGCGTCGAAGCACGTCTGGCACCCCCCGATCCGCCCCAGTTCGGCGCCGAACCCGACCGCCATCGAATAGCGCCGGGCCTCCTCGACGTTGTACAGGACATACTTGCGGTCGGTCTCGCCCTCCGGATCCTGTATGGCCGTGTCGACCCGGGCGAAGACGCCCAAACCGTAGAGCCTTCGTTGAATGTCCGTCATCTCGGTGGGCGAAAGCGGATCGCCCGGGCTGAGGGTGATGTTCCGGTTGATGAGCTGGGTTCGGGTGGTCCGATTGCCGGTGATCAGCACTTCCCGCACGAACTGCTGCCGGCCCTCGCGAACGATGTAATGCAGATCGATGTGATGCGCCGCCGCGGCCGGCGTCGAACTCCATTCGAAGGTCGCGTTGGGAAAACCCTGCTCGAAGTACTGCGCCAGAATCGTGTCGCGGTCGACGGCTACGTTGAATTCGCTGAAGGGCTGTCCCGTGGAGGAACTGAGCCGGGCGATGATTTTCTCCTTGCCGAGCCGCTCGATGCCGTCGATCTTCATGTCGCCGACGAAGTATTGCGGGCCCTCCTCGATCGTGAGAAACGCGGCAATGTCGCCCTCCTTGCCGCGATAGTTGTCCTCGATTCGCGACTTCACCTTGACGTCGCGAAACCCGTTCGACTCATATAGGCTCGAGATGCTCTCGCGGTCACGGCGCAACAGGTTTTCGCTGAAGCGCCCATGCGGGAATTGCAGAAACGTCGCCGTCTGCAGGAACATGCGCTCGCGGATCGCCTGCGTGGAGAAGTATCGATTGCCGTCGATGCCGATGGCCACCAGCCTGTGGCGCGGGCCGGTGTTGATCAGGTAATCGATATTCGCCTTGTCGTTGATGACCGCCTGCTCCTTGAACTGCACTTCGGCTTCAAAGTAGCCCTGTGACTGGAGGTAGTCCCGCAGGTTATTGGCGCCTTCCACGAGCAAATCGTGATCGACGGCGTGTTCTTCGAAGATGGGGATGTAGCGGCGCAATTTGCTCCGCGCCAGGCTGGCGCCCACCGGATTGACCTGAATGCGAGGTCCGGCCTCCACGTGAAGCGTCGGGATGGCGCGGTTCGCAGCGGGGTCGAACTTCATGGATTCGAGCGAGACTTGCGCCTCCAGCCGGTTCGCCTTCTGGTAGAGCGAGCGTACGCCCTCCAGCGCCTGCCGCACGCGGGTCTGCGTCATCGGTTTCCATGTGTGGATGATCCAGCGGCGGAACTTCGTGGCGGTGAGGATGCGCGCGGCGTCGATTTTGAGATCGCCGGTGAGCACAGGTGTGGTGAAGCGCGCCCGCGGCCCGCTCTCCACGTCGAAGCGGATGTTCACCTGCTGGTACTCGGCGGTGGTGTCCCAATCGAAAAAGGGCTTGATTCGCGCGCGAAACAAGCCGTTGCTCTCGAGCAGGCGCTGCTGCGCGGCCATGCCATCCTTCAGTTTGGCGTCCGAGTAGGGTTCGCCCAGAACGAGATTGGCGGCATTTTCGATCTGCCCGATGTTGGGCGGAGCCGAGACACTGCCGGTCACGGAGATTGCCCCCACAAACCAGGCGTTCTTCGTTACGAATGTGATCGCGACGCCGTCCCGGTAGGGTTGCGCGTCCACCTGGATATCCAGATAGCGGCCGCTGGCAAACAGCCGTTCAATCGCGGCCCGCACGCCGGAGATGTGCAGAGGCTCCCCGATCTTGACCGGCAACAGATCGTGCAGTTCGGCGGCTTCCAGCGGCTGTTCCGGCGGATCGAATTGGATGTTGGTGATCGCCATGCCCTCGTACTTCTGATATTGCGCCTGGAGGGTTTCCGGCTGAGTAGCCGCGAGGAGGAACAGCGCGAGAGAGCCAGAGGCGAGCAGGCGGCGCACCAAATCCATGATAGCGTAAGCCGTTAATAGCAACTTTGTTACCATCGAACCGATGACTGCAGCCGAACGCGAGCGCTACTCGCGGCAGATCCTGTTCGCGGGGATCGGAGAGAACGGCCAGGAGGCTCTGTTGCAATCCCACGCCGTGGTGGTGGGCTGCGGGGCGCTGGGCAGTTTCCAGGCAGCAGCATTGGCCCGCGCCGGTGTCGGAACGCTCACGATCGTGGATCGCGACTATGTCGAGCCGAGCAACCTGCACCGCCAGTGGCTGTTTGAGGAATCCGATGCGGCGCAAGGCCTTCCCAAAGCTGCGGCCGCCGCGCGGCGGCTGGCAGGGATCAATTCCGGTGTGCGGGTGCTTCCCCGGGTGGCGGATCTGACGCCGGGCAATGCCGAGGAGCTGCTCGCCGGAGGGGATGTGATTGTCGATGGCACGGACAACTTCGACGCCCGATTTCTTCTCAACGATTTTGCCGTCAGCCGCGGCATTCCCTGGATCTACGGCGCGGCGGTGGGGAGTTACGGTCTGACGATGCCGGTAATCCCCGGACGGACCGCATGCCTGCGCTGCGTCTACCCGGCGCCACCCGGCGGGGTACAGCCGACTTGCGAGACGGCGGGCGTCCTGAACGTAATCGTTTCGGCCGTGGCGTCGATTCAGATCGCGGACGTGCTCCGGATCCTCTGCGGGCGCGAGGTCCGTGCGCGGATCACGACGATCGACATCTGGAACGGCGGCATCCGGCAGATCGACGCTCCGTCACGCGATCCCGATTGTCCCGCCTGCGGCCGCCGCGAGTTTCCGTACCTGGAAGAGTCGAGCCGGCCACCCGTCACCTTGTGCGGACGCAATGCAGTTCAGGTGCAAGGCCGCCCGCTGGACCTGGCGGATCTGGGGTCCCGGCTGGCGCCGTTGGGTGAGGTGCGGTCGAACGAATACGCGCTGCGGTTCGTGGCCGCGCCTTACGAGATCACCATTTTCGCCGATGGCCGCGCCATCGTGAAGGGGACGAGCGATCCGGGAGTCGCCAGAGGCTTGTACGCGCGGTACGTAGGGTAGCCTCTCATTCCTCGAACAGTTCTCCCTGTTCCTCCACCCAGATCTCGGGCCGGTAATCGATCATGCCCGACGCCAGCCCGTACCGGTCCCGGATCTGCCGCACGCGGGCGGCAAGCACGTCCTTGTAGTCCCGCCCCAGATAGGCCGAACGCGCGAACAGTTCGCGGTACCGGTCGACGAGCCGCGGAAACTCCCGTTCCAGGAAGGGAAAGAAGACCTTCTGCGCCGAGGGCATCAGAAAGAGAGGACCGCCCCCGAACGTCACGGCGCCGGCGTCGCGGGAGGCTTTGGCAAGGCGGTCGAGCGAGCGGACATCGTCGGTGAGGCCCGGCATGATGGGATTCGGATTGACGCCCACCATGATTCCGGCATCCGCGAGTTTCCGGATCGCATCCAGGCGGAGCGCCGGACGCGGCGCCCGGGGCTCGAGCAGGCGGGCGAGCCGCGAATCGAGGGTCGTGATCGTGATGTGCACCCCGAGCACATTGGCGCGGGCGATCTCCTTCAACAGCTCCACATCGCGCACGATCAGGTCGGATTTGCTGATGATGCCGATGTGGCGGCCGCGCTCCCTGGCGAAGACTTCCAGGATCGTCCGGGTTCGCCCGAAGCGCCGTTCCGCAGGTTGGTAGGGGTCGGTCGCGGTGCCGATGGCGATTCCGTCTTTCCGGTCGATCTTGCCTAACTCCTGTCGCAGCAGGTGCGCCGCGGCCGCCTTCGCATAGATCTTGTCTTCGAACTCCGTCGCTTCCATCTCCATGAATTCGTGGGTGTAACGGGCATAGCAATACTTACACCCGAATTCGCAGCCGCGGTACGGATTAATGGTCCACCGGAACGGCATGTTCGGCTTGGTGCGGTTCAGGATGGACCGGCTCGGGATCTCGAAATACTGAACCGCCCGCTTGGCCTCGAGGAGGGGACTCTTCGAGGCGAGGCGCGCGATGCCCACGAGTGCCATACTTCATATTCGCTTTTTATTCGCCTTTTGGCAAGGGGAAACAGGAACAAATCCGCAGCCGCCTGCGTATGGCTTCCTGAAGAGGAATCTATGCGTATCGAGTTCCTGTTGCCGGCTGTGGCGGCTGCCCTGCTGTCTCTGACGGCCTGCGATATCGAAGACTTCAACGTCGGACACTTCACGAAGGACTTCCACTACACATATCCCATGGCGGCGAATGGAAAGCTGTCCGTCGAGACCTTCAACGGAAGCATCGAAGTCACCGGGTGGGACCAGGACACCATCGAGATCAGCGGCACGAAACAGGGCCCCACGCAGGCAGCCGCGGACGAACTCCAGGTGAGCGTGGATCACTCGGCGAATGCGGTGTCGGTCCGCGTGGTGCGACCCTCCACCCGCCGGAACAATCTGGGCGCCCGGTTCGTGATCAAAGTGCCGCGGCATGCGGTCCTCGACCGGCTGGTGTCGAGCAATGGCGCCATCCGCACGATTGACGGTGCCGGTCCGGCGCGGCTAAAGACGTCCAACGGGACGATTCAGGTGACCGCTCTGGCCGGCAGCCTCGAGGCGCAGACATCGAATGGGCGCATCACGGCCGACCTGGCGAGCGCCGACGGCCCGGTGCATGTCGAGACCTCTAATGGCAGCGTCGAGCTGAGGCTGCCCTCGAAATTCGACGATGAAGTGCGCGCTCACACCAGCAACGGTGGAATTACGCTCCGCGCGCCGTCGACCCTCAACGCGCGTGTCGCCGCGCGGACGAGCAACGGCAAAATCACGTCGGACCTCGAAATGCGCACCAGCGGAGAGATCAGCCGCAACCGTCTCGAAGGTATGATCGGCGCCGGCGGCCCGCTGATCGAGCTGACCACCTCCAACGGCGGCATCCGGATCGCCCGATAGCCCTACAACGCTTCTCGAATCTTCGCCGTCAACTGCTCTACGAAACGCTGGGGCACGAACCCGTTCATGCGCGTGAAGATCTTCCCGTCACGTCCGAATACGATCGTCGTCGGAATCGACGTGATGCGGAGCGCCCGCGACAGGCCGTCCTCAAAGTACACGGGGCCGGTCCACTTCGCCTGATCGAGGAAGGGCCGCGCGAGCGCATGATCCTCATCCGTATCGACCGAAAGAAATACGACGTCCGGATTCCCGGCGAAGCGCTTCTTCACCTCGTCGTAAAGCGGATGCTGGGCGCGGCACGGCGCGCACCACGTCGCCCAGAAGTCGAAGACAGCAATCTTGCCCTTCAATGACGCCATCGCGAGCTTCTGTCCATCGAGGCCGCTCAGGGTGAATTGCATCGGGTCGGTGAGCTGCGCGTTGGGGTCGTTGGCGCGCAAGCGGACGGCGCGGGCGCGCACAAGCGACAGGTTGCGGTCGTAGGCCTCGAGCACCAGATCCCCGAGTCCTGCCTCGGATCCTTTCGCCTTCCGGTACCACTCGCCCATGAGGCTGCGGTCGCGGGCCCGGTCGGAATCGGTCGCGCGCGGGTCTTGAATCGTGAACGCGTCGGCCAGGGCGCGGACGGCTTCGAGCGGTTTGCCCGTCCGGTCGAATCCCTGCGCGATCTCCCGCGCCGCTTCCGCGCTCGGGTATGCCTCGAAGGAGCGTTGTGCCAGAGCCAACGCCTCTTCGGCGCGTCCGAGATTCGCGGCCGCCCGCGCCTCGTAGCACAAGGCGCGTCCGATGCCGCGGTCCGTCTGATTGATCCACTCCGCGTCGCGCGGGCGCTCCTTCTGCAATTCGCGCGACAGCTCCTCGTAGCGGCGGGCGTATTTCATGGCGCGCTCGGCCTCGTTCTTGCCCTCGCCGGCCAGCAGGGACCGCGCCACGCGCTCCAGGATCTGGAGATCGTCGGGGCGCCGCGCCAGGGCCCGCTCGCCGTAGAGGACGATGCGGGTGTCGTCGTTCGCATCCATCGCGGCCCGCACCGCGGCGCGCTCGAGCTCCTCCCGGCGCGTGGTGTTCGGGTACTTTTCGAGATGCTTTTCCAGGGCGCGCAGGTATTCGGCGGGAGTCCCGGCGTCGGCCAGGGCGCGATTCAGGTCCTGCTGCTCGGGAGATTCCGTCTGCGCCGCGGACAGCGCGCAGAACAGCAGCGCGGCTGCCAGCGCCCGCTTCATAGCTTGTTGGCGCGGATCAGCTCAGCCATCTCGGCGGCTTTGGCGCGCGCCGTGTGCATGTACGATTCGTTGTTGGCGATACGATCGAGCAACGGCAGGTACTGCTCGACTCCGACCACCCGTTTGCGATCCATCGCTGCCCAGAGCTGCCGCAGCGCCTTGTCTACCCCAAGCCGGTCGTATTTGGCGGCGCGCTCCAGCTCGATCCGGTGCTGCGCCGATTCCGCCATGCGCTCGAACCAGTCGAGCAGTTGCTGCGCGGCGAGATCCGTCGAGTAGTTAAATTGCTGCTCGCTCTTTTGCTCGCCGCCTTCCCAGCGGAAGGTCTTCTTGCCCATGAAGGCCACCTTCAAATCCGATTCGAGCGGGTTCTTGAAGTGTTCGAGCTTCTCCGCGAGGTCGAAGACGGCCTGAGTGTCCGCTTCCACCATATGGAACTTGAGCGGCAGTTCATCGTCGGGCGCCTCGCGATACTCGGCATTCCCGCTCTTATCCACCGTCAGTTGCATGTAGGCGGGCACGCTATTCGGAAACGACTTCGAAAAAAAGAGGCGCGGCCCGTCGGCGGCCCACAGCGCGCTTGTGAATAGGAGGAGAATCGGCCACTTCATAAGTGCATCCCGTTCATGCCAGCTTGCGGCTGGTGGATTCCCGCGTGGCATGGCAGATCGCCACCGCGAGGGCGTCGCAGGCGTCTTCCGACGCGATCGGCTCCGGCAGCCGCAGGATCGACCGGATCATCATTTGCACCTGGCTCTTCTCCGCCCGCCCGTAGCCCACCACGCTCATTTTCACTTCCAGGGCGGAGTATTCGGCCAGACAGATTCCCGCCTCGGCCACCGCCAGCAGCGCCACCCCCCGAACGTGCGCCAGTTTCAGGGCCGTCTTGACGTTGGCGGAATAGAACACGCCTTCCACCGCCGCCGATTCGGGCGCGTGTTCTCCGATGAGTTTACGAAGGCCGCGCGCGATTTCGAGCAGCCTCTGTTCAAACGCCCACTTCGTATTGGTGCGGATCACCCCCGCCGCGACCATGCGATGCATCGAGCCGTCGCTATCGATTACGCCGTAACCGGTGCGTTCCGAGCCGCAATCGATACCGAGGATGCGCACGCTTACTCCAGCGCCTCCAGGTCCTTCTCGTCGATGTCGAAGTTGGAGTAGACACTCTGCACGTCATCGTGATCTTCCAGAACTTCGGTCAGCCGCAGCATGCCCGAGGCGTTCTTGCCTTCGAGCTTGATGAGGTTCTTCGGGATCATCGCGACGGTGGCGTCCTCGCTCGGGATGCCGTTCGTCTCCAGCGCCTTGAGCACGGCTTCGTGGGCTTCCGGCGCCGAGATGATCATCCAGCGGTCGCCATCGTCGCGCAGATCGTCCGCGCCGGCGTCCAGCACAATGCCCATGAGCTGATCCTCGCCGACTTTGTCGGAAGGCACGAAAATCTGGCTCTTGCGCTCGAACATCCAGGCGACGCTGCCTTGCTCGCCCATGTTTCCGCCGTTCTTCGAAAAGGCATGGCGGATCTCGCTCACCGTCCGGTTGCGGTTGTCGGTGGCGACATTGACCAGGACGGCTGCGCCGCCGGGTCCGTAGCCTTCGAACATTACCTCATCGATCTGCCCGCCTTCCAGTTCGCCGGTGCCGCGCATGATCGCCTTCTTGATGTTGTCCGAAGGCATACTGACGGCCTTGGCGGCCAGAATGGCGGTGCGCAGGCGGGGATTCCCGTCCGGGTCGCCCCCGTTTCGCGCCGCGATCATGATTTCTTTGATAATGCGCGTGAAGCTTTTTCCGCGCTTGGCGTCTAGTGCCGCCTTTTTATGCTTAATAGTGGCCCATTTGGAATGGCCTGACATGTGAACCTCGCAGGTAGGCCCAGCCTCAAGCGGCCGGGAGAGACAGTGTTATGAATTCAACCTATTGAGGATAGCACGAACTTTATTTCACGGGAGAGCCTTGCCGTGGCGCTCGTGGCGCTCCGATCGTCAAAAGCTCACGCGGCCCGTGGATGCCGATCCCATCGAGTTTTTGAACTCGACCTCAAACGCCGCGATCTTCGACGGATCGCCCGTTACCGGGAACACCGACCGCAGGAGGAAAGCGCCGCCGCCGTCCGACACGGCAAAGAATCTCGCGAAATCCGCCGTGTTGTCGGCCGGAATCGGGGGTAGGGCGATCCCCGCCGCATCGTAGAACGTATAGACGATCGCGCCGGCCGTGCGCGTGTTGTCGAATCCGCTGACGCGAAGATCGATCGATGCCGAGCTCTTCGTGCCGGCCGCCGAGACGATCCCGACCGCCGCCGGTGGTATCAGGATCGTCTTTCGGTCCGTGACCCCGCCCAATTCGACCATCACCACGATCGTCCCCGCCGTGGTTCCCGTCTGAAAGTCGACCGACCTCAGGTCGCCAAAGCGGACCTGAGTGTCGCCCGCCGCAATCGTAAAGGGCAGTGCGCGGCCCATGACGCCGAGTTGGATCGCCGGGTCCGTCGCGCCCTTCACCGAAGGCTGGAAGTCCAGCGTCAGCGTGCCGGCGCCGGCGGTTCGCGACGCCGCGTCGAGGTTCACGGCGATCGACCCCTGCTGCCCGCTGCGGGCATCCGCAAGCTCGATCGTCAAGGCCGGCCGTGGCAGGGGCGGGCCCACCGCCGTGCCGGTCAACGGATAGGTTCGGTCGCCGATGGTCAGCGCGCCCGTCCAATTCCCCACACCGGCCGGCTGGAACACGACGTCGAATTGTGTAACGCCGAGTGGCTGGAGGATCGCGCCGCTCGAGACCGGCGCCGGCACGCTGAATCCCCGTGGCCCGGCCGAGACAGGAGGAACCGGCAGGGGCAGCGCGGTGAGATTCGTCGCCGTGAAATGCCTGGCCATCGACGCGCCGGTCTCGATCGTCCCGAAATTCGCGCCCGCGGGTCCTAGAGGGGCGCCGTCCACCTGGTACGTCAGACCGGGCAGCACAGCAGCCGTCAAAATCACGGCGATGCCTTCGGAATCGAGCGCGGCGCTATAGCTGCCGACGCTCTTGGCCTGGAACAGAACGCTGAAGTCGATCGCCTGCTGCGACGCGAGCCCGAAAGGCAGGGCCGGAGCTCCGGACAGCGAAAACCCGGACCCGCGCACGGCGAGCAGGGAGAGCGCCGCCGGAGAAGCGGAAGTGTTCCGCAAACGGAACCGCGCGCTGGCCGTTTCATTGGGGTAGACCGACCCCACATCGAACACCGCCGGCGCCGGATGTTCGACATTGCCATCCACCTGGTACAGGGTGAACTGCCCGAATGCCGCAGGCGCCAGCGCGGCAAGGAGAGCCAGGCATCGGGTGGTCATGGCCGCCCCACCGACGTGCTGGGATTTCCGATCGTAAGGGGCGGCGCCGTCACCGCGGCGGCCACCGGCGCCGAGGGCGGCGTTGCGGACGCGACAGACTTCCGGCTTGCGGAGAGCACCCCCGCGGCCGCGCCGCCGCCGATCGCCGCGGCGACCACGATCCACCTGGCTCTTCCGCGCGATGCCGTAGCCGTCTTCGCCGCCCCCGCCTGCAACTCCGCGACGTACTGCGACGAAACGACTCCCGCGCGAGCCTGCTCCTTGGTGGCCACCACCCGAATCTGAAACCGGCCGGGGATGCGGTTGACCACCAGTCCGTGCAGAGTGACTCGCCCCTGCGCATCGGTGGTGGCGACCTCGGTGTGCAGCCCGTTGGTGAACGCGCCCCCCGGGCCGTCGTCGGGCAGGTGGAAGGTCACGGCAGCGCCGGGCACGGGCTTGCCCGTTTCATCCGTGACCTCGACCGTGAGCGCCCGCGAAGCGCGGCTTCCGGGCGCATGCACCGCGCCATCGCCTTCCACCAGCTGAATTTGCAAAATCGCGATCTGGGCGATCGCGGGGCAGACAAGCGTTACGGCCAACGCGGCGAGCCGGAGAAGCCTTTCAAGCACAACTGGTTTGTCGCGGTCATGCGGCCTTTCGCACCAGAACGGCGGTGACGTTGTCGGGGCCGCCCGCATCCTTCGCCGCCTCGATCAACTGGCGGCAGCTTTCTTCGAGCGAATCGCCGTTGCGCCCTCCCCGCAGGATCTGCTCCAATTGCGGGGGTCCTACGACCCCATGCAGCCCGTCGCTGCAAATCAACACCAACGATCCCGGATGCAGCGCCACCGAGTAGTAGTTGACGGTGAGTGGCGCGCTCGCCCCGATCGCCATCGTGAGCACGTGGCGCCACGGGTGATTGCGCAGGCTCTCCTCGTCCAGTCCCATCGGCCGGCCGACTTCGTTCACCCAAGTCTGGTCCTCGGTGATCATGCGGAGGCCGGCGTCGTCCAGCACATACGCGCGGCTGTCGCCCACGCTGGCAATGGACAATGCGTCGTCGATCTCAAGCGCCGCCACGAGGGTGGTGCCCATGCCCTCCAGGCTCGGATCGCTATGCGACGCGGCGACGACCCGGCGATTGGCCTCCTCGACGGCCGTCAGCAGCACCTGCGAGTCCCGCCGTCCCGCCTGTTGGACGATCTCGGCCACGGTGTCGACCGCCATCCGCGAGGCGCACTCCCCGGCTTTGGCGCCACCCATGCCGTCGGCCAGCACGAAGAGGCCCAGGCCCGGCTCGATCAGGCAGCAATCTTCGTTGTTGCTCCTGACGCACCCTTTATCCGACATGGCCACGGCTTCCAACATGCGCTCCAATGCCCGGCGAAAAACCAAATGTAGCACGCCTGCGCGGCGGCGCGGAGAAAAGACCCCGAAGAGGTAGAATGAAAGGACTTTCCCCGATGCCCTGGAACCGCCTTCGCCTGACTCTCGATATGATCAAGTTCGAGCACTCCGTCTTCGCGCTGCCTTTCGCGCTGACTGGGGCGCTGCTGGCGTTCCGCGAAAACGGCTTCGGCGCGCCGAACCTCTGGCGGACGTTGCTTTGGATCGTCGTAGCCATGGTCGGGGCCCGGTCCGCGGCGATGGCCTTCAATCGGCTGGTCGATTCCGAGATCGACGCGCGCAACCCGCGAACCCGCACCCGGCATCTGCCGGCAGGATTGCTCGGCAGGGGATTCACCTGGGGATTCGTTATCGCTTCCTCGGCGCTATTCTTCCTCGCCGCCTGGGCGCTCAACCCGCTGTGTCTGCGACTCGCGCCCGTCGCTTTGGGAATCGTTTTCTTTTATTCCTTTACCAAACGGTTCACATCCTTCGCCCATCTGGTGCTCGGCTTCAGCCTGGGCATCGCGCCGGCCGCCGCCTGGATCGCCGTGCGCGGCGCGCTCGACCCCCGAATTCTCTGGCTGACGGCCGCGGTCACCTTCTGGACTGCTGGTTTCGACATCATCTACGCTTGCCAGGATTACGACTTCGATTGCGCCGAGGAGCTCTTCAGCGTGCCGCGCTTACTGGGGGTCGCGGGCGCGCTTTGGGTCTCCCGCGCTCTGCACGTTGCCATGGTGCTGTGCCTCCTGTTTCTGGTGTCCGCTCTGGGGCTGGGAGCGCTCGCCCTGGCCGGCGTGGGGGCCGTTGTCGCGCTCCTGCTGTACGAGCACAGGTTGGTGAGGTCCAATGACTTATCCCGTGTCAACGCCGCCTTCTTCACGATGAACGGGTACGTCAGCGTGCTATTCTTTGTCTTCTGGGCTGCCGATATTTTCTTCCTTAAACCAGGTGTCTGAGCTATGCAAACCGTGATCGACGACCGCCGTCTCCTGCCTATCCGCGACAAAGTAGTCGCCGGCGAACGGCTGTCCTTCGATGACGGGCTGGCCCTTTTTCGCACCAGCGACATCCTCTCGCTCGGTTATCTCGCCAACATCGTGCGCGAGCGGATGCACGGCGACACCACGTATTTCAACGTCAACCGCCACATCAACCCGACCGATGTCTGCGTGGCGAGCTGCCGCCTCTGCGCTTTCGGCAAACGCGTGCGCGACCCGAAGGCTTATACCATGTCGCTCGACGAGGTCTGGCATCGCGCCGGCGAAGGCTGGAGCGAAGCGGTCACCGAATTCCACATCGTCGGCGGCCTGCACCCGGAGCTGACCCTTGACTGGTTTTGCGAGATGCTGCGCGGTCTCAAGCAGCGCTTCCCGCAGGTGCATCTGAAGGCATTCACGATGGTCGAGATCGCGTACCTGGCGCGGCGGACCAAAATCTCTATCCGTGAGACGCTCGAACGGCTGCGCGATTCCGGCATGGACTCGCTCCCCGGCGGCGGAGCGGAGATCTTCAACGAGCGCGTGCGCCGCATCATTTGCGACCACAAGATCGACGGCAACGAGTGGATCGAAACGGCTCGCATGGCGCACCAGCTGGGCCTGCGCTCGAACTGCACGATGCTGTACGGCCACATCGAAAACGACGAGGACCGCGTCGACCACCTCGTCCGCCTGCGCGAACTGCAGGACGAGTCGCACGGCTTCGTCACGTACATCCCGCTGGCGTTTCATCCGGACAATACGCCGCTCCACCACATCCCCAAGACAACCGGTTTCGCCGACATCAAGAATATCGCCGCCGCCCGCCTGATGCTCGACAACATCCCGCACATCAAGGCTTACTGGGTGATGATGACCCCGCGCATCGCCCAGATCGCGCTACGCTTCGGCGCCGACGATATCGACGGCACGATCGTGGAAGAGCGGATTTACCACGACGCCGGCGCGACCACCAGCCAGGGCCTCCGGCGCGCGGAACTGTTGCAGTTGATCCGCAAGGCCGGCCGTGAGCCCTTGGAGCGCGACACCCTGTATCGTCCCGTCCAGCGAAGCGAAGCCACTTTCACCGTTTTGGTGTAAGAAAGTGGAGCAGGCCGGAGGCTTGCGCTACGGCAGCGGCTTCTCCCGATACAGGAGGTGCAGAATGTTCCCGTCGCAATCCCGGAAGAATACGGTCGAGTTTCCGCCGACGGTTTGAGCCTCGCTCAAAAATGGCACTCCAAGCTGTTTCAGCCGGTCGTATGCGGCGGGGAAATCGCTCACCAGCAGCGCCAGGTGGCGGATGCCGGCGTCGCGCAAGCCGGGTGTGGCGGAAGCCGTGCCCGTGGATTCGATGATCTCGATCATCGATCCATCCGGCGCCTTCACAAAGTGTGTGCGGCTGCTGCCGGAATGATAGTTGATCGTGAACTCCAGGTGGTCGACGTACCACCGGGCCAGTCTCTCCGGATCGGACGAGGCGATGGCGGTGTGTTCGATGCCCTTTACCATACGTTCAGTCTAGCGTCTCCTCCGGCGGTTCGAAGGCGTCGAGCAGTTCCGGGTTCCGGGCAAAGCGCTTGAGAGCCCGGACGATTTCACCCGTGCGAAATCCGGCGCGCAGGAGGCGGCGATAGGCCGATGCGAGGTCTCTCTCGTCTTGAAAGATCCCCTCGCGAGGGGCGGTTCGATACTTGCGGCGGATCCATTCCTCGATGAGCGCCTGTTCATCGACCTCTTCGTACACCTTGCTGACGGTCTTCTCGGCCAGGGCGGGCGCGACGCGGCGCTGCCGCAAGTCCTGAATCACACGGCCGCGTCCGAAGCGCTCGTTCGAAAGGCGCGCGGTGGCGAAGCTTTCGGCGAAACGGCGATCGTCGAGGTATCCGATATCCTTTAGCCGGCTGAGAATGTCGTCGATATCGGCGGCGCGTTCCGCGCGCCTGCGGAGTTTTTCCCGCAGCTCGCCGGTGGAGTGCGCGCGGCTGGAGAGCGCCTTCAGTGCGTATGACCACAGAGCTTCCGCGCCCAGCAGGCGCGTCTTGCGGTCTTCGGTCATTTGTTTCCCACCCCGGAGTATACTTGAAAATGGCGAAAGCTGACGACTTTCCCCGTTGATGGAACGTTGCATACGCAGGAGGATAAATGGATAAGAACGGGCTTTCCAGCTTCTTACTGGGATTAGGCGTGGGGGTCGGGATCGGCATGCTGTTCGCGCCGAAATCCGGCCAGGAAACACGTGAAATCATTAAGAATAAGGCCGGCGAGGGCACAGACTTTCTGAAGCAGAAAGCCGGCGAGAGCACAGATTTTCTGAAGCAGCGCGGCACGGAGTTCAAGCAGAGCGCCACCGAGTGGGTCGATAAGGGCAAGGAAGCTCTGGGCCGCCAGAAAGAGAACTTGTCGGACGCCATGCAGGCCGGCCGGCAGGCGTATCATGAGACGGTCAATCGCGAAGCCCCGAACGCCGAAGGCTCCGCACGGTCGTAACGATCAAAACGGGGGAAGGTTTTCTGCATGTCTGACGATGTTTTCAGGATCGTCGTAGCGGCGGGTGTGGTGGTGGCCGCACTGGCGTTTGTTGTGCAGGCGATCGTCGGCATCGCCACGCTCGGCGCCGCAAAAAAAATGCAGCAGAAACTGGTCGCGCTGGCCGATCGCGCCGAGCCGGTGATCGATCGCATCGGGCCCACGGTGGACAAGATCGGCCCCGTGCTGGAGAGGGCCGTTCCGGTGATCGATAAAGCCGGCGCGGCCATCGATAAGATCGGTCCCACGATCGAGCGGATCGCGCCGGTCGTGGAGAAGTTCGGCCCGGTGGCCGAGAAGGCCTCCGAACTTCTGACCGCTACGCAACAGATCGTGCAGGAAACCCGCCCCCAGGTTTCCGAGATTTCGCATCAACTGGTAGAGATCACCAAGTCTGGCCGGGAACACGTGGATCGGTTCGGCAATCTTCTGAACGAAGCCGGAGATCGCGCGCGCACACGACTAGAGCAGATCGATGCCACCGTCGGCCATACGGTCGAGCAGGTGGAGCAGGTGAGTCAAAACGTGAAACGCGCCGTGACACGCCCGGGCCGGGAAGTCAACGGAATCGCTGCCGGTGTGGCCGCGGCGCTGAACACTCTGCTGCGGGGTCCACGCCGATCCAGCGTCGATTCCGCGACTCAGGACGAGGAGATGTTTATCTAGGGGGCATCTCCGCCCCCTCCCGAAATTTCCAACAGATACCACTCCCGGAGGGGCGCCGGTCCCGGATGACCTCGGGACTGCCACCAGCCGGAGTGTGGCCGGTTAGCTCGCCTTCAGCAGACACATCCGCCGTGCGGCGCGGCGGGCTTTAAGGCGCTCATTCGCCTTCTTCTGCTTTTCGGCCGATACCACCGTCTGACACGCGTCGCAGCGCTTCCGGATCCTCGACCGGGTGATGAACTCAGCGCCGCAGCGGCGGCACTGTTTCGTCATGGTCTCCTCCAACGGGAGAATGCCCGGCTTCTTCGGCAGCAAATGGGAATAATGGAAATCGCAATGATTCATGTCAGGTCCTGAAGTTCATTAACCGTTTGCACTTGCACTGGGTGTTATGACGCATGGGCAAACCCCCGGTGCGTAAAAACCCAACAGTTCGGACGCAGCTTCCGCAATGAATTCTTCGAGTTCTCAACCATTTGTCCGGGAACTGTCATCTTTCGAACACTACATCTGCACGCCATCAACCGTTCAGGCGGCGCTCGGGGACGCCGGCCGGTACGGCTCGGTCGCTCCCAGCATTTCCCACCTCAAATGGTTGATATAAAAGAGCACCAGCGGCTCTGAGTTCCCTTCGCGGAATTTTTCGAACACGCGATTCTCCCACCCCTCGGTGAAATACGGCTTGGGATCCATGTCCTTGGCGAAGAAACCGCTCTCATGGGGCACACCCAGGAAATCGAGAACCGCCCCGATCAGATCGAGGTGCGAGACCAGCACCGCCTGCGCCAAGTCCCGGCCAAACTCCTCGTCGCCGCCCAGAATCCGCTCCCAGAACTTCGGAACAGACTTGCGGAGCGCCTCCGTGTTGACCTTCTGCAGGTGCGCCCTGACCTTGAAACCCTCGTAGATCTGGTAGGTTCGCAGCTTCCCAATAGAAATTCCGCGGATCAACTGCGCAAAAGCTTCTTGCCCGAGGCCTTGATAGACCTCCGAAATGTCCATAAACTGTCAGGTTATCACGCGGCGGGCTTCTACGGAGGTGGAGGTCCGGTTATCCGAGTCCCGGATAGTAATGCCCCCAAAGTTGGGTATCCGGGTAGTGTCTGCATGGGGATCCCTCCGCCGCGCGCTAGACTAGTAAGTTTGGACAACATGGCAAACGTGATCATCCTGGGCTCCCAATGGGGAGATGAGGGCAAGGGGAAGATTGTCGATCTCTTCTCCGACCCCTTCGACATCGTCGCGCGGTATCAGGGCGGCCATAACGCCGGCCACACGGTGTTCATCGGCGAACGCAAGTACGTGCTCAAACTGATTCCCAGCGGCATCCTGCGGCCGGGCAAGCAGGCCGTCATCGGCAATGGGCTGGTTATCGACCCGGCGGCGCTTCTGGCCGAAATCGACACGCTGGAAGCCGCCGGCGTCCCCGTCGCACGGAATCTCTTCATCAGCAATCGAGCCCACGTGCTGTTCCCGGCGCACCGCATGATGGAGAAAATGTCGGAAGGCCGGCCCGGCCGGATCTCCATCGGCACGACGTCGCGCGGCATTGGGCCCTGCTACGAAGACAAGATCGCGCGCCGCGGCATCCGCATTGCCGACCTCCTGGACCGCGAGTTCTTCCGCGCGCACTACGATTCCGTGATGGACGAGAAAGTAGCCATCGCGAAGGCCCTCGACATCCACGAGGACCTCGACTTGCCGGCGATTCGCGCCGAATATGAGTCCTTCGCCGAGCGGATCCGGCCCATGGTCTGCGACACCGCCGCGCTGCTCAACCAGGCCATTCGCGACGGCAAGCGCGTGCTCTTCGAAGGCGCGCAGGGGACCATGCTCGATATCGATCACGGCACCTACCCGTTCGTGACCTCTTCGAGCGCCAGCGCCGGCGGCGCCTGCACCGGAACCGGCGTTCCGCCCAATCGTATCGATGGCATCATCGGCGTGTCGAAGGCCTATATTACGCGCGTCGGCGGCGGTCCCTTTCCTACGGAAGCGCTCGACGGCGCCGGTGAGCGAATCCGCCAGCGCGGCAAGGAATTCGGCGCCGTAACGGGGCGTCCCCGCCGTTGCGGCTGGTTCGACATCCCGTTATTGCGTTACACGGCTCTGATCAACGGCTTCGACAGCATCGTAGTCACCAAGTTGGACGTGCTCGACGAGTTCGAGAAGATCAACGTCTGCGTGGCGTACCGGATCGACGGCAGGGACGTGGTCGACATGCCTCCCACCGTTCGCGAGATCGAAAAGATCGAGCCGGTCTACGAATGCGTCCCCGGCTGGAATTCGTCCACCTTCGGGATCTCCTCGTACGACGGGCTGCCGGCCCGCGCCAAGGACTACCTGGCATTCCTCGAAGGCCGCATGGGAGTGGAGATCGGCTGCATTTCGACCGGCCCGGAGAGAAACCAGACGATCGTCCGCGCAGGCTCCCGTTTCGACCGGCTCACCCGGCCGGCATAGCGCCCGCGCCTCGCGAAACCCGGGGCGCGCCCGGTCCGTACAATGAAGAGTGCGCCTTCTTCTCCTGCTCTCGCTCGCCTGTTCGCTGCTGCCGGCCCAGGACGCGCACGAAATCGTGCGCCGCGCCGTCGATCTCGACAAGAACAACGACGACAACTGGCGGAATTTCACTTACGTCCAGCACCAGATCGACCGGCAGTTTGAAGGCTCCGGCAAGGTCAAGAGCGAAGCCGACCGGACCTGGGACGTCACCTTCGTGGAAGGTTCTCCCTACCGTCGTCTGATCGCGCGCAACGGCCAACCCCTGAGCGCACCGGAGCAGCGCGCCGAAGACGACAAGATGCAGTGGAATGTCGAGCAGCGCCGCAAGGAGGCCAAGGACCAGCACGACCGCCGCGTGGCCGAGTGGCGCCGCCGCCAGGATCGCCAGCGCGAACCGCTCAAAGAGGTTCCCGACGCGTTCGATTTTCAAATTGTGGGCGAAGAGACCATCAATGGCGTCGAGGTCTGGGTGATCGGCGGCGTTCCCAAGCCTCACTACAAACCGAAATCCGCCTCCGCAGCGATTCTCCAAAAAATGAAGGCGCGCCTCTGGATCTCCAAGCGCGATTTCCATTGGGTGAAACTGGACGCGGAAACGCTCGACACCTTCACCTATGGCGCCTTCCTGCTGCGCATCGGCAAAGGCGCCCACATCACGATGGAGCAGGCGCGAGTCAATGGCGATGTCTGGCTGCCCACCCGCATCGCGCTCTCCGGCTCCGCCCGAATCTTACTCGTGAAGGGCGTCCGCGCGCAGCTCGACATTGTATATAGCGACTACAAGAGATTCACCGCGACCTCGCGCGTCGTCCGGTGAGCGGTCAGCTAAAATAGCCTCGAAGCCATGAAAACTTTTACGATCGGCGTGATTGCCGGCGATGGTGTGGGCGCGGAGGTCGTTCCGCAGGCGAAACGGGTCCTCGAGACCGTTGCCCGGAAACATAACGTGACCTTCGCCTTCCAGGATTTCGACTGGGGCGCCGACCACTTCTTCCGCTGGGGCCGTATGATGCCTGCCGGGGCCATCGATCTGCTCCAGCCGTGCGACGCGATTCTGCTCGGAGCCGTCGGCCACCCCCAGATTCCCGACCATACGACCTTGAACGGTCTTTTGCTGCCCATCCGCCGCGCCTTCGATCAATATGCCAATGTCCGCCCGGCATATCTCTACCCCGGCGTGCAATCGCCGCTGGCTCGCCCCAAAGGCGGCGAGATCGATTTTGTGGTCGTGCGCGAGAATACCGAGGGCGAGTACGCTCAGGTGGGCGGGTTCGTCTATCAACACCAGCCGGACGAGATCGCCATCCAGACCTCGGTGTTCACACGCCGCGGCATCGAACGGATCGTCCGCTTCGCCTTCGAGCTGGCGGTGAAGCGGAACAAGAAGAGGCGCGTCACGTCGATCACCAAGTCGAACGCTCAAGGCTTCAGCATGGTGCTGTGGGACCGCACGTTCCGCGATGTCGCCGCCGATTTTCCGGGCATCGAGACCGAATCGCTGCTGGTGGACGCCGCCGCCATGAATTTCATCCGCCGTCCGGAGAGCTTCGACGTGGTCGTGGGCTCGAACCTGTTCGCCGACATCCTCAGCGATATCTCCGCGATCATCATCGGCAGCATGGGACTCGCTGCCAGCGCCAATCTCGACCCCTTACGCCGCTTTCCGTCGATGTTCGAGCCGGTGCATGGCTCAGCGCCCGATATCGCGGGGAAGGGCATCGTCAACCCGCTGGCAACCATCCTCAGCGCCGGCATGATGCTCGATCATCTCGAAATGCGCGAAGCCGCCGCGGAGGTCGAGGCGGCTGTGGCGGCGGTCCTGGCCGGAGGCAAGGTGCGCACCCCGGATATCGGAGGCACGGCGACTACCGAGGCGGTGACGGACGCTGTTTTGGGAAAGCTCGGCTAAGTGGCCCGCAACGCCTTTCTTGTCGGTTCGGGCATCTTTCTCACGCGGATCTTCGGGCTGGTCCGGCAGCGTGTTTTCTCGCATTACTTTGGCGTGCAAACGGAAGCGGCCGACGCCTTCAGCGCCGCCTTCCGCATTCCGAATTTCCTGCAGAACCTGTTCGGCGAGGGTGTGCTCTCGGCTTCGTTCATCCCCGTGTACGCCCGGCTGCTGGCGGAGGGCGACGAAGAAGAGGCCGGCCGCGTCGCCGGCGCGGTTGCCGCGATCCTCGCGCTGGTGGTCTCCGTAATCGTGCTGGTGGGCGTCCTCGCCACGCCCTATCTCATCGACGTGATCGCCGCGGGGTTCCAGGGCGCCACGCGGGAGCTCACCATCCGCCTCGTTCGGATCCTCTTCGTCGGCGCCGGCGTATTGGTCCTTTCGGCGTGGTGCCTCGGAATTTTGAATAGCCATCGCAAATTCTTCTTGTCCTATACCGCGCCCGTGATCTGGAACGTCGCCATGATCGCCACCATGGCCGCATTCGGCAGGCGCATGGACATTTCATCGCTTGCCGTGGCGCTGTCCTGGGGATCGGTTGCCGGCAGCATGTTACAACTCCTCGTGCAGTTGCCGGTGGTGCTGCGCTATGCCGGCCGGATGAGCGTCGGCCGGTCGGAGCACGTGAGTCAGGTTGTCCGCAATTTTGCGCCCGTGTTCATCAGCCGGGGCGTGGTTCAGATCAGCGGATTTGTCGACGTCTGGCTGGCGAGTTTTCTGCCTAAGGGCTCAGTCGCCGGCCTGACCAGCGCGCAGACCCTGTACATGCTGCCGGTGAGCTTGTTCGGCATGTCCGTCTCCGCCGCCGAGCTCCCCGAGATGTCCGGCGCCTCCGGCGACTATGGAAATCTCGGCCGCCGCTTGAATGCCGGTCTGCGGCAGATCGCCTTTTTCATCGTGCCGTCCGCGATTGGCTTCCTCGCTCTCGGCGACGTGATCACCGCCGCTCTGTTCGAAACCGGCAGGTTCACCGGGCAGGATTCAAAGTACGTCTGGGGCATCCTGGCAGGCTCGGCCGTCGGCCTGCTCGCGCAGACTCTCGGACGGCTCTACTCCTCGACCTACTATGCGCTTCGCGACACCCGCACCCCGCTGCGATTCGCAGTAATCCGCGTCGTTCTCACCACCGGCCTCGGATACCTGTTCGCGTTGCCGCTGCCGAAGTGGCTCGGCATCGACGCGCGATGGGGCGTCGCCGGATTGACCGCGTCCGCCGGAATCGCGGGATGGGTCGAGTTCGCTCTGCTCCGGCGCGCTCTCAACCGCCGGATCGGCGTCACGGGCCTGCCGGCGAGCCTCGTGACGCGACTCTGGCTGGCAGCCGCGCTCGCCGCCGCTGCCGCCTGGGGCGTCAAACTCGCGCTCCCGATCCACGATCCGAGGCTCGCCGCTGGCGCAATCCTCGGCGCTTATGGAGTGGTCTATTTCGGCCTGACATACGCATTCGGCGTGGAGGAGTGTTCCGGCCTGATCAATCGATTCCTTCCGGCTTCTCCGCGTTGAGGCCTCAACCCTTCAGGTCTTGAAACGCCGCTTCGATCTCGCGCTTCGCTTCCGGACCCGGAACCGACAAGGGCAGCCGCGGCGGTCCCCCGTAATAGCCGTTCAGATCCATCGCGTACTTCAATCCCGGAACGCCGTACTTCGTCGTCACCAGCGTCGACGCGCGCCCGATCCGGTTTTGCCAGTCGAGCCCGGCCGCCTCCTCGCGCGTCCGATAGGCTTCCCAGATCGCGATCACCGAATAGGGCGCCGCATTGGCATACGCCAGGATCGCGCCGCACGCGCCCATCAGCAGCGACGGCCACAGCGTTGGCGCCGACCCGACCATCACCTGAAAGCCGTGTTTCACCTCGCGGATCATCTGCATCACCTTTTCCAGGCTGCCGGAGCTTTCCTTGATGGCGATAACGTTCGGGTGCTCGGAGATTCCGACCACCGCCTCGACGGGGATATCGACCCCCGTGGCCTGCGGCCAGTTGTAGATGATCAGCGGAATCTTCGATTGATCGGCCACCGACCGGAAGTACAGCATCTGCGCATCCGCCCGGTTGACCAGATTCTTATAGTAATGAGGTGTGCGGACCATCGCGGCCTTGTACCCCATCTCGGCGGCGCGATTCGTCAGGCACACGGTTTCGCGCACACTCTCCATCCCGGTCCCCGCGATCAGCAGTTTGTCACTCGCGGCGTGCTTCGCGACCAGTTCCCACATCGTGATCTTCTCATCGGTGGTCAGCATCACGCTTTCCCCCGTGGAGCCCATGACGACGTAGCCCGCGAGCGTCGTCAGGTTCCATTTTTCGACGTTGTGCTGCACTTTCGACGCGTAAATGTTGCCCGCATGATCGAATGGCGTGGTGATTGGTGGGAAAATACCTTGTAGCTTCATGGTTTTCTGAAACCTCCACCATAACAATGTTCTCCCTGGAAATCGAATTCGACGCCGATGACCGCGACATGCTCATCGCCGAGCTGTGGGAACAGGGCTCGGCCGGTATCGTCGAGCTATCGCCCCGCCGCATCCGCGCATTCTTCGACGGCGAGCGGCGCGCGCTCCTCGATCTTTATCCCGGCTCGACCGTGCGCGAGGAAGAAGATCGCGATTGGGTCCAATCCGCGCGCGACCTGTTGCAGCCGATGGAAGTCGGAGAGCGGTTCTTCCTCGTGCCGGAATGGCGCGACGACCCCACGCCCGCCGGGCGCTTCCGCATCGCCGTGAATCCGGGAATGGCGTTCGGGACCGGCGTGCACGAGACCACGCGCCTCTGCCTCGAATCCCTGGAGCAATACCTCCAGCCGGGGATGCGTGTCCTGGACGTCGGCACGGGCTCCGGCATCCTGGCGCGAGCCGCGACCCTGCTCGGCGCCGAACGAGCCTATGCTTGCGACACCGACCCTGTCGCCATCGAAATCGCGGGGATGGGCTTCATCGGATCGGTGGACGCCGTTGCATCCGGCGTGGCCGACATCGTCATCGCGAATATCAGCCCCGAAGCCATCGTCTCGCTTGCCCCCGACCTGTTACGCGCCCGCCGGCCCGAAGGGGTCCTGCTGGCCAGCGGCTTCGAGCTCCCGGAAGTCGATCGGGTAAAGAAGGCGCTCCCGGAGCCGCGCGAACACCGGCAAAAAGGAAATTGGGCGCTCCTGGTGGTATAGCGGATTGCGTCCGAAACCTGCCGGCTCTTACTTCGCGCTCAAAAGGTTCGCGAAGATCCGATACGCTCCCGGCACCCCCGCGGGCAGTTGCCGGAACCATGAGTAGCTGGTGAACACATACACGCCCTTGCCATAGTGCGTCCACAGCTCCCCGCCTTCGAGCGGCTTCTCTCCCGGATCGCCCGACGCCATCACCGTTTGATACTTCGGATCCCATTGCGTCGCGAACAACAGCCCGCGCTCCTGCACCCAGCCCTGAAAGTCCTTCTCGCCGATGTGATTCGGATATTGCAACAACCGGCTGTCCGCATGCGGAAACGTCACCGGCGCGTCCTCCACGGTCACCCGCCACTGGTTCCCGCCGGGAATCGTAATCGGATACGGCCCGATGTTCGACGGAGGCGTCGGCGGCTGTTGCTGCGCTTGCGCCGCCTGCGGCGGACCGCCGGGCGCGCCTCCCGGTCCGGCCCCAGGTCCCCGTCCTCCGCCCTCGCCGCCCTGATATTGCACCACGTACGTCCCGCCGTTCTCGACATATTTCATCAGCCGCGGCTGGTTGGCGCGCACGTCGCTCCGCACGTTGTAGGCCCGCACGCCCGCCACGATCGCGTCGAACCGCGACAGATCTCCCTGCGCCAGGTCCGACTCCGTCAGCATCGTCACATCGAGCCCGAGCTGCCGCAGTGCGTCGGGCATTTCGTCACCCGCGCCCATGATGTATCCGACCTTGTGCGCGGTCACCTTGATATCCGCCCGCACCAGCCTGATGTTCGACGGCGGGAACAGCGTCTGAATCGGAATGTGCGGGTACTCGATTCGCTGCGTCCCGGCGGCGATCTCCCGCCCCGCGGCCGTCGCCACGGCGCGCAGCGATGCCGTGCTCTCGCCGGCCGGCGGCGTCACATCGAATGCCAGCTCCTGCTGCTCGCCCACCACGCCGATCCGGAACGGCTGCGATCCCGGCGAAACCTTCCAGCCCGGCGGCGCATCCAGCCGCAACGATCCCTCGGCATTCGCGATGTTCGCCTGCACCGCCACATGCACCTGCCGCGCCGCCGCCGAAGGAAAGACCGCGACCGATTCCGGCAGGTTCACCGCCACCGCCGGCACGACTGCCAGCGAACGCTCGCGCTCTCCCTCCGCCCGGCTCGCGTACCGGTAGTGCGCCGGCCGCACCAGTTCGAACGGTGTTCCATCCAGCGCGAAGCGCAGCCGCACTTGCGCGGCCGGCGGCGTGTCGGGCCTCCCCACCAGCCGCTGATCGTCCACCGTGTACACATCGTTCGACGGCGGCTTGACCAGCCAGTAGGGCTGCGAATAGGGCTGCGCCACGGGAACCGGCTTCGTGAAATCGAGCGCCACCGTCTGGTTGTACGCGAGCTTCGCCGGCGGATTCGGCAGCGCCTCGTTCCACATGCCTTCCATCGCCGCGCCCTCGAAGCTGACCGCCGCGCGCGAACGATTCACCAGCGTAGTGGTGATGGTCAACGGCGCCCCGGGAATGGCGTCCGCCTGCCGCGCCTGCGCTTCCGCCCAGAGCCCCGCGCACAGCGCGATGCTCTCGTCGAGCTCCACCGGCTTCCGTTTTGCCAGCGGATCGGCGATGGCGGCCATCAGCGGGCGCGCTTTGGCCAGGAACGGCAGCGCCTTCTCGGGATGTGCGGGTTCGTACGCGCGGATCGCCTCGTCCAGCACAGCCCCCACCGCGGCCCCGCCCGGCAGGCGGTTCCACGACGTGTCCACGCCGTCGAACAAATCCTTCGTCGACGGCTCGCCGCCCACCAGTTCGAACTCCGACATCCCGCCGCCAGGCCGCCGCATAGCGCCGGTTCCCTGACTGTGATGCATGCTCCGGCTCAACACCGCCAGCTCATCGTAGGAATACCCGAGCACCGGATTGAACGCTCCTGTCTCTACCTGGCCAGCCTT
>CAZSQK010000074.1:0-41205 GCA_964608645.1 uncultured Solibacteraceae bacterium | reverse complement strand
AAATTTTGGTTTTTTTCGCTCCAGAGCAACTATAAGCCGCAGGGCTCGCCAAGAGTTCAACCCTAGCCTGAGAGATGAGCCGCGCGCAGGCAACAGTAACAGTTACTTGCCCGGCTTGGCGATCTCCACCGCGAATACATGCACCGGGCCCAGCATGTTGGACCGGAAGACAATCCACTTCATGTCGGGCGAGAAGGTGACGTTCGGCTCCAGCCGGTAATCGTGCTTCGCCATATTCACCAGGCGCTCGGCGGTGAAGAAACCGGCGTCGATCAGGCTGTCCGAGTTTGGGGCTTTGACGCCCGCGACGTCGGGGACCCGCTCCGGGCGGAAGAGGTAGATCCACTTGCCGTCGGGGGCGCGCGCCACCATCTCGCTGTCGCCGCCGTCGCCCGCGAACATGGTCCCGTCGGGCGACACGTTGAAGTGCACCGACCATTCATTCCGCTGCAGGTGATACCACGTTCGCTTGCCGGTCGCGACCCGATAGGCGGCCAACCAGAAATCCTGGCCTCGCGGCGTCTGCAAGTCGTACCAGATGGTGGCGCCGTCGGCCGAGAAGAACTCGTGGCCGGCAATTTCCATGTTCATGGTGCGGGTATGGATTTTCGTGAGACCGGAGCCGTCGGCTCGCACAGTCCAGACGCGGTCCACCTCGTGCCATGTGCCCTCATGGCAGAACATGATCAGATTCGGATCTGCCGGCGAGAACTGCAGGTGGCCGAGCCATTCGTGCTCGCGGAGGATTTCTTTCACCGCTCCGGTCTTCGCGTTCACCGTGAAGAGGACCTGCGGCGCGCCGGCGCGGGTGGCCATGAGCGTATTGTGGAGGCGGAGGTCCTTCGCGTCCGCATAGGTCATCGGCTTGCCGTCGGGGCCGGCGGCCTCGTAGTTCGGCTGTCCGAAGCGGGCGTCGGTGGGCGGCAGGCGGTTGCCGCCGGGAACGGGCGGCGCCGCGCCATCCACGTATGTGCCCAGCAGCAGGGTTTCGTCGGCGTTGACAGACGCTACGTTCCGTCCGGCCGGCAGAGTTACGATCTGGCGCGTCGCGCCGGTTGCGACATTGGCGGCGTAGACGACGGCCGCGCCGGAGGATCGCTTCGTGAAATACACATCGCCGGTGGTGTGTCCCGCCATCAGCACGGAGACCGGTCCGGCCACGAGCGGCTTCACTTCTCCGGTCGCCAGCACGATCGTCGCAATGCCGCCCCCGGCCGTGGTCACGATCAGTCTCTTGCCGTCCGGCGTGTAGGCGTTCTGGTTGAAATAGAGGCTCTGCGTTCCGTCTTCGCGGGAAAGGCGTATGACGCGGTGGCCGGTGTCGCGGTCGATCCACTCAGTGGGCAGGCCGGCGGCGAACGCCTGCCAGACGCACGCGAGAAGGAGAAACCGAGGGTTCACGGTTTGGCGATCTCCACGGCGAAGACGTGCGTGGGCCCGAACATATTCGACCGGAATACGATCCATTTCATGTCCGGGGAGAACGTGACATTCGGCTCGAGGCGGTAGTCGTGTTTCGCCAGGTTGACCAGCCGCTCGGATTGGAAGTAACCCGTGTCGATCAGGTCCTTCTTGTCGCGGAACGAGCTGCCCTTCACAATGACCGGCCGGAAGAGGTAGATCCATTGGCCGTTGCCCGCCGGTTTGAGAGTCTGGTTGTCGGGAGATCTCGCGGCGACGCTGTTCGGACCGCCGCCATCGCCCGCGAAGAGCTTGCCGTCGGCCGAGACGTTGTAGTGCACCGACCATTCGTTCCGCTCCAGGTGGTACCAGGTGCGATGTCCCGACGCGAGGTCGACGCCGGCCACCCAGAAGACGGCGCTTTTCGGTGTCTGGAGGTCGTACCAGACCGTTTTGCCGTCGGCGCTGAAGAATTCGTGCCCGGCGATCTCCATGTTCATGGTGCGCTCGTGCATCAGGCGCAGGCCGGAGCCATCGGTGCGAATGGTCCACACGCGATCGTTGAAGTGCCAGGGACCTTCGTGGCAGAACATGATCAGATGCGGGTCGGTGGGCGACATCTGGAGATGGTTGGTCCAATCGTTCTCGGTATAGATCTTGTGGAATTGGCCGCTCTTGATGTCGATCGTATAGAGCATTTTCGGCGTGCCGGCGGCCCAGTTCGTTTCGAGGCTGCCGCCCTGGCCGTTGGGCGGCGGGGTGCGCGGAACCGTCTTTCCGTCGGGATCGGCGGCGATGCCGACCAGCATGGTTTCGTCGGCATTGACGGCGATGCCGCCGCCGCGGCCTGCCTGAGTGGGGATTTTGGCCACTTCGCGGGTGTCGCGCGTGTCGAGATCGGTAGAGAAGATCGCGCCGTCCCTGGTGTAGTACACGCGGCCCGTCTTATGTCCGGTGACGAGGATATTGACGCGGCCTTCGACGACCTGTTCGATCGCGCGCGTCGACAGGTTGATGGTGGCGATTCCGTGCGGATTGGTCACCACCAGTTTCTTGCCGTCCGCCGAATACGCGTTCTGGTGAAAATACAGCGATGCCGTGCCCGGCTCGCGCGACAGTCGAATCACGCGGTGGCCGGTGTCGGGATCGATCCATTCGGTGGGCGGCGCGTCCTGCGCGCCAAGCAATCGTATGGCGCCCACACCGATAAAAAAGAGATTCCGTAACAACGATCCAAGTCCCACAGGCCGCTCCGAAACGATGAAACCAGCATATCGCACGGCTATACTGAGCCTTGTGCTGAATCTGCGGACGTTTGCCTGGCTGTTGCGGAGAAGCCTGGTCGCGGCGTTCGACGACGGCTGCCTGGGCGTCGCGAAGGGCGCGGCGTATTCGGCGCTGCTCTCGTTTTTCCCGGTGATCACGTCCGCCGCCACGATTCTGGTTCAATCGCACGCGGAGTTCGTGTCGCGGACCATCGAGCGGGGCTTGTCGGAGATCGTGCCGCCGGGGTCGGAAGACCTTGTGGTGCAACAGTTTCGCATTACCGGCGCGCGTCCGCTGTCGTTGCTGGTGGTGGCGGGCCTGATCTCTCTTTGGGCGGCGTCCGGAGTGATCAAGAGCCTGATCGACGGTTTCCAGGCGGCTTATCGGGTTCCCCGCAGCCGGAGCTTTTTCCGGCAGAGCGGGGTGGCCATGGGGCTGGTGCTGATTGCGGCGGTCCCACTGCTCGGCGCCTCGCTGCTGATCGTTTTCGGCGGCCAGGTGGAGCGGGCGGTGCTGCGCTGGATGGAGGTCGATCCGATTCTGAACCCGATCGCCTGGATCTGGCAGTGGGTGAGTCTGCTGGCGCGCTACGGCCTGGCATTCGGCTCCACCGTGCTGATCACGTCGAGCTTGTACTATTTTGGCCCCTACCGGCAGCAGCGCTGGCGCTATGTGTGGCCGGGCGCGGTGCTGGCGACGGTCCTGTGGCTGCTGGCGACGTCGGGATTTGCGTGGTACGCGCGTAATATCGCGCACTATAACGTGATGTACGGCTCGATTGGGGCCGCGATTGCGCTGCTGGTGTGGATGTACGTGATGGCATTTATCGCGCTCATCGGCTGCGAGTTCAATGCCGAATATGAGCGCAGCATCCGATAGAGTTCGATACAATGCGGCTAGTGAGGACCGCGTTACTGTTCATCCCGCTCGTGGTGTGCTTGCGAGGAGCGGATCTGCCGCGGACACTCGTCTCGGACGACGAGGCCGACCCGATCCACAGCGCGATCATTCGCAAGGAGGCCTGGACGCTCGACGCGGTGCGGCGTCTTCGCGCCGAGGCCGAGAAGCGCATGAAGGAAGGGCCTTGGACCGTGACCAGCGAGCGTCCCAAGGATCTGGAGCTCGACCCGCACGATTTTTATAGCGAAGCGCCCTACTGGTGGCCCAATCCGGACAACCCGTCCGGTCCGTACCTGCGACGCGACGGCCAGGTGAATCCGGCGCGATTCACGGCGAACAAGACCGCCCTCAATGCGATGGCCGACGCCGTGTTCACGTTGGGGACGGCCGCGTATCTTCTCGACGAACCGCGCTACGCGCAGCGGGCGGCGCGCGACATTCAGGCGTGGTTTATCAGTCCCAAGACGCGCATGAATCCGCACCTGGAGTACGGCCAGGCGATTCGCAACGTCAATAACGGGCGCGGCGCCGGGATCATCGACGGCCGGGTGCTGATCCGCGCCATTCAAGGGATGGAGTTCCTGGCGCAGTCGGGCCAGTGGGACGCGCGGGACCAACTCGCGGTCCACAAATGGTTTGACGAGTACCTGCACTGGCTGACGCACAGCAAGAATGCGGAGGACGAAAAGCGCGCGGGAAATAATCATGCGTCGTGGTGGACGGCGCAGACGGCTGCGGTGGCGAGCTTCGTGGAGAACAAGGCCGAGATGCAGAATGCCTTCGCGTATTATCGCGAGCAGATTCTTCCCCGGCAGATCAAGGCCGACGGCAGCGCGCCGCGCGAGGAGTCGCGGAGCCGGTCGCTGTGGTACTCGGCGTTCAACCTGGAAGCGTACACGACGGTCTGTCGCATCGCCCAGGTCCATGGGGTCGACCTGTGGAGCGTGCGGGGCAAGAGCGGCGCCACGATCGGGTCGGTGATCGACTATCTGGAACCGTACCTGGCGGACCCGCGGAAGTGGTCGAAGGAGCAGATCGCGGACTTTCCGAATGACGGCCTGTACTTCCTGGCGTTCGCCGGGATGGGATTGAAGAAGCCGGAATACGTCGCGATCTTCCGCAAGCTGGAGCGGCCGGAAGGGGCATGGCTCAGCTTGATCGATCTGATTGTCGCCCGATGGGAGAACTCGGCCCACCAGACGCGGCATTAAAAAACCGTTTTGCCAGGGCTCAGAAGCTGAGGCGTCCGCCGAGTTGCACGGCGCGGGCTTGATTCTGCTGGGATCCGGTCACGATGCCGAAATTCGAGCTGGTCGGGTCGGAGTTCGGCGCGGCGAAACGGACGTGATTCAGAGCGTTGTAGATTTCGAAGCGAAGCTGCAGCTTGGCGCGCTCGCGGAAGCGGATGTTCTTGTAGATGCCGGCGTCGACATTGTTGACGCGGCTGGCGCGCACGCTGCCCCAGCGCGTGGGGAACGCGCGCACGTTGGTGCCGAAGTCCTGATAGACGCCGTTCCGGATGCTGTCGCCGGCGGCCGGTTTATAGCCATAGCCGGGTAGGTCTTGAATACCGGTCCAGGACGGATAGATCGAGATATCGGTGTTCTTGTTGGGAAATGCCAGGAACTGGCTGGTGTCGAACCACTTCGGCAGCGTTCCGCCGCCGGGCAGCGCGATGTTGTTGCCGCTGAAGAAAGAGTCCGTGCCGAACACGACCGGCACGCCCGATTGGATCGTGTACGTCCCCGACAGCTCCCAACCGCCGACGATGTAGTCCGCGATGCGCGGCATGGAACGGCCGAGGGCTTTGCCACGGCCGATCGGCAACTCCCAAATGGGCGCCACCGAGAGGTGGAACGTGCGGTCTTCGCCGCCGAGCTTGTGTTCGACATGGACACCGGCGATTTCCGGGCCGAGCAGTGAAGTGTCCTCGAAGAGCTTGGACCAGGTGAAGGAGTTGAGCACGCTGAAGCCCTGACTGAAACGGTGTTCGACCTTCACCAGCATGGCGTCGAAGCGATTGCTGCCGAGGGGCATGTTGCCCATGGAAATGACGCCCAGCAACGGGTCGCCCGCGAGCAGGCGGTTCACCGTGGTGGTGGAACTGGAGCCGATGGTGCCGCTGTTTACGCCGGGGAGGTTGAAGAAGGGATTGGGAACGATCGTGTTCCATGCCAGCGTGTCGAGCGGCCGGCCCGTCGGGTCGAACTGCGGGCCGTTGTACTTGAGCCACAGGTCTTTGGACGGATTGTCCTGCTGCCGGCTCTGGCCGATGTTGTACGTCTTGTTGTGAGAGTAGCCCACTTCCAGCAGCCAGCTCTTGAGCTGGTGTTGGAGATGCAGGCTGTACTCCCAGGAATAGAACCGGCCGGGGTTGGGGTCGTTGAAATCGACGCCGGCGCCGTTGTTGGTCAGGCCGCCGAGAGACGCGCCGGTGGGCGCCTGGATGCCATTGCGGAAGGGATTGGCCAGCGTGTCGAAGGGCGTCAGGTAATTGTCCTGGGTGGCGACGAGGCTGGTGGTGCGGCTGAAGCCGTTCTGGCCGCCGCGGTCGTAGCTGGCCTGAACGAAGCGGCCGAAGCCGCCGCGCAGGACGGTTTTGGGCCCGAGCTGGTAGGCGAAACCGGCGCGGGGCTGCACTTCGCGATAATCGGGATTCGAGACGCCGCGCGGCTGCCCGTTCACGCCCGCGAATAGAATGACCCCGGGAACCTTAAACGAGCCGGCGGGGAGGATCTGCGAGAGCAGTTGCACGCCCGTGTTGGAGGCGTTCTTGGGATCGGCGAGAATGGCGGCATAAGCGGCCTGAGCGGCCGGACTGACCGGATTGAGCTGCTTGAGATCGAACTGGCTGGTGAGGCGGTTGTAGCGCTCGGTCACGGGCGATTGATAGTCCCACCGCAGGCCGAGGTTCAGCGTCAGCTTGGGGCTGACGCGCCAATCGTCCTGAACGTAGAAGGCCGTGTAGTGCTGGGTATAGTAGCCGTTGGCGTTGACCGGCTCGTTTCCGCCATTCGGCAGGCCTAAAAGGAAGGCGGCGAGGGACGAGCCGACGCCGGTGCCGCCGCTGACCGCGTTGTTGAGGCGGGTCCAGTTACTGTTATTGAAATCGAAGTCCGGCTGGTTGCCGATGCCGCCGTCGGCATCCTGCAAAACGCGATACTCGGCGCCGTACTTGATGGTGTGATTGCCGCGCACCTGGGTGAGGTTGGCGGACCAGTTGTAGTAATTGTTGTAGTAATACGTGCCCGCCTGGCTCGTGCCGAAGTCGCCGGCGATCCCCGTGATGCGCGGGAACGACGGTTTCACCAACTGGGACACGAAGCCCTTGCTGAAGCCGAGCTGCGTGGGGTCGAAGCCGGCTCCCTGGTCGTAATTGGGTTGGCCGTAGCGGTTCACGCTAAACCGGAGATCGAGGATCTTCGTCGGGCTCATGGTCCAGACGTGATCGAGCCCGACATTGTTGGAGATCCGCTCCTGATAATTGCCGGTGGCGGCGTTATGAAAATAGTCGTCGATGAATTCGTGCAGGTGGGCCCACTGCACAGTGGCGAAACTGTGGTGCGAATTGCTCCAGTTCTGGTCGCCGCGAACCGAGACCAGGGGGTATTTGTCCTGCCGCGTCGCGGAGGAAACGAAGTTGTTGCTGGCGTTGCTGGTCGGCGAGCTGGCGGTGTTGGGTAGCGGCACGTACGCGAAAATATTCTGCGTGATTTCGCTGAGGCGGCTCTTGGGAATAATCATTCCGGGGAAGAGCGTGCGATTGCCGGTCTTGGCGTCGACGGTCAACGGATCGTAGACCTGAATCGGGAAACGCTGGCCATTCTGGGTGGTGAACGACTGCGTAAAATCGCCCGTGCGTTCGATGGCGGTGGGGACGGAGCGGGTGCTGCCGGGCCGCGGATCCTGATTCCAGGTGTCGTCGTACGAAACGAAGAAGAATGTCTTCTCGCGCCCCTGGTAGAGCTTGGGGAGCCACACGGGGCCGCCGAACGTGCCGCCCCACTCGTTGAAATGGATGGGGGGAACGACGCCGCCGGCCAGGTTGGTCTGGAACAGGTTGGCGTTCAGCATGTTGTTCTGATTCCACTCATACATGCTGCCGTGGTACTGCCGTCCGCCGCTGCGAGTCTGCATGTTGACGGTGGCGCCGGCCTGCCGGCCGATTGCCGCGTCGTAGGCATTGGTCGACACGCGAAACTCCTGGACCGAGTCCATCGGGGGCATGAAGGCGACGTTGCCTCCGTGCTGCGTATTGGGCATCCCATCAAGTTGAAACGTGTTCGACCAGGTATTGTTGCGGCCGCCATCGGCGGTGAATTGCGAACCGGCGAGATAGGACCACATATGGGCCACGTTGCCGTTCTGGTCCTGCGCGGTTACGCCGGGAGACAGCACCGCGAGCAGGGTGATGACGTGGCTGGCGGAGGGCATCTCGGTGATTTGCCGGGTCGTGATCACGGTGCCGGAGGTGGCCGATGTGGTGTCGATGAGGGGAGCTTCGGCGGTCACTTCGACAGACTGGCTGGTGGCGCCGACCTCGAGCTGGCTGTCGAGCTGCTTGTTGTCTCCGGCCTGCAATTCGACGCCGGAACGCTCCAGAGATTTAAAGCCGGGGGCGGTAATCGTGAAACGGTAATGTCCCGGCAGCAGGAACTGGACGATCCAATTTCCCTGCGGGTTGGTGGAAGTTTGCTGTTTCACACCCGTATCGTCGGAGGTGACCAGAACGGTGGCGGCGGGGACCACGCCGCCCTGGGCATCGGTGACCCGTCCACCGACGGTGGCGCGCACTTCCTGGGCATGGAGCGCAGGCGTAGAACAGACGGCGAGCACGAAGACAACACGCGACAGTTTCGACATTATAAGACCCTTTAGGATCTTACGTTAGCTGCCTGCGGCTCCGAATGCAAATGGGGGCTATTTTCCTGCCGATGGCGTAGGCCTCCTGGCATGCGCGGCAACCCAGTTCCAGAGGCGCAATCCGATAGACTGGAACTTGGTGAATCGAGTTCGCCTTGGGGAAACACCATGCACCGCACCGCCGTTTGTCTTTTTCTCTTGTCCCGCCTTTCCGCACAGACTGCTCACCCGCCCGCTCCCGCGAATTACGCCAACCTGCCGCTGAGTTTCGAGAAGAATGTTGGACAAACCGCCGATGAAGTGCTTTTCCTGGCGCGCACCGGGGCAGGCGCCGTCGGCTTGACCGCCGATGGACTCGTAATCGAGCCTCACCAGTCCTCGCGAGGACCCGTGAGAATGGCACTGAAGGGTGTCCGGACCACGAAAGCCAGTCCGTCCGCCGAGGCCGAACTGCCGGGCCGTGTCAATTATCTGATCGGGCCGGATCCTTCGCGCTGGCGCACCGGCCTGCCCACATTCTCCAGCGTCCGATACCGCGATGTTTACCCCGGCATCGACCTCGTCTACTACGGCAATCAACATCAACTGGAATACGATTTCCTCATAGCTCCCGGCGCGGACCCGCGGTCCATTCGCATGGACTTTGACCGCGCGGCAAAGGTGCGCGTGACCAAAGCAGGCGATCTCGTGGCGACGACCCCGGGTGGTTCCCTCACGATGCACAAGCCCGTCGCCTATCAGGACATGGATGGCGAGCGGAAATCAGTTGAGGCCGGCTTCACCGTAACCGCCAACCGCGCCGTCGCCTTCCGCCTTGGTCCCTACGATCGCCGTCAGCCCCTCGTCATTGATCCCGTGCTGGTCTTTTCCACCTTCCTGGGCGGAAGCGTCGCGGACGTCGCCAACGCCATCGCCGCCGATCCCGCCGGCAACATTTATGTCGCGGGCAGCACCCGATCCCCGGACTTCCCCGCCACGTCAGGCGCCGGCTCTGCGTTCATTGCAAAACTGAATCCGGCCGGCACATCGCTCATCTACTCCACTTACTTCGGCGGTTCCGGGGGTGATGCCGCTAACGGACTGGCCGTGAATAGCGCCGGAGAAGCTTACGTCGTGGGCGAAACGGGGTCCAAGGATTTTCCTGTCACATCCGGCGCCTTCCAAGACACGTTTCCGGGAAGTCGAACGTCGTTTGCCGCCAAACTGAATGCCGCCGGCAGCGGGTTCGCCTACGCGACCTATCTCGGCGGAAAGTCATCCGTCAGCTATCTCTGCTGCGACGCCGCCGCCGCTGTGGCCATCGATGACGCAGGCAACGCGACCGTGGCGGGGACCACGTATGCCGCCGGTTTTCCGGTCACTCCGGGCGCAGTGCAAACCAAGCTCGCATCCACACTTTCTTCCAACGCCTATATCGCGAAGCTGAATCCCTCCGGGAGCTCGCTCGTGTATTCCACGTTTCTCGGCGGCAGCGGACAGGTGCAATTCAACATCGGCCCCGCGGTGTTTACGGGCGACTCCGCGACGGCGTTGGCCGTGGACCGCGCGGGAAACGCCTACGTCGCCGGTAGCGCCCATTCGGCCGATTTTCCGGTAACGCCGGGCGCCTTCCAAACCAGAAACAAGGCAGCCACAACCTCCGGAGTCGCCAGTCAAATCGCCGGGTACAACGCCTTCGTCGCGAAGATCAATCCCTCCGGCTCCGCCCTGGTCTTCTCCACGTATCTGGGCGGCAGCGGCGTAACCATTCCCAACGGCTCCCTCGGTAATGAGGTGATCTTTGGCGACCGGGCGAATGCTCTGGCGCTGGATAGCGCCGGCAATGTTTACGTTTCCGGCTATGCATATTCCGCCGACTTCCCCGCGACGCCGGGAGCCTATCAACCCAGGCTCCTGGCGGCACAGCTTACGCAGGGCAGTCCCCTTAACTACCTCAACATCGGTTACAACGGTTTTGTCGCGAAGCTCAAGCCCGATGGCGCCGGACTGGTCTACTCCACCTTCCTGGGCGGCAGCGGCTCGGACCGCGCAAACGCGATCGCAGTCGACGCGTCCGGCAACGCCTACATTGCCGGAGAGGCCACGTCCGCCGATTTCCCGGTGACTCCGGGCGCTCTTCAACCCGTCAACAAAGCAGCCGCCGCCAATCACGCCGCCAGCGCATTCGTGGCGCAATTGAATCCGAGCGGCGCCGCCCTCCTCTATTCCACGTTTCTGGGTGGCAGCGGCTCCGTAACTTCCTTCCAGCAGCCGGCGGGCGACACTGCAAACGGATTAGCCCTCGGCGCCGCCAACCTGTATGTCGCTGGAACCACTTCGTCCGCCGACTTCCCTTCTACTCCGGGAACGTTCCAACCCGCCAACAACGCCACTGGCTCAAAAGGTCAAAACGCGTTCGTCACACGCTTCGACGTGAGCGTGCCCGTGACTGGAGTTCCACCATCGATCCGTCCCGACCTTGGTGTGGTTGGAGCGGCCTCATACGCACCCGCGCTCACCCCCGGCGGGCTCGGAGCCATTTTCGGCTTCAACCTGGCAAGCACTTCCATGGCGGCGGCCGGACTGCCGCTGCCCAACAGCCTTGCCGGAACCCAGGTGAAGATCGGCGGTGTCCTCGCGCCTCTCCTCTACGTCTCGCCTTCGCAAATCAACTTTCAAATTCCCTGGGAATTGACTGGGCAGGCGCAGGCATCCGTTGCCGTGACGACGCCCTTCGGCAGTTCACCGGTCGAGATGACGATGAATCTGTCCACCGCTGCGCCGGCCATCTTTACAGCGAACGGATCCGGGAGTGGACAAGGCCTGGTAGTCAGCCTGCAAGGGAAACTCGCTGCAGCGGCAACACCCGTTGCACCAGGCCAATGGGTAGTGATCTACTGTACCGGCTTGGGTTCCGCCTCCAACCGGCCCGCCACGGGCGCGGCCGTCGCCGATGCATCGTCACCTACGGTGCGGACGCCTTTGGTGACGATCGGTGGAGTCCAGGCGACCCTCAACTTCGCCGGCCTGGCTCCCGGTTACGTCGGGGTCTATCAGGTGAATGCCCTCGTCCCGGCGGACACCGCGCCCGGCTCATCGGTGCCGTTGACCCTCACGATCGACGGGGCGCCATCGAACACGGTGACGATCGCCGTGCAGTAGCGATCACGATCTGCTGACGATCCCGCTATCTTCCATTGATGAAGCGCAAGACCGAGCGCGCCGTGAGGTCGTCGTCACGCCACACGTCGACGATCTCGGAGATGTGATTCTTGCCGGGAATGTACACCAGCTCCGAGCGTATGCCCGCTTTGACGAGCGCCGCGTGGAAATTGCGGGCTTCGGCCGGAAGCGACGGGTAGTCGTTCTGGCAGTATGTGATCAGAAACGGCGGCGCGCCCGCGGCGATGCGGTGCATCGGGGAGCCGTCCGGCCCCGACTGGAATGCCGGCAGCGGCGTGAGGTCGTAGACGCCGCTCATCGGCAACACGCCCTTGAGGTTCGGCCAGAAGCGCTTCTCGAGGCCTGCATAGGCGGCGAGGTGGCCGCCCGCCGAGTGGCCGCCGAGGTAGAGGCGTTTGGGGTCGCCGCCATACTCCGCGATATGGCGGACCACCCAATCGACGGCGGCGACCGCGTCCTCGATCTGCGCGGGATGCGGCGCCCCGGGCATCAATCGATAGCTCGGCACGACCACGCCGATGCCTTCCTTGGCGAACCGGTTGCCGAGAGCGGGGTAATTCGACCGGTCCCCCGATCTCCAGGCTCCGCCATGAATGAAGATCAGGACCGGAAAGGCTGTCTTACCCTTGGGCAGGTAGAGATCGAGCTTGTGCTTATTGGCATCGGCCGCGGCGCCTTCGACGTACGGGATGTCCTTTCGCGCTTCCACCGAAGGAGCGAGGTCGCCGGGCGGCAATGTGATACCGCGGCCCTCGACGGCCTCCAGATAGATCGGCGCGGTTTCGATCCAGGGGCGCATCTCGCCGTCTTTGGATACCGACGCTTCGAAGTGATAGGCGCCGGTTTCGGTGGGCGTGAAGCTGACCTCGACGCCGTCGGCCTCCGCGGCCGTGGCGCCGTTGTGGACGATGCGAAGGTGGGCGGCGATCGGGAGATTGGCGACCAGCCGGGTTCGCGCGATCATCGGCGCGCGATCGCCGATGTCATAAACCCCGTTATTGTTGGTGGCGATGAAGGAGAAGCCGGCCGGGTCGCCGAGTTCTTCGTGCGCGACATAGGTGCGATGCTCGCGGACCGACTGCGCGAGAGCGGCTTCGTCGTTGGCGAGCGCCAGGACGTGGGTCCCGCCCGAGCGGTAATCGCCATACACGCCGAGCTGTGGCAGAGAGCGCCGCGCGGGAGCGGTCTGCTGCGCGAGGCCGGCCCCGGCCAACAGACAAACGGTCAGAATCCGGGCGCGCATCCTACTTTGCCGCCCGCTTCGGCACGTAGGCCGGGAATGGTTCGGTGTCGGGATTGACGCGCACGGCGGTCGTGAACTTGAAGGGGTGTTTGCCGCCGCTGGGGAACGTCAGCTCGACGAAGTACGCGGTCCAGCCCTTCTCGGGCGCCGCCACATGGCCCACCCACACGCCCTGACCGCGGTCGTCCAGGTCCGAGGAACGGTAGGCCGGGCCGATGGCTTCCAGGCGGAAATCGCGGTGTTCGGGATTGGTCGCCTGCCACAGCTTGACGGCAGAGGGCTTCTCCTTGCTGGTGACGCGGATGTCGCCGTTCGCCTCAAAGGTCCAGGAGAACTTCGGGCGGGGGACGCCTTTGAGAAACGCTTCGTAGTACGCCAACATGCTGTCGCGCGCGTCGGAGCCGCGCAAGCTGTGGTCGGCATTGGGGACGTAACGGAGGTATTTCTCGCCTTTGAGGTCGTCGAAATAGAAGCGGGAGGAATCGGGCAGGAAGAACTGATCGCCCGCCGCGTAGACCATGAATTTCGGCATGGTGAGGCGGTCCCGGTAGCTGTACGGATCTTCGATCGCGAGGAGGCTCCTGTACTGTGGCGTGCCGGCCCAATCCATCACTCCGGAGACGACGTAGTCCTTCACCGCCGGCGCCCAGAAGCCGTACACCTTGAAATGATGCTCGAACGACTTCTCGAGATTGAGCAGGTCGATCGACGCCGGGACGATCGCCACGACGCGCGGGTCGACGGCCGCCGTCGTCCATGTCGTCCAGCCGCGTTTCGATCCGCCCGACACCACGAATTTCTCCACCTTGACCCCGCCTGCATCCGGCGACGCCATGACGGCCGTAATGGTGTCGAGCGCGCGCACCGCCGATTTCGTCATGGGCAGCCGCAGCGGCCACGTCTCGTCGCCGGTCTCCATGTATTTGATCCAGGTGTAGGCGATGATGCCGTCTTCACTGCGCGGAATGGAGCCGGTGAAGGTCAACGGCTCGTTGGGCACGTCTTGCAGTTCGGCGGCCACGGAGTGGGTCGTCATGGCAATATCGACGTAGGACGCGTTGGCGGCCGCCGGCGCCTTGTCTTTGGTGGAACCGCCGGTGATGAAGAGATAGCCGGTGGTGTGGTCGACGCGGTCGGGCTTGACGATGGTCAGCCAGTGCTTCCAAACGGTGCGATCCACCTCGGCCGGCGTGCGCCATGTCTGGGAGGTCAATTCGACGATGTACGACGTGTACCCTTCGCCGCGCACGGTGTTGACGACCGTGTACGCGTAGGTGGGATCGGCCTTCTTGACGTAACGGTCAAGAGCCGTCTCGGCGGCGGAGGCCGTCAGCAGGGCGCAAGCGGCAACACTTGCAAATTGAAGAAATCGTCGGCGCAGCATCACATACAATGTAGACGAGTTTGCGCGTTCATGCTGCACTACCGCGAAATTTCGCCTTCACCCCGGCTGGCCGGACAGGTGGAGTGTTTCTGGGCGATGCGGCAGGATGGGCCGGGGACGGTGCATCGCGTCCTGCCGGATGGATGCGCGGATCTGCTGCTTACGAAGAGCGGCGCGGGTGCGACGCTGGAGGCGGTCGGGCCGATGACCCGCTTTGCCGACCATGCGGTGCTTGAAGGGCAGAGTGTGATCGGCGTCCGGTTCCGTCCGGGGCGGTGGAGCGGCGTGCTCGACGTTCCCGGCGACCGAATGGTCGATACGGTCGTGCCGCTGGAGGATCTGTGGGGCCCTCGCGCGAAGGCTCTGGCCGATCGCCTGGCGCACACCGGTTCCGCGGAGGAGTGCGCACGCCTGCTGGAAGGCGAGCTGCCCGCGCAAAGCGCCGGTCCGGTGGAGCGCGCGGTGGCATTTCTGGAACGGGCCGCGGGGCTCGTCGAAGTGGACGATCTGGCCCGGGAAGCGGGCCTCAGCTCGCGGCAACTGCGCCGGGTCTTTCTGGAGAGGACCGGGCTCACGCCGAAATTTCTGGCGCGCGTGCTGCGGTTCCGCAACGCGGCGGCGCGAGCCGGCACGGCCGGAGCCGCCGATTTGGCTCTCGACTGCGGATACTACGACCAGGCGCACCTGATCCGCGATTTTCAGGAGTTTGCCGGGCGCACGCCGGGGAGACGTCAGCGGCGGCGGGCTTCGAGCAGCGCCGCATCGATGGCGTGAATTTTGTCGAATTCGGCGTCCCAGAATGACTGCGATTTCATGGCGTCGAGATACGCGCGGGGATAGTCGAACGTCTCCCAGACGTCCTGCTTGTATGCGAAGAGTCGGTCCTTCTGTTCGCGCGGCCGGACGTCGAGAATTTCGCGGGCGCCGGCGCCGCGGAAGACCTGTTCGAAGGCGGCGGCGGTCCGATCTTGGGGAAGCGCGCCCATCCGGCCGTTGCGGCCGGCGAGCACCGACGGATACCGGTCGAAGCCGTCGGTCGCGATGGTGACCACGTTATCCTCCGGGCCCAGACCGAGGAACCGGGACATGCGGATCGCGCCGAGGATGTTGCAGATTCCGGAAACGCCGAACAATCCCCGCAAACGGCCCAACGAGCCCTCCGGCATCCCGAGGATTCGCTCCAAGCGGGGCTGGTGGCACTCCATGAGCTCCAGACCGAGCACGCAGTCCTCGTCGTGGATCAGGGCGACATAGTCGGTGGTCAGGACGTTGTGAATGAGCGTCACCATTTTGTCGCCGATGCCTTCGATGCGATGCGTGCCGCGGCCATTGTCGAACAGGGTCGAGCACTCTCGAGGCTCCAGCGCGCAGACGACGGCGTCGGGGAATTGCGCCTTGATCCCGTCGCCGGCCGCCAAGGTTCCGGCCGATCCCGGCGCCGCCACAAAGGCCGCGATCCTGCCGTTGCCGTGGGCCCGTGCGGCCTCGATGGCGCTGCGGCCCGTGACGTGGCGGTGGAAGCGATAATTCGGCATCAGCTCGAACTGCGCCAGGATCTTGTTGCGCGGATCCTTCCGATACTGCGCGGCGCGCTCGAGGACGAGGATGACGTCGCTCTCGGAGCCCGGAGTCAGATCCAACTCGCCGCCGTATTGCCGGATGCGCTGATAGCGCTCCGCGCTCATCTGTTCGGGCATGATCACGACGGCCGAATAGCCCTTCAGACGCGCGACATATGCCGTGCCGATCCCGAAGTTGCCGGTGGACGGGCCGACAATCGTGTTCACGCCGGGTTGGATCTCGCCGGCGAGCTCTCCTTCCATCAGGGTGGAGTATGCAGGGCCGACCTTGTGGCTGCCGGACGGAAAACCGCGGCCGGCCATGACGAGGAGATTCGCCTGCATGCCGGTCAGCTCTTTCGGCAGCGCCTCGCACCGGATCTCGCCGTGGGGGCCGCGCCAGGTGATGTTGAACAGATTGCCGGGGTGCAGTTCGTCCTGACGGGCGGCGGCGGCGCTGTCGCGGAGCGCGGGCGGCAGCGTGCGCGGGTCGAACATTTCCCGATAAGCCGGTCCTGGTATCAACGTTTGCATGAATCTTCGAATCTCCTCCAAAGGGACTTGGCCTGGATGGCGGCCTTCTCGGCGACGGCCCGTTCGTCCACGGTGACGCATCGGCCGCCGCGGACGATATAGCGTCCATTCACGATGAGCGAATCGACCGGCGCATTGGAAATGCCGAAGAGCAGATGGCCGAAGAGGTTCGCGGGACCGAGCGGCGCGGGCGGAAAATAATCGATCAGGACGAGGTCGGCCCGGGCGCCGGCGGCAATGCGTCCAATGTCCATGCCCCACACGTTTCGCGCGATGTGCCGGTTATTCAGAAAGGCGGCGGCATACGCCTCGCCGGAGCCCGCACGCGGATCGCCGGTCCGTAGTTTCTGGACGTGGCAGGCGGTTTTGAATTCGTCCCACATGCGGGGGGAGTAGCCATCCGAGCCCAAGCCGACTCGCACTCCGCGCCTCATCAACTCCACGAGCCTGGCCGCGCCCACCGCATTATTGCAGTTCGATTGCGGATTGTGCACGACGTTTACCCGGCGGCGCGCCAAGGAAGCGATCTCGCCGGTGGTGACGTGCAGGCAATGCGCCGCCACAGTCCGCCCGCCGAGCGCGCCGGCACGGTCGAGACGTTCGACTGCGCCCGAATCGCACGCATCCTCCGCCACGTGGATATGGATGCCGGCGGCCAGGCTGTGGCTGGCCTCCACGCAACGGCGCAGCGTCCGCTCGCCGGCCGTAAAGGCGGCGTGGAGGCCGAAGCTGGCGCCGATCAGTCCATCCTTGCCGCGACTGGCGGCCCGTTCGATCCAGCGGACATTCTCGCGAAAGCCATCGTCGGCCTTGCGCTTCCCGTTACGGTCGGAGGTCTCGTAGCACAATGCGCCGCGCAGTCCGACTTCCCGGAAGGCTTGTTCGATGCGGTCGAGACTCCCGGCGCAGGCATTCGGGCTGGAGTGATGGTCGGCGAGCGTGCCCACTCCGCACTTCGCGGAATCGATCAGACCAACCAGGGCGCTGTAATAGACGTCGTCGGAGTTGAGCGCACAATCGAGCCTCCACCACAGTTTCCGGAGGATCTCGGGGAAGCTTTTCGGCGGCCTGCCGGGCAGGGAGATCCCGCGCGCCAGGGCGCTGTACAGGTGGGTATGGCAGTTGATGAGGGCGGGCATCAACAAGCGGCCGCCGGCGTCGATGACTTCCTCACCGGGAGCGGCCGTCCGCTTCGCGCGGGTCACGGCGCCAATTGTCCCATCGCCGCGGACTTCGACGCTGCCGGAATTCAGCACCCTGTGGCCGTCATCGAAGGTCAAGACGCGCGCGTTCGCGAGAATCATCGGCGCGCTCCCACGATGTGCGTGCCGCCGCCGCCTTCGACCGCGCCGGCGACATGCTCCGCGGAGGTAATAATGCACTCGCCGCCGCCGCGTTCGACGAAGCCGATGGCGGCTTCGATCTTGGGGCCCATCGACCCGGGCGGAAACTCGCCCGCGGCGAGGAACTCGCGCGCCTCGGCGGCGGTGACGGTCCCGAGCCATTGCTGCTCCGGCTTGCCAAACCGGAGGGCCGCCTGTGCGACCGAGGTGACGATGATCAGCTTGCGCGCTCCCAGGGCGGTTGCCAACAGACTGGAGGCCAGATCCTTGTCGACCACACCCTCGACACCGGCCAGGTGGCCGTCCTGCCATGCCACCGGAATGCCGCCGCCGCCGCAGGCGATCACCACTACGCCGTCGCGCACCAGGGTGGCGATGGCCTGTTCTTCCAGAATCGCGAGCGGGCGCGGAGAAGGAACTACGCGGCGAAACCGGCCGGTCTCGACCTCCTGCAGGGACCAGTGAGGCCGTTCCTGCCGCATCCGCTCCGCCTGTTCGGCGCTGAGGAACCCGCCGATCGGCTTGCTGGGGTGGCCGAAATCCGCGTCGCCGGCGTCCACCAGCACCTGCGTAATGATGGTGGCGACGCCGCGGCGAATCCCTTCGCGGCGAAACATCTCGCAGGCCAGGCGCTGAATCATGTAGCCCATGCCGCCCTGCGAGTCGGAGACGCAGGTGTCGAGGGGCAGGCGCGGCACGCGGCGCTCGCCCTCCTCCACGCGAATCAGGATATTGCCGATTTGGGGGCCGTTTCCGTGCGTGATGACCAGGCCGCAGTCGCCGCGGAACAGTGTCTTAAGGCAGCCGAGCGTCTCGGCGGTGTGCTCGAACTGCATGGGGATGGTTCCCGGCTCGCCGGGCCGCGTAATGGCGTTGCCGCCGAGCGCGATTACCAGGGTGTCGGCCATGCGCCTTCCCGGACCGGCTCACGCCTCATATTCGATCTCGCGATCGGCCATGGTAAGCGCCATGATCGCCTTCGCGGTGTGCAGACGATTCTCCGCTTCGGCATAGACCACCGACTGTGGGCCGTCGATGACATCGTCCGTAACTTCGTTGCCGCGGTCGGCGGGGAGGGGGTGCATGTAGAGGCAGTCCGGCCCTGCCAGCCGCAAGCGGTCTGCATTGCAGATCCAGTTCGTGTATTGGCGGGCGATGCGCAGCGATTCGGCGGGATTGCTGCCCATCGTGTCGAGACAGCCCCAACTCTTGGGGATCACGACGTCGGCGTCGCGGAAAGCCTCGTCCATGTCGTCGACCACGCGAAAGGCTCCCCCGCCGCGGCGGGCGTTCTCGTGGGCCGCGCGCACGGTTTCGGGCATCAGGCCGTACTCCGGCGGATGCGCGAGCGTCACGTCCAGGCCGAATCGTGGCATCAGCATGATGAGGCCCTGCGGCACGGAGAGGGGCTTCGCGTAGCTGGGCGCATAGGCCCAGGACACGGCGATCTTGAGGCCGCGCAGGCCGCGCCCGCGCTGCTCGCGGATGGTCATCAGATCAGCCAGGGTCTGGCAGGGATGGTCGACGTCGCACTGCATGTTGATCACGGGAGCGTCGGCCCAGCGGGCGACCTCGCGCATGTACGCGTTGCCCTCGCCGGGGATGAGATCGTGGCGGATGGCGATGCCGTGCCCATAGCTGGAGAGGATGACGCCTGTGTCCTTGGGGCTTTCGCCGTGCGAAACCTGCATGGCGTCCGCGGTGAGGAAATGGGCGTGTCCGCCAAGCTGCGTCATGCCCGCCTCGAAGGAGTTGCGGGTGCGCGTGGATTTGTCGAAGAACATCAGGAAAATGGTCCGGTCCGCCAGATAGCGGTGCGGGATGCGGCCCTTGAATCTGCGTTTCAGGTCCGTGGCGACCTCGAGCATGGTATCGAGTTCGGCGTCCGTCCATTCCTGGGTCGTGATCCAGTCGCGGCCCTGGAACAGCGCCTTCTTCAGTTCGACCGTAGCTTTGGTTACCACGCACAACCTCCTAAAGAGCAGCCACGTTGGCAAAGTGGACGTGGCGAAGATCGCCGACCGATTCGGCCAGCAGTTTCAGCTTGAGATAAGGGAGCATGTCGAGCGTCCACGCAACCGGGCCGCCGGCTTTGGGTTTCCAACCGAGCGGCTCGCCGTCGCTGGGACGCAGTTCGACTTCCGCCGACTCCGTCTCGAAGCGGGCGCGGTCCGCCTGTGGATCTCGAGTGAGAACATAGCGCTTGCCCACGATGGTTCCGTATATGGCGCGCTCCCGCCCGGGGGAGCCGGTTTGCCAATCGATGAAAAAACCGTCCTCTTCCGGATGATTGCGGTAGCTTTCGAGGCTGCCGAAAAACCGCGGCTTGCGGTGGTGAGGGCCCCCGTCTTCGGGACAGAAGATGTCGCAGTTGCCGCAGTCATTGCAGGCGTCGGCATAATTCGCCAACTGATGCGCCTTCACGACGCGGAGAATGCCGCCGGGAATGCGGCGGATGCGGTCCGGCAGCAGCTCAAAATTGTCGTAGGTAATGGTGACGGGCGACGTTTCGTAAACGAAGTTGGCGTCGTTGGGACAGGCCGGCACGCATTTGTCGCAGTTGATGCAGTCGTAAAGCCACAGATCGGAGCCGATCTTGCGCGGCGCGCCCCGGTTGCGTTCCCACCGGTAGCGCGGATTGGCGGCAGCTTCGGCGGCGAGAATCGTGGTGTTCAACAGACCGGCGGTGTGGACATCGCCCGCGGCCGCCTGCGCCTGCCCCCGATAGTGCAGGATGAAATCGGCGATGGCCGTCACGCCCAATTCGCGCATTCCGGCGCCCAGGTTCTGCAGATAGGGAAGCAGGCGGCCGTACCCGCCGGGGCGCAGCAGGTCTGTGCAGGTGGTGACGGGGACCAGGTTCATAGCCACTGTTTCCGCGATGTTGTGGGCGTCCAAACCTCCGGAGAACGAGATGGGAATCGGCGCCTGCACGCGCTCGCGGAAGTTCTTCACCAAGGTCATGGCGATGACATGCAGCGGAGGGCCGGACATGTACATCAGGTCGCCGTGCAAACGCCGCTTATGGTTTTTCACCACCAGCGTGTTGCAGAACTTCACCGAAAGGGATTTGCCCAGCGCCGCGGCCCGCCTCTGCAGGCGCGGAACCAGGTCGATCGCCTCATCCCACTGGAGATCGTTTTCGAACGCCGGGGGATGCAGTTGGATCTCCCGGTAGCCGAGGACATCGTGCAGCAGGCGGCTGATTTCCTCCTGCCCGAGCAACGTCGGATTCAGCTTGACGCAGACGTGACAATCCATCTCGCCCAGCAGAAATTCGACAATCCCCTCGATCTCGCCGGCCGGACACCCGTGGAAGGTGGACAGACTGACGGTGTCGCTAATGCGCGGCGGGAAGGGCAGGGCGGCGTACTTCGCGAGGTCGCCCGTGAGCTCCGCCCGCAGTTCGTCGATCACGGGCGCGGCGTTCTTCATGGAGGCAATCCATGAGCGGACGCGTGGAGAGCGGATTCCCTCCAGGTTGTAGCCGGCGCTCATGTCGAAAACGGTCTCGTCCGGAATTCCCGCGCCCAGCGCGTTGGACGCCTTGAGGATTTCCAGAAACATCGACGCTTTGACGTACTCGCGCAAGGAGTCTTCGAGCTTCAGCTCCTGCGACCATTCCACGTTGTAGCCGACATTCGGGGCGTCTATGCACGGCCGCGGGATCTTCAGTTCGTCAAGAACCTGGACGGTTTTCAGCTCGATGATGCGCGAGCCGCCCAGCCAGGAGAGCGCGATGTTCTGCGCGAGTTGTCCATGGGGGTCCGCCGCCGGGCCTAGCGGGGTAGCGGCGCGGCGGCCATGCACGGCGACCGAAAGATCGAGTCCGGGCAGGCCGCGGAAGAACTTTTCTTTGGGAAGGTCGAAGATCTTGCCTTCGCGCTCGTATTCGGCAAACGCGCGCCGCAGGAGCAGCGGCAGCGGGATGGGAATCAGCTCAGCCATGGCGCTGTTGCACGGCCGCGGCATACGTCAAGGGAAAGGCCGCATAGAATTGCGCCGCTTCCACGAGATGCCGGATGGGCACGCGCTCGCCGACGCTATGCGCCAACTCCTCCTCGCCCGGCCCGAACCCGATCGTCGGAACGCCCATCAGGCCCATCGAAGCGACGCCGTTGGTGCTGAACGTCCACTTGTCGACGACGGGCTCGCGATCCCAGAGGGAGCGATACGTCTCGACCGCCGCCCGGGCCAGTGTGTGGTTTTCATCGAGCACCCAGGTCGGATAGTACTTTTCCATCGGGTAGCGCAGCCCGGTGTAGCTGGGCGTGTCATAGCTCAAGATCTCGATCTCGGCATCCCCGGCGCCGGGAAGCCCGCGCACCTCGGCGACCGCGCTCTCTTTGGTGTCGCCCACGGTGAGGCGCCGGTCGAGATGAATGGAGCAGGCTCCCGGTACGGCGCAGAGCGACGGGGACAGCGAGCGGATCTCCGTGACCGCGATGGAGCCTTTGCCGAGAAACGGGTCGGAAGGCAGCCGATCGTTGAGCTTTTCAACCTCTTCCACCAGGCGCGCCATCTTGTAGATGGGATTGTCGCCCCGCTCGGGAGCGCTGGCATGACACGACCGTCCGCGCAGGTGGACTTCGATCTCCATCCGTCCGCGATGGCCGCGGTAGATGCCGAGTTTGCTCGGCTCGGTGATCACTACGCAATCGGGACGGATGCCGTCTTCGTTGAGGATGTAGAGCCAGGAGAGCCCATCGCAGTCCTCCTCCTGGACGGAACCGACCACGTACAGGGTGTAATCTCCCTGGAGGCCCATCTCCTGAATGATCTTGCCCGCATAGACCATGCTCGCCATGCCGGCGCGCTGATCGCATGCCCCGCGGCCGTAAATGCAGCCGTCCTCGACCTTTCCCCGATAGGGGTCCCAGGCCCACTCCTTGGGATCGCCCACGCCGACGGTGTCGGTGTGGGAATCCATCATAATGACGGTCTTGCCCGAACCGATGCGGCCGAGGATGTTGCCCATACCGTCGACGCGGATTTCATCGAATCCGACCTCTTCCATCTCATGGCGGATCCGCTCGATCACCGGGCCTTCCCGGCCGCTTTCCGCGGGGATGGCGATCAGGTCGCGAAGGAACTCAGCCATGGCGAGCTCGTATGCCTTCGCCAATGCGGCGAGGCGTTCCCGATCGAGTGTTACGGTTGTCATACGGCTGCCAGGACCCCTTCCGCCGGATGTTCGATTTGCTGCTCCCGCAGGGCGCGGAAAACGTCCTCAGGCCGGATCGGCAGCTTGCGGATGCGCACGCCCACGGCGTGAAAAATCGCGTTGGCAATGGCGGGCGCGGGGCCGTTGATCGGAACCTCGGAAATCGATTTCGCCCCGTATGGACCGAGGGGCTCGTCCGTCGAAACCAGAATGGTAGTCAGTTTCGGCATGTCTTTTGTCGTGAAGATTTTGTAGTCGAGGAAATTGGCGTTCAAGGGGCGGCCGGCGCCGTCCAGGAGCAATTCTTCGGTGAGCGCGTATCCCAAGCCCTGGGTTACGGCTCCTTCCACCTGGCCTTCGGCCTGCATGGGATTGATCGCGACTCCCGGATCCACCGCGGTCACCAGATGCAGCACGCGAACGTGGCCGGTTTCGGTATCGACCTCCACCTCGGCGAAGGTCGCGCTAAAGGGGGGCGGGCTGTCGGTATTGAAGTGGGAGGCGCCCGCCATGATCTGGAACTTCTCCTTGTACAGCGCCTGGAGGGCGACGGCGCCGATCGTCACACGCTTCGTCGCGTCCTTCCGGGAAAACACCTCATTGTCGCGGCAGTCCAGGTCTTCGACAGGCGCGTCCAGCATTCTGCCCGCGACGGCCAGCACCTGGGCGCGCGCCTTCTCCGCCGCCTTTTTCACTGCGCCGCCGGAAATGATGGTCGTACTGGAGGCGTAGGCGCCGACGTCGAAAGGGGTCGTGTCGGTGTCGCCGGACGTAATGACGATGCGGTCGAGGCTCACGCCCAGCGTCTCCGCCGCAATCTGCGAGAGCACGGTGTCCGCTCCGGCGCCCACATCCGACGCGCCCGCCTGCAGGCAGAACGACCCGTCCTCGTTGATCTTCAGGAACGCGGAGGCCCAATCGACGCCGGCGATGCCGCTGCCTTGCATGCAGCACGCCATTCCGGTTCCGCGCTTCAGGACCCCCTCCGGTTGCGGCAGGGCTGCCCGTTTGCGATCCCAGTCGATGGCTGCGGCGGCGCGGTCCAGACACTCCGGAAGTCCGCAACTCCGCACGAGGCGCGGGAGTCCTTCCTTGCCCTCTCCCAGTTGCGCCGACAGAAGGTCGGTGTCGCCCAGGCGGATCGCGTTGCGGCGCCGCAGGGCGACCGGATCGAGGTCCAATTCGTGCGCGATCTCGTCCATCAAGGTCTCCTGCGCGAAGAAGCCCTGCGGGCACCCATAGCCGCGAAACGCCCCGGCGACCGGCGCATTGGTGTAGACGATGTCGCATTCGAACCGCAGGTGCGGCGCGCGATAGAGGGGCAGGACTTTGCTTCCCGTGTTGCCCTGGACGGTGTTCGCGTGGCTGCCATAGGCGCCGGTGGTGGCGAGCACCTTCATATGGCTGGCGACGACGGTTCCATCGCGCTTCACGCCCATCTTCATCCGCAAAATCTGCGGATGGCGGCTGCGCGCCATGTAGAACTCCTCCTCGCGGGTGTACTCCATCATCACGGGACGGCGGGCGGACAGCGCGAGCGCGCCGCAGATGTCTTCGAGCAGCATCTCCTGCTTGCCGCCGAAGCCCCCGCCGATGCGCGGCTTGATCACGTGGATGCGTCCCACGGGGAGCTGGAGGATCATCGCCACCTGCCGGCGGCAATGGTATGGCACCTGGGTGCTGCTGCGAATCACCAGCCTGCCATCCGCGTCCAGCCAGCAGATGGTGATATGCGGCTCGAGCGAGCAATGCTGCTGCCGCTGTGTCCGGTATTCCCGTTCGAAAACCAGATCGGCCTCGCGGAAGCCCTCGTCCACATTGCCGATTTCGCGCAGGATGTGTCCGGCGAGATTGCGCGACGCATCGTAAATCTTAGTCGAATCGGGCTCGTCGTGGATCACGGGCGCGCCTGGCCGCATGGCCTGCTCCATGTCCAGGACCGCAGGCAGAACGTCGTATTCCACATCGATCAGTTTCATCGCGCGCTCGGCGATGGCGCGCGTCTCCGCCGCCACGGCCGCCACGCGATCTCCGGCGAAGCGCACCTTGGAATCCAGCAGGTACGTGTCGTACGGCGAAGGCTCGGGCCACGCCTGCCCCGCCGTGGTGTGGGGAACTCGTGGCACGTCCTTGTAGGAGAGGACGGAGTGGACGCCCGCCAGCGCTCTCGCCCGGCTCGTGTCGATGCGTTTGATGCGGGCATGCGCGTAGGGGCTGGGCAGGATCTTGCCGTAAAGCATGCCCGGAAGATGGATATCGCCGGTGAATGCGGGCTTCCCGGTCACCAGCTTGACGCCGTCCACCTTGCGGACGTTTTTGCCGATGACGGCGTGTCCGTTGTTCATCGCGCCACCTCCGCCGGAGCGGTGGGCCGCCGCGCACGCTGCTTCCTGGCGTGCGCCGCGGCCAACACCGCCGCGACGGGCTTGCGATATCCCGTGCAACGGCAATAGTGGCCGGCCAGCGCTTCGCGGACCTCGCTTTCGGTGGCATCCGGGCGGCGCTCCAGCAACGCCCTGGCGCTGAGAACCATACCGCCCGTGCAGAAACCGCACTGCACGGCGCCGCGATCGAGGAAGGCTTCCTGAATCGGATCGAGGCGGTCCCCGGCGGCGACACCTTCGATGGTCAGGATTTCGGCGCCTTCGGCCTGCGCGGCGAACATCAGGCACGAATTGACGGGTTTTCCGTTCAGCAGGATGGTGCACGCGCCGCATTCGCCCGTTTCACAGCCTCGCTTTACCCCGAAGTATCCTTCGCGCCGCAACACATCCAGGAAGATCTCGCCGGGCGCGATCGTCCACTGGCGCGCCTGCCCGTTTACGGTGAACCGCAGATCCAACGTTTTCATAAAGAGCACCCCCGATCCGCGGCGCATTCTTCGAGCGCCCGCCGGGTCAGAATTCGGCTGAGTTCGCGCCGGTATTCGGCCGACGCGCGCAGGTCGTCAATGGGACGCGCCGCGCATGCGGCCGCGTCGCCGGCCTCCGTCAGCAGGCTACGATCGAGCAATCGTCCGGTCAGGATCTCCTCAGCGCCCGGCGCACGGACCGGCACGGGCGCCACCGCGCCCAGCGCGATGCGGACCCACTTCACTTTGCCGCCGGAATCCAACTGCAAGCCCGCGGCGACGTTCACCAGGGAGACATCGACCGCGGTGCGGCCGAACTTCTGGAACGACCATCCACAGCGGGCGCCGCGCGGCGGATCGGGGAACGTCACTTCGGCAAGCAGCGATTCGGCGAGTGCACGGGTGCGGGCGGTCGCCAGGTAATCGGCGAGCCGCATTTTGCGGCGCCCGTTCGGGCCGGCGACGACGGCCGCCGCGCCGAGGGCCAGGAGGGGAGTTGCCAGATCGGCGGCCGGGGAGCCGTTCGCCATATTCCCGCCCACGGTGGCCATATTGCGAATCTGCACGGAGCCGCAGGTGGCCGCGGCGCGGGCGAGGAGGCCTCCGGCCAGCGAGCGGATCTCGCCGGATTGCTCCAACTCCGACATGGTGGTGGTCGCGCCGATAGCCCAGTTTGCGCCGCGCCGCCGGATGTAGCTCAAGCCGGCGCGGGTGAGATCGATCAGGAATCGGACGGAATGAGCGTTGTCGACGATTACATCGGTGCAGCCGGCTATGATCCGCGCCTTGCCTTTTCCGCGCTGGAGCAGTTGCAGTGCTTCGCGGACATTATCAGGCCGATAGAACGCTTCGACGTTTTCGAACATTAGTTGGCCGCCTGACCGGACTATATCAGGCTTACAGGTCTTAAACAACCGATGTATGTGCCGCCAGCAGTCTTGCGGCCAGCCGGCGGTGGCGGGATAGGACCGGGCCGAGCGAAACGGTCCGCAGTTCTCCGGACTCGACCACGACGCGGCCGTTCACCACGAGGGTGTCCACCCGCGCAGGGGCGCACAGCAGCAGCGCGGAGACGGCGTCGCCCGCGCCGCTATAGCCGAGTCCGCGGAGATCGAACATTGCAATGTCGGCGCGCCTGCCGGCTTCCAGCACGCCGATATCGTCGCGCCCCAGGCATCGCGCGCCTTCCACGGTGGCCATGCGCAACGCGTCTCGAACGGTCAACGCCGCGGCGCCGTGCTTCAGGCGTTGCAATAGGAGCGCCTGGCGGGACTCGGCGAGCATATGCGAGCTGTCGTTCGACGCGCTCCCGTCAACGCCAAGGCCCACCGGGCAGCCGGCGCGCCGCAATCCCAGGACGGGAGCGCATCCCGATCCCAGCCGCATATTGGATGTCGGACAATGCGCGATGCCGACGCCGGCCCTGCCGAGCCGCGCGACCTCGCTGCGGTTGAAGTGGATCCCGTGCGCCAGCCAGGTCTGGCTGCCGAGCCAGCCACAATCATCGAGCAGGTCCAGCGGACGCCTGCCGAAACGATCGAGACAGTAGGTCTCCTCGTCGCGTGTTTCGGCGAGGTGGGTGTGCAGCCGGACGCCCCGTCTTCGAGCGAGGTCCGCGGTGTCGCGCATCAGTTGCGGCGAGACGGAGAAGGGCGAACAGGGCGCGAGGGCAATGCGCAGCATCGAGCCCGGTGACGGATCGTGATACTTGCCGATGACGCGCTCGCAGTCGTCCAGGATGCGGTCTTCGGACTGCACCACGGAGTCTGGCGGCAAGCCGCCGTGTCTCTGCCCCACGCTCATGCTGCCGCGCGTTGGGTGGAATCGCATGCCGATTCGCCGGGCCGCCTCAATCTCGACGTCCAGCAGCCCGGGATGACCTTTCGGAAAGACGTAATGATGGTCGGTTGTCGTCGTGCAGCCCGACAACAGTAACTCCGCCATCCCGGCCAAGGCTGCCGATTCGACCCCTTCCTCGTCGAGCCGCGCCCAGATTGGATATAGCGTGCGCAGCCAGTCGAAGAGCTCGGCGTCCGCCGCCGGACCGTAGGCGCGAGTCAGAGTCTGGTAGAGATGATGGTGTGTGTTGACGAGGCCGGGGAGGACCAGGGCGTGCCGGCCATCGATTATCCGGTCGGCTTTCGGCAACCTGGCTCGGGCGGCGGCGACCTGCCGGATCTCGCCGCCGGCGATGTATAACGATGCGCTGCGCAGCTCCGTGCCGCGGTCGTCCATCTGCGCCAGAGTATGGATGTTCCGGATCAGCAGCGTCTGTTCGGCCATCAGGTCATGAGTCCTTGCTGGCGGACGAGCTCGGGCAGCCCGGCGCCGTCGGGCGGGACATCGAAAGGCTCACCGGCCGCCGATTTCGCCGATGCCGTGTCCTTCAGGCCATTGCCGGTGACGATCGCCACCGCGCTCTCGCGCCGGCCCACCGTTCTCTCGGCAACCGCCCGCCGCAAGCCGGCGAGCGCCGTGGCTGCGGCAGGTTCCGCGAAAACGCCGGCCAGGCGGCCTGTGTAACGCATGGCGTCGAGGATCTCCGCATCGGCGACGTTGATCATGGCGCCGCCCGATTCGCGCACGGCCAGGACCGCTTTCTTCCAATTGCGCGGCACGCCGACCGCGATGCTGTCCGCCAGGGTGCGCGGCTCGACGGGGCGCAGCGGATCGCCGCTCCGGAAGCAGGCGGTCACGGGCGCGGCGCCCTCCGCCTGCACACCGAGGAGGCGCGGGGTCCGGTCCAGCAGGCCGAGGGTCTGCCATTCGCGGAAGGCTTTCCACACGCCCGCGATGGTGCAGCCATCGCCCACCGAAACCGCCACCCAATCGGGCGCTTTCCACTCCAGTTGCTCGCCGATCTCCAGGCCGGCCGTCTTCTTACCTTCGACAAGATAGGGATTAATCGCCGAGTTGCGGTTGTACCAGCCCCATTCTTCGCAGCCACGCTGGCACAGTTGGAAAGCCTGTTCGTAACTGCCGCGGACGCGCACAACGGTCGCGCCGAAAATCAGTAATTGTGTGACTTTCGGCTCCGGCGCGCGTTCCGGCACGAAGATGACGCTGCGCAGTCCCATCGACGCGGCCATGCCGGCGCACGACGACGCGGCGTTCCCGGTGCTGGCGCAGGCGATGATCGTGCGCCGCGCTTCGCGCGCCTTGACGATGCCCACCGCGCTGGCCCGATCTTTCATCGAGCCGGTGGCGTTACGGCCGTCGTCCTTCAGGAGCAGAGTGCGAATGCCGATATGGCGGGCCAGGGCCGGAGCCGGCGTCAGGGGAGTCCATCCGACCGTCAGATCCGGCACGGCGGAAGAGGCGCGCACGGGGAGCAGTTCACGGTACCGCCAATGCGAGCGCTCGGGCCGCGCCGCCAGGATACGGCGTGTCAGGCGGCGCGCCAGCGCCGGGTAATCGTATTGCACGTCAAGGATGCCGTGGATCCCGCACCGGGGACACGTTTGATACCGCCGCGCCGGATAGACACCGCCGCAAAAGACACACTTGAGGCCGGTGACGAATTCCACGCGATCCTCCGATTTTGAACGAACAGGGTAGCACGCGACGTATAATCGTCGCTGACTATGCGAGCACTATTGCTTGGATGCATTCTGGCTGCCGCGGGCGGCGCTCAGACCGGAAAACTCGGTGTCTTCACGAAGGCGGGCGACGTCGGCGGGCCCGCGATCAAAGGGGCCACGGAATTCGACGCCGCGACAGGGCAGTATCGAATCACCGGAGCCGGGGCCAACATGTGGGCCAAGGAAGACCAGTTCCAGTATGTCTGGCGCGAGATTTCGGGCAACGTCGCGGTCACGGCAACGGTGGAGTTTCTGGGGCAGGGAAACGAACACCGCAAGGGCGGGATCATGCTGCGGCAGACGCTGGACACGGACTCGCCGTATCTCGATCTGGTGATCCATGGGAATGGGATGCCGGGGATCCAGTGGCGGAACGCGAAAGGCGATATCACCAACGGGTTCGATGTGCCGTTCGACGGGCCCGCGAAGCACAAGCTCAAACTGGTGCGGCAGGGAGCCTCCGTGACGGTGTGGATCGCAAAGGGCGGCGAGGCGCTGAAAGAGATCGGACACACGCAGGTTCAGTTGGGGAACCCGGTGATGGTCGGGCTCGCGGTCTGTTCGCACGCGGCGGATAAGTCGGAGACCCTGGTGTTCTCGGATGTCACGGTGGAGCAACTGCCGGCGCCGGCGCCGGCCGGTAAGAAGCAGTAGGCGTTATTCGTGACGTAGCGCTTCCATGGGGTCGACGCGCGCGGCGCGGCGGGCGGGCACGTAGGACGCCAGCAGCGCGACTGCGAGGATCGCGGCGCCACCCCAGGCGAGGGGCGCGACGCTGCCGGGTTTCAGATCCTGGATGAGTTTCGCCGCCAGGGGTTTGCTCCACAGGACCATCGCTGCGCCCAGCGCGAAGCCCGCGCCGACCATGGCGATGGCGTCCGTCAGCACCAGGCGGTTCACGTCGGCGGTGGTTGCGCCCAGCGCCATGCGGACGCCGATTTCGTTGGCGCGGCGCGACACGGTGTAGGCGAGGAGCCCGTACAGTCCGATGCCGGCGAGCACGGCGCCGAGCGCTCCGAAGAAGCCCGACAGCGTGGCGATCAGGCGCTCGGGAACGATCGCCGCGTCCACCTGATCGGACAGAGTGGTGACGCGCGTCACGTTGACGGTTTTCAGGACATCGCGCACCACGCGGCGGACGTCCTGGGTGACGGACGCCGGGTCGACGCTGGTGCGCAGCACAAACTGATGGGAAATGCGCCCTTCCTGGAACATGTCGAAGTACATGGTGCGCGGCGCGGCGTCGCGCAGTTCCGTGCCTTTGGCGTCGCCGGCCACGCCGACGATCTCGTAGGGAGTGTCGTCGCCATACCATCCGCTGGTGCGGGGATCGCGGTCGATGGCGACGTGTTTGCCAATGGGATCGACGCCCGGGAAGTAATATTGCGCAAATCCCCGACTGACGATGGCGACGCGCGGCCGCCCGGCGTCGGCCGGAGTGAAGTCGCGTCCGGCGATGAGTGGGATGGCGAGCGTCTCGAAGTATTTCGGCGCCACCCAACTGAGGAACGTCCAGCGGCGATCCTCGGGCCGTTCCTCAAAACCCTTCACGATCACGTGCCGGCTGGCGCCGCAGCCTTGAATGGGAGTGCAGCCTGTGATGGAAACGGCGCGCACTCCCGGAATCGCCTGCAGGCGCGCCGTCAGCTCCTGGTAGGGCCGGGCGAGTTGTTCGCGCTGATAGCCGCTGCGCGCGGGATCGAGCTGAACCAGCAGGACGTGGCTGCTGCGGAATCCCAGGTCCAGATTGCGGAGGCGCGACAAGTGGTTCAGGAAGACGGCGGCGGCGGTTACGAGCAGGAGCGAGAGAGCGACCTGCGCCGCCACGAGGCCTTTGCCGAACAGGCGCCAGAAGCGCGTTTCGCCGCCCCGTCCGGCCTGCCGCAAGGACGATGCCGGCGCGGAGCGGAAGGCGTGCCATGCCGGCGCCAGGCCGAAGAGCAGTCCGGTAAGCAGCGCCATTCCGGCGGTAAACAACAGCAGGCGAAGGTCGGGGGCGATTTCGATGTCGATGCGTTCGTGGAGCCGGCCGCTGGCCATGATGCGCACCAGCACGCCCGCGCCGAAATACGCCACGAGAATGCCGGCGAGCGTGCCCGCTCCGGACAGGATGACCGATTCGGTGAGCATCTGCCGCACGAGGCGGGCGCGGCTGGCGCCGAGGCCGACGCGGACGGCCATTTCGCGCTGCCGGCCCGCGCCGCGCGCGAGCAACAGGCTCGCCATATTGATACAGGCGAGCAGGAGCAGCAGGCCCACGACGGCCAACAGCAGGGCGAGCGGTTTGCCGTACCAATCGCGCACCCGGGAGAACCCGGCGGCCGCCGGCTCGACTTCCATCTTGATTTGGCGGAGCAGCGGATCCGGGTTCGAGGCGGCGCGCTGCGCGATCGTGAACTGGAACAGGACGGACATCTCGGCCCGCGCCCGCGCGACGGTGACCCCCGGCTTCAATCGCGCCAGGATGCTGACTTGTGCGTGCTCCTGCGGCATCCAGACGTCGGTGTGGACGCCGACGCGCGGCCCGGCGTAGGCGCGCGGCGCGACACCGACGATCGTCGCCGGTTGGTCCTCCACGAAGATCCGCTTGCCGAGGACGGCGGGATCGCGATGAAACCGCGCACTCCAATACCACCAGCTCACCACGACTACGGTTCCGCGGCCGCGCGGTGGAATATCTTCCGGGCCGATGAGGCGGCCGATCGCCGGTTGGAGTCCGAGCATCGGAAAATAATTCCCGAGCACATTCTCGCCGATGACGGTCTCGGGATCGGCGCCTTCCGCCCGCACGCGCAGAAGATTCTCGAAGGATGTCCCCGTGATCGCCGAGAAGACGTGGTTGTGATCGCGGTAGTGTTCATAGGTCGGCCACCCGTAGTAACCGTTGCCGCGCGGCTCGCCGGGGTACTTTTGCAGAATCTCCACGAGCTGTTCGGGATGCGAGACCGCGAGGGGGCGCAGCATGATGGTGTCGAACAGGCTGAAGATGGCGGTGTTGGCGCCGATGCCGAGCGCCAGGGAGAACACGGCCACGGCGGTGAAGCCGGGGCTCCGCCGCATGAGTCGCAAGGCATACCGGATGTCGTTTCCGAGCATATCCCTTAGAATGCCGGCGCGCGGCGGAAGTTCCCGCGGGTCAACTTTGGGCGCCGTCGATTTTTTGGCTGGCGATGGTGTACTTCAGCTCACCGAAGCGGAAGCCGAAGAGGGGCCCGAAAATCGCGGCCGCGCGCGCTTGCAGCCCCGCGCCGAAGCCTCGATATTTGCCGAGAAATACCGCCCGCCCGAGCAGGAAATCGGCGCGTTCGGCCGCGCTGTAGGCGTCCCGGCCGGCATGGCGCACGCGCGCGGCGGGCACGAGCAGGATCTTGCGGGACGAATTGCGGATCTGCATCGCCAGGTCGGCGTCCGCGCCAAACTGGCCGTAGCGTTCGTCGATCTGGCGGATCGCCTTGATGTAAAAGACCCGCGCCATGAGCGCCGCGCCGCGCGGATATTCGACCGCGACCGGGAGGTCACCCGAGACTTGGGCGGGCCGCCACTCGCCGTCCGGCGGGAAATTGCCGAGCTGCGGCGCGGGGCGCCCCTCAGCGTCCACCAGCAGCGGGCATACGGCTACGGCGTCGGGATTGCCATCGAGCGTCCCGGCGAGGAGCGCGACCGCTCCCGGCTCGACCTCGGTGTCGGCATGCAGAAACAGGACGTAAGCGGCGTCGGCGGCGCGCCATCCCAGATTCCAGGCCTTGGTCAACCCGAAATTCTTGGGCAGGCGGATCCACTGGACATTCGGAAACTCGCTGTCGAGCTGCGCGCTCCCGTCGCCGGAGCCATTCTCGACGACGACGATCTGCATGCCGTCGCGCCCTTCCGCGCGTTCGAGAGACGCCAGACAACGGCGCAACCATTCGATTTGATTGTGCGAGACCACCACCACGGTGACGCGTGGCGCGGGCTTGGACTGTTCGTCTGCTTGGGGCGTCAAGCCAATAGCATAGCGCGCGTTAGCTGGCGAAGTGCATCCGCTCCACCAATTGGTGAAACTGCTCCTTCTGGCGCACTTTGGCGAAGCTGCGCTCGCGCAGGAAGATCATGCCGCTCGAGCGCTGCCGGTAAGCTTCTTCGAACAGGGCCAGCGCGCGATCCTCGTCGCCCATGACGAGCGACACGGTGGCGAGGTCGAAGGGCGAGACATAGCGTTCTCGGGCAAGCTCTTCGAGACGCCGCATGAGGAGCGCGCCTTTTTCGTTGTAGCCGTTGCGCGCATAGATGCCGGCGAGCGCGGAGAGACCGTGCGGATTGTCGCCGGCAACCTCCTCGGCTCGCGCCAGGGCGGCTTCCGCCTCCGACTTGCGGGCGAGACAGCGATAGGCATTCGCCAGCAATAGCTGGGTCGACACCGACGCCGGGTTCAATTCCGCCGCCAGCTCCGCCTGTTCGAGCGCGGAACTGAGCTGGCCCTTCGACATGAGAGCGTAGGCGAGGTTCACGCTGGTCATTTCGGAGACGGGCGCGAGTTGAGCGGCGCGGCGAAGCTCCGGCAGCCCTTCGTCAAGACGGCCCTGGTCGCGGAGGAACATGCCATACCAAAGGTGGGCGGCAGGAAGGGCTGGATTCAAGTCCAGGGCGCGGCGATACTCACGCTCCGCTTCCGCCCAATTCCAGTCGTAGGCCTCGATCACCGCGGCGAGCGCCACGTGTCCTTCGGCCAGGTACGGATCGAGCGCGAGAGCGCGCTTGGCGGCCGTGCGCGCCTTCTCCATACCCTCCGCGGGCAGGAGATACCCATACTGTGACAGCAGATTGTAGGCGTCGGCCAGCCCGGCATGGGCCGCGGCGAAGCGCGGATCGCCTGCGATGGCCCGCTCGAAGGACGCGACGCTGCTGCGGAGCGATTTCTCGCTGTGGCGGTCCAGCAGAAACCGGCCCCGAATATACTGCTCCAGCGCCGACGGGTCGGGCTCGTGCACTTTGGATTGAACCGGACGGATGGGCCATGACAGAGCGCCGCCGGCGAGAGCGATCAGGATCGCAGCCGCCACCACTCGGACTGGGTTCTTCCTGGCCTGGAGCGGCGCCTCCGTTGCGCCCGGCGTTTCCACCACGGATCGCGTGATGACTTCCGGAAGGAGCGAGGGCTCCGTCGCGGTCCCCTCAGCCGGAGTGTCCTCCCCGAGTGGCCGGCGCAGGATGAAGACCGGAACATAGGTGCGCTTGGGCAGGTCGATCAGGACCGGCTCATCGCCGCCCGGACCCTCGTAATACTTCGCCATGCGTGCGCGGAGATTGCGGGCCTGGACGCGCACGATGGGGTCGATGCGCGGGTCGAAATCGTCCCCGCGATTGAATACTTCCGCGCCCAGGGAGTATTCCTTGATGTTTCCGCCGCGGCCCTGAAGGGTCTCTTCCACCACATACCGCAAGAAGCGGCAGAGGCTCGGCGACGATTCGAGTTGCGGACTGGTGACAATTCGCTCGAGAGCGGCTCTGATTGCGTCGGGTCCTGGTATGTCGGGAGACATCTCATCCTCGATTAGTCTTGAGACGTTGCGGCGGCCTATTGGTCACGTGAAACAAGTGCAATTTCGGAGGCGGTTCCACCGTGATAGCGTAAGGTTGATGACGTCCAAAGAGATCCTGGCATTCATTACGGAAGTGGGAATCGTCCCCGTGGTGCGGTGTTCGAGCGCCGAAGGCGCTGTCCAAACGGTCGGGGCGCTGTATCGCGGCGGGATTCGCGCCGCCGAAATCACCATGACGGTTCCGGGCGCGATCCGGGCTTTGGAGAAGGCCGCCGAAGTGTACGGAGATAAGCTCGTGCTCGGCGCCGGGACGGTGCTCGATCCGGAAACGGCCCGAGCCTGCATGCTCGCCGGCGCGGAGTTTTTCGTGACGCCCAGCCTGCGCGCGTCCACCATCGAGATGGCCAAACGTTATTCGAAGGTCATCTGTCCCGGCGCGTTGACGCCGACGGAGGTGCTCGCGGCGTGGGAGGCCGGCGCCGATGCCGTCAAGATATTCCCTTGCGGCAATGTGGGCGGGGCGAAGTACATCAAGGCGTTGAAGGGGCCGTTTCCGCAAATCGAGATGGTGCCGACCGGGGGAGTGAATCTGGAGACGATTGGCGACTTCCTGAAAGCGGGGTCGTGCGCCTGCGGGGTCGGCGGGGAACTGGTGGATAACAAGTCGGTCTCGAGCGGACGGTTTGAAGTGATCGAGGAGCGCGCGCGTCAGTATCTGGCCGCGATCGCGAAGGCGCGGTCGGAGATGAAAGCGGCGGCGGCATAGGGCGCGGGTAAGGACGGTTTAAACCATCAGTCAGTCCATCAAAGCGAACAGAAAGGCCGAGCCCACAGCGCCATCAGCCATGTTGTCTCCAACACAGAGGTTGGCATCCGATTCCGTTGGCAGGACCATCCGAGAAAGCCGGTGGGCTTTTGCGCTGTGGTCGATCGCCGTTGCGATCCCGTGCTTCTGGCAATCGCGGTTACAGGCGGGCGATCTTTCGAGCCACCTGTATAACGCGTGGCTGGCCCAACTGATCGGAATCGGGCAGGCGCCCGGACTCTCGATCGCTCCGCAATTCACGAATGTTCTCTTCGACCGGATGGTAGCGGCGCTCTTCGACGCTTTCGGCGCGGAGGCGGCGCAGCGTATTCCCGTAGCCTGCGCGGTGTTGGTCTTCGTATGGGGCGCATTCGCTTTCGCTTCCCGGCTGGCCGGCCGGCGCGTATGGGATGCGCTGCCGGTGATCGCGATGCTCGCCTATGGCTGGACCTTTCATATGGGGTTGTTTAACTTCTATCTCAGCCTGGGGATCTGCTTTTGGGCGATGACTTTGGCATGGACCTGGCGGCCGCGCGGGATGGCGGTTGCGGCAGTGCTGATCGCGGCGGCCTGTACGGCGCATGGACTCCCGGTGGCGTGGGCGTTGGCCGTGCTCGCGTACCACGCGGCCGCCGGACGGATCGCTCCCGAGAACCGCTGGCGGCTGCTGGCTGGATCGCTGGCGGCGATGGCAGCGGGCAGTTGGCTCATCCGGACCGTTTGGAGCACGCGGTGGATTGCGGAGATGCAGGTTCGGTCGACGGTAGCGGCCGATCAGTTTTGGGTCTACGACGGAAAGTACTTAGCCGTCTCGGCCGGCGTGTTGCTGGTATGGGGATTGGCGCTCGCGCCCTGGATGAGGGCGTGCGGCGCGAAGAAGGTGGCGTCCGGCGCGCCGTTCCAACTGTGTGTGCTCACCGCGGCCGGCATTCTCCTGACTCCTACCTGGATGCGGGTCCCGGGCTACAGTCATGCGCTGGTCTACATCCCCGATCGGATGTCGTTGGCGCTGGGCGTTTGCCTCTGCGGGTTAGCCGGGGCGGCGGCGGTCCAGCGCCCGTTGGCATACGCGGCCGGCGGTCTCGCGATCCTCTATTTCGGATTGCTCTACGCGGACGAGCGGGCGCTGAATTCGCTGGAGGACCGGATGGAGCGGCTGGTCGGCCAATTGCCGGCCGGGCAACGTGTCGTCTCAGCAATCGACGGCGGACAGCGCGTCAATGCGGTGACCCACATGATCGACCGCGTGTGCGTGGGGCGCTGCTACAGCTATGGCAACTACGAACCGGCGAGCGGACAGTTTCGAGTGCGAGTCACGGGGGCGAGTCCGCTGGCGCTGGCGGGCGATGCGGACGTCAACGGTCTGGCGGCGGGGACGTACACGGTGCAAGCGCGCGACGTGCCGCTCTACCAGGTGCTGCTCGATGCCAACGGGAAGATGGCGATTCGCAGCCTGCAAGCGGGACAGGTGTCGGGCATGACCACCTGGCATTAATTCGTCAAGCAGCGGTCCACCCGCCATCGATGGTGACGGCGGAGCCGGTGACGAATTCCGCTTCGGAGGAGCAGAGGTAGAGCACGAGGCTGGCGATCTCGTCGGGACGGCCCATGCGGCCCACGGGCTGGCGGGCATGAAGTTCCGCGCGCACCTTGTCCTTTTCGTGCTTGTGGAACTTCTCGAGGTAGCCCTCGACGAACGGCGTCTCCACGGTGCCGGGACAGACGCAATTGACGCGCAGCCGGCCGGCATAATCGACGGCCATCTGGCGGGTGAGCGCGATCACGGCGCCTTTGGTCGCGCAGTAGGCAAAGCGGCGCTTGACGCCGACGAGGCCCGCGACGGATCCGACGTTCACGATGCAGCCCCGGGATTCGAGCAGCTTCGGCATGGCGGCTTGCGACACCAGGAACGTGCCGGAGACGTTGACGCGCAACAGGCGCTCGAAATCGGGAAGCTCGGTCTCCTCGATATTGCCGACCAGACCGATGCCGGCGCTGTTGACGAGAATGTCGAGGCGCGGGATTCCGAAGCCCCCGAAGCCGCCATCGCTCGAATCGTACCCGCCGAAGCCGCCGCTGCCCCGGCTGCCCCAGGTCGATCGTCCCATAATATTCCCCAGGATCAACCCGGGCAGGAAACCGCCCGTGCTGCGTCCGCTATAGCCGCGGGCGGCGCCGGCGCGCATCAGCCAGAGCAAGAGGAACACGCCGCCGACAATCATCGGCCAGGGGATCGAGTCGGTCGGCGTGCGCTGAATACGGCGCGGCAGGTTGGCGTTCAGCGGGACGTTCTTGGCTTTGGCGATGGTGGTTCCGAGAGTGTCGGCCGCGGCCTTCAGCGCCTCGCCGTAATGCTGCTGCCGTAGTGCCGGGCGCATCTCCCGCAGCACCGACCCGGCCAAGCCGTCGGGCAGGATGGGCTCGAGGCCATACCCGATTTCGAGGCGGCTGCGGCGGTCCTGGACAGCCAGCAGCAGGAGAATCCCTTCATTCTTCCCCTTCTGCCCGACGCCCCAGGCGCGCGCGATGGTGTTGGCCACATCCTCGATCGGCTCGCCTTCGAGGGAGGGGACGGTGACCAGAGCCATCTGGACGCCGGTGGCCTGCCTCACTGTGGCGGAATAGGCTTCTAATTGAGTCTTGCTGGCGGGATCGATCACCTTGGCGAAATCGCTGACGTACCCTTCCGGTTTGTACGCCGTCCAGTCGACGGCCCATGCGGCGGACGCGAAAACGACCAGCCACGCGCCCCGTCGAAGCCGCTTCATCATCTGAAGTTTCAGTGTACTACGCAGCAGTCTATGGATTCCGCCGCCGCGCGTCTGCTAAAATGCAGATTGCACTGGGACGTCGTCTAACGGTAAGACTGCAGACTCTGGATCTGCGTATCGGGGTTCGAATCCCTGCGTCCCAGCCAACTCATTCCCAAAGACTTGCGGCTGTAGGCTGTACGCCAAAACGGGGGCAGACCACAATCCCAAGTTTACTGGATCGCGGCGAAGAACCGTCTCCTGCCAACCCCCGCAATTCGAATGATACTTGCGAGAGTTCCCTTTGGCAGACCCTGCGAACCGTGAACTGGGACGACAACGGTATAAGGATGCCCAGGCTTTACCAGCATATGGTGACTACCCTCGATTCGGTCGAGGCGAAATCCGAGTTTCTCCAGCGCTCGAACTGCGTCTTTGCCGGAGACAGCGGGTTCAGAAGCCATTAGGCTATGCCGACAATGCGCTTTAGTTCCGTGAGCCTCGATGAGGCGAGAGGGATTCTCCTCCGATGTGCTTCCATGGACTTGATGTATCCGCGGATCATCTCAGTGGTTTTATCGAGCGCGGACGACTCCGTCTCCCCAAAGGTGGACATCCGACGCAGTTCTTTCACATAGGTGACAAACGCCTTGGCGTCCGCGTCATATTCCATCTCGATGGTCACAGCCTTCGTCGTAGCCAGTGGATGCCGCTGATAAGCGTATGGATCCGGGCTCTTCAAGAACTCCCTGGCAGCCCTTTCCTCCGCCACCTTGCGCGAGCGATCGTAGACAAGGATCTCTGGCGCCTCTACCACCGATGCGACGAACGATCCGTCCGCCTGGGGAAGACTGACGATCTGGAAACTGCGGGCGGTCTTGCGCTCAATTCTTGGCTTGAGTGGGAATTCCGGATGCAAATGCGGGAATGGCGCGTGGTGGGGCAACTGGCTAGGAACTGGGTTTTTTAACCGCAGATGCAGCATCACTTTCATCATACTCCGTCGTTCCTTCGCAGATGCCTGGAGGAAATCCCTTCAAAGGGACCGGTTCTTGCGGACTCCCGGCAAAGCGACAGGTTCCGGCCGGGCCGCTTGGAACGCGCGCCGGCCATCTGACGCCAAACCCTCACCAGCCTTTCTAAACACCTCTTCCACGCCCACGCCGCCATATTTTCTTTTTTGGCCCAAATCCCTACCGGACGTTCGGACGTTGCTTGTCTTTTGCCGGGGGCTGTACTAGAATTCGTCTCCAGCGCACTCACAGGAGAAAATATGGGCATCTGTTGCCGCAAGCTGATTGTGTCCTGGCCCCTGATGGCTTGGTTCACTTGCCTGGCCCTGCCTTCCTTTGGCCAGTGGCGTCCGAAAGACACCGAATGGCCCACCTACACCGCCGACCTGGCGGGCAGCAAGTACCGGCCGCTCGACCAGATCAACGCGTCCAACTTCAACAAGCTGGAGGTCGCGTGGCGCTTTAAGACCGACAATCTCGGCACGCGCCCGGAGTACAAGCTCGAAGGCACTCCATTAATGGTCAATGGCGTCATCTACGCGACCGCGGGAACGCGCCGCGCCGTAGTCGCGCTGGAGGCCAAGACCGGCGAGATGCTCTGGATGCACAGCGTGCGCGAAGGCCTTCGCGCGGCCATCTCTCCGCGGCAACTGTCCGGCCGCGGTCTGGCGTTTTGGAGCGATGGCAAAGGCGATGACCGCATCCTCTACGTCACAACCGGCTACCGCCTCATGGAACTGAATGCGCACACCGGCCAGGCCATGCAGTCGTTCGGTAAAGAGGGCGTCATCGACCTCAAGGTGGGCATGGTCACCGGCGCCAACCAGCAGATCGACCTCGAAAAGGGCGAGGCCGGCCTGCATTCCGCGCCTACGGTGGTCAACGATGTGGTGATTGTCGGGTCCGCCTTCAAGGAAGGAATGACGGTTCCCACGCATAACAACACCAAGGGACTGGTGCGGGCTTACGACGTGAAGAGCGGCAAACTGCTGTGGACCTTCCACCCGATTCCCAGGCCTGGCGAGTTCGGCAACGACACCTGGGAGAACGGTTCCTGGGCGACCAATGGAAACACCGGCGTGTGGACACAGATTACCGTGGATCCGCAGCTCGGGCTGGCCTACCTGCCCGTCGAATCGCCCACCTCCGATTTCTATGGCGGAGAACGGCCAGGCGACAACCTGTTTGGCGAGAGCCTGGTCGCCGTCGACCTGAAAACCGGCCAGCGCAAGTGGCACTTCCAGTTCGTCCACCACCCGATTTGGGATTACGACCTCTCGTCCGCGCCTCTGCTGATGGATATCAACGTCGGGGGCAAACCGGTCAAGGCCGTGGCGGTGCCCACGAAGGAATCGTTCCTGTACGTGTTCGACCGCGTGACCGGCAAGCCGGTATGGCCGATCGAGGAGCGTCCCGTGCCGCAGAGCGACGTGCCCGGCGAGAAAACAGCCCGCACGCAGCCGTTCCCGACGAAACCGCCCGCCTATGCGCGCGCGTGGCTGAAGGTCCCGGAGGACCTGATCGATTTCACGCCCGAGATGCGGGCGGAAGCGGTCGAACGGCTCACGCATTATCGCGTGGAAGGAATGTTCACTCCGCCTGTGGCGGGCGACCCCGAAAAATGGCTGGGCGGCATCAGCATGGGCAACGCCACCGGAGGCACGAATTGGGCCGGCGGCGGATTCGATCCCGAAACGCACACGGTTTACGTCCAGGCGGCCAACGCGTTCGTCTCCGCGGTGTCACTACGCAAATCGCCCGAAGGCTTCTCGGACATCCGCTACGTCGCGGGACGTGAGGACCAACCCTTCCGCGTGATGGAAGGCCCGGGCTTCGGCTCGGCGGCAGACGCTCCGCAGCCCGGCCG
>CAZSQK010000073.1:0-41338 GCA_964608645.1 uncultured Solibacteraceae bacterium | reverse complement strand
TTGCGGCTTCATTCTACACCCACTGAACTACTGAACTTGTGGGTAATTCTAAGCTTCACCGAACGCTTACGCCTCGCCGACGCTCACCCCGGCCGCTACATCAGCGCCCCCGTCTTCGGCCGCCCCGACGCCGCCGAAGCAAGACAACTCCTCCAGGTCTCCGCCGGCCCGCCCGGCTTGATCGACCGCTTCCGGCCGATCTTCGGCGCCGTGAGCCACCAGACCTTCATCACCGGCCCCGAGCCCTGGCATGCCAACGCTCTCAAGCTCTGCGGCAACTTCATGATCGCCAGCATGATCGAGACCTTCGGCGAAGCCTACGGCACCCTCCGCAAAGCCGACGTCGCGCCGCACCTCTTCCTCGACGTGATGAACGCGCTCTTCGCCTCGGCGGTCTACGCGAATTACGGCCGCGTCGTGGCCGACGAAGCCTTCGAGCCCGCCGGCTTCGCGCTGAAACTCGGACTCAAGGACATTCGCCTCGTCCTCGAGACCGCTTTCGAATGCGCCTCTCCCACGCCCATCGCCGGCGTCCTCCGCGACCGTCTCCTCGACGCCTACGCGCACGGCCAGGGCGATCTCGACTCGTCGAGCATGACCCGCCGCTTCTAGCGCGTCGAGAATCGATAGGTCGTCGCCGTGTGGTACGTCTGGCCGGGTTTCAGCTCGGTCGACGGGAACGATGGCTTGTTGGGCGAATCGGGGTAATGCTGCGTCTCCATGCAGAATGCGCCACGATGTCCGTAGACCTTGCCGCTTTTGCCGCGGATCGTGCCATCCAGGAAGTTGCCGGTATAAAACTGCAACCCCGGCTCCTCGGTCAGCACCTCCATCACGCGGCCCGACTTCGGCTCGTAGACCTCGGCGGCCTTTTTCATCCCCGTGCCGTTGAGCACCCAGTTGTGGTCGTATCCCTTGCCGAACTGCAGTTGCTCGTCGCTCTGCGCGATGCGCTCCCCGATGGCCGTCGCCTTGGTGAAGTCGAACGGCGTCCCGCTCACCGGCTTCAGTTCGCCGGTCGGAATCAGGCCCTTGTCGACGGGCGTAAACCGGTCCGCGTTGAGCGTGACCTGGTGCTGGAGAATATCGCCCTCCCCCTCCCCGGCCAGGTTGAAGTACGAATGATTGGTCAGGTTCAAGACGGTCGGGCTATCCGTCGTGGCCGTGTATTCGATCTTCAGCTCGTCGTTCGGCGTCACGGTATACAGGACCTTGGACGTCAGGGTTCCCGGAAAGCCTTCCTCCCCGTCCTTGCTGACGTAGGTGAACTCGACGCCGCCGGCCGACTCGCTGGCAGTCCAGACGTGTTTGTCGAAGCCCTTCACACCGCCATGCAGGGTGTTGTCACCGTCGTTCTTCGGAGTGTTGTAGGTCTTCCCTTCCAGGGTGAACTGCGCGTGCCCGATGCGATTGCCGTAGCGCCCGACGATGGCGCCGAAGTAGGGCACGCCCTTCACGTAACCATCGACATTCGCCATGCCGAGGACGATATCGGCGTACTTGCCCGCCTTATCGGGGGCGGTCAACAACACGACCGCCGCGCCGAGCGTCATAATGCGGGCCTCCATACCCTTGCCGTTCGACAAGGTGTACAGCTCCACTGCCGTACCGTCAGGCAGCTTCCCGAAATCCTGTCGCTTCACGTTCGAGGTTCCTTTCGTGGCGGGCGCTTGGGCGCAGCCGGCCAGCGCCAACGCGCCGGCGAGGACGCCGGCCATCCAGCGGAGAGTAGTCATAGCAAGGATTGTAAGCGATTACCGCCTGCGGCGGTGCCACTCTCCGCCGCCAATTCCGCCCGCGTCGATAATCACCGCCACGACGAGAATGAGGAGGTTCACGCCGTCCAGAGGGCGGTGCGTGTTGACCAGCCAGGCATAAACAATGGTCGTAAGGGGCAGGAAGAGGAAGCCGAGGATGGGAATGATCAGGTCGTGGTAGGCGCGTGTGAGGTAGTCGGACAGCAGAAACATCAGCACCAGCACCACGCGCGGAAAGGCCAGAATGAGCAGAACGAGCAGGCACGGCATACCGGTATATTCGCAGAATCCGCGCTAGAATCGAAGGACTACATGAGCGAAGCGCCACGAACCGTCCTGATCGTGGACGACGATCCGAACATTCTGCGGCTCGTCGAGAAGATGCTGAAGCCCCGCGCCATGACCGTGCTGTTGGCGCCGCGGCCTTCGGCGGCGCTCAAAATCTGCGAGAGCCAGCCGGTTCACCTGTTGATTTCCGACGTCGCCATGCCCGAGATGGACGGGTTGGAACTCGCGGAGCGGTTTCTCAAACTGCAGCCCGAAGCTTCCGTGCTGCTGATCTCGGGACATTATCAGGGCGAGGATTCGCCCGTCCTATCCGCGCGCATCCACTTCCTGCCGAAGCCCTTCTTTCCGTCGCAGCTTCTCGCGCACCTCCACGAATTGCTCCCGTGAGGACGAGGTTGAGCCCGGAAGGGGAGCTTGACGGGGGTACGGACGAGGCCTACTATCACACCATGAGCGCCCAGCCATGGAAGCGTAGGGCTCTGTGGACCCTCGTAGGTCTGCTAGTGGTTGCGGCCTCCCTGCTAGCACTGGAAGGCCTCATCCGGCTGGACGCGCGCGCAGTCGGCAACCGCGCCGCCGCGCGTTTCGGTGGTGACAGAGTGGGGGGATTGACCTCACTGGTCAATTGCAGTCAGTGTCCGTTGCAAGAGCGCGATATGGCGGTGTGGGCCCTCGGGGAATTGCGCGACCGCCGCGCCTTGGCAGCCCTCACGGCGCACTATACCGGCCAGAAATGCGACCACGGCGCAGAACTGTGCCAGTACGAATTGGGCAAGGCGATCATGAAGATCGACGGCACATGGAATCTGCACACCTCCGTGACGTTCCGGCGGAACACACCCTAACCCGCTTCCCCCTTATTTCATCCGGCTACTGCCGGCGGGACAACAAGACCTTCACTTCGAGCGGCTTGCCTTCGCGTGTCACCTTCACCATGACCTCATCGCCGGGCTTCTTGCCGCGCAAGGCATACGTGAAGTCGTACAGGTTCTGGATCGGCTTGCCGTCGAACTCGACCATGATGTCTCCCGCCTGGAGACCCGCCTTGGCCGCCGGAGAGCCCGCCGAGACGTCCGCGAATTTGACGCCTTGAATCCCCTCGCCGAAATCCGGCACCGAACCGAACCAGGGGCCGTAGCCGCTGACCGGGCCGGGATCGCCGGCGCCTCCGCCATGCGGCGCCGGAGCGGGCGGCTTGGTGAACTGCGGCCGTCCAGACTCCTCCCGCAATTGCTCGGTCACGTCCGCCACCAGTTGCAGGACTTTTGCGGCAGCCGGGGCGTCGATCTTGTCCCAGGTGTCGCCGGGTTTGTGATAGTCGGAGTGCAGACCCGAGAAGAAGAAGAGCGACGGCACCTTCTTGGCGATGAACGAGGTGTGATCGCTCGACCCCGATTCGGGCCCTTCCGAGTAGTCGATCTTCAGGTCCGCGTGCTTCGGGGCGATCCGGTCGAGCAGTGGCCGCAGATTCGTGCCGGTCGCCGCGCCACCGACGTACACCTTCCCGGCGCGGACCCGGCCGATCATGTCCATGTTGAGCATCGCCACCGCATTGTCGAGGGGCAGTTCGGGATGCGCCGCCCAATACGCCGAGCCTAACAGGCCCTGTTCTTCACCCGCGAAGGTAAGGAAGAGAATCCCGCGTTTCCGTTTCGGCTGCTTCGCGAAATACCGCGCCAGCTCGACTACCCCGGAGGTTCCCGACGCATTGTCGTCGGCGCCGGGGTGCACCGTGCCGGTCATGCTCGGCGCCAGGGAGAATTGCCCGCCGAGACCGAGGTGGTCGTAGTGAGCGCCCAGGATGACGTACTCGTTGGTGGTCCCGGGCAGGTAGGCCGCGACGTTGTGAACGGTCTTCACCAGACGCTCGAGGTCTACATTGCCAGTCGCATGAAAAGAAACGGGAAACGCAAAGGACTCGGGCTTCAGATCCTTGTCGATCCCCTGGATGATCTGGTCGATGTGTTTCCCGGCGGCGGCGAACCACTGTTCCGCAATCGCCTCCTTTACCTGGACGAACGGAATCCCCGCATCGTCCGGTCCTTCGACCGTGCCGAAGATCGGCAGCTTGTCCTCGTCCGACTTGTGATTGGGCACGTCGTTGACGAGGACGACCGCGGCGGCACCGTGCATCTTCGCATTGCTGGCTTTGCTGGCGAACTGCGCGTGCTGCGTAAACGTCTTGCCGGCGAAGACGCTCTTCTCATCCGCCTCTTGAGGTTCATGGCGTAAGATTATGACAATTTTGCCTTTAACATCGAGATCGGCATAATCGTCATAGTGATACTCCGGGGCGGTAATGCCGTAGCCGGCGAAGACTAGGGATCCTGTCAGGGGACCGGAATGGGAGAAGTTGAGCGGGGTGAAGTCCTTCTGAAATTCGAGGGCAGGCGCGTTCCCATTCTCCCCGATCGCGAGACGGTTGGCGGGGCCCGGCTTGGCACTCGTAGTGACGGAGAACGCCTGGTAGTAGTCTTTGCCGGCGGCGGGTTTGAGCCCGAACTCCTTGAACTTGCCGGAGAGAAAGGCAGCCGCCTGCTCGAGTTCCGGGCTGCCAGTGGCTCTGCCGCGTAACTCTTGCGATGCCATATATTTGACATCTTCCAGATAAAGTTTAGGATCAATCGAAGGCGCCGCTGCAAAAAGCAGAGTGACAAGGCTCCACGCGGCGAGGGGCGCGTACTTCCGGATTTTCATTTCAACCTACTTTTTCCTGACGGGCGGCAAAGGCGGAGTCTTGTCCTGCGGCATCCCGGGGAGGTTCAACCGGGTATCGCAGCCGCAGTTCTCGCCCGCATTCTTGGCGGTTTTCTGGTATTCGAGCTCGAAATCGATGATCGCCTTCAGATTCGTCCAATCGATGGTGGAGGCGACGCGCCGGCCGTTCACAAAGAGGGTCGGCGTGCGATCGACGTTCAGGCCCCGACCTTCGAGAAGGACTTTATCCACCTCCGCCTCGGTCGCCTTCGTGTCCATGCATTGAACGAGTTGGGGGCTGTCGAGATCCTTCTGCCCCTTGGCCCACTCCATCACCTTTTCCTTGAAGTTTTCCGGGGTGATCTCGGCTTGATGCTCGAACACCCAATCGTGGAAAGCCCAGAAGGAGGGCGGGCTCTGACGGAAGGCGCAACGGCTCGCGATGGCCGCCGGCTTCGCCCAGGGGTGCAGCGATTCCAAGGGAAACGTCTTAAAGTAAAGCCTGACGTTCTGCGGGTAACTGCTCAGCAGGTTCTGCCGGATGGTGGTCGCCTCTTCCTTGCAGTAGGGGCACTGGAAGTCGGAAAACTCCACGAGGACGACGTCCGCTCCGGGCGCGCCCAGGCTCGGCTCGAACTCGGTTTTGAGCTTGTCGAGGTCGCTCTTGAAAGGATTGTTGCTGACGTCGTAGACGTTTCCCTGCAAGATCTTAGACCCATCTTTTGAAACCAGGAATTGAAAGTCCTGCGCCTGCGTTCCCATGGAGGCATGGACGCCAACCTCCATGAAGCCGGGGAGGTTCACGGAGGGGTGCGGATCCGAGACCTGCACGGTGATGCGCTTATCCATCACGAACAGGTGGCGCACATACGCCTCCAGCGTGGCTTTGTCGAGGGCGGACTTTTTGGCTGGGCTCTGAGCGAAGCCGGCCGCCGCCAGACACAGTGCGGCCAGGGAGAGAAACGGCGATCGGGCCATCTTTAACTCCTATTGTACTGTAAGTGCAATTACATCACGGGCCCAATTCGCCAGGGGACGAATTCCTTGTGCCCCAGCTTCTCGGCGCAAGTGCGATGACCGGACGCGACTTCGAGCATCAGGTCGAAGATCTCGCGCCCGACCCGCTGCACGGTCTTTTCCCCGTCGGCGATGGCGCCTGCGTTGATGTCCATGTTGCCGGTCATGCCGCGGTACATGGGGCTGTTGGTCGCGATCTTGATGACGGGAATCGTGGGGAAGCCGATGGCGCTGCCCCGCCCGGTGGTGAAAGCAATTAGGTTACACCCTCCGGCGGCGAGACCGGTGAGAGACACGGGGTCATAACCGGGGGTGTTCATGAAGGTGAAGCCGGGCGACGTCACGGCCTCCGCATACTCGTAAACGTCCATGAGTGGCGAGGTCCCTCCCTTCGCCACGGCGCCGAGGGACTTCTCGAGGATGTTGGTCAGCCCTCCAGCCTTGTTGCCGGGGCTGGGGTTGTCGTCGAAGCTACCCTCGAACCGATTCAGGTATCGCTTATAGTTTCGGATGCAATCCAATAGTTTCTCAGCTACTTGTCGATTTCTGGCGCGCTTCACCAGGAGGTGTTCGGCGCCGAAGATCTCGGGGGTCTCGGCCAGAACCGCCGTGCCCCCGATCTCTGCCAGAAGGTCGGAGCAATAACCGAGGGCCGGGTTGGCGGTGATCCCGGAGAAGGAGTCCGAGCCGCCACAGTTCAGACCGAGGACGATCTTCGACGCCGGAACTTCGGTGCGCCGTTCGGCGGATGCCTGTTCGATGAAACGGCCGATCAGGCGCTGCGCGGCGTCCACCGCGCCCCGCGTTCCGCCGCTATTTTGCAGCGTTAAACCCGATAATCGGTCACTTTTTGGCGCATTTTGACCCAAATAATGGTCAATTTGGTTCACTTCGCAGCCCAAACCGAGGATGATTGCGGCCGAAACGTTGGGGTGGACGAGCACTCCGCCGAGGGTTCGCCGGAGCTGATCGACATCCGGACCCATGGAGTGTCCACAGCCTTCGCCGTGGGGGAAAGCCACCACGCCATCGACGCCTTCCGGGAGCGCTACGCCGTCATAGCTCCGGGCGATCGTCTCGGCGGTGTGGGCGGCGCAATTGCTCGCCGCCACCACGGCGATGTAGTTTCGCGTCCCGACGCGCCCATCCTCGCGGACGTAGCCGAGGAAACTGGGCACGGCGGCGGACCTTACCGGCGCGGTTTCTCCCACCGGGAATTCGTAGTCGAGACTGAGTTCTTCGAAGGATAGATTGTGGGTATGGATGTGCCGCCCCGGCGCGATGGGGAGCCTGGCGCGCCCGATAGCTTGTCCGTAGCGAAGCACCATCTCCCCCGCCCCGATGGGCTGCAGTGCGACTTTGTGGCCGGCGGGAATGTCGTCAGCCGTGACGATGGTCCTTCCGTCGACCCGCAGTTCGCTTCCCTCCGGTATGGGGACCCGGGCAATGGCGACATTGTCGGAGGGATGCAGGTGAATCGCCGAGTTCTCGGCAGTGGGGAGTTTGGTGATTTCGAGCAGCATGGACTACCTTTCGAGCAGGAGCTCCGGCGCATCGTTGCCGGAATGGACGTGGAATTTGGTTCCGGCGGGATGCACGAGGAGACCGTCGCCATCGCGGGGCAACGGGATTTCGGCAGGCGCCCCGACGACGGTGAAGGCGTCGTTTTCGACACCGTCCTTCAGTTTGCCGATGTGGATATGGGAGTGACATTGGGTCCGCCGCTCCAGGCTGTTGACGGCCAGACCCCAGCCATCGCCCCAGGTTTCTCGGGCCTTGGCGATGGCGAAGGTCCAGTAAGCGGCGCGTTGCGCGGGAGTCAGATCGGACAGGTCGTGTCCGTGGAATCGGGGGAGTGCCAACTGGCGGTTGGGCTTGTTCGGATTGGTGTCGCGGAGGACGAAAAACGCAGGCTCCGGCGGTTGGGCCTCGGTGGACTTGCACAGGGAGCACTCCCGCGCAGTGAGGGTTTCCGGGCGCGAGAAATCGCACAGGCAATTCCGGACATCGGCGCGGGCTGGGAGGAAGACGAGGGCCAGCCAGGGAAGAATGCGCATTCGTTCGATTATACCCGCCCGGCCGCGGGCGAGTTCTTGCGAACCGGACGGAAATCCGGTCGTATATACCTTGGGAACCATGCGACATCTTTTTAGAAGGCTATTGCAGAGCCCGATGTTCACGGCCCTGACGCTGCTTACTCTGGCGATCGGGATCGGGGCGAATACGGCGGTTTTCAGCGTGATCGAGGGAGTCCTGCTGAAGCCGCTGCCGTATCCGCGGCCCGAGGAGCTGATCGCCGTGCGCCATTCGGCGGCCGGGCTCAAAATCAAGGACCTGCCGGTATCGCCATCCTGCTACCTTACTTATCGCGAAGAAAACCGCACGCTGCAGGATATCGGACTGTGGACCGGGGACTCCCTGAACGTCACGGGTCTTGCCGAACCGGAGCAGGTCGAGGGACTGGACATGAGCGACGGGATGCTCGGAATCCTGGGCGTCCAGCCGATCCTGGGGCGAGGATTTTCCCGCGGGAACGACACGGCCGGCAGTCCCAAGACGGTGCTGTTGTCTTACGGCTACTGGCAGCGTAAATTTGCCGGGGACCGCAACGTGGTGGGCCGCACGATCCAAATTGACGGCGAGCCTCGCGAGATTATCGGCGTCCTGCCCAAAGGGTTTACCCTGGCCAACCGCAATCCGTCGCTGATCGTTCCTTTTCAGTTCGACCGCAACAAGCTCACGCTGGGGAATTTCAGCTTCCAATCGGTAGCGCGCCTCAAACCGGGAGTCACGCTGGCACAGGCGACGGCCGACATCGCGCGGATGCTGCCGATCGTCGACGAGAGATTCGAGGCCCCGAACGGCGCCAGTAAGAAGCTGTTCGCGGAGGCGCGGCTGGCGCCGAGTCTGCGGCCGCTGAAGGCGGATGTGATCGGCGACATCTCCGGCTTTCTGTGGGTTCTGATGGGCACGATTGGCATCGTGCTGGCGATCGCCTGCGCGAATGTCGCAAATCTGTTGCTGGTGCGCGCGGAAGGGAGGCAGCAGGAGTTCGCCATTCGCGCGGCGCTGGGCGCCGGGTGGCATCGCATCGCGGGCGAACTGTTGCTCGAGAGCGTCACACTGGGCGCGGGCGGCGGCCTGCTGGGGATCGGCGTGGCGTACGGGGCGCTGCGGATCTTGGTCGCGATGGCGCCGACCGGACTGCCGCGTCTGAACGAGATCTCGCTGGACACGATGGTTTTGTTATTCGCCTTCGCGGTCTCAGCTCTCTCCGGAGTGTTTTTCGGTCTGATCCCGATCTTCAAGTATGGCGGCGCGCAGATTGCGGGAGGGATCCGTCACGGCGGCCGCACGCTCAGCCAGAGCCGCGAGCGGCATCGCGCCCGGAGCACCCTGGTGGTGGTGCAGGTGGCGCTGGCGCTGGTGCTGCTGGTGGGAGCGGGACTGATGATCCGCACGTTCCAGGCGATGCGGAATGTGCAGCCGGGCTTCACGCGGCCCGAGGAACTGCAGACGCTGCGGATCTTGATCGCGGAGGCGCAAATCAAGGATTTCGAACAGGTGGTGCGGATGCAGGACGCCATCCGGCAGCGGATCGCGCAAACGCCGGGGGTTGTGGCGGCCGGTTTTGCGAGCTCGGTGCCGATGGGCGGCAATTACAGCTTCGACCCTATCTTCGTGGAGGACCATCCGGCGGCGGAAGGAAAGATGCCGCCGGTCCGGCGCCACAAATTCGCGAGCCCGGGCTTCCTGGGGACGCTGGGCAACCCACTGCTGGCCGGGCGCGATTTCACGTGGAACGATGTCTACGGCAAGGCGACGGTGGCAATCCTCTCGGAGAACCTCGCGCGCGAATACTGGGGCAGTCCGGGGGCGGCGATCGGCAGGCGGATTCGCGAGAGCACCGGCGGACCGTGGAAGGAGGTGATCGGCGTGGTGGGAAATGAGCGCGACAGTGGAGTGGATCAGCCCGCCTCGATGACGGTGTACTGGCCGGCGCTGGCGCACGATTTCTGGGGCAACAAGGTGACCGGGAGGCGAACCATGACCTATCTGGTGCGCAGCAGCCGGACGGGATCGGGGGGCTTCCTCAAGGAGCTCCGGCAGGCGGTCTGGTCGGTAAATCCCGACCTGCCGCTGGCCGGCGTGCAGACGATGCAGGAACTCTACGAGAAGTCGATGGCGCGCACTTCGTTCGCGCTGGTGATGCTGGCAATCGCAGGGGGGATGGCGCTGCTGCTGGGGGTGATCGGGATCTACGGCGTGATCTCGTACTCGGTGTCGCAGAGGACGAGGGAGATCGGAATCCGCATGGCGTTGGGGGCGCAGCAACCGGCGCTCACGGGCATGTTCGTGCGGCACGGGCTGCGGCTGGTGGCGATCGGGCTGGTATTCGGTCTGGCGGCGGCATTTGCGCTGACGCGGGGGATGAAGTCGATGCTGTTCGGGATTGGCGCGGCGGATCCGATGACGTATGCGTTGGTGTCGGGCGGTCTGGCGGCGGCGGCCGCCTTGGCGAGCTATGTGCCCTCGCGGCGGGCGACGGCGGTGGATCCGATGGAAGCGCTACGGGCGGAGTAGCGAAGGCAGAATAGGGCATCTATCTACATGGCTCACCGGAGGCGGCAGTCGGTTCGGCAATCGAGTACGGCCCGCCATACGGGATATTGTCCCCATCCGCATCGACCACGGCAACAGGAGTCCCGAGTGGCAACTCTGCCCCGGCTGGAAAAAGCTTTGTCCGCAGTATGCCATCGCCGTTCGTCAGTATGGCAAATGTGCCTGTTGAATCCTTGAAAACCGCAATCCGTGTTCCAACGTGGACATCTGCTCCATCCTCTACCAACCACTTCACCAAGCGAACCAGTTCCGGGGTAGGATGCGGCAGTGTGGGTATGGGTATGGGTACGTGATACCAAAACGGCATTATTCCTCTATGCTACGCAAAATGAACTGTAGGTGAGTCAGGTATATAGATGCCCAAAATAGAGCCGCAGATGAGCGCCGATCAACGCAGGTAAAAGCGCCCGTAGTCAGAGAACGAAAAGGAGGCTAGATTGAAGGCGGCGATGCGCTCTTCTGCTTAATGGCGTCGTGCGATTGTGGCAGTCGTCGACGCCCTCGTGCTACGCGTCTTTGAGGTCTTGCCGGAACGGCGGCCACTCGATGGCGACGCAGATGGCCGCGGTGACTGGGTTTTGGGCCTACGGGACTTCGCTACCTTCGTCCTTCTTCATGGGCCTCCAGCTCCGATTTCGTATAGACGATTCCGGAGCGCGGGCGCTTGTCATGGAAGCCGGGGACGCCCTTGGCACGAGCGCGGCGCCACCGTCTGACGAAATAGATGACGAGTGCGATGACGGGCGCCAGATAGAGGGCGATTTTCATCAGCAGGAGGACCAGCAATCCCCACGAGGAATCGCCCTCCTGGAGAAGCGCTATTGGGGCGGGCATCAGAGCCACCTTGTCATGATGTGGCGGTCGTGCTGAAGGAAACCGAGTTTTCGGTAGACGTGGATGGCATGGGCGTTTTCGACAGAGGTTTCCAGACGGAGGGCCGACATCCCTCGTGCGCGGGCCCAGCCGGCGGCGACGTCGATGGCATCGCGGGCGATGCCGCGGCCGCGCCAGGGGGATCCAAAACGGCGGCCATTCGTTGACGACGCAGATGGCCGTGGTGACTAGGCTTTGGGCCTACGGGACTTCGCTACCTTTGTCCTTCTTCATGGCCTCCAGCTCCGATTTCGTATAGACGATTCCGCGGCGCGGGCGCTTGTCATGGAAGCCGGGGACGCCCTTGGCACGAGCGCGGCGCCACCGTCTGACGAAATAGATGACGAGTGCGATGACGGGCGCCAGATAGAGGGCGATTTTCATCAGCAGGAGGACCAGCAATCCCCACGAGGAATCGCCCTCCTGGAGAAGCGCTATTGGGGCGGGCATCAGAGCCACCTTGTCATGATGTGGCGGTCGTGCTGAAGGAAACCGAGTTTTCGGTAGACGTGGATGGCATGGGCGTTTTCGACAGAGGTTTCCAGACGGAGGGCCGACATCCCTCGTGCGCGGGCCCAGCCGGCGGCGACGTCGATGGCATCGCGGGCGATGCCGCGGCCGCGCCAGGGGGGATCCAAATAGAGCTCGTCGAGCAGGGCGAAACGGCCGTGGAATTCGAGGCTCACGCAGACCGTGACCACCATGTAGCCTGCGGCGGCTCCGTCCGATTCGATCGACCAAATGGCGCCGCAATCGGGATTGGCGAGCAGCCACTCGGAGACACGGCGGGCGCGGGCGGGATCGTATGACAAGGCGTCCTGCTCGTATAAGCGGGCCATGAACGGGAGGACGCGGTCGAGTGCGCCGGGAATCACGGGGAGGAAGTTGGCGCGCACGAACCTATAATAAGAGGAAGTGCCCCGAAAAATCCCGGCTTTGCCGTGGCTGGTCTTGCCTCTGGCATATTTCCTTTACTTTTTTCGATTGGGCGGCGCGGGCCTCATCGGCCCGGACGAGCCGCGCTATGCCTGGATCGGACGGGCGATGGCGCAATCGCGGGACTGGGTCACGCCGCGGTTATGGGGGCAGCCGTGGTTCGAGAAACCGGCGCTGCTGTACTGGTTGACGGGCGCGGGGTTCCGGCTGGGGCTCGGACCCGATCTCGCTCCGCGGCTGCCGGTGGCTCTGGCCGGGACGGCTTTTCTCGGGTTCTACTGGTGGATCCTCAAACGCGAGTTCGGATGCCGCGCGGCGGGGCTTGCCATGCTGATCCTCGGCAGTTCGGTGGCATGGCTCGGATTCAGCCAGGCGGGAGTGCCGGATCTTCTGTTGACCGCGACCTTCTCCTCGGCGATGCTGTTGGCTCTTCCGTGGATTCATAAGCGGGACGCGCGGTTCCTGCCCGCGGCGGCAGCCCTCTTGGGGCTGGCGGTGCTGGCGAAGGGGTTGGTGCCGGTGGCGCTGGCGGCGCCCCTGGCATTGCGCGCGCGATGGGTCCGCGACCTGATCCGGCCGAGAGTGCTGCTTCCATTCCTTCTGGTGGCGGCGCCGTGGTACGTCTTGTGCTACTCGCGCAACGGCGCGATATTTCTGCAGGAGTTTTTCGTGCGGCACCACCTGCAACGTTTCGCTTCCGGCGAGTTGATGCATACGCAGCCATGGTGGTTCTACGTGGCGCGACTGCCCGCGATGGTGCTGCCGTGGACGCCGCTGCTTTGGCTCGGAATCCGCGGCGGCGGCTGGTATCGCGAACCGCGCCGGCAGTTTCTGCTGATCTGGTTCGTCTTCGGGCTGGCGCTGTTTTCGCTCTCGGCGAATAAACTGCCGGGGTATGTGCTGCCGCTGCTTCCAGCGGCGGCGGCACTGATCGCCATGGCGCTAGACGAGGTGGCCGACGCACGACCGTGGCTGGCGGCGTGCGCGGCGCTGCTGATTGCGTTTCCGATGGCGGCTCCGCTCGTGCCGGCGGCGGCGGCCAATGAATGGTCCGCTGCGCCGCGCCTCCATTTCCGCTGGACCTGGCTGACGCCGGCGATTCCGGCGGTGGCCGCCTGGGTCCTGGAAACGCGGGGGCGGAGGGTTGCGGCGGTCCTGGCGGTGACAGCCGGCGCGGCGGTGGGAATCGTGTATCTCAGGGTTCAGGCGGAACCCGAGTTGGCGCGGATCGCCAGCACCCGCGCTCTGGCAAACGAGGCCGCCCTCCACCGCGGCGAGGTGTGCGAGGGGGAAATCAAGCGCGACTGGCAGTACGGCCTCAACTACTACCTGGATGCGGTGCTCCCGGATTGTGAGGCTAACCCCAAGCGTTTTCAGATCTTGCAGACACCGGGGGCGCCGCCGGCGATGGCGGCGGCGCCGCCCGTTCCTGGTACTCCAAGTCCGCCCCGGACGGTTGACCCGCACTAACGCGGCATTGTACTCTCACGTATTCCGGGATAAATCATGATACTGGCGCAAAACGCAACTCAGGCTCTGCTTGTGATGATCGTCGGCATTCTGTGCTGGGGATCGTGGGCGGGCATGTATAAGCTCGCCGGCAAATGGCGCTACGAGCTGTTCTACTTCGACGTCGCCTTCGGCCTGATGGTGGCGGCGCTGATTTATTCGCAGACGCTGGGCAGCCTGGGGTTCGACGGCTTCTCGTTCGGCGACGACATCATGCACGCGGGCAAGCGGCAGTGGCTGATGGCGTTTGGGGCGGGCGCGGTCTTCAACCTGGCGAACATGATCATGATGGGCGCCATAGTGGTGGCGGGTATGTCGGTGGCGCTGCCGCTGGGGTTGGGGGTCAGCCTGATGTTAGGCATTGGAATGAGTCTGATCTACCACGGCGCGGGCAACCCCCTGTTCCTGTTCGGGGGCACGGCCTGCTTCCTGGTTGCGATCATCACGATCGGGGTGGCCTACAGTTTCCACGTCTCCGCGAAGGTGGAGAGGCTGGTGGCGGAGGGCAAGATCGCCACCTCGACCGTGCCTGGATACAGTAAGGCGCGGATTGTCTCGACAAACGCCCCGAGCGCGGCGAAGGGCCTGCTGCTGGCGATTGTGAGCGGCGCGCTGATGTGGATCATGCTGCCCCTGATCGACAAGGCGCGCAGCACCGATTACGGTCTCGGACCGTACTCTCTGATGGTGCTGTTCGGGCTGGGCATGCTGCTTTCGACCTTCATCTTCAACCTCTTTTTCGTGAACCTGCCGGTGGAAGGAGAGCCCATCGAACTGCTGTCCTACACGCTTGGCACGCTGCGGACCCACCTGGTGGGCGTCATCGCCGGGGGCGTGTTATGCACGGGGCTTCTGGCCGTGCTGGTGGCGCGGGCGGGGGCGCCCGAGACGCTGCTCTCACCGACCGCGTCGTACGCGCTGATGCAGGGAACGGTGCTGGTGGGGGCATTGTGGGGAGTTCTCAAGCTCAAAGACTTCCGCGGCAGCGAGCCGAGGGTGCGAGCGATGATCTGGATGTTCTTCATCCTGTTCACGACGGGCATGGTGCTGGTCGGGATGGCGGCGAAAGCGGCCAAGGCGGCATAGGACTCCGATCCACCCGAAAACGCTTCCTGTTATCGTTAAGTCACTGATGCTTCGCCTCGTGGCTTTTCTCATTCTGCCGTTGGCCGGGTTCGCTCAGTCTTCGATCCAAGGTCTGGTGCTCGATCCCTCGGGGGCCGCGGTTCCGGACGCCGTCGTGTCCGCCACGCAGGAGTCGACGGGAGCGGTGCGGACCGTCAATAGCGGTCCGGACGGCCGGTACCGCATCGCTGCCCTGGCGGTCGGGGCCTACACGATCCGCTGCGAGAAGACCGGTTTTCAGCGCGCCGAGATTCCACAAACGTATCTCTCGTTAAATCAGACTCTCGAACACAGTATCCAGCTCAAACTCGCGAGCGCCGGCAACTCCATCGATGTGCGGGAGCAGCCGGAGGCTCTGAACACTACGTCGCCGACGGCGGGGGTGGGGCTTGGCGGCGAGACTCTGGAAGAGACACCGTCGCAAAACCGGAGCTTTCTCGGGGTGGTTCTGCTGGCGCCGGGAGTGTCGCCGGCGGCGGGCTCCAACACGCTGCGGACGAAGGCGGGAGTGCGGAGCGCCACACCGGACAGCGGCTTCACCTTCGCGGGGATGCGGGCGCGGAACAACAGCCTGTCGATTGACGGACTGGACAACCGCGACGAGACGACGGGGTCGAGCCGGGTGGCTGTGGGGCAGGAGGCGGTGGCGGAGTTTCGGGTCACCGCCACCAACGTCGCGCCGGAATTCGGCGGCGCGGCGGGCGGCAATTTGAATGTAGTGACGCTTTCGGGGGCCAACAAATTTCACGGCGATGTGAATCTGTTCGCGTCGGACTCGTTCATCGAAGCGCGCAATCCCGAGGCGGAGACGAGCGCGCGGCCCCAGCGCCGGCAGTATCAGCCGGAGGCTGCGCTGAACGGTCCGCTGCGCCGCGACCGGACGTTTTTTGCCGGCACGATCGAGGGCGAGCGGGAATCGTCGGAGGAGTTCTCGGAGATTCCCGGCGCCGGGGTGCGGTCGCGGATCAATGCGGCGCTGGCGGGGCCATTGTTCGCGCGGGCGGCCGTGCCGCGGGTGGCGGAGGGTCTGTTCCCGGCGGAATCGACCTCGACGGAGACTTCGTTCAAGGTGACGCATCACATCGGCGCGTCGCACGAAGTGATGGCGCGCTACGCGCTGTCGCGCGCCAGCATCGGGCGCGAAGTGCTGGGCAGCGACAACTTCAGCGAGCAGTCGGCGCGCGGCACGAGCCATAACCAGGACCAGTCTTTCGCAGCCGCATGGCAGAGCGTGAGGGGGCCGACGTTCGTCAACGACATACGCTTCCAGTTCGCCCGCCGCTCGATCGAGCTGACGCCCAACGCGCGCGGGGCGCTGCTGGAGATCCCAGGGGTGGTGAGCATGGGACAGTCCGCGGTGCTCGACTCGTCGCGGACGGAGGATCACGAGCAGGCGGTCGAATCGGCGACGCTGCTGCGCGGCGCGCACCAAATCGGGCTCGGGGCTTCGATCCAGCACGTCGCGCTCGATGCGCGGCTGGCGAACCGGTTTGCGGGTGTTTTCATTTTTCCGACAGTGGACGATTTTGTGCGCGGGGCGCCCGACGTCTATCTGCAAGCCTTCGGCGATGCGCGCACGCGCTATTCGACCGATCCTTTCGCGTTCTGGGCGCAGGATCAATGGCGGCCGGCGGCGGGGCTGACGGTGGTCGGGGGCGTGCGGTATGAAGCGCAGCGGATGCCGGCGCCATTTCGTGCGCCGAAGCGGAATCTGGCTCCGCGGCTGGGGGTCGCGTGGCAGCCGGGTGGGAGCGGCGGCTGGGTATTCCGCGCGGGCGCGGGCATCTTCTATGACCGGTATCCGCTGGCATTCCTCAACGACGCGATCCAGAAAGACGGCGCGCATGGCTTCGAGCAGTATGCCGCCGGGGCGGACGCCGCACGCGCGTTTTTGGCGGCGCGGGGCGGGACGCCGGCGGCGCCGCTCGATGGGATCGCACATTCCATTTACCGGCCTGACGCGGGGTTCGAGTCGACGCCCACGTACTCGCGCAAACTCACGGCCGGGGCGGAGCGGGCGATCGACGCGGACACGACGGTGACGGTCGAATATATGAATATCGCGGGCCATGGCTTGCCGCGGCTGCGCAACGCCGCTCTGACCCTGCCGCCGCAATTCTCGCTGGAACAGAGCGCCGGGTCGCGCTATCAGGGCGTGAGTCTGACCATCCGGCGGCGCCTCTCGAAGGAGTTGACGTACCTATTGGCCTATACGGGCGGCTCGGCCCGCGACGACGCGAGCGACTTCGACGAGCAGCCGATGAATCCGGCAAACACCCGGCTGGACTGGTCGCGGTCGAGGCAATACCAGGCGCACCGGGTGGTGGCCAGCGGAATTTTCGAAGTGCCGTTGGAGGAGCTCGGCGCGCCGGAATGGCTGCAGAAAGCCGGCAAACATCTGGACCTCGCGCCGGTGATCTCGGCGGGGAGCCCACGGCCGGTGAATGCCCTTGCGACCACCGACTTATACCGGACCGGGGCATACCCGATTACGGCCCGTCCGGCAGGTCTCGACCGGGATCCGTTTTACGAGCGGGGCGTCTTCAGCGTCGACGTGCGGCTGACCAAGGGCTTCGAGTGGTGGAAGGATCATGGCATTTTTCTGTTCGGAGTCGGCGTGTACAATGCCACGAATCACACCAACGCTCTGAAAGTGAGCCCATATTACGGGCTGGCCAGTTACCGGGGACTGATCGAGGCGCTGAACGCGCGGCAGGTACAGTTCAGCTTTCAGTGGGAGTTTTAGGGCGGCGTTCCCTTGGGACCTCGCGAAAGCAGCGTGACGCTCCAGCAGCGTATGCGTCCATACAAGATGACACCGAAAAAGGAGCTCGAAAGATGAGGCGGGCGATTCCGGGAACGGTTCTGGCGGCGTGCCTTTGCTCTCTGGTGTACGCGCAGTCTGCGGATGCGAAACCCGCGGAAGAGAGGCTGGAATTCGAAGTGGCCTCGATCAAACCATCGGGGCTGCCCGTCCGCGGCGTGATCCGGTTGGGCCGGCAGGGCGGTCCCGACAGCGGCGACCCCGGCCGCGTCGCCTACACATTCAGCACGATCCGCGATCTGATGATCGACGCTTATGGCGTCAAGCGCAGCCAGATCTCGGGGGGCCCGAACTGGCTGGATTCTGAGCGATTTGACATCGTGGCCAAGGTTCCCGCGGGCGCCACGAAGGAACAAGTCAAGGTCATGCTGCAAAACCTCCTGGCGGAGCGTTTTCAGCTCACGCTGCACCGCGAAACCAAGGAGCTGCCGATATACGCGCTGGTGGTGACCGCGAAAGGCCCGAAGCTGAAAGACTCCATTGCCACGGACACGCCGCCCGCATTCGATTCGCCGCCCAATAAGGGCGGACGCGGCGAAGGCGGGATGCAAGTGAGCGGAATGAAGATCGGGCCCGATGGCTGCCCCGCGACGCCGCCCAGGGCTGCCGGCCGCGGCGCCAATTTCGTGATGATGACGCCCAACGGCGAGTGCATGATTTCCAAGGGCCAGACCATGGATGGCCTGGCTCTGCAGCTTTCCAACCGGTTCGACCGCCCGGTCATCGACCAGACCGGGTTGAAGGGCAAGTATGATTTGAGGCTGCGTTACGATCCATCGAGCATGCCGGGAGGACGCGGCGACGTTCTCATGACCAAGGGCATTCCGGACGGTCCTGGCCCAGGCGCGGCCGGGGAGGATCCGCCACCCAGCATTTTTAACGCCCTACAAGAACAACTCGGCCTCAAGCTGGAAGCCCGGAAGGGACCGGTTGACCTGCTGATGATCGATCACGTTGAGAAGATGCCAACGAGGAATTGAGGCTGTCTGGTCAAGGCGACTCCACCAACTCAGCAGGCTCCCGCTGGAACATTTGAAGGGGTGGGAACGTAACTCCCAGGGAAGCGGCATCCGAACAATCGTCCAGCCGGGGAGAAGGGGAAGTTGAATTCCGTTGCAGATCAGGGCCAGGCGCGCAACCGAACGAGGAGCGTTCCCGCGCCGGCGGACGAATTCGCGGGTCTGAAGTGGCTCGAGGACGGGAAGCACCCCCTGGACTGGAACGGCCCGACCAGCCGGATTTTCACAAGATTTCGCGATGAGGATCTGGATCGGCCGATCATCGCGCAGTTTGAGCGCGTAGCGCACGGGCATCCAAACCGCATCGCGATCGCGGATGCGGACACCTCTCTGACTTTTGCGGAATTGTGGGATGGCCTTTCGGGACTGGCCGAAATCATCGCGGCGGAAACCAAACCGGGAGACTTGATCGGTATCGCCATGCCGGCGTGTCCGATGTTTCCTCTGGCCATGCTGGCGTGCCTGGCGGCGGGACGTCCCTTTGTCGGGCTGGATCCTCACTATCCAGCCAGCTGGTTAAGCCAGGTGTTGGAGGATGTGCGACCAGCCTTGATTCTGGGACGAGAGGACGCCTGTGGCGCCGTCGAGACGGCCGCGCCAACGGCGCGCGTCATCCAACTGACCGGTGTGCCGCAACCCGCACGGCGGGGCTGGCGACCCACGCCACTCGGCATGGACCAACCGGCATGCGTAGTTCTTACCTCCGGAACCACCGGCCGGCCAAAGGGCATCGTCAATAGTCAGCGGAACCTTCTGCAGCGCGTCGCCCAATCCATAAACGCCGCGCATATCAACGCCGAGGACAGGTTTTTGACTCTGGCGTCGCTGTGCACCATCGTCGGCGTGCGAGACACCATGACGGCGCTGCTGGCGGGCTCCAGCGTTCGCCTCATCGATCCGCAACGCGCCGGCGCGCGCGAGATCCTGCAGGTCCTCCGCGCCGAGAGCATCACCATCCTGTTCGCGTTTCCGGCTCTCTTGAGGCCGGTGATCGCCCATGCGGAGGAGCGGGCGGGCGATGCCCTCCGGCTGGTTCGCATCGGCGGAGACACCACACTATGGAGCGACATCGATCGGCTGCGCGCCTGGCTCGCGCCGGGGTCGGCCGTGCAATTAATTTATGCCGCCACGGAAGCGCCGATGATGCAATGGTTCGTCGATGATTCCTCCCGGACGGACGACCCACGAATTCCCATTGGCTATCCGCTCCCAGGCAACCGGCTGGCGTTGATCGACGAGGATGGACGCAACACGCGGCCGGGCGAGACCGGAGAGCTGATCGCCGGAAGCCAATACGTGTCGCTTGGGCTTTGGGTCGACGGACAGTGCGCCGCCGGCAGCGTGGAAAGAAACGGCGCGCCCTCGATCCGAATATTCCGGACGGGAGATCTGGTGCGCCAAAGGCCCGACGGACTGTTGGAGCGGATGGGCCGTAAGGACAGGCAGGTCAAGATTCGAGGCTCCCGCGTCGATCTCGACGGAGTGGAAGCGGCCCTTCGGCAGCATCCCCTGGTGCGCGACGCCGCCGCCCTGGTTCGCACGAACAGCGCGGACGGCGGCGCGACCCTCGTCGCGTATGTGTGCGCTGGTCCGGGGGCGCCCGCCGGACTGGCCGACGAGTTAAAGGACTTCATGCGGTCGGCGCCAACGCCCATGCGGCCCCGATGGTTCTATCTGAGCGACAAGCTTCCGCGGCTGCCCAGTTCCAAGCTGGATCTGCGCGCACTCACGGTCCTGGATGAGGGCAACGTCCAACGCGAACGCGCCAATGCGGCCGCGGCGGCTGAAGCCGGCCCCGCGGAAGGCGATTGCGTGGCGCGGACCGTGGCGCACGTCTGGCAGGAAGTCCTGAACACACCCGTCCGCGGCCCGGAGGACGACTTCTTCGATGCCGGCGGCGATTCGCTCAAGGCGATCACGTTCATCGTCGAAATCGAATGGGCCCTGGGTGTGGAGCTTCCATTGACTCTGATCAATGAGGCGCCGGCGTTTGCCAGGTTTTGCCAAGCCCTGAGAGAACATCGCACGAGCCGTTACGTGCCGCTGGTTCCCCTGAAGCCGGGCAAGGGCTTACCGCCGGTCTTCTTCATCCATGGCCTCGGCGGGAATGTCACGGAGCTCTTTCCGATGACGCGGCGAATGACTTACCCCGGGGCGGTTATCGGTATCCAGGCGCGCGGTCTGACCGGCGAAGAGCCGCCGCACGGCAGCGTGGAGGAGATGGCAGCCGAGTATTTGCGAGAGGTAAAGTCGCTTCAACCGGAGGGTCCCTACTACCTGTGCGGCTATTCTTTCGGAGGGCTGGTTGCTTTCGAAATGGCGCAGCGGCTTTGGGAGTCGGGAGACAAGGTCGGCCTGGTCGGGCTTTTCGACACGACGATGAGCCGGCTGAGATGGCCGTTACGCGCCTGGCTCTCGATTGCCGGCCGGCGACTGGCTCGGTTCGCCGCTGGCGTGAGCGCCGCTCCTATTCGTTCGTGGCGCGCGGCGATCGGCCGTGTCCGCAATAGGCTGCGAGGCTATGAAACAAAAAAAGGGCAGGACGGTCCACCGTTGCCGAGCTTTTTGAAGGCCGCACCCACCCGTATTCTCAAGGTGGCGACTACGGCGCTGGTCGCATCGGCGCGGTATCGGCCCGGGTTTTATCCAGGAGAACTGACGCTGTTCAGTCCGGTGGATCGGGAACCCGGCATCCCGTCGCTCCAGTCGATCTGGCACAAACATGCGCGCGCTCTGACCATTGTGGAGACCGGCGGCGGCCACTCGACGATGCTGTCCGCGCCCAACGCGGAGTCCACGGCCGCAAGCTTGACGCGGCGTCTTCCCGTGCGCTGAGGAGATCGAGCGAGGCCAGGGAGCGCGTCACTGAGCGCCGCGCCGACTCAGACGCCGGCGGGGACGCCCATTTTGGCGTACCAGGGAGTCGCGGACTGGATGGCGGCGTTCACGGCGTTGATGTTGCGAACGCCGTCGCGCTGCAGCCACTCTTCGAGAGCTTTCGCGCCCTGCTTGGCGTAGATGGGAACGCCCTCTTTCCACGTGGCGCGACCGCAGAGGACGCCGGAATAATCGGTCCCCGCTTCGGTGGCCATCTTCAGGGACTCCGTGAATTGCGCGTTGCTGACGCCGGCGCTCAGGTAGATGAAGGGCTTCGTCGCAATCGCGGCGGCCTCGCGGAAGTGCTTGAGGGCCTCGTCGCGAGTGTAGGCCGTCTGTCCTTTGTAGACGCTGGAGCCTTCGACGTACTCGGCGTTGATCGGAACCTCGACTTTCAGAACGTCGACCTTGTACTGCGGTTTGGAGAACTCCTCCATACTGCGTTTGACGGTCTCGGGTTTGCTTCGCGCGAACTCGAGTCCTTTTTCGTCGCCGCCCTTGGGGTCGTAGCCGACGAATTCGAGGAAGAACGGGATCTCGTAAGCCTCGCACTCGGCGCCGATGCGCTCGATGAAGGCGTGCTTGATGTCGTTGACGCCGGCGTCATCGGTGGGGCTGTAGTAGATGAGGATCTTGACGGCGTCGGCGCCCCAATCGACGATGCGTTTCACGGAGACGTGGGGCAGGAGGTCGGGGAGGCGGCCGGGTTGTGTGTTGTCGTAGCCGCTGAGCTCATAGGCGAGCAGCAAGCCGGCATTTTTGGAGCGCGCCTTGGCGGCGTTCAGACCGAACTCGGGATCGAGGAGGATGGCGCTGGCGTGAGGCGTCAGCACGCGCGAAACGGCGACCTTGAACTCGCTCATCATGTCGTAGGTGATGTCTTTCATCTCCACGCCACGAGCCATGGCGAGCGATTTTTGGAGGCTCCCGCGCTGGTCCATGGCAGCGGCCGCGATCACGCCGCGGTCGTTCGACAGCGCCTTCATCCGGCGCAGTTTTCCCTCAGATATGGTCATAGGCCAATTATAAGCGCATCGGCCGCGCGTGACCGGTCATCTCCTGGGAGCCGTCGATTGTCAGAAGCGATGCATCATCTCCAGATATCCAAATCGTCCATCTTTGCCGTTGGGGTAAATCTGTTCCATCGCGGCGAGGCCTTGGGTGTAGCCGAAGTAGGCGCTGAGCGTCAGCTTGCGGTTGACGCGATAGTCGACGCCGGTGTCGTAGAGGTTGCCCAGAGAGCGTTTGCCGGATGTGGCGCGGCCGCTGTAACCGAAGGTCCACGGCTGGAAGGCGCCGCCCCCGCTGTACCAGAAGTCGTTCACGTCGCTGAGGCGCAGCGCGTGGAATTCGCTCGACACGGTGACCTTGGGGTGCGGCCGCAGCAACAGGATCGCGAACCGGTCAAGGGTGTTCATCATGTTGAAGAAGGGAAAGCGGGCGTACGGGCGCGGAGTCGGCAGGACCTGGAAGAAGGTCTCGTGCCGATTGTCATTGGGATTTCCGTCGCCGGAGCTCCAGGTCAGGCCGCCGCGCAACCAGGGCTTGAGCTTGGGGAGGGCCTTGGGCTGATATCCGCCTTCGACGTCGACAGCGCCCGCGCGGTGCGACTGGACGCCCCAACGGCCGGTCTGGGCGGCTCCCCAGAGGACCACATCGATGGGGCCGCCGCCGGTTTCGACGGCATGCAGGGAGTGGCCGCCGAACGTGTCGATGCGAATGTTCGCGAGATCGCCGCGGCGAATGGTCAGTGAGCGGTTATCCGTTTTCAGAATGTGCCGGAAATCGTCGTATTCCAAGAAGAAGAGCCGGGTGTCGGCCACGTGCTTCCCGGCGCCCCACTGGCGCGTATAAGCGCCGTAGCCGAACGCGACGCGGTTCCAGCCCCAGCCATCGACCTGGAACACGCCGCGTGTGGGCACGGCGCCCACGAACGTGAAATTGTCCTTCGGCGCGCCGTAGGAGTAGCGCACGCCGTCGAAGCTGCGGCCCACGTCGGAGAAGCCGAAGTTGCCGAGCAGCCGCTGGGCAATGCGGTCGCGTTTCAGCGCGGCGAGGGTCGCGTTCCGGGGAACGACCTCGCTGCCGTCGAGGAATTCGAAACGGCCGATCTGGAGAGTGTGCGCCTTGTTGCCGCCGAGCCCGTCGAAGCGGATGTAGACCTGCTTCGGAAATAGCATGGCGGTGTTCCGGCTCCCGGAATTCGCGGAGAGATAGTTGGCGCCGAGCCCAAGGGCGCCCTGTTGCGGGCCCGTGCCGGTCGCGCCGGCCGGCAGTCCGAGCAATACGGGAACGGCGAATTCGGCATTCCAACTCCACCCGTCGCGGCTTTGCGAGAACCCGACGCGGAACAGACTGCCGGAATACTGATAGTCGTTGTTGCCGGCCGCGGGCTCGAACCAATCCCAGAAATAGACCCGCGAACGGACGCTGCCGCTGACGGTGACGCCTCCAATGCGGATGGGCGCGGCCGCCGCAGGAGCGGCTCCCTGGGCCCACACAGACGACTGCGCGGCGGCGCACAACAGGACGAAGACACTGCGAGCGATCGGGTTCATGTGAGAGTATCCTTCTTGAGTTTTCAGCGCCGATTGGCGATCAGGACGTAGCCACTTCCGCGAGTTCGGGAGCGGCCGCGGCCGGCGCCGGCGCGTCCTTCACGCGGTACGTCGAATAGAGGGCGAGGCCGGTGAACAGGGAGCCGGCGAGAATATTGCCGATGGTCACCGGGATCTGATTCCAGAACCACCAGTTTCCGAATGACACCGGCGCCCGCAACATCATGCCGGACGGAATCACGAACATATTGACAATCGAGTGTTCAAAGCCTTGCGCGAAGAAGGTGAGGATGGGCAGCCACATGGCGGCAATCTTGCCGATGGTGGATCGCGACACCATGGCGAGCATGGCGCCGACGGTGACCATCCAATTGCAGAGAATGGCTTTCACGAGCGCGGTGGCCCAGCCGGCTCCTCCGGCCGCCATGTAGCCGATTGTTTTCTTCTGCGCGGCCGCCCGCAGCAAGTCGCCGACGGGACCGCCGTTGTTGGCGCCACAGTTCGTGATGGCGAGGTAAAAGAGCAGAGCGTAGCCGGCGCTCCCCGCCAAGTTCCCCAGGTACACCCAAAACCAGTTACGGAGCATCCGGCCAAGGGTCACTTCACCCGCAGCCACCGCCGGCGGAAGCAGGGCGAAATTTCCAGTCGCCAACTCGAGTCCGAGCAGCACCAGCATGACGAAGCCCACGGGGAACAACAGCGCGCCGACGATGGGCGGCGCGCCCTGGCTCTGCACGATGAATACGAGCGACGTGGCAAAGCCCAGGAATGCGCCCGAAAGGGCGCCCCGCAGCAGCATGTCGTGAATGCCCAATAGGGATTTGCGTTTCGCCACGCGCAGAGCTTCGGCGATCAAATCAGCAGGATTGACGTAGTCCATTTGTAATCTCCTCCCCAACTTCCGGTGTGGTTTCCAATGCCGTTTCCATGCGGCGGCGATCGCGATCCAGGATCAAGCCGGCCACCACGTCCGGCAGACGTTCATCGCAGGGCACAATGTCGAGAACTTCCTTCCCGGCAGCCGCATCAGGGCCGGTTCTGCCGCCGGTATAGATGGCGACCGCATCGACGATCTGGCCGCCGATATTGGCGCGCAGGCCGCGAAACCCGATGTCGGCCGCCTGGTGATTGCCGCAGGCGGCAGGACAGCCGGACCAATGGATCGTCAAAGATTCCCGCGCCGTTCCCAGTCTCTCTTCGAGGGCCCGCGAGATCCCGACTGCATATCGTTTGGTCTCAATCTGGGCCAAATTGCAGTAATCGGTCCCGGTGCACGCGACCAGGCCGCGCTGAAAAGGCGATGGAGCGGGCGAGAGCTCCTGCAACAGAGGCTCGCGCAATAGCGACGGAACGCGGCGCAGCGGAATGTCGGTAAGGATGGCGTTCTGGCCGGTAGTCAGGCGGACGTTGCCGCTTCCATACTCGTCCGCCAGGCGGGCCAACCCGGTTAACTGATCGGGATTCAACCGGCCGGTGACGACGGAGAGTCCGACCGAGCGCAACCCCTCCTGTTTTTGCGGCTGAATGCCGACGTGGTCTTCGCAAGGGCCCCGCCGCCGCATATCCTGACCCGCCTCGTCCAGCGGCCGCATCAAGCGCTCACAGAGCACGTAGCGCAACTCCTCGACTCCCCAATCCGCCACCAGATGAGCCATCCGGCACTGCGACCGGGCTTCCCGCGGACCGTGGTCGCGGAAGATGCGGACCAGCTCCGCGGCGACTTCGGCGGCCTCGTGGGGTTCGACGAAGACGTTCAACGGGGACGCGATCGTGAAACCGCCGGAGCCCATCTTGCCGCCCACCAGGATGTTGAAACCGGGCTTGCCGCGCAGGGTCGCGGGCACAAGGGCGACGTCTTGCGATTCGGTGTGGGCGCAGTTCCCCATGCAACCGGTGACCGCGATATTGAATTTGCGGGGCAAATTCACGAACTCGGGATTGCCTTTGGCGCCCACGATGATGCGGTCCAACTCCCACAGCACGGGGGACGCATCGAAGAGCTCATCGGTGGTCAATCCGGCGAGGGCGCACCCGACGATGTTGCGGACATTGTCCATGCCAGTCTGGATACTGTGCAGGTCCACGCCGCGCAGCCGCTCCCAGATTTCGGGGACGGTGTCGAGGGTAAACCCCCGCAACTCGATCTGCTGTCGGGTGGTGATATCGAGAACGCCGTTGCCGATCCGCCGCGACAACTCCGCGATTGTCCGCAATTGTCCGCTGGTGGCGAAGCCGTTGGGCATGCGGATCCGCATCATGAACTTTCCCGGCGTGGGCTTGCGAAAGAAGACGCCTACCCACTTCAGCAAGTCCTTATCCGCAGCCGAGAGATTTTCGGATCCCTGGGCGATCAAGTCCGGAAGCTCATTGCGAATGCGCAACGGATTCCAACATTTCGATGCTTTCAACGCCTCGACAGAGTTACGGCGACGCAATTTTCCTCCTGACCGGCGACGCCGGAAGCCGGCGGCCGGAACGATTGAAAGCGCGTTAGCGCGCGGGAACCCGGCGCTTGCGCAGCAGAGCGGAAGCGGCGGTTTCGGCGGCGGTGCGGACCAGGACCGCCATCTTCGGCGACTCCGGAACGATGTCCGGCGTCAAACCACAATCGGCCAGAGCCGCATTCATCACGGGGCCGACGGAGCCGACCGCGAGATCTTCGGCGAGAGCGCGCCTCACGTCAGCGGCACGGCCCATCGATTCGGCGACCTCCAGCAGATGCGTAAGCTGAATCGAGGTCGTGAACAGAACGACGTCACAATCCCGATCGGCGATGCGCCGCACCGCCTCCCGCAACGGACCGACGTCGTCGGGAAGCGCCCACCGATAGATCGCGATGGGGGAGACCTTCGCGCCGAGTTGTTCGAGCGCGGCCACGAATCCGGGATTGATCCGGCCGTATTCCTGGATCGTAATGCGCCGTTCCGGCCGGGCGGCGATCACGGCTACGATGTCCTGCCAGGTCTCCGGGGTGCCGATACGGGCCTGCAGCCCCATTTCGCGCAGAACCGCGGCGGGTTTGGGGCCGCGTGAAACGATGGTCGTCCGCCGCAGCGCGGCCGCGAACAGGTCCGGCGCGTAACGCTCGGCCAGGATGTCGCGCAAGAAGGCGAGCCCGGTTCCAGTCATCAAGACAGTCAGGTCGAATTCGCCGGCGAAGAGCCGCTCCGCCCAGCCAAACACCTCGTGGTGCTGCTCGAACGCAAGTTCCTTCACCGAAGGGGCGACGAACGGGATTCCGCCATGCCGACGGATCGATTCTTCCATTTGATCGGCGCGCCGGGATTCCAGGGAGAGGACCCGAAGCCCCGCGAAATCGGCTTTAGCCCAATCGGTCACGCCGGATGGTCTCCGACCAGAAACAGGTTTGGCATTTCCTTACATTCCTCCGCGGCGCGGCGAACTCCATTTCATATTTTCGATCAGAAGGCGCGCTCAGACGGTGAGCGAGGAAGGAGGTAAACGGGCTCCATTGTTTCACTACCCACTGGAAACCCGTTCGTTTGCCGAAGTGAGATCTCAAGAATAGCGGGCGCGGAGGACCCAGGTAAAGAAGAAATTTTCTATGGAACCCATCATCGGGAGACGCCTTCGGTGCGAGATCGCACTTTGCCGAAAGACACATCCTCGCAAGGACGGCGATAATTTAGTAAGCCTTCCGTGCGCCGAAGGCGCGAGGGCGACAAGAGAGTGCAACCCACCCAAAACGAGTCGGTCGTAGCTACGGGCATTCCCGGTCTGGATTATGTCCTACGGGGTGGACTTCCCGCAAACCACCTCTATCTGGTGGAAGGAGATCCGGGAACCGGCAAAACCACGCTAGCGCTGCAATACCTGCTGGCGGGCCGCGCAGCCGGTGAAAAAGGGCTGTACGTAACCCTTTCGGAGTCGAAGGCCGAACTGCACACGGTGGCGGCTTCTCACGGATGGTCGCTGGACGGGATCGGGTTGTTCGAGCTGGAATCGCTCGAGCAGCGGCTGCAGGCCGAACAGCAATACACGGTCTTCCACCCGTCGGAAATCGAGTTGGGGGAGACGACGCGGCTCATCTGCGAACAGGTGGAGAAACTGCAGCCGGCGCGGGTCGTATTCGACTCGCTCTCGGAGATGCGGCTGCTGGCGCGCGATCCGTTGCGCTACCGGCGCCAGGTGCTGGCGCTGAAGCAGTTTTTCGCGGGGCGGAAGTGCACCGTGGTGATGCTGGACGACCGGACGTCGGTCGAGACCGACCTGCAATTGCAGAGCATCTCGCATGGAGTGATTGTGATGGAACGGATGGCGGTGGAATACGGCGGCGCGCGCCGGCGGCTCACCGTGGCCAAACTGCGGGGTTTGCACTACCGCGAGGGTTACCACGATTTCAACATCCACCGGGGCGGACTGGTGGTCTATCCCAGGCTCGTGGCCGCCGAGCACAAACGGGAGATATCGGGCGGCGGAGCGCCTCGGGACCAGGCGAAGAGCGGTGTCGCGGAGTTGGATGCTCTGCTCGGCGGAGGTCTTCACTATGGGACCAGCACGCTGGCGCTGGGGCCGGCCGGATCGGGCAAATCGACGCTGGTGACGCAATTCATGATGGCGTTGGCGGCGCACGGCGAACGCGTGGCCTGTTATGTCTTCGAGGAAACACGGGAGAACTTTCTGGACCGCGCGTCGGGTCTCGGCATGGACCTTCGGGAGCATATCGCGCAAGGCCGCGTATCCGTCGATCAGATCGACCCCGCGGAGATTTCACCGGGCGAATTTGCGCACCGGGTCCGGGCCACGGTCGAAAACGAGGGCGTCCGGGTGGTGGTCATCGACAGCTTGAACGGCTACCTCAATGTCATGCCCAGCGAGAATTTTCTCGTGATCCAGATGCATGAGCTGTTGATGTACCTGAATGAACGCGGCATTCTCACGTTGATGGTGCTGGCGCAACATGGGCTGGTCGGCGCCGCGATGCAGACTCCGGTCGATGTAACATACCTTGCCGACACGGTGCTGGTGTTGCGGTATTTCGAGGCGTTCGGGGAGGTCAAGCAGGCGATCGCGGTGATGAAGAAACGGACGGGCAGGCATGAGCGGAGCATCCGGGAATTCCGGCTCTCCGCGGCGGGGATCCAAATCGGCGAGCCGCTCAAACAATTCGAAGGCGTGCTCACGGGGGTGCCGTCTTTCACCGGCAAAGCCGGGACGCTGATACCGGACGCGCCCGCATGACAGCCGACCGGACGAGAGAACGGACTCTAATCCTGGCGCCCACCGGACGGGACAGCCAATTGATCGGCGCGCTGCTGGCTCGAAACGAGCTGCCGTGCCTGCAGTGCCGGACCGTCGATGACTTGACCCGCGCGGTCGAGGAGGGGGCGGGCCTGGCGCTGTTTGCCGAAGAGGCGGTGGTGGGAATTTCGCTCGAAGGCCTCCTCGACGCGCTGGCGCGCCAGCCGTCATGGTCGGACTTCCCCTTATTGTTTCTGACCTCCGCCGCGGATGCGGCCAGCGACACCAGCACAAGACTGCTGGCGCTGTTCGGCAAGGACGCCAACCTCACGATTCTGGAACGGCCGGTGCGGGCGCAGACGCTGCTCAGCAGCATCCACGCCGCGCTGCGGGCGCGGCGGCGGCAATATGAAGTGCGCGATTACCTCGAGGAGCGCAAACAGAACGACGAGAAGTTTCTCCAGAAGCAGAAGCTGGAAAGCCTGGGAATCCTGGCCGGCGGGGTGGCGCACGATTTCAACAATCTGCTGACCGGCATCCTGGGCAATGCGAGTCTGGCGATGGATCTCCTGCCGCCGGGCTCGCCGACGGAGCGGATGCTGCAGGACGTGGTGCGCGCCAGCGAACGCGCAGCCCACCTGACGAAGCAACTGCTGGCCTATGCGGGGAAGGGCCGCTTCGTGCTGCAGGCGATCGATCTTTCCGACGCGGTCCGCGACATCAGTCAACTCATCCAGAGCTCTATCCCCAAGAACGCGCAACTGCGGCTCGATCTGGCCGAGAGACTCCCCTGTATCGAGGCGGACGCCTCGCAGATCCAGCAACTGGTGATGAACCTGGTGATCAACGCCGCCGAAGCGATTCCGGGAGATAGGCTCGGCAACGTGCTGGTGACGACGCGGGCGCAGCATGTGGACGAGCATTACCTGGCGCAGACCTTCGGCACGGGCGAAATCGGGCCGGGCGAGTATGTCGCGCTGGAAGTCCACGACACCGGGTGCGGGATGGATCAGCCGACACTGCAGCGTATCTTCGATCCATTCTTCACCACCAAGTTCGCCGGACGCGGATTGGGTCTGGCGGCAACGCAGGGAATCGTGCGCGGCCATAAGGGCGCGCTCAAGGTTTACACCACCCCGGGTCAAGGCAGCACGTTCAAGATTCTTTTCCCCGCGATGGCCGAAGAGCGGGAGCCGGACAAGGTCGCGCCGCCGGTCGTGATCGAATCGGCGACGCACTCCGGCACAGTGCTGGTGATCGACGATGAGGAAGTGGTTCGCCGCACCGCCAAGGCGTCGCTGGAGCGCCGCGGCTACGATATCATCCTGGCGGAGAACGGAACCGAGGGGCTGCAGGTCTTCCAGGCGCTCTCCAACAAAATCTCGCTGGTGCTGCTGGATTTGACGATGCCGGGCCCCGGCGGCGAGGAAGTTCTGCGGCAGATCCAGAGGATCAAGGCGGAAGCGAAGGTGGTCCTTTCCAGCGGCTTCAACGAAGTGGAAGTGATCCAGCGCTTCACCGGCAAGGGACTGGCCGGATTCCTGCAAAAACCCTACACATCGGCGGCATTGGTGGAGAAAGTCAATCGCGTGCTGAAGGGCGAGTAATCGGCTACGACGCGAGTTTCTGCAAAATCAGGTCGCGGCGGGCCATCAGACCGTCGATCTCCTCGCCCGTGAGCAAGAAGCCGAGTTCGCGCGCGACGTCAGAGCGGCGGAGGGCTTTGAGGGCGCGCACGAGATCCGGTGAACAGTGGGTGATCGCGGCCGGATTGCGGAGCTGGGGCCATTTTCGGAAGGCGCGGGTGTGGTCGATCATGTACGCCCGCCAGTCGTTGCCGATGAGCAGATTTTCCTGGCTGCGATCCATGTTGTAGATCAACTGGTCGAAGACGCGGATCGCGTCCATCTGCCGATTCCAGGAAGGGACGTCGGGCGGCTGGATGCCGCGTTGGAGACGCTCCTTCTCGTCCATGGCAATGCCGTCGATCCACCACGTGACCGCGGCGGGTTTGCCATCGACGGTGCGGGCCACCGAGACGGGAACCATGTCCGTCAACCCGAGCAGCTTCGCGAGACGGTAGGCGGCGACGTTGAACTTCCAGGAGTCCTTGAACTCGCGCTCCTCGGATCCGTCCTTGCCCTTAAACAACGGCTGATAGATGTCGATCCACTGGATATGGGCGGCGTGGGTCCGGCGGCCGTCGGTCAGGATGGCCTTCCTGGAATCTGTAAGGCCTTTTCCGGCCGACGATTGGCTCGAGATGCCGGCCGTGAGGAGGAAGCGCTCCTGGTCCGGCAGCGACCATCGGCCCGGATCGGTCGCAGCGACCAGGAGCGCGGCGGAGAAGGCGAACGAGAGCGTGCGCATCGATCTCGATGAGGCACGCCATTGGCCACTGCGGCGGATCGCACGCCGGCTTACCAGACGCGGCAGGCGGACGGTTTCGCCATGGGGGCGCCGGGCTTGCAGGAAAAGGCTTTCTGGAACTCGGGCATGTTCACCACGACGCCGTTGACGCGCTGCTTCCCGGGCGAATGGGGATCGGTCTGGACTTGCAGGCGCAGGGCTTCCTCGGTTTGGTTGGCGCACCAGATCTGGCCGAACGAAAGAAAGAAACGCTGCTCCGGCGTGAAGCCGTCGATCTTCGGGAGCGTCCTCCCGGCCAACGCGTCCATCAACGCCATGTGGGCGACGCGGACGCCGCCGTTATCGGCGGTGTTCTCGCCGAGGGTCAGTTTGCCGTTGAGGTGGACGCCGGGCGCGACGGCGAAGCTGGAATATTCGTCGGCGACACAGGCGGCGCGCTCGGCGAACTCCTTGGAATCGGCCTCTGTCCACCAGTCGTGCAGATTGCCCTTGGCGTCGAACTGGCGGCCTTCGTCGTCGAACCCGTGGGTCAGCTCGTGCCCGATCACCATGCCGATGCCGCCGTAATTCACGGCGTCGTCCATCTGGTTGTCGAAGAACGGCGGCTGGAGAATCCCGGCCGGGAAATTGATGTTGTTCATCTGGGCGTCGTAATAGGCGTTCACGGTGGGCGGCGTCATATCCCACTCGGTCCGGTCGACCGGTTTGCCGATCTTCTGCAGCACGCGGTGGAATTCGAAGGCGTCGGCGCGGCCGCTGTTGCCGATGGCGTCGTCGCGCGCGATCGTGACGCTGGAGTAGTCGCGATACTTCTCCGGGTAGCCGATTTTGTTGGCGATGGCCTTCAGCTTGATCTGCGCCTGCTGTTTGGTCGCGGGCGTCATCCACGACAGACTCTCGATGTCCCGGCCGAGCGCCTTTTCGAGCTCGGCGACCATCTTCAGGGTGCGCTGCTTGCCCTCCGCGCCAAAGGTGCGCTCCACGAACTTGCGTCCGAGGGCCTCTCCCAACTGGCGGTCGGTGAAATCGACGCAGCGTTTCCAACGCGGCCGAAGCTCGCTGGCGCCGGTCAGGACCTTGCCGTAGAAGCTGAAGTTCTCCTGCACGAAGGCGGCGGGTAGAAGCGGAGCGGAGGAGTGCAGGAGATGCCAGCGCAGGTACGTCCTCCACTCGTCGAGCGGGGCGGTGCGGACGCCCGCATCGACTGCCTTGACGAAGTCGGGCCATGCCACGTTGATGCTGGTGAAGGCGGGGGCGCCGGCGTCGCGGAAATAAGCAGTCCACCGGAAGGCGGGGCCCAGCGACTGGAGCTCGCGCGCCGTCATCTTGTGGTAGACCTTCGCGGGATCGCGCCGCGAGACGCGGTCGAGCGACCCTTTCGCGAGACTCGTCTCCAGCTTCATGACGGCGGCGGCGTGGGCTTTGGCCTGTTCCGCCGTGTCGCCGGCGAGTTGAAACATCTTTTCCAGGTGGGCGACATATTTGTGGCGGATCTCGATCGACTCGGGATCGTCCTTGAGGTAGTAATCGCGGTCGGGAAGTCCCAGACCGCCCTGATCGAGTTGCGCGATCACCGACGTCGAGTCCTTGAAGTCCTGGCCCGAGCTGAAATCGAACAGGGCGCCGGCGCCCATGCGATGCAGGCGCGCCATCTCCTCCGCAAGCTGGGCCTTGTCCTGCAAAGCCAGGATGCGATCGAGCTCGGGCTGGATGGGCTTAAGCCCCCTGGCTTCGATGCCTTTCTCGTCCATGCAGGCGGCATAGTAATCGCCGATCTGACGGGTGACGGGGTCGCGCTTCGGATCGGGTTGGGCGGCCTCGTCGAGAATGCCGCGCAGGACTTCCTGGTTGCGCTCCTCGAGTTCGGCGAAACGCCCCCACTGCGACTGATCGGGCGGAATCGGATTGTTCTTGACCCAGTTGCCGCACGCGTACTGAAAGAAGTCGCTGCAAGGATCGGCGGACTTGTCCATGGCGCCGACGTCGAAGCGCAGAGTGCCGGCTCGAGCGGGCCTTTCCGCAGGCTTCTGCTGGGGAACGGGGCCAGGACGCTCCTGGGCGCAGAGCGCCAGGGCGGAGACAATCGTGAACAGGCTGGACTTGAGCAAGGCGGACTCCTTTCCTTCAATTTACTTGACGCGGCCCGTGGCCGTGATGTAATTCAATTAGGTATGGATTGTCGATCGTTTAGGTATCGGGGTGAGTAAACCGTCGGATCTGATCCAGGGAACGCTGGACCTGCTGATCCTGAAGACAGTCGCGCTGGAGCCGAAGCATGGCTGGGCCATCGCCAAGCGCATCGAGCAGGTCAGCAACGATGTGCTCCAGGTCACACAGGGAGGGCTCTACCCGGCATTGCACCGGCTGGAACAGCAAGGATGGGTGCGGGCCGAGTGGCGCGCCAGCGAGACCGGCCGCGAGGCCAAGTTTTACAGCCTGACACGGGCGGGCCGGACGCAATTAGACAAAGAGCTGGCGCAATGGGAGCGGCTGTCGAACGCGGTCGCGCTGGTGATCCGGACGGTTTAACGCAATGGCTCGATGGTGGGACATATCGCGCATGCGGGCGCAGTCTCTGACACGGAGGGGCCGTGTGGAAGCGGAGTTGGAACGGGAGTTGACGTTCCACATCGAGCAGCAGACGGAAGAGAACATCGCCCGGGGAATGCCTCGACACGAAGCGCGCCTGGCGGCGCTTCGCCGGCTGGGCGGCGTGACCCAGGTCAGGGAGGAATGCCGCGATAGCTGCAGATGCCCTGGCAATTCCAGAAGATGTCCGTGGTGTTGCGATCCGCATCGGACCCGTCGCCGCTGGTCCCGCAGGTGCGGGCGGCGGTGCACAGTCTGGACGGCGGACTGGCGGTCTCCGACACTCGCGTCATGGAACAGGTGGCGGGCGAATCTTTCTCGACGCCGCGGTTCGCGCTGTTCCTGGTGGCGCTCTTCGCCGGGCTGGCGCTGGCGCTGGCCGCGACCGGAATGTACGGCGTGATCTCGTACGCGGTGGGTCAACGCATGCACGAATTCGGCATGCGGATGGCTCTGGGCGCAAGGCGGTGGGACGTGGTGGGACTGGTGCTCGGGCAGGGCGTGCGAATGGCGGCGGCGGGCGTCGCGGCGGGCCTCGCCGGCGGCGCCGTGCTCGGGCAATTCCTCGGCAGTCTCCTGTATGAAGTGAAGGGCGTCGACGTGTTGACGTTTGCGGCGGTAGGTGTGCTGGCGATCGCGGTGACGGCGCTGGCATGCTACGTGCCCGCGAGGCGAGCGACCGGAGCGGATCCGATGACGGCGCTCCGGGCGGAGTAGCTACGCGAGGGGCCGGATTTCGGAGCCGACCTTGAACCCTTCCCAGCGAGCGACCACGGCGCTGGCGAGGCAGTTGCCCAACACATTGACGGAGGTGCGCGCCATGTCGAGAACGGCGTCGACGCCGAGTAGGATCGCGAAGCCCTCCGCCGGCAGGTGGAACGTCGTGAGCGTGCCGGCGAGGACCACCAGGGCGGCGCGCGGCACGCCGGCCACGCCCTTGCTGGTCAGCATCAAGGTCAACATCATCAGCAACTGCTGGCCGAAATTCATGTGCACGCCGGCCGCCTGCGCCACGAACATCGAGGCCAGCGAGAGATACAGCGTCGTGCCGTCGAGATTGAAACTGTAGCCGGTCGGAATGACGAAGCCGACGATGTGCTTGGGGACGCCGAAGCCTTCCATGTTCTCCAGCGCCAGCGGCAGCGCGGCCTCGCTCGACGCGGTCGAAAATGCGATTAGAAACGGTTCGCGGACGGCGCGATAGAACGGACCCATCGGGATGCGGAAGATCAGGACGACCGCGCCGAGCACCACGGCGGCGAACAGGAAGAGCGACAGGTACATCGTCAAGATCAGCTTGCCCAGGCCGAAAAGCACGCCGACGCCCTTCGTCCCGACCGTCACCGCAATGGCCGCGCCGACTCCGATGGGCGCGAGGAACATCACATACCTCGTATAGCGGAACATCACTTCCGCCAGCGATCCGCAGAACTTCACGACCGGCTCCGCCTTGACCCCGATCGAGGCGCAGGCCGCGCCGAAGAGGAAGGTGAACACAACGATTTGCAGGACGTCGTTGCGCGCCATGGAATCGATGATGCTCGCCGGGAAGGTGTGTTCGAGGACCGAGGCGAGCGTGGTCTGCGTCTGCGGCAGCGCCGCCTCCTCGGCGGTTCGTTGAATCGGCACGCCTTCGCCGGGACGGACCAGGTTCACGGCGCCGAGGCCGAGAAAGAGCGCGAACGTCGTGACGATCTCGAAGTACAGGATCGCCTTCACGCCGATGCGGCCCATCTGCTTGATGTCGCCGCCACCGGCGATTCCCACCACCAGCGTCCCGAACAGCAGCGGCGCGATGATCGACCGGATCAGCCGCAGGAACACACTACTGGCGGGTCCTAGCTGCTTCGCCACATTGGGCGCCACGACACCGAGGGCGACGCCCGCGGCCATTCCGATAAAAATCCAGGCGGTCAGCGAGATCCGCTTCATCGTTCTCCCCATTTCAGCTTCTGCCGCAGCACGTCGAAGAACATCATGCGCGGCGGGCGGACCAGCATCAACGAATAATGCGAGCTGCGGCAGACCACCGTGTCTCCCTCGCGCAACGGGCCGCCGATCTGGCCGTCGATGGTGAGAAACACGCTTTCATCGGGGCCGTGGGACTGGATGCGAATGACGCTGGTTTCCGGCACCAGGACCGGACGGTTGGTCAGCATGTGCGGACAGATCGGCGTAATGCAGATGGCCGGCACGGACGGGAAGATAATCGGCCCGCCGGCGGAGAGCGAATACGCCGTCGAGCCGGTCGGCGTCGAGATGATGAGACCGTCGGCCTTGTACACGCAAACGAACTGCTCGTCGACGTGCGTGTCGAGATCGATCATCCGGGCCAGCGCGGCTTTGGTGAGGACGGCGTCGTTGAGCGCGTCGTAAGACGCGACCACCTCGCCCGCACGTTCGACCTCGGTGGTCAGCAGCTTTCGTTTGCCGATGCGATGCTCGCCGCGCAGCGCGCGCTGCAATTCGGGATAGAGCTCGTCGATGGTGATCGCGGTCAGGAAGCCGAGGCCGCCCAGGTTCACGGGGAAGAGCGGGATTTCCCGTCTGCCGATGGCGCGCGCCGCGGAAAGCAGCGTGCCATCGCCGCCGAGCACAATGATGAGGTCCGAGCCCTCCGGCACTTCTTCCCGGGGAGTGGCGCGAGCGCCCGCATACATCCCGGTGTTTTCATCGAGACGCACCGCAATGCCGCGATGCTTCAGCCAGGCGATAATCTCGGGGACGATCTTCGCGGCCTGCTCGGACCCGGGTTTGGAGATGATTCCTACAGTCTTAATGATGGGCATACAGCAGGAACTCCTTGTTTCCTTCGGCGCCGAGGATGGGACTGTCCATGATCTCCGTCTTGAATCCGAAATGTTCCACGGCCTGTCTCACCCGGCCGCAGGCGGCCTGATGCAGGAGGGGGTCGCGCACGATGCCGCCCTTGCCGACCTGGCCGCGGCCCACCTCAAACTGCGGTTTGATCAGTATAACCATTTGCCCGCCGGGCCGGAGCAGCGTGACGGCCGCCGGCAGGATCAGGGTCACCGAAATGAAGCTGACGTCGCAAACGATGAAATCGACGGTCTCGCCAAGCCGGTCGAAGGACAACTCGCGCGCGTTGACGTTCTCGTGGAGGACCACGCGCGGGTCCGTGCGGATGGACCAGGCCAGCTGTCCGGCGCCGACATCCACGGCATGCACCCGCGCGGCGCCGGCCTGCAGCAGCGCGTCCGTGAATCCGCCGGTCGAGGCGCCGATATCGAGGCACACCTTGCTGTCGACGGCGACGCCGTAATGCGCCAGCGCGGCCGCCAGCTTCAGCCCGCCCCGGCTCACATAAGGCGGCCGCGCCAGCACGGCGAGCTCGCACTCGCCGCCGACGGTGTGGCCGGGCTTGGTGGCCTTCTGCCCATCGACGAGGACTTCACCGGCCATGATGAGCGCCTGGGCCTTCTCGCGGGACTCGGCGAGCCCGCGCTCGACCATGAGGCGGTCCAATCGGGTCTTCATGGCTCGCGGCGGATAGCGACGGTGGCGGTGTCAGAGGCGCCTCCGATCGCGATCGTGAGCGGCACGTCGTCGCCCTGGGGCGCGGCGGCCGGGACCACGATGTTGACCTGATAGAGCCCCGCGAAACCGGGCGCAATGCCGGAGAACACGACCGCCGCATCGGCGCCGCCGACTGTGACCTGAGGCGTCTCCACGGTGCGGTACAGGACGCTTCCGTTGGCGGGAGCGACGGCGCCCGTGCGCAGCGGCGGCGCGCCCGCATTGCCGTTCGGCGTGGCGCGGCCCAATCCGGTGCAGTAGATCTGGATGATATCGCCCGGCGCCGCGGGCTGTCCGCAGAGGACGCCGGCGCCGAGGTTGTTCGCCTTGCAATCCTGCGGAATGCCGAGCGCGGCAGCCATCGAGGAGGGGATGACCCGCCATGCGGTGTTGGCGATCAACGCGGCGGCGTTTGCCCTCCGCGAATTGGACGGGTCGCCGATGCGGAAGATGCCGGGAGCGGCCGGCGCCATGGCCACCGGAAACGCCGCGCTCGTGCCCGAGGAGTTGGCGAGGACGACGGAAGCGTTGCCGTCCGTCGGGAGCTCGAACGGGACCAGCAGGTTGATCTGTCCGGCCGACGCGGCCACGTCGAACAGCGGCGCGGCGATCCCATTGAACGCGATCGAGCCGCCGCCGGGAAGCGACACCGACGGAAAAATGCCGAACCGGTCGTCATCGGCAAGGCCGTTTCCGAAAAGGCTGACGATCGAGCCCGGAGCGATCTTCCCACCGGGCGCGAAGCTGGCGGCATTCAGGATGCCACTGATGGCGGGACCCGCCACCACCAGTTGGACCGCATTACTCGACGCCGCTCCGATCGCGACCGTGACCGGTTGAGCGCCGCCCGCCATGCCCGCCGGCACGCGAAAGTCGATCTGCGTGACGCCGGGCGCATTCGCCACCGGCGCGATCGAGTCCACACTCGCCGACAAATTGTTCGCGCCTACGAGAACCCGGAACGGCAGCGTCGGCCGGCCATTGGCGTCGACCGGGCCCATACCAACCGCGCGCAGGCTGACCGGATCGTCGGGTTGCGCCGGATGAGTCGTCGAGATCGTGGCGCCGGCCGCATCGAGAATCGTCGCATACAAGCCCGGGCTCACCGTGCTCAGAGTGACCGGGAACGGCGCACTGGCGACGCCTCCGGAGGTGACCGTCACCGAGGTGGTCCCGACGCCCGCGTTGGCAGGAATCAGAAACACGATCTGGCCGGCCGATGGCGCGCCGACAACGAAGGCGCGGGTGTTGCCGACGGCCACCGTCGCGCCGGCCGTGAAGTTGCTGCCATTCGCAATCGCGAGACACACCGGCGACAGGCCCGGCAACAGGGACGCCGCATTCACCACCGACGTAATCGCCGGAGTCTGGCCCAAGAGGTTGTTGTACGTGTAGTCGTTGGGGGTCAGGAAGCCGGCGGCGGTATGCGCGGCGATGCGCACGAAGATCGTGCGGCCGTCCGCCGGGATACTGTTGACGGTCGCCGATCTGCCGGTCACCGTGAAGGATCCGAGATCGTTACGCTGCAGGTCGGTTCCGATGTCGAGGCGGTACGAGTCGGCGCCGCTCACCGCGGTCCACGTGAAGGTGACGCTGGCGGACGCGAGATTGCTGCCGGGCGGCGGGCTGGTGATCTGCGGTCCGGCGTTCGCACAGGCCGCATAGGTGTAGTCCGAAGGATCGGCATATCCCGCGCCGCCATGCGCCCATAGGCGCACATACAGGGGGCGGGAGTCGCACGGCAGATTGGCAGCGATGGCGCCCGGCGACGAAGTCACGATACTGGCGTACTCGTTTCCGCCCGGCGACCGGCCGATCTCCAGCCGGTAGCCGTCCCAGTTTGCGCCCGTGGACCAGGCGAATCGCACGGTCGGGCCGGTCAAAGTCGAACCTGGGATGGGCGTGACGATCACGGGATCCGCGGCGTAGCAGGACGCCAGGCCGCCATGGATCTGCTCGCGCAGCAGTTCCCCCTTCGCCGCTGCGAACGCGATCGAAGCCGCGGTCTTCTTACCGGCGAACCAGGAGTCGTCCGGGGCGTTCGCGAGAAACACGCCGAAGACCGAATCCTCGAAAATCATGTCCTTGCCGGCGCAGTATGGGACGCGCGCCCAACCGGAAACCGAGTAATTCTCCTGGACGCGGGTGCAGTCCGCGTTCTGGCACACCACCGTGGCGCCGGACTTATACCCCAGGTCCATCTGGGTCTGGTACGTCGACATCTGGCTCGCCGTGATTCCTGCGGGCGCCTCCTGCCGGATCATGTTCGGAATGTCGGTGTACCAGATATGATCCCAGTCCGAACCCTCGACAGCCATTTGCGCCTTGCCCGCCAGGAAACCGAGAAACGCCGTCTGCGGCGATTGCAGGAGACTCCCATCCAGCACGCCTTCATACAGGCGGGCGGCGTCAGTCAGCGTCAAACGGCCCGGCGTGGAGGTGGCGCACCCGGGAATCAGGGGCATGTTGGTATTCGCCATGCCGATCGAGCGCGCGAAGGCGTCGAGATTGGATCGCCCCAGGGTCGATTCGATGGCGTGCGCGCGGGCGGTGTCGGAATGCCACATCATCTCGCGCAGCGCGACGCGTAACGGCTCGGTCCCCAGCGGGTAATTGGGATTCGGACAGCCCGCCGGCGGATTGTCGAAGTGGATCACGGGGGTATCGAGCGTGATCGTATTGGTCTGCACCTGGCGGATCAGATACAGGAGCGGGACGATGGTAGCCGCGGTCCCCGGGTCGAACGCCGTGCGCTCCTGCAGGTTGGCGAGGACCGATCCGCCGACCTGCTTTAAGTAGAGGCCCTGCACACCGCCCGTCACGCCGGCGCCGAGAATCGCCGACACCCGTGTCGCGATGGCGGTGGATCCGCTCTGCGCGGCGGCCATCACCGGCAGGAACAGCGCTAGGGATGAAAACCGCTTCATGACTTTCGCTGCACGATGAGCTCGGCCAGTTCGTGCAGGCGGACCGCGCCGTCGCCGAAGGGTTCCAGCACCGCATGCGCCCGCGCGCATTCCTGTTCGGCCATGCGGCGCGATTCCGCGAGGCCGTAGACCGCCGGAAACGTGATCTTGAGCTGCTGCGCGTCCTTGCCGGCGGTCTTCCCCAACGCCTCGGACGATTCCTCCACGTCCAGGATGTCGTCGACGATTTGAAAGGCGAGCCCGACATGCTCCCCATAACAGGAAAGCGCGGCATACGCGCCGGCCGCCGCGCCCGCATAGATGGCGCCGAGGCGCAGGCTGGCGCGCAGCAGGGCGCCGGTCTTGGCGCGGTGAATCGTCTCCAGCAGTTGCGCATCGGGCGCTTTGCCTTCGCCCTCGATGTCCGCCACCTGGCCGCCGATCATGCCTCCCACGGTGCCGGCCGCGGTGGCGAGCTCGCCGATCAGGCGCGCCCTGCGCTCACCATCCGCCGGGAGCTCCGCCAGCACCTGAAAAGCGAGCGTGAGCAGCGCGTCCCCGGCGAGGATCGCCATCGCGTCGCCGAAGACTTTGTGGTTGGTCAGCTTGCCGCGGCGGTAATCGTCATTGT
>CAZSQK010000072.1:0-41526 GCA_964608645.1 uncultured Solibacteraceae bacterium | reverse complement strand
GATGTCCGGCGCCGAGCCGTGCACCGGCTCGTATAATCCGACCCAGGCGCCACTCGGACGGCGGTCGCCTATCGAGGCCGAGGGCAGCATGCCGATCGACCCGGCGAGCACGGCGCCTTCGTCGCTCAGGCTATCGCCGAACATGTTTTCGGTGAGCACGACGTCGAAGCGCTTGGGATTCAGGATGAGCTGCATGGCGCAGTTATCGACCAGGATGTGGTCCAATTCGACATCCGGAAATCCTTTCGCGATCTCGATCACCACGCGGCGCCAGAGCTGCGAGTTTTCGAGCACGTTGCTTTTGTCGACCGACGTTACCTTTTTGCGGCGCGCGCGGGCCAGGTGGAAGGCCATGCGGGAAACGCGCTCGATTTCCGGGCGCGTGTAGGTCATGGTATTGACCGCCCGCTCCTCCGCGCCGCTTCCGGTAATGCCGCGCGGAGTTCCGTAATAGATCCCGCCCGTCAGTTCGCGGACGATGATCATGTCAGTGCCTTCCACCAGGTGGTTCTTCAGGGGAGAAGAATCCAATTGCGACGCATAGGCCCGAACCGGGCGTAAATTCGCATAGACTCCGAGCGCCTGACGGATCCCGAGCAGCCCTTTCTCCGGGCGCTTCTCGGGCGGCGCGTTATCGAACTCCGGCAATCCGACGGCGCCCATCAGGGTGGCGTCGGCCTCCGCCGCGAGGCGGGCGGTTTCCTCCGGGAACGGCGTGCCGGTCTGATGGATGGCGATGCCGCCGAGCAGTCCCTGGCTCAGCTTCAGGCAATGCTTCCATCGGGCTGCGACGTGCTCCAGCACCCGCACCGCTTCGCGGGTGACTTCCGAGCCAATGCCGTCGCCGGGTAAAACCAGAACGTTTAGATTCATCTTGTATGAGGTATGGCGCTCAATCCGCCGCCACGTGCAAGGCTGCTTCGCGGCCCTGCTCGATCAGCGACTGGATCTCTTCGTCCATCAGTCCTTTTTTGCGGTGATCGGCCACGCCCGTAAAACGGTGGTAGAGCGCGTCGAGCTCTTCACGCGACAGCTCGAACCCCATCTCCTTACAGCGCTGGTTCAGCGCATGGCGGCCGCTGTGCTTGCCCAGCACCAGCTTGCCCTCCGGCACGCCCACCGAGCGGGGGTCGATAATCTCGTACGTGGTCTTTTCCTTCAGGTAGCCGTCCTGATGGATGCCCGCCTCGTGGGCGAACGCGTTGCGGCCGACGATCGCCTTGTTCGGTTGCGGCCCGAAGGTGATGATCGAGCTGAGCAGCTCGCTCGCCGAGTACAGATGCTCGGTGTGGACGCCGGTGTGGTACGGGTACGAATCGGACCGAGTCTTGAGGATCATGACGATCTCTTCAAGCGAGCAGTTGCCGGCGCGCTCCCCGATGCCATTGATGGTGCACTCGATCTGCCGGGCGCCGGCTTCGACCGCCGCCAGCGAATTGGCGACGGCCAGTCCCAGGTCGTCATGGCAGTGCACGCTGACGATCGCGCAATCCCCGAGCGCTTTGGCAATGCGGCCGATCAGGGCGCCATATTCCTTCGGCGTGGAGTAGCCCACGGTGTCCGGGATGTTGACGGTGCGGGCGCCGGCGGCTACGACGGCCCGGCTGATCTTCTCGAGGAAATCCGGGTCCGTGCGCGCGCCGTCCTCGGCGGAGAATTCGACATCATCCACATGACGCCGGGCGAGCTCGACCGCGGCGACGGCTTCATCGAGCACCTGCTGCTGGGTTTTCTTGAGCTTGAATTTGAGATGAATGTCGCTGGTGGCGATGAAGGTGTGAATCCGGGGCCGCCGGGCGTGCGCCAGAGACGCTGCAGCGCGCTCGACGTCCAGCGTGCAGCAGCGGGCCAGCGCGGCCACCTGTGCCCAGGGGAATTCCCGGCTGACGGCGGTCACCGCCTCGTAATCGCCTTCGGAAGCAATCGGGAAGCCGGCTTCGAGGATATCGACGCCGAGTTCCACCAGTTTGCGAGCCATGCGCAGCTTTTCCGGAACGGTCATGCTGCAGCCCGGGGATTGTTCACCGTCACGAAGAGTGGTGTCGAAAATATATACGCGATCGCTCATCGAGTTGTCACCAATAGAACCATTGTCGGGTGAGACCGTGGATTTGGCAAATTTATAATTTTGCAGGTTGGCATTAGTTAATGTTATTCTGTCTCGCGTGGAACTTCACTCCCTCCAGGTTTTTCTTACAGTTGCGACGGAGAAGAGCTTCTCCCGCGCGGCGGAGAAGCTCTTTCGAACCCAACCGGCGGTATCGTTGGCGGTACAGCGGCTGGAACAGGAGCTTGGGGAAAAACTCATCGACCGGTCCGGTAAGTACCTGATTCTGACCGATGCCGGGCGAAATGTGTTGGATTTTGCGCGCCGTTTTCAGAGCTTGCAACAGGAGTTGGACAACTCCCTGGCCGAGTTGAGGGACAACTCGGCCGGACGGTTGACGATCGGCGCCAACGAGTCCACCACTCTTTACCTCCTGCAACATATCGAGAAGTACCGGGAACTGTATCCGAAGGTGAAGATGCAGATCCGGCGGAGCTTGTCGAGCAAGATTCCCAACGAGTTGCTGGACGGCAATCTGGAGCTCGGGATGATCAGCTACGATCCGGGGGACGAGCGGCTGAAGTCGAAGGTGATCTATACGGACTCGCTGGCGTTCGTGGTCTCTCCGCAGCACCGGCTCGCCGGGAGGAAATCGATCACCCTCGGCGACCTGGGCGAGGAGACCTTCATCGCGCACAACGTCCTGTCGCCCTATCGCGATGTGGTGTTGCGGGAGTTTCAGGCGCACCGAGTGCCGCTGCACATGGATGTGGAGATGCCGACCATCGAGACGATCCGCAAGCTGGTGCAGAGCAATGTCGGCGTGGCCTTCCTGCCGCGCATGTGTGTGGAGCAGGAGATTCGGCAGGGATTGTTATGCGATGTGCCGGTGAAGGAGATTCACGTGGAGCGCAAGATCCGGCTGATCTATCCGACGAGAAGAGCCCTCAGCCATGCGGCGAAGGCGTTTCTCGATGTGGTTGGGTAAAGAAAAAGGGCGGGACCGTTTCCAGTCCCGCCCCTCGTTTTTACCGCGGTTCTTCTTACTGGACCGCTACGGTAATCTGCGATCCTCCGGTTTGTGTGCTGACGTTGCCGACCGTAATGACGATCGGCACGTTCGGACCGCTGGGCGCCGTCAACGGGATGCGGACATTGACCTGCATCACCCCGTAGATGAGGAGGGGAGCCGAGCCGTAATACTCCACCGTCGCGGGAACACCGCCGACGGTGGCGGTCACGGGCAGGATCGGCTTCGCCAGGGGCGTGCCGTTCACTCCGGCGAGTCCGCCGTCGATGCCGCTCGGGGAGGTCGTCCCTTCTCCCGTCATGTACACCGCGATCACGGAGTCTTTCGCCGCGGGATTGGCCGCCGCATTGACCGTGAGGTTCTGGTTGAGGATGGCGCCCTGGCCGCTACCCGCCTGGTTCAGCGCGTAGATGCCCGGCGCGGTGCTGGTCACCGAAAGCGTGATCGGGCTCGATTGCACGCCCTGGTATTCGATGACCACGCTGGTGCTGGGTCCGCGGCCGACGAAGTACGGCACCATGACGCTGGTCTGGTCGGCGCGCGCGTAGATGATCGGCGCCGGAACGCCGTCGAACAGCACGCGCGTGTTGGCGATGGTGGTGTCGAACAGGCCCGCGGTCACGTGCCCGAGTGCCAGGGTCGCCGGCCCGATTCCGCTGCCGTAAATCACAATGTTCTCGCCGGGCGAAACGGGTCCGATCAACGAGCTGGCGGCGTTCTGGACGACCGTCGGCACCGGTTTCGGCACCGCCGTGACGGTCAGGTTGACGGTGATCGAGGCCGCCGGCTGAGTCGCCGAATTGGGCGAGTTGATGGCAATCGTGCCGGTGTAGCTGCCCGCCGCCAGACCCGCCGTGTTGGTGGTGATCGTCAGCGTTGCGGGCGCAGTTCCGCTCGACGGCGTGACCGTCAGCCAGTTGCCGCCGGCGGAAGTCGTGGTGGTTGTCGTGAAGGTGACTCCGGCGCCGGTGGCGGTGAGTTGCACCGTCTGCGGGGCCGGTTGGTTCGACGTCCCCAGAACGTAGCTGAGAGTCAAGGTGGCCGGGGCCACAACCAGGGTGGACGCCGTGGAGACCTTGAGCGACACGGGAATGTCGAGGGGGCTCCCGGCGGCGCCGGTGGACGTGATGGTCACCTTGCCGGTGTAGTCGCCCGCGGGCAGCGCGCCCGCATTGACGCTCACTTTGATATCGGACGGAGTGTTGCCGCCGGCCGGCGTGACCGTGATCCAGTTGCCGGTGTTGCCGTTGGTGGAAGTGGTCACCGTGTACGGGAGCGGACCGGGGGCGCCGGCCACCGAGACGGTCTGGGCCGCCGGGGCGGGGCCGCCCACCACCTGGCCGAATGCCAGCGCTGTGGGGGTCGCCGAGAGCGTGCCGGGCTTGACCTCCAGGGTCACGGCGATGCTGACCGGGCTTCCCGTTGTGAACGGCGAAGTGGACGCCAGGGTCACCGTGCCGTGATACGTTCCGGCGGCGAGACCCGTGCCGTTCACCGCGACCGTGACGGTGGCGGGAGCCGCCAACGTGGCGGTCGCCGAAGCAGGCGTGGCCGTCAACCAGCCGGCCGCTTCCACCGTATTCACGCTGGTGTTGAAGGTGATGTCGGAATTGTTCGTCGTGACCGTCAGCTTCTGCGGCGCCGGGACCGGGCCTCCCAAGGTCTGGGAAAAGGGCAGCGAGTTCGGCGTCACGGTCATGGTTGCGGCCGTGACCGTCAGCGTCACCGGGACGGTGATGGGGCTATCGAGGACGCCGGCGGCGGTCGCGGTAAGGGTGACGGCGCTCGAGTACGTGCCGGGCGCGAGGCCGGCGGAGTTGACCGCGACAATGATGTTGTTGGAACCGGCAGCGGTGTTGCGCGCTACGGGGCCGGCCAGCAGCCACGGAGCGTTGCCCGGAGTCGAGGCGTTGAAGGCCAACTGATCGGTCGCGCTGGTGCTGGTGACGGTCAGCGTCTGCGAAGCCGATGCGTTGATGTTGGTGTTGAAGTTGAGCGCGACCGAGTTCGGAACCAGCATCGCCGTGGAGCTGACGTACATGTTCACGGGGATCGTCACCGGGCTATTCGGCAGGGGCGCGCCCGTGGCCGGGTTGGTCCCGCTGATGGTGATGGTCCCGGTGCAGACCGAGCCCGCGACAATGGCGCCCGGCGTGACCGTGATGGGGAAAGACGCGTCATTGCTGACGAGCGCGACGTTGACGCCGGAGGAAAGCCACCCTGTGCCGCAAGCGGCCGATGGCGTCATCGCGACGGTGGCCGTGAAGCTCGCCTGCGCCCCCGTGCTGCTGGTGACGCGGATGGTTTGCCCGGTCGGGTTGTTCTGGCCGATCTGGATCGGGAAGTTGAGCGGGCAGGTGGTGTTCGTTGTCGAGCACCCGCCAAAGCTGGCCACGACCAACGGATCGTTGCTGACGGTCAGGGTGACGGGTATGGTTTGCGCGGGATTCGCGGCGCCGACGCCGGTCACCGAGACGGTCCCGTTATAGGTTCCGGTGGCAAGGCCGGTGGTGTTGACGGCCACGGAGAATGGGATGCCCGTCTGGCCGTTCGGAGGCACGATGAGCCAATTGCCGCCGGCCGCGGTGGTGGCGGTGATGATCAAGGGCAGTTGTCCGGAGGCGGCATCGGCCGCCACCGCGCTCGACGTGACCAGCACGGTCTTCGATGCCGGCGCCGAACCGTTTAGCTGATAGGTAAAGGCGAGGGTCGAACCCGGCACGGTGATGAGAGGAGAGTTCGAAATCAACAGCCGGACGGGCACGATGAGTTGCTGGCCGGCCGCGCCAGGAATGAAGATCGTCAGCGATCCGACGTAGTTGCCGGCGGGCAGATTCGTGGACGTGACATAGCTGATGGCCACCTGTATGCTGCCGTTCGCCGGAATCGTGCCGTTCGTGGGATTCGCCAGAAGCCATCCTCCGGGAGCGGATGCGGGTGAGATCAGGTAAGCCAGATCCTGGGCGCCCGGATTCGTCAGAGTGAGGGTCTGGGACGGCGTGTTGGTCGGGCCGGTGGCGCCGTTGCTTTGATAATTCAGGTTGATGGCGGCCGGGTTGGCCGAGACCACCGGCGCGGCGGTCACGGTGAGAGTGACGGGGACGGACACCGCCGGCCCGGTCGCCGGCGTAATGTTAATGGCGCCATTGTACGTTCCGGCAGGCATGCCGGGTCCTACCACCGCCGAATTCACAGACACGGAAAATGTGCCGGGCGAGGTGCCGTTCGCGGGCACCACAAGCCAGTTGCCGCCGGACGTCGTCGTTCCGGTCGCCGTGAACGACACGGTGGAAGACGAGGTCAGGGTCAGCGTCGCGGGGTTCGGCAGAATGCCGTTCTGCTGATAGGCGAAGGTCACCGGCGATGGCGCGACGCCGATGCTGCTCACGGTAAACGTCACGGGGACCGTCAGCGACGGTCCGCTATTGCCGACCACTGTCAGCCCGCCCTGCACCACTCCGGACGGCAATCCGGTGGGGTCCGCGGTGACGGTTATGGTGGCAGGCGTGGATCCAGCCAGGCTGGGGGAACCGTTGCCCGTGTCGGACGCCGTCTTAATCCGCAGCCACGTTGCGTTGGAAAAGACGGCGAATGTCGGAGATCCGGCATTATTCACGGTCAACGATTGAGTTTGCACAGCGCCGCCGGTCAGGGCAGAGAAGGTTAATGACGTCGGCGAGACGCTGACGGTCTGGGCGCTCAGCGCGCCGGCCGTAATGAGAATCACAATCAGGCAAATGATGGAATTGAGTTTTTTCAAGAGAGACCTCCAGCTACTGGCAGTCCGGACGGGAGGGGACCACACTGCGCGTCCCGTAGTGCACGAAGCGGGCCACTCCAAATCCTTAAAAAACATCTTGCACTGGAAATGTTTTACATACAAGAGAAATCACGAGTTACGCGATATGAGCAGCAGGGCGCCGCGGGACAGGGCGGCTCGATTCAGGGGCGGCTCGACACAGGGGTGGGTCTGCCGGCCACGATTGACGAAACGCAATGCGCCCGAATCGCGCTGGAACGTTCGTTCCGGCACGGTTTAGGACTTGTAGAGATCATGCTCTTTTATGTAATCGAGCACTTCCGGCGCGAGCTCTTCGGGCCGTTCGCCGGCGGCCAATAAGCGACGAATGTCGGAGGAGGAAGTCTCGAGGCTTAACGTATCCAAACGCTCATAAAGCGCCTCCGGCGGCGGCGCATATTGGGCATTGGGACGGCTCACCACAAGGAAGCGCACCGCGCGCGCGACATCCAGCCAGCGGCGCCATGTCTGGATTTCCGCGAAGGCGTCGGCGCCAATGATGAAGAAGAGTTCATCCGTTGGCGCCATTTCCGCGCGGAGCTTTTCGATGGTGTCGATGGAATAACTGCGGAGAGTGCCCTCTTCCAGGCGGGAGACATGAAAACGCGGATCTCCGGCCGCAGCCAGTTCCGCCATGCGGACACGATGCGCGTACGGGGCATGAGCGCCGTGCTGCTTGTGCGGAGGACGCGCGGCCGGAATGAAGAGCACCCGGTCCAGGTGAAATCGATCGGCGGCCTCGCGCGCTACGGCAATATGCGCCCGATGGACGGGATCGAAGGTTCCGCCGAAAATTGCGAGTCGCATCGAACGCTAAGTGCGCTCGATTTTGACCGAATTGACGCGAACCTCTTTCACCGGCCGGTCCTGCGAGCTGCGCGGCACTTTGGAGATCTTCTGCACGACGTCGTAGCCTTCCGTGACTTCGCCGAAGATGCTGTGCTTGTTGTCGAGCCACGGAGTGGCGGCGACGGTGACGAAGAACTGGCTGCCGTTGGTGTTAGGCCCGGCGTTTGCCATGGAGAGCAGGCCGCCCTTGGTATGGCGGAGCTCCGGATGAAATTCGTCGGCGAACTTATACCCGGGCCCGCCGCGTCCGGTGCCTTCCGGATCGCCGCCTTGAATCATGAAATCCGGTATGACGCGGTGAAAGACGGTGCCATCGTAAAACGGCTTGCCGGTCTTGGTCCCTTCGGCGAGGCTGACAAAGTTTTCGACTGTTTTGGGCGCCTTGTCGGCGAACAGTTTGATCTTGAACTTGCCTTCCGTGGTGTCGAAGGCGGCGTAAATATCGTTGGCCATCACTTGCGATTGTAGCAACTCAGAGCGGCACGACCCGGCAGGTTCCAGCGGCGTCCGGATCGCCCTCGGCCATTAGAACGTCAGGCGAATCTGGAGATCGATCTTGCGATTGTAGGTGGTTGGGGCGCCACCGTGCAACATCACGATCAGGCCTCCGAGGGCCCGCGATTGTCCGAAGTACGGCGACGAGAGATTGCCGACCGGCGGCGCGAAATTGGGGTGGTTGAGCGCGTTCATGGTCGAGGCGCTGAGGGTCACGCCGCGAGTCGCGCCGCCACCGTGGCCGTCGGCCGCCGCCGCCGTCTCGCGGCCGAACGTCCAGGTTCGGGAGACGCGCATCGCGAGATTGGCGTTGGCGGGGCCGCGCGCCGAGTTCCGGCCGAGGCCGTCCGGCCGGGCTGTCGGGCTGCCGGTTTCGAGGGGATCGGCGCCGGTCGTAATGTTATACGGCAGGCTGCTGTTGACTGCGAGGAAAGGACTCACGCTGAGGCGTCCGGGCAGCGGGATTGCGCCGCCGATGACCACACGATGGCGGATGTCCGCGTAGGATGAAGGGCCCCATTCCGCACGCAGATCGTAAGGATTGGCGGGAAAACCCTCATTGTCGTCCTTCCCGTACGAGAGCGCGTAATAGCCGAACATCGCCAGCTGCTTGCGAGTGACATTGGCATTGAGGACGACCTGCTGGATGCGGCTGAACCCGGCGGATTCGGTGAGGAGGCGCAGGGAACGGTCGCCGAACGGATACCCGCCTCCGAGCGGCGTGTTGATATTCCGGGTATTCAGGAGGTGGACACCGCGGCTGCCGACCCAAGTGAGCGACACGCGCGAAGACCGATCGATCTGCTGCTCGACGCCGATACTGCTTTGATAAAGACGCGGCGCCACGATGCCGGCATACACGGGGCGCAACTGCTGCGGGCCGGCGGCAAGCGCCGGGATCGCCGGGTAAAACGCCGGGTTGATCTCAACGTACGATTGTTGCGCGATGCCGTCATAGCGACGGCTGTTGAGGGTGACGCTGCTCGGGATCCGGTCGAAGAAAGCCCCGGCGCCGGCGCGAATCACGGTCGTCTTGCCGATGCGCCAGGCGGCCGCGGCGCGCGGCGCCCAGTCGCCGGGACCGCCCAGATTCGTCTGGACTTCGTAGCGAAGGCCGGCGCTCAGGGTTACGGAGGGGCGCACGCGCCAATCGTCGTTGACGAAGATTCCAGCGTCTGTCTGGTTCACGCGCATCTCGGGCGCGCCGGCGTTACGGGTATACTGCGCGGGCCGGCCGTCGCGATATTCCTGCAGCGAGTAAAAGGTGAATGTCCCGGCAAAATTAGTGAGCGAAACATCGTCGAGTCGCGACGCGCGGACGCGGCCGCCCCACTTCCACGTGTGACCGCCTCTGGTCAGCATCGTCAGATTGGACCATTCGCCGCCATCGGGCGAGGATCGTGAATTGCCGATGGGCGCGCCACCGCTCGCGAAGGCGCCCGCGACCTCGATGGACGGGGCGGTCTGCGCGGCGGCATAACGGGTGGCGGAGCGCGCAAACTGGATGCGCGTTTCGTTGATCATTCGGGCGCTGAGCGCGGCGGTTTCGGTGAGCTGTGCCACCTGCTCGCCGCGCATCTCGCGGTAGGCGCGTGAGGGCAGGTTGAAGTCGCCGACGCCCTGGTTGTCGAGCGCGGCGCGAATCTCCTGGTAACGGACCGCCACGGTGTGGCGGCGGCCGGGCGCGAAGTCGATGCGTGGTGTGACCGAAGTGCGGGTCTGCGGCGCGGAAACGGCATCGTTGACGCGGCCTTCGGGGGTGGCGGCCTGGATCAGCGCGTTTTCGCCGATCTGCCGGTGCTCGGCCCCGAGTGTGAAGGATGCGCGATTCCGGCGGATCGGGCCGCCGGCTTCGATGCCGTAAGAGTGGACGCGATATGGCGGGCGGCCGGACTGCGCCAGTAGCGGACTGCGCGAATTGAGGACGCGGTCGTTGAACTGTGTGAAGGCCTGGGCGTGGAAGGTTTCGCTGCCGGGCTTGGTGAAGATCTCGACCCGCGAGAAGCCGGGGCGGTCATACTCGGGCGAGAACGGATTGGCGTTGATGCGGATTTCGCGAATGGACGACTTCGGGGGCAGGCTGGCGCCGCTGAAACCGTCGACGAATATCTCGCCGCCATTGGGCCCGGGGGCGGGGCCGGCGAGCGCCTGCAACTGGAGGGCAAGCTCATCGGGATCGTCCGAGAGAGCCGCGAGTTGGCGTCCGCGCATCACGACCGCGCCGCTGTTCGATTCGGGCTGGATTCCGACGCGCCCCATCTCGTCTTCGACGTTGACCGTCTGCTTCTCGCCGCGGAGGACGAGGCGGATGTCCACGCTCGTGGGGCGTTCGATGGCGAGGTCGCGCCGGATGGCGGCGGGAAAGCCCTTGGCATTGACACGAAGCTCGTACGTGCCGGGGGGAAGCGCCGGAAAAGCAAATTCGCCGGTTTCACCCGTGCGGGCGCGGCGGACGGCGGGGCCGCGAAGCTCGATAGCGGCGTTGGGGACGATCGCGCCGGAGGGATCGGTGACGACGCCGCGGAGGCTCTGCGCGATCCCGGGGACGGACAGAAAAAGGCCGATCAAAATCTGTTTCAGCATGTCGCTGTCTCGCGGCGCCGGAGAGCATCTGAGATTCTAACGGCCGGCTTACGGGAGGATGGCGGGGAGGCTGAGCCCGTTCGCGCCGCGCATGAGGCCGCCGTGCATGCCGGCCATCGCTTCGGTGAGGCTGATGCCTTGATTAGCGGCCTGCGTGCGGGCGAACTGGAGGAAACCGTCGATGTTGGCCAGCAGCATGATCGCGGTCACTTCGTCGGGATGGGAGCTCTTGGTGGCGGTGAGGATGATGGCGCTTCCGACTTTCAAATCTTCGATTTTGGCGGCGGGCATGTGCCGCAGGAGTTGCGCGATATCGGAGACGCTGCCGGGGTCGGGCGCGGGCCCGCCATGCGAGGGAGCGGCGGCTGTTTTCGGGGCCGCCATGGTTTTCAGCTGGGAGGCGGGCATCAGTTTTACGGTGAGCGGCGCCTTGGTGACGAGGTCCTCGATGCGGACGCGGCGGGCATCGGAATCGATGGCGACGATGGTTCCCATTTTGGTCAGGAACGTTCCGAAAATCACCTCCTCGGCGGTGAGTCTGGCGCCGTCGGGAGTCTTATTGCCGCGCGCCGTGAACTGATCTCCGGGCGCGATCGCCAGCACCGTGGCGGGGACGGCGGCGGCGAAACTGACGGAATCGGGGGCGTACTGGCGGATCTTCGCCTTGGCCGGCACGACCACTACGGTCTTTTGCGCGCCTTGCGAAGTGCGGGTCTCGACGACGACCTCTTCCCCATTGTTCGACAGAACCGTGCCGGAGACGCCGCGCTTCTGCCAGTCGAGACGCTCCGTCTCATTTCGTTTGACGATATCGTCACTGGACACGAGCACGATGCGGCGCGCCTCGGGCATACCGGCGACGAAAGAGACGAGGACGCGGTCGCCGCGGTTGACATCGCTGACACGGATGGCCTTGCCGTGCTCCAGGTCCCGCTCTCCGGGCGGGACCTGGATTACGTCGGTTTCGGCGCCGGCGCGGAAGCGCGTCAGCGCGCCGCTATCGGGTTTGACGGCGAATTCGAGCGTGTCGGGCTTTATGCCGTCGATGCTGCCGAGCACGAACCGGACGGCGGAGCTGGAGTCGCGCGTGGCGGACCATGTGCCAAAGTCGGGTTCGATGGTGCCGCTCATCTTATCGGCGTCGAGCGTTCCGATCATTTTGAAGGCCATGCCTTGCACTTCGATGTCGATGGAGATCTTCTTGCCGTCGACGCTGCCGGCGAGGGGGACGGAGCCGAAATGATCGCTGGCGCACGTGCCGGAGAGCTTGTTGCCAGCCTGCTTGATGTCCAGCGTGCCATTCATGACGCCATGGGGCGTGTTGAACGTGAGTTGCCACTTGCCGGCAGGACCTGCCTCAGCCGCGGCCAACAGCGGATGGTGGCAGTGGGCCGAGGCGAGCGCGAAGAGCACGATGGGTGACAGAAGGAGCTTTTTCATGACTCGAGGATAAGGGGCCCGGGGAATCGGGCGCTATGGGAAACGGGCGAGCGCGAAACTCCCGCGATGAGCGCGGAAATCAGGGAACGGGCGCGAGGCGGAAACGCCCCCTTATCTATGGCCGAATGGCGACCAGGGAGATCTGCTCCAGCGTTGGCCAATGTTCGGCCGCCGACGCTTTGCGTTCGCCGGACGGCGCGGGCTGAACCGTGGTGCGCGTCGGCGGCACTTTGCCGAAGTACTCCGCGTAGACCTTGTTCATGCGGCTGAATTCGGCGATGTCATCGAGATAGACGTTGGTGGCGACGACGTCAGCGAACGTCATCCCCGCTTCTTCCAGACCATCGAGCAGATTGCGCATGGTCTGGCGCAGTTGCGTTTCCACGGTCGAAGCATAGATGCCGCCGTTGGGGCCGGGGATGAAGCCGGACTTCGCGGAACAGAATAACGTGTCGCGGATGAAGACGCACGGGCTGGCCGTTGCGCTCGGCGCCATATTCTTCGGCCGCACGGCCCGGCGCGTGGCGAGATCGCGCGCGGCGACACCGGTGAAGGCGACCGCGGCGCCGCCGGGAAGGTTTGCGACTTCGATGGTCGCGCGCGCCGGTGTATTGCCGAACTCGAAGTGTTTCGCGTAGTCCTGGTTCATCTCGGAGGCCCGCATCTTCGCGGTCAGATAGGGATTCACGAACGCCATGTGCCGCAGGTCCAGCCCGGCGGCTTTCAGGACGTCCGCCATGGCATCGAGGCTCGGACAACTCGAAATATAGAGCCGGTCGGAGGTCAGTACGCCGCGCGATTCGAGCGGACCGGGTTGGACGGTCCGCTTCGCGCCGAGATCGCGCACGGCGACGGCGGTGATCTCGACGGGAGTGTCGACCGGCATTTTCTGGATGCCGAGAACGATGCGGGCGGGCGGGTTGGCGGGAAAGGCCTTGCGCCAGGCCCGATTCATGTCGTCGAGCCCCGCAATGTCCTTGAGGTAGACATGCGCGTAGACGATGTGTTCCATCGTGAGCCCGGCGGCTTCGACGATGCGCCGGATGTTGGCGAGGGTTTGCGCGGTTTGCTCTTCGGTGTTCGAGGGGAACGTTCCGTCCGGTTTGGCGGCGCCCTGCCCGGACACATACAGGTAGTCGCCGGCGAGGATGCCTGGACTGTAAGGCCCAACCGGGGGGACCCCATCGGCGGGTGTGATCACTTTCTTGTCAGCGGCGGAGAGAGACATGGCAAGCGCGATGAGAACGGAGAGTCGCACGTGGTGATTGTACCGGACCCGCGCCGCGGAAGACTCAGGCGATATCGGGGACCAGAAATCGCTGGCGTTTGCCGGCTGCTTGTGAGACCGCTTCGGCGGCGAGATACCCGCTGCGCACGGCGCCTTCCATCGTGGCCGGCCAGCCGGTGCGGGTCCAGTCTCCGGCGAGAATCACTTTCGGCAAGCCCGATTCGGGGGTGGGACGGAGATTCTCGGTCTCCGGCGCCGCGGAAAACGTCGCGCGCTGCTCTTTGATGACGTGCGCCTTGAGCAGACGCGCTTCCTTGACCTTGGGAAAATACAGGCGCAGATCGCCGATCGCAATCTCGACGATCTCGTTTCTCGACAGATTGGTCAGGTCGCGCGAGGCGCTGACCACGCATTGCAGGTATTTGCCGCTGTCCTTGTTGAACATCCATTGCATGGTGCGGTCGAGGAGCGTGGCGTGGGGCAGCGTGGTGATCTCGCGGTCGAACCACAGGTGAACGCCGGTGATCGGGGAGTGCTCGAACTTGGGAGCGTCCAGCCCGACGGCTTCGAGCCGCTCGAACGGCAACGCGCAAACATAATGATCGCCGGTCCGCCGCTCTCCCGCGACGAGGAAGCCCTGGTCGTCGATCCGTTCCACCGCGGACCGGAAATGGATGCGCACGCTGCCGATGCGCTTCCACGCGCCGGCGTCGTATAACTTGCCCAGAGGGACCGAGGGCACCCCCATCTCGTACGAGTCAGCGCGCGCCAGGAATCCCAGCCAGAAGACGTGAAACCCATGAATCGCGGCCATGCGGTCGAGGTCTTCGTTGACCGCGCTCACCAGCACCTGCCGCCAGAAACGGTCGATTGCGTGTGGCGTCTGGCGTTTTTGCAGGAGCCAGTCGAGCATGCTGATGCGGTCGAGATCCTTGCGCCGGGTGCGCTCGCGGCGCATCGCATACAAGGCGCGCGCGATGCCGGTCTTGTCGGCGCGGCTCAGGCAGTGCAGGCGCAGGAACGAGCCGGTGAAGTGGAAGGGCGCGGGCAGGCGTCCGCGGCGCAGCACGGAAAGGCGGCCGCCAGGCTCGAGAAAGTAGAATTCGCGATAGAACTTGATGCGGTCGCGGACGCCGAGTCGCGTATAGAAGTCGAGCAGGTTGACGCAGCAGCGCAAGAGAATGTGCTGGCAGTTATCGATGACCTCGGGCGCGGCTTCGTCCGCCGCCGGCGCCGCATAGGAGGTCGCGCGTCCGCCGAGAAAGGCGCGTGTTTCGAAAAGCTCGACCTCGAACCCGGCGCCACCCAAAGCCGCCGCGGCCGAGAGGCCGGCGAGTCCGCCGCCGGCAATGAGAACCTTGGGCATCCGTTTGAGTATCCCATTCGGCGCGTTACTGGAATCGCACTTCGATGCGCGCCTTCGTGACTTTCCCAGATAGACGAACGACGAGCTTTTTGGTTCCTAAATTGGCATCCTGCGGCGGCTGCTGGCTCGTGCTGACCACGTCGAATACCGCGTCCGGCGGTGACGCGATTTCCGCAGTGAGCGTGGCGCCGTCCTTGCTGAGGCGGGCGCGCCGCCCTTCCACGGCGATCCCGGCGGCGGTGACCATACCCCACAGAGCTTCGACGGGCTGCGCCGCTTCGATGTCGTCACGCACGATCGCGCCGCTCCCGCCGGCCGCCAGGCTGACGCCGCGGGTCCACGAAGTCAGCTTGCCGGGATAGGCGCGGCTGAGATCGATCACCACGGCTGGGTCGTGCATCTGCATAGGCGCCGCGGCCTTCTTGTCTTGATTCTCTCCGTCGATCAGGAGGGTATTGTGCGATTCGGTGCGCAGCCGGTAATAGCTGAACCGCTGCGCGCCGAAGTATCCCGGCATGTTGTATTCGTCGCTGCCGAGATCGACCGCCCATCGTACGCCGCCCTTTTCCAGGACGAAGCTGCCGAGATCGAGATGGCTATGGTTGGCCTGATTGTCGCCGCCCTTGACGGCGATCCAAAGGGCCTTGGGATCCTCCCAATCGGAGCGCAGGAAGGCGACGTCCACGCCGCGAAACATGCGCGTCAGCGGCCATCCGGCGTCCTTCGGCGAGGCGGCTTTGGGCGTGTACCAGAGCAGGTCGAGCGCGTGCGGCCGGGCGCCGGAATGGAGATGGCGAAGCTCGTCCCACGCGTAGGCGGGCTGCTCGAAATGGCGCGCCAGCCAGAACATCTCGGGCGCCGCGCCGCTCCCGGGGTGGGCATCGGCGTAGTTGAAAGTGTTGCCGGTGGGACCCTTGAAGTAGATCCGGAAATCGCCCGCGTGGGAGAACCCCGGCGTCGCCGAGAGTCCGAAGTCCTTGCCGAGCGCCGTCTCGAGCCCGGCCAGGTAGTACACGTTGTACACCGTGGCGTACTGCCAGTAGCCCGGGCCCTCCGCCCACCCACCCTCGGGCGCGTAGGAATTCATGGCGCGGCGGATCGATTCGATCGATTGCCCTACGATGTATTCCGCGCGTTCGGGATCCTCGTCCGCGATGGCAAGCGCGCCGAGGGTGATGCCGCCATTGCAGACCTGGTTCCAGTTGTGAACCGCGATGGTCCACCAGCGCTTCTCCTTATAAATAGGGATCGCCTGGTCGAGCCCCTTCTCGACGATGGCGCGCCGGAACAGCGCGCGGTCCTCGGCGCTGAGATCGGCATACAACCAGTCGTAACCGATCGCGAAGGCGTGGGTCATTTCCGCCGTGTCGAGAAAGTGCGACGGGTTCCAGTCAGGGAACGCCGCCGCGGCGCGGAGTTCCTGAATGGCGCGATCGAGATACACGCGGTCATCCGAGATGCGGTAGACGAGCGCGAGCGTGTAGACGCGATCGAGGCACAGCCGGCTCTGGTCGAGCAGGCGTGGTCCGATCAGGCGGTGGACGACCGTGCCCTGTTTGCCGATGGCGTCGGCCTGGCGTTTGAGGGCGTCGAACATTCGCCCGGCGAACGGGTCGGACTTGACGAGCGTCCGCAGCCGCGTGAAGTCGGCGGAGGAAGCGATGAGTCGTGGATGCTCGCGGCGGAGCGTTTCCAGCGGCCGGTCGGCGGCGTGCAGGCCACTCACGAGGACCAGCGCGGCCAAGGCTCGAAACATGCGCGTATGGTAGCGCGCGGCGCCGGTTATTGCTCGACGGGCGCCGATTGTTCCGCACTGGTGACGCCCGGCGGCAGCTCCATAATCCGGATGTTGCGGAAGTAGATTTTCGCGCCCTCCGATTCCATGCAGATGTATCCCTTCTTCTGCGATGTCCGGCTGATGCCGTTGACGAACTTGCCGTTGACGGAGAGCTTGAGCACGCCATCCACCGCGACGACATCGTAGGTGTTCCACTCGCCGCGCGGCTTGCACCGATTCTCGACAGACATGCTGCGCTCGCCGCGCGCATTGTCGGGAACGGCTTTGACGCCCTGCACGCCGAAGAGCTCCCCGTGGACGTAGGCGAGCGGGCGGGGTTTGCCGTCGGGAGTCGGGTTCAGCTTGGGCCAGTCGAGCTCCAGCATCTGCACCTCGACTCCGGGAGGGAAGGGGCTGTTGTTGGCTGGTTTGGGTCCGCTCCACAGAAACATGCCGGAGTTCCCACCCGGCTCGGTGTGCATCCACTCGACGTGCAGCACGAAGTTCTCGTACTGCCGGTCAGTGCGCATGACGCCGGTGGGATGGCCGGAGCAGACCAGCATGCCGTTCTCGATGCTCCACGTGTCCTTCGCGGTGTTGACGTTTACCCAGCCGGTGAGGTCCTTGCCGTTAAAGAGGTCCCGGAACTCGGGAGCGGGTCCGGCGGCGATGGGAAGCGCCAAAAGGAGGGCGGCGGCGAATCGCTTCATGGTCGGATTCTACCAGCTACAGTAATCCGCGGATGGTGTCGATGCTGTCGGCGTCCTCGGGCTTCTTGTCGCGGCGCCAGCGGGCCATGCGGGGAAAACGGACGGCGATTCCGGAGCGGTGCCGAGACGATTTCTGGATGCCTTCGAATGCCAGCTCGAACACCAGCTCCGGCTTGACGTGATGCACCGGGCCGAATTTTTCAATGGTGTTGCGGCGGACGAACGCGTCCACTTCACGGATCTCCTCGTCATTCAGGCCGGAATACGCCTTGGCGAACGGGACGAGCTTGCCGTTATCCCAGATGCCGAAGGTGTAATCGGTGAACAGGCTGGCGCGGCGTCCATTGCCCGGCTGCGCGTAGATCAGAACGCAATCCACCGAATACGGATCGATCTTCCATTTCCACCAGTCGCCGCGGCGGCGTCCGACGCGATAGGCCGAACCGAGCCGCTTCAGCATGAAGCCCTCCACCTTGCGCTCGCGCGATTCCCGGCGCAGCGCCTTGAGCTCGTCCCAGCCATGCCCGGCGACCACGGGCGAGAGGACCAGCGCGCTTCGCGGCGGCGCGATGGCTTCCAGCTGCGCGCGGCGCCATTCGAGCGGACGCTCGCGAACGTCCTCTCCGCCGAGCTCCAGCAGATCGTATCCGATCAGCACCACCGGGACCTCCGCGAGAATCTTCGGCCCCAGCACCTTGCGCCCGATCCGCCGCTGCATCTGCGCGAAGGGGAGCGGCGCGCCGTCGAGCCACGGCAGCACCTCGCCGTCGATGGCGGTTCCTTCGGGCAAGAGCGCGCCGAGCGCGTCGAGTTCGGGGAAACGATCGGTGATCAGCTCCTCGCCGCGCGACCACAGAAACGTGCGCCACTGCCGCCGGATGAGCTGGGCGCGGATGCCGTCCCACTTCCACTCGATCTGCCATTCCGCCGGATCGCCGAGGTCTTCCACGGGGCCCTCCAGGGGGTACGCGAGGCAGAACGGATAGGGGCGGCTGACGTCGGCGTCTTTGGTCTCCGGCACCAGAAGCTGTTGCCAGAATGCGGCGGTGGGCTGCCAATCGCCCATGAGGCGGTGCGCGACGACTTCGGTGGAAAGACCGCTGGTCCCGGCGATCGCCCGCACCACAAGACTCTGCGACACGCCGACCCGAAACTCGCCGGTGAGCAGCTTGTTCCAGGCGAAGCGCTGCGCTTCGTCCATCTCGCGCCAGGTGGAAAGGAGCCAGGCGCGGCGCGTCTCGTCATCGGCTTCGCGCATCGGCAGCAGCCGCTCCTCTACCCAGTAGTGCAGCGGCAACGCGGTGGAGGCGGCGGCCGGCGGCAGCAGGAGCGCGATGGTTTCGGCGAAGTCCCCCACCGCGTGGTAGCACTCGCCGAACAGCCAGTCGGGGACGCCCGCCTCGTCGATGGCCCACTGCGCGAGCTTGCGGGATTCGAACAGCCGCTTGGGTCGCCGTCCGAGCAGAAAGGCGGCGGCCCAGGCGGCGTCGGCGGGCGCGGCGGCCGAGAAATAGCGCGCGAGGGCGGCCACCTTTTCGTTGGTCTTGGTGGTGGCGTCGAGCGCGGCGTACAGTTCGGCGAAGGCCTTCACGATTCCGGCTCCTGATACCGCGCTTCGACGGCGAGCGCGTCGCGCCCGTGCTCCTGCAGCCAGCGCACCAGAGGCGCGCGGAAGCCATGCGTCACCCAGACGCTCTCCGCGCCCGTTGCGTCGATCGCGGCGAGAAGCCCGGGCCAGTCGGCATGGTCGGAGAGCACGAAGCCGCGATCGAGCGAGCGGCGCCGGCGCGCGCCGCGGATGCGCATCCACCCGGAGACCAGCGCCGTGGAGATGCGCGGGCCGCGATGCTCGTAGCCGGGCGGGGCGACGACCAGGCTGGCGCCCTCGCGCGCCCCTTGCGGCGGCAGAGTGACGCCCTGCTGCCGGTAGGCGCGGCTGTAACGCTCCACGGCGTCGTGCGCATGGATCGAACCGATCGACGGATCGAGCCCCGCCAGCACGCGTTGCGCCTTGCCGAGCGGATACGCGTAGAGCACACTCGTCTTGCCGGCCTCCCGGTTGCCGCGCCACCAGCCGTGGATCGCGGCGAAGGTCTCCTGCTCCGGCGCCCAACGGAAGATGGGCAGGCCGAAGGTCGATTCGCTGACGAAGGTGTGGCAGCGGAGCGGCTCGAATGGCGCGCAGGTGGGGTCCGGCGCGAGTTTGTAATCGCCGGAGACCACCCAGACTTCACCGCGATGTTCGATGCGCACCTGGGCGGAGCCGAGGATGTGTCCCGCCGGATGAAACGAAACGAGGGCGTCCCCGATGGCGATCCGCTCCCCGTACGCCGCCGCCTGGATCGTGCCGCCGGATCCGATGCGCTCCCGCAGCAGACCGGCGCCGGGACCGGCGGCAAGATAGTGTTGCGACCCGGGACAGGCATGGTCCGAGTGCGCGTGCGTAACGACGGCTCGGCCGGCCGGTTCCCAGGGGTCGACATGGAAATCGCCCGCGGGGCAGTACAGACCGTCGCGGCGAAGCTCGAGGAGCGGCACTACGGCCATTATCCGATAAGGAGGTTGTAACTTTGCGTCTTTGGAATACAAGGATGATCGAACCGCCGCCGTCAGCCTTTTCAGGGCAGCTTACCGACAGGGCCAAGCAGTTTGGAAATGAATGCAAGTTCTAGCTTCAGCAGAGGTTAAGGATAAGAGCTTCGGATGAAATGGGCTCAATTCGGCTGTTCGATGTACCCCTATCGTTCCCCAGGTTTTCGAGCCGCAATCGCTTCGTAGATCACCACCCGCGAGACTGGCTTGCCGTCTTCCTCCTGTTCCGGAGCGTAGACCCGGTGAGTCGCCGTATCGACCGCGAGGCTGTGAACGAGCTTCTGGACCGGAAAGTCTTCCAGCTTGCGGTAGTGCTCAGGGTCGTCCGCCTGGATCACGGTAATAGCGCCGCTCGAACAGGCAGCGTAGGCGCGACCGAGACCCGGATCGTACTTGACCACATCTGCTCCGGCAGGAAGTGGAAAGTGGGCAATCGCCTTGTGGGTGTCGAGGGCAAAGACGGTTAGAGTCCGATTGCCGCCACATAGGAGGAACGCCCGATGGTGATCCGAGTCCACGGCCATCCCGTGATTGTGCTGGCATCCGGCGACCGAATAGCGGCCGATCACGGTGTCGGTAGCCGGGTCGATCTCCGCCACCTCATTCGTGCTCCGCAGATTCACGTAGACCTTCTTCGCAATCGCGTCGTACCCCGGCATACCGGTCTCGCTGTTGAAGTCCAGAGTCTTCACGATCTCGTCTTTATCGACGTTCACGATTGCGACGGCTTTGCCGTTGGTGTCGGACACATAGACTTTTTTGAACGGAGCTGCGTACGTGCTTCCGTTCGGCTTTTCAGCGGTGGGCAGCCGCTTGACGACTTTCATGCTTTTCAAATCCACGACGCCGATCTTCTCTTCGCCCCAGTTCGACGTGTAAACCTTGCGAAGTCCAGGGACATATTCCAGTCCCGTGATTCCGGGGACACCGGGGATCGCCTTCACCAGCGCGTTCGTGCGCACATCGATGACGTAGAGGATGCCCGGCCCGAGGTGCGCCGAAAGCAGGTAGTGGTCCTCATCGTCCATCGTGAGGTAGTCAAATCGCTGGCCCTTTGGCCCAGGCAGATCGATGACGCCTACCTTCTTCAGACTCTGGCCGGAGAGGCAGAGGGTCAAAGTCAGGAATGCAGCGAACCGCTTCATGCAGTGCTCCTTCAGAATGTGAATCGCGTCTGTAACTCGAGACGCCGGTTGTTGGCGCTCTCGGAGAAAATCCCCCCTCCCGATCCGGCCGGCTGATTCGACTGGCCGAAGAGTGGCGAGGTGATGTTGCCGATGATTGGTCCGGGATTGTTGTGATTGGTGATGTTGCGGATCTGCATCGAGACCGTGAGGCTATAACGCCGATTCACGGATGCACCGCCGCCCTGGCCGCCGCCGCCGAGCGCGAACGGACTATTTGGTCCTCCGCGTCCACCGCCTCCTTCCTGGCCGCCGCCACCAGGGCCACGCCCCCCTCCACCATCCGACTGGGCCGCGCCGCCTTCGCGCGATGCTCCGAATGCGAAGGTTCGGCCTACCCGCATGTTGAGCATGATCTGACCGGGACCGCGGCCGTGATTTCGGGGGAGGAGCGGCTCTCCCAGGACTGGATTGGGATCGAGCGAGCCGTAAGCCGTTGCGACCACGCCCGGCTTCTTGGGATCTGTCGCGATTCCGGGGCGTCCATTGAACAGCGTATCGCCGTAGAGATCATGCCCGACCGTGATATCGAACGGCGGACCCGAGTTGGCAGTCAACATGGGATTGAAGCGAATGCCCCATTTGGGCGTGATCGTGCCCCCTAACGTCACTCGATGGTGGATGTCGGTGGCCGCCGGCCCGTACTCTCCCAGCGTGCTGTAAGGAATCGCGGGAAATGTCCCCAGGCCATCCGTGTTGCTCATCGAACGGTTGTACACGTATGAGCCCGTGAGGGAGACGTCTCGATTGACGCGAGCATTCACATTCACGATGAACTGATTCTGGTTGTAGATCCCGCTGGACTCCATCAAGAACACCTGGCCGGATTTGCCGAGCGGGAGCAATCCAGTTCCGGGCAAAGGCGCGTTGATGTCGTTCGACCGCAGCATATGAAGCGCGTGGGTGTTGCTGTAGGTAATTGCGACCGTGGTGTTCAGCGGCATTTGCCGCTCGAAGCCGACCGCCGACTGCATGAGATAAGGCGCCCGCATCGAGGAGCTGATCTGCTGGATCGCGCTCGGTGGGATCGCGCCCGTCAGAGAAGAAATAGCTGGCGCGCTCGGAAAGAAATCGGGATTGGTAATGATGTACTGCTGCTGGATGAGGCCGTTGTAGCGCAGAGCAGTGAGGGTGTTTCCGAGTCCGAAGCGGTCGTAGAATATGCCAAAACCCGCCCGGATCACGCTCTTTGGCCTCGCCCTTCCGGACTTGGCGCCGGGAGCCCAAGCTACTCCGACGCGCGGGGCAAAGTCGCGCCGGTCGTGAATGTTCGTCTGGGTTTCATAGCGCAATCCGAGGCTGAGCGTGATATTGGGTTTCACCTTCCAGTCGTCTCCAATAAAAGCACCGATATCGGTCTGGTTTGCGGAGATCTGAGGATTGCCGGTGTTGATGCTGAATTGCGTGGCGCCGCCGCCCAGGGCCCGGATTTGCGCGGGAGTCATTCCCTGGCCTTCGAAGAGCAGCGTTCGGCGATACCGCTCGATCGATTCGATGTTGACCAGAATGGCCTGTCCGCTCGCGTCGAGAATCGGGAGATTGTTCGAGTCCAGTTCGGGCGCCAGTCCGCCGCCGAAAGTGAAAGTACCGCCGAAATTCTGTGGCGACGAGCTGCTTTCCCAGGCTCCGCGCAGCCGGACACCGAACCGCCAGGCATGCGCCTTGTGAAGGATGGACGTGTAGTTCTGGAATTCGCAGGTGTTCTGCAGGCTCGTAGAATGGCCGATCTGCGCCCCGCCAGCGGAGAATGCGCTCAGGACGTTGATTGCCGCGCCGGGCGTATTGGCTGTGGTCGCCGTATTGGGCCGGTAGTACTGAAAGCGAGTCTCGTTGACCGAACTGCCGTGGAGCACCGCCGTTTCGGTGAGTTGGACAGTCTGGCTGCGGGCGTCGCTATGAAAGCCGCGCGAAGTGAGATTGAACCCGCCCGTGCCGGCGTTCTGCACGTCATCGCGGTTGAAAGTGTAGCGGACCGTCAGGGTGTTGTTGGTGCTGAGCTGATAATCGACGCGCGGCGTGATTCCGGTCCGGCTAAGCGACGCCACGGCGAAACCGGTGAACGGTTCCGATAACAGCGTTTGAGGCGCGAGGGTGACCCCGTTAATGACATTCCCGTTGTCCACCCATTCGCGGATGACGTTGAGGTTGAATGAGGCGCGCTTGCTGAGGGGGCCGCTTAAAGTGCCGCTTAGTTCATTGAGATGAAACGGCGCTTTCTCGTCCGCATAGGCATTGCGGGAATTCCATTTGTCATTGGCGAAGTTGTAGCCCACAGATCCGCGGAACTTGTCAGTTCCGGGCTTCGTGAAGATCTCGATGCGTCCGAACCCAAGCCGGTCGTACTCGGGAGAGAACGGGTTCTGGTTGATTCGGATTTCCCGGATGGAGCTCTTCGGCGGCAGTTCGCCGCCGCTGAAACCGTCGATGAAGATCGAGCCGCCGTTCGGACCGGCGGCGGGTCCGGCCAAAGCCTGGAGATCCGCCAATAGGTCGTCCGGATTGTCCGAGAGGGCATCCAGGTCGGTTCCGCTGATCACCGTAGCGCTGGCGTTATTTGACGGATCCGTTGTGACGGCACCTCCGCCACGCTCCTCGACCGTGACCTCCTGGTTCGCTACCACGACGTTCAGCATGAGGTTCAATATCTGAACGCTGGAACTCAGGGTCACCTTGGCAGGCTGCCGCAAGGCCAGCGCGGGCGCCGTGGCGCGGACAACGTAAGCTCCTGTTGAAAGATTGACGAAAGAGTACGATCCGTCATTGCCGGAGATGGCAGCCTTGACGAGGCCGCCCGGTCCGGACGCTGTGACCGTGGCGCCCGGGACTATCGCTCCGCTCTCATCCGTTACCTGCCCACGCAGCCCCCCGGTTTGGGCGTCCAAGGTCAGTGAGGCCGACAGCGCGGCCACCATCAACAGGAGTAGCTTCATGCTCTCTTATCTGGCTTCGAATACGAGGATCTCCGCGCGCTGCTCCCCGCGATGGGGAACCGCAACGAAGAGTTTTCCCCAGTCTGGCACAAAGAGTCCTGTGCGCGCTCCGGAAGCGGTGGGGATGTGGGATACCCGTTCGTACCGGTCGGGGTCTTTCTGGGCGAAGACATCGACGAATCCCTGGCCACCGATCACGTACACCTGCTTGCGGCTCGCATCGTAGAACAGATCATCGGTATCGCCGACGATCTCGACCGATGCAGTTTGCTTGCCGGTCGCGGTGTCGATGGCAAGCATTCGCGCCGGGGCACGGCAGCCGACGAGCAACCGATGATTCGCCTCATCGAGCGCCATTGGGTAATTCTTCAGAGCGGAGGTGACGGGCCATTTCGCGAGCACCTTGTTCGCGGCGAGATCGGCGACCTCGATCTCCTTGCGGTCCGGAACGTTCACAAAGACGCGTGTGCCTTCCTTTTCAAGCTGGAACGATTCCGGATGGGCATCCAGTGCGATCTCGCCGGCCTTCTTCCCTGTGGAGTCCAGCAGCCCGAGAGCGCCGTCGCCATAGCCCACGATCACCTGCCGGTTCCGGCCGTCGTACCGGATGTTGTCGGCATCGCCTGAGAACTTTGCGGTGTCCTGGAGTTGGAACGTGCTGCCATCGAATACCTTGACCGCTCCATCCTTCGCGCAGGCGGCGAAGAGGCGATTCGTCGCCGGATCGTAGAACAGACCTTGCGGTTCGGCCAGACCGGAAATCGATCGCAGATGCTTGCCCGCCTGGACATCGAGCACTTCCACAGTCTGGTTGCCGAGTGCCGCGACGAACAGGCGCTTGCCTTTCAGATCGGCGCTGAAATGGTCAATCCGGCCGTTCACGTTGGGCAGCTCAATTCTTCCCTTCAAGGTCAAGCCGTGTGGCTCCTGACCCCAAACGGTGGCCGCAAGAAACAGGAAAATTGCGATTTGGTGCTTCATGGCTATCTTTCAGCCTACCTGCTCTATCTGAGGATTCGCTGAGTATCTTGGGAGCGTTCAAAGGCTCGTGGTACGCTCGGGTCCGATGTCTGTGGAGTGGTTCCGGGGCGACACGCTGCTGCTGTTCGTTACCCGCTTTACGCGTCTGTTCGCGTACGGATCACTCTCGGTCGTCCTGGTGCTCTACTTGACGAGCTTGGGCCTCGCGGAGTCGCAGGTCGGACTGCTGCTCACGCTCACGTTGCTTGGAGACACGGCCGTGTCGCTGGTCCTGACGACCCAGGCCGACCGGATCGGCCGCCGGCGAATGCTCGTCGCTGGCGCTGTGCTGATGGCGGCGGCCGGCCTGGCTTTCGCCTTTACGCGCGATTTCCTGTTTCTCGTGGTCGCGGGGACCATCGGCGTCATCAGTCCCAGCGGGAACGAGGTCGGTCCATTCCTGCCGATCGAACAGGCAGCGCTGACTCATGTCGTGCCCCCGCGGCAACGGACGTCGTTCTTCGCGTGGTACTCGCTCACTGGCTCACTCGCTACTGCGGCGGGATCTCTGGTGGCCGGCTTTCTGACTCAAGCGCTGGAACAGGCATCATGGCCGCCGGTCACGAGCGAACGCGCCGTGATCTTCCTCTATGCCGGGCTTGGAAGTGTGCTCGGGCTGTTGTTCCTGGGGCTCTCCCCGGCGGTGGAGATCTTGGAGAAGCAGGAGACCGCGTCTCGCGGAACGTTGCTCGGAATCGGCCGCTCGCGGCCGGTCGTCTTACGACTCTCCGGCCTATTCGCCCTGGATGCGTTCGGAGGGGCGTTCGTCGTGCAGAGCTTCGCTGCGTATTGGTTCAACCTCCGGTTTGGAGTCAACCCCGCGACACTGGGTGGCATATTTTTCGGGGCGAACCTGTTCGCAGGCATATCGGCTCTGCTTGCATCACGGTTGGCCGCGCGGTTCGGGCTGATCCGGACGATGGTGTTCACACACCTTCCGTCCAACGTTCTGCTCATTCTCATCCCGCTGATGCCGAATCTGCGTCTTGCCATTGCGGTCCTCCTGCTCCGATTCAGCATCAGCCAGATGGATGTGCCGACACGGCAGTCGTACACGATGGCGATTGTAGAGCCGCACGAGCGGTCAGCGGCGGCCGGGATCACAGGGGTCGCGCGGACCACCGGGGCCGCCCTCGCCCCAGTCTTCGCGGGTCTTCTGTTCGCGCGCCCCACACTCATCGATTTCCCGTTTTTCATCGCGGGGACCTTGAAGATTGCCTACGATCTGCTGCTCTACCGGGCATTCGTCCGGCTGCCCCCCTCCGAAGAGCATGAATGACGCCTACTGTGCGATGAACGGGCGCAGCTTCCGACGAGCCTCCTTCGCGGTGGCGTGGCCCTGGCGTGTCGCGCGAAAAAAGATCGACCCCGTGCCTTCGTGAGTGGCACTGAGATACTCGGAGTTCGTCAGACCGCGAAGGATCTGCGAGATCGATCGGATAGACATCGAAATGCCGCAGTCCTTCAGGGCGTCCGATATGATACGGCTCGAAATCGGTTCGGAATCCGCTCGGCACAGAATGTATAGTCGAACCACGGACGCCTCAATCTCCGGCACTCTTGAGCCCGCTCCTTTGCTCGCATTCTTGTGCGCTCCCATTCGATTGGTTCTCTCTGGTTGCTTCAGCGTATCTGACGTATCTGAGGATTTGCTGAGTGCGTCGGACTCGCCGGATTCCACAGCGCGGCCATCTAACAGTGGCCAACGCCGGAAGGTCCATCGCAACTTTACGGCGAAGAGCTCGACTTTGTGACGACGGTGGTGTGTTGGGCAGAGGCTGCGGTCACTCCCACGACGGCTGCGGCGAGCCAAGAACAGAATCTGTGATTGCGCATCAGCGCTTGTCGATTGCTAGTTTGATTTCGAAGGCGGAGCCCTTTCCTGGTTCACTCCGCACCTCGAGCGTTCCTCCGTGCTGATCCACGATCCACTTGGCGATGGAGAGGCCCAGGCCCGCTCCGCCCTGTTCGCGAGAGCGGGCCTTATCCGCTCTCCAAAACCGATCGAAGATGTGGGGGACGTCTAAGGCGTCGATTCCGATGCCGGTATCGGTTACGTAAGCTACTGCCTGCCCGTCGCGCTGATCCAGGCCGACCTGGATTGAACCGCCCTTCGGCGTGAACTTGGCTGCATTGTCCATCAGGATGAGCAAGGCTCGTCGTAAAGCATCGGCGTCGGCGTGAACCGGAACTTCAAAGCCGGGCAGTTTGACATTGAAAGCAACCCCACGGCCCCGGGCGAGCCGCTCTCCCTGCTCGGCTGCGCTGAGCACCACGGCTGCGGCGTCTACCGGGACGCATTCCAAGGTTTCCTTTGCGGAGTCGGCACGCGCCAGGAGCATGAGGCTGTCCACGACCTGTGATGTGCGCTCCGCCTCTTCCTGAATTTCATCCAATGCGGCGAGATACTCGCCCGCGGGCCGGTCCCGCTTCATCGCGGCAATTTCGGCCGTCGTGCGAATCAGAGAGACGGGGGCGCGCAACTCGTGGGACGCATCGGCCGTGAACTGGCTTATTCGACGAACCGATCCTTCCAAACGCGCCAGCATCCTGTTCAATGTTTCGGAAAGCCTCTGAAGCTGATCCCCGGTTTTCGGCGCCTGCAAGCGCTCGGCCAAATTTTCAATGCTGATCCGATTCGCCGCTCGTGAAATGGCATCGACGGGCGCCAGCGCCCGGCTGCTGATCCAATATCCTCCGGCGCTGGCCCCGATCAAGAGCAACGGCGCCGCGAGGAGCAACATGATCCGGAACCTCTGGAGCGCTTCAATCGCCTCATCCATCGGGGTCGCAACTTGCACCGTATATGCTTTCCCGTGTACGAAGATCCCCTGCGAGTAGAACCGGAGGGTATGTCCCTGGACCACCTTGTTCTCAAACGCCGGCGTTACCAGCTCTGACGGGGCCGCAATCGGAACGTTGTTGTTTTCCAGAGGGACCGAACGATAAAGCCACTGACGTTCTGAATCGGCTACTTGAAACAGATCGCCGCCCGGACCGAGCACCGAATGCTCTCGAAATTCATCGCGGATCTCCGGGATCGACAATGCGGCGATCTGGTGTTCCATGAAGTGCTGGACGCCGCGGACGCGATCCTCCAAAGCTTCGTCCGTCGCATGATAGAGGCTCGCCCGCATGGCGAACCAGGCCACGACGCTAAAGGCCGCCACGCCGCACGCGAAGACAAGGAAATACCACGCGGCCAGCCGAAACCCGATGGAGCGGTTCTTCACGCCTCGTCCTCCTCGCGAAGAGAATAGCCGACTCCACGCACTGTGTGAATGAGCTTGATGCTGCCTGGGGGCTCTATTTTCGACCGCAATTGACGAATGAACACGTCGAGCGTGTTGTTCTGAACGTCACGTTCATGGCCCCAGACCGCCTCGATCAGCCGTGCCCGCGTAAGGACGCGACTGGCGTTGCGCATCAGCAGTTCCAGCAACACATACTCGGTTCGTGACAGGGGGATTGTTGCGGCGCCGCGTCGCACTTCGTGCGTGGCAGGGTCAAGCACTAGATCGTCGGTCTTGAGACGGGTTCTTGGCTCTACGCGCTTGCGCCTCGCGAGCGCGCGTAGCCGGGCTTCCAGGATTTTGAACGAGAACGGCTTTGTGAGATAGTCGTCAGCCCCGGCGTCCAAACCGCCAATGATGTCGTCTGGCGTATCGCGCGCCGTCAACAGGAGGATTGGTGTGTCGCCGCCATGCCGGCGAAAACGGCGCACAACCGAGAGGCCATCCAGCCCTGGCAACATGACGTCGAGCACAATCACATCGAAGTCTCCGGGCTCGGCAGCGGCGAGGCCCTCCGGGCCATCGAACGCGGTGGTTGCGACGTGGCCGAGTTCATCCAGTCCCTTCTTTAGCTGGCGGGCGAGCCTCCGGTCATCCTCGACAATCAGGATCTGCATGTTGGCGCTGTTATTAGTTTCACGTACAAACCTGAAGAATGCCTGAGTAGCAGCCCCGCGGCGGGAGCTCACTCAGGAAATCCACAGATTCCCGCGAGACCATAGAAGCAAATGCGACAGATGGGGATTTGGGTGGCCGCGATGCTGCTGTTGCAATCCGCCAAGTCTGAGGTCGTCCGCTTTGACGGCGGGGCGATCGGCAGCCTCCCTGTGGGGTGGAGCGCGGCGATGACTCACACCGGCGCTCCGCCGCGATGGGAGATTCTCCGCGATGATTCCGCCCCACAGCCGCCGTTCGTGCTGGCACAAACCTCACGCGACGCGACTGCCGGTAGATTTCCGCTGGCCATCTGGGACCGCACCGTCTTGCGCGACGGAGAGATCAGCGTCGCCTTCAAAGCGCTGGCGGGAGCAGTGGATCGGGCGGCGGGAATCGTGTGGCGGTATCAGGACCCCGGCAACTACTACATTGTCCGCGCCAACGCCCTGGAGAATAACGTGGTGCTGTATAAGGTCGAAAAAGGCGTGCGGGAGTCGATTGCGCCGAAGGGGCTTCCGTCCCGGGCGTACGGCGTTAAGCACAGCGTGCCCAGTGGACGCTGGAATGTGCTGAAGGTCGTGTGCCAGGACAGCGTTTTCACCGTGTATTTCAACGGTGAACAGTTGTTTCAAGCGGAAGACCAAACCTTCCGGGGCGCCGGCAAGACGGGTCTTTGGACCAAAGCGGACAGTCAGACCTATTTCAATGAGTTCACGATTGTTAAACGATGAGAGGGGAAGCTAGAAATGCGAATCCGGATCACGGTTGCATCAGTTCTTGTGTCGGCTGCCTGGGCTGCTGCCCAGACCATGCCGGCTGATTACGACGGAGTCCTGAAGACGCTGGGTAAGCAGGGCGATTTCAAGGCCAATGTTCTGAAGGTGAACATCCCGCGCAATGACCTGAAGGTGACGATCGACGGCGCCGCAACCCCGACACCCTTCGGGTTTGGCGGATGGCTCGCAATGACGAAGGGAGACGGCGGCAACGACGTCATGATGGGCGACCTCGTCCTGGTGGAAGATGAGGTGAACCCAGTCATGTCGGCGCTATTGGACAACGGCCTCGAGGTCACTGCGCTACACAACCATTTCTTTTTCGAGAGTCCGCGGATCTTCTACATGCACGTACACGGTCACGGCAAGGCGGCGGACCTGGCGCGCAAGGCGAAACCGGCGCTGGATCTGATCGGACACAGCTCACCGCAGCATCAGACGAGCGTGTCGGGCGGAGGGTCGAACATCTCCGCGGGCCAGATAGACACGGCAAAGATCGCCAAACTGGTCGGACATGAAGGCGAGCAGAGCGGGCCGGTTTACAAGATTACGATCGGACGGGACGACCTCAACCTCAAGGAAATGGGCGCTACGATTGGCGCACGCATGGGCCTCAACACCTGGGCCGCGTTCTACGGGACCGATGCGAGCGCTGAGATCGCAGGCGATGTCGCGATGCTCGCATCGGAGGTCACTCCGGTTCTGAAGGCTCTTCGTGCGAACGGCCTCAACGTCGTGGCGATTCACAATCACATGACTGGTAGCCAGCCTACAGTCTATTTCCTCCACTACTGGGGAACTGGGTCTGCGGAGAAGTTGGCGACGGGCTTCAAGGCCGCACTCGGCGAATTGGGCAAGCACGGCTCCCACAGCGGCTCTCATTAATAAGTGAGCCCCGCGCATCACGAGGTCTCGGCCTCTAACATGGCGAATGGCCGGGATCTCGTCTTTGATGCTGTTCGGTGTACTCCTATTGTTCCCTGGCCCTGCTGTGAAGTGGTTTGTGTTGCCAACATCCGACTCAAGTCTGCCGGCGATTGCGGTCTCGACCCAGCAGATGAGGCGGGAATGATGACTAGATTCCGGCTACCGGAAATTCTCCACCATCATCAATCCATCCACCCGCTTGTCGATCTGCGTGTACAGCAGCGTGCGGCCATCCGGAGAGACGTCCAGCCCGGGATTCCCGTGTGGCGTCGGCAGCTCCGGAGCCATCACCGTGTTTACCCGGCGCGTGGCGAAATCGAAAAATCGGATCAGCGGCTTCCCGTCGACTTCCTGATAGAAGTAGATTCCCTTTTCGCGCACCGCCCAGGCGCGCGTTCGCCGCACGTCCAGCAGTTCCGGAACGGATTGCTCCACGCCCCCTTCAACCGGCACGGTCCATATGCCATCGTCGTGCAGGCGGTGAAAGTAATAGAGGCGCTCGCCATCGGGCGACTCCTGGCACTCGCCGCCGTCACCCACGGTCACCTGACGAGCCGGGCCGCCTCCGAACGGCGCCTTCCAGATGTGGGCCAGCCGTCCTTCTGTTTCGGCGAGGAAATAGATCCAACGCCCATCGTGCGACCAGCTCGGCTCGAATTTCCACTTCACGTCAGTCGCCAACCGGCGCGGCGCTCCGCCGGCGGCGGCGATCACGTACACGTCGGGTTTGCCGCCCGCGCGCGAATCGAATGCGATCCAGCGGCCGTCCGGCGACCACCGCGGGCTGCCGACTCGCGCTTCCAGGAACGTCAACTGTTTGGGGCTGCTTCCGTCGCGGTTGGCCGTCCAGAGCTCCTCGGCTCCGCTGCGCCAGGAAACAAACACGATCTTGCTTCCGTCCGCTGAAATTCGAGGGCTGTCATCCTCCACCGTGGAACAGAGCAGGCATTTCGGACGCGCCGGTCCGGCGGACCGTTGATCGAGTCCGCCCAGCTCATACTGCCAGATATTCGAATCGACGAACGAGTCGGAAAAAACCAGACGGCTGCCGCGTGGAGAGATCGCTGGAAACAGCGGATGCCGCGCCACGTAGGCAACCCGTGCGGGCGACCCGCCCGCGGCTGAGATGCGCCATAAGTTCCCTCCGGTCTTGAGCGTGGAGTCGAACACCAGCTCGCGGCTGTCGGGCGTCCAGGAAAAACCGTCTATGTATCGACCGTCGAAAGTGAGCTGCCGAACTTCGCCTCCCTGGCTCGGGACGACGAACAGTTCGCGCACGCCATTTTCCAGTTGGCGGGCAAAAGCGATCCGCTTCCCGTCCGGCGACCAGGCCGGTAGTGCATCGTAGAGAATCTTCGGATGGGTGATCGGTCGAACCGCCCCGGTCTTGACGGACCGCGCCAGGATGCTGCCACTGCTCGGAGTTTCGGCCGAAACATAGGCAATTTCGTTCCCATCCGGCGACCAGGAGAGCCCTGAACCCGCCTCCCAAATCTTGCGTTCCGGTCCCCCCGCCGCAGCGACAATCATCAGGTCGGCACGACCGGCTGCGTTGCTCCGCACAAATCCGATCTGGCTGCCGTCCGGCGACCACTGAGGAAACCGGTCAACGGTTGGACCGTTGGTGATCGCCACCGTCTCGCCATTGAGAATGGACTTCACGTAAATATTCATGGCCTTCCGGCCATCCTGTCGCGGTGGGCCGATCCAGGAGAACGCGACCTTTTCCCCGTCGGGCGAGAAGGCTGGGAAATTCTGTTCGCCCGCCAATGTGGTGAGAGGAACCGCGCGCGCAGGGAGCGATGTGGTTTGCTCCCCGCGCCACAGGGACACGCCGGCGGCGACCGCCAGAACCATGGCCAGAGGGGCTAACGCCAACGGCCAAATGTGCCGGCGTGGGCGGAGGACCGGTTCGGCCTGCGCCTGAACGATGCGTTCTAATTCGGTCTGAGCAGCTTCGGCCGACGGCCAGCGGTCCCGAGGATCGTGCGCCAGGCAGCGCGCCAGAAACGCCGCCACATCCGGCGGGACAATGCCGGCCAGCATTTCCTGAAGCACGATGCCTAGAGAGAAGATGTCGCTCCGCGCGTCCGCCGGCCTGCCCTGCCGCTGTTCCGGCGAGAGATATTGCGGGCTGGTGGATTCGTCCTGAACAACCCCGCTCTGCTTGGAAGACAATCCGAAGTCCAGCACCTTGACGCCGTTTTTAGTCAGCATCAGGTTGGCCGGCTTCAAGTCGCCATGCACGATCCCGGCGGCGTGCGCTTCTGCCAGAGCGCCGGCCATCTGCAGCGCGATTTGGAGGCATTCCCGCGGCGGCAGCGGTCCGAGCGCCAGACGCGAGGCCAGTGTCTCGCCCGCCACCAACTCCATGACAATGCCCCGCCGGCCCTCGACTTCCTCCAGCCCGTGGATGGTGCAGATGTGCGGGTGATTCAGCGCCGATGCCGCCCGCGCCTCCTGCTCCAAGGCCGCCAGGGCCGCATCGGGCAATGCTTCGCCGCCACGCAGGAACTTCACAGCCACCTGCCGCCCCAACCGCAAATCTTCCGCCCGGTACACCTCGCCCACGCCGCCTTCGCCGAGCTTCTCCAAGAGGCGGTAGCGGGGAGCGTCCGGCACTTTCGGTTCGGGCGGGGCTTCGCCCTCCGGTCGCAGTTCGCCGATGAAGCGGTAGCCACGCTTCGAAACCGTTTCGATGTAGCGGCGAGAGTCGGCTGACTCGGCAAGCGCGTTCCGAAGCCGTTTGACCGCCGAGTTGATGCTCTGATCGAAATCCACTACCGTGTCACCGGCCCAGAGCCGCTCGCGGATCTCCGAGCGCAGCACCACCTCGCCGGGATGTTCGAGGAGCATGAGCAGTACTTGGGATGCCTGGTCCGGAAGATGAATGCGGACGCCGTGTTTGATGAGATCCCCCGCCCGAACGTCGAATTCGAACGGCCCGAATCGAAGCAGACCTGGAGGCGGCATGGCTGGATTTCGCGATGTGCGATTTCTAACAGTTTAGCAGGAACTCACGATTCTTCATCAGGTTACACGGTCATCTAAAAGTCAGGTAAATTCCCGTTTGTTTCCATTGCCTTGGCGGACCCGCACCGCCGACACTGGCCTCCTGCGAGGGGCTTCAGCGTTGCGCGGCATGAGCCGGCCGGTAGCCCCACTGAAAGGTGCACATGTCCTTTTCGACGACTCGCTTCACGTTTTCCGTAATCGCGCTTCTGACTTCGGCCTGGATGGTCCAACCGGCCGCGGGACAATCCGCGTACACCGCTCCTTCCACGCCGCTCGGATCCACCAGCACCGTCCAGACGGCCACGCTCACGATCTCCGCGACCGGAACGTTCACCGGCATCAACGTGCTCACCCAAGGCTTTGCCGGCCTCGATTACCAGGTGGCGTCAGGCGGGACCTGCACTGCCGGGACCACCTATAGCTCCACTGGCGCAACGTGCACCGTCAACTACACCTTTTCCCCCACAGCGCCGGGAGCCCGCATGGGCGGCATTACTCTGACGACGCTCAGCGGCACGGTAATGGCGTACGCCTATATTCAGGGTATCGGCACGGGACCGCTGGCCACGGTCATCCCAGGGACCATCTCGAGCGTCGCGGGGAGCGGCACATTCGGGTATAACGGGGACAACATTGCGGCGACCGCTGCGCAGTTGGGCAATCCTCAGGGAGTCGCCATAGACCCCGCCGGCAACCTGTACATCGCGGACAGTGCGAATCATCGCATCCGCAAGGTCTCCGCTTCGTCAGGGTTGATCACCACCGTCGCGGGCACGGGAACCATCGGCTTCTCCGGCGATGGCGGCCCCGGGATCGTGGCTCAACTCAATGTCCCGTATGGCCCCGTCCTCGACGGATTGGGAAACCTCTACTGGGCCGACCAGAACAACAGCCGGATCCGTAAACTGAACCTGATTACCGGGATCATCTCCACGGCCGCGGGCGGCGGCACGGGAGCCAACAACGTCCCAGCGACCAGCGCGCAACTCCACCAGCCCGCGGGAGTGGCGGTGGATGGCGCGGGCAACCTGTACATTGCCGACACCTTCGTCGAACAGGTGCGATTCGTCAATGCGCAGACGGGCATCCTGACCACGATCGCCGGATCCACTCAAGGGTTCGGCGGAGATGGGGGCCTCGCAACCTTGGCGAAGATTTCGCCCATTCAAGGAATCGCTGTGGATTTTCAAGGCAACCTGTACATAGCGGACAACAACAACCACCGCATCCGCTATGTGGACGCCTCCACCCACATCATTACGACGATCGCAGGCGCCGGGACGGGCGGCTTCTCCGGCGATGGCGGACCCGCAACCAGCGCCCAACTCAACTCGCCGCAAGCGGTCGCCCTCGATGCCGCAGGAAATTTGTACATTGCGGACTATGGCAACGCACGCACCCGGAAGATCGATCGGGCGTCGGGCAACATCAGCACGGTAGCGGGCAACGGCGTTAATAACGGCGCAGCTCTCGACGGCGGACCGGCCACTGCCGCTGTGGCCAGGTGCTGGCACGTCAGCGTGGACAGCGCGGGGAACCTGTACCTCTCGGACGGGGGCCATCAATTGATCCGCAAGGTAACCGCAACCGGCGCCGCACGCACTTTCCCCAGCACGGCGGTTAACGCTGCCAGCACGGCGCTGACCCTAACGCTCGCTAGCATCGGGACCGATCCCCTCGTTCTCGCCGCGCCCAGTTCGGGAACGAATCCGGCCGTGAACGGTCCTTATGCACTCAGCGGAACGTGTCCGCAGATTTCACCCTCGGGAAGCGATCAGACACTGGCGGCTGGGAACTCCTGCACCCTGGTGATCACGTTTAAGCCCACGGCGGTCAGCGCCACCAATCCCGGCAGCGTGACTACCACGGACAACAGCGGCAACATCGCCGGCGCCACGCAATCGGTCGCTTTCAGCGGCCCAAGCACCGGAACTTCGACCGCCACTTCCCTGGCGATGAGTCCATCCTCTGGGGTCATTGCCGGTCAGACCGTGACTCTCACGGCGACGGTGACACCCACGGCGGCCACCGGGTCGGTGATGTTCTACGACAACGGTGTCGCCATCAGCGGCGCGCAGACGCCGGTGGCCGGGAGTTCCACGTTCGCGGTAACCAACATTGCGGCCGGCGCCCACAGCTTCTCCGCCACGTTCAGCGGCACGGGCGCATATGGCGCCAGCACTTCGGCCGCACAGAACCTGAATGTGCAGCAGGCGCAGCAAACGATTACGTTCGGCGCTTTGGCCAACGTGACGTACAGCGCGGCCACAATCTCGCTCAGTGCGACCGCATCCTCCGGCCTTAGCGTGACGTTCACTTCGAATCCGCCGGCGGTCTGCACCGTCGCCGGAAACTCGGTGACTCTGGTGGCGGCAGGAAGTTGCTCCATCACGGCGAGCCAGTCGGGCGGAAACGGGTATCCGGCAGCTACGCCTGTCACCCAGACCTTCACAATCCTGCCGGCGCAACTGACGCCGGCGATCACGGCATCGAACAAGAACTACGACGCCACCGCAGCCGCGATCCTTACGAGCCAGGCGTTGAGTGGAATCGTCCGCAACGACAACGTGACGCTGACAGTAGGCGCGGCGGCGTTCAGCGACAAGAATGCCGGCACAGGCAAGACCGTGACCGCGACCGGTCTCACGCTGGGAGGTTCGGCGGCCGGCAACTACACCCTCTCTTCCACAAGCGCGACCACCACCGCGAGCATCACGGCTAAATCACTGACGATTTCCGCAACCGGCGTGAACAAGACATACGACGCCACCACAGCCGCCACCGTTACGCTCGGCGACAACCGGATCGCGGGCGACGTTCTCAGCGAAAGTTACACGTCAGCCGTTTTCACTGATCCCAACGCCGGGAACGGCAAGACGGTCAACGTGAGCGGCATCTCGATCTCCGGGGCGGACTCCGGCAACTACAGCCTGTCCGCCACTACCGCGACCACGTCCGCGAACATCACGCCTCTGGCTGCCTCGGTGACGCCCAATGCGGCGTCTAAGACGTACGGCAGCGGCGATCCTTCGCCCCTGACGACCGGAACCCTCACCGGTTTCCTGGCCGCCGACAATGTGGCGGCAACCTACTCGCGGACCGCGGGTGAAGCGGTAGCGGGCTCGCCGTACACGATTTCGGCCACGCTGAGCCCGGCCGGCGTGCTGGGCAATTACAACATCACGTACAACACGGCGAATTTCGCGATCAACCAGGCAAGCTCGACGGTGACAGTGACGTGCCCCAACACGCCAGTGACGTATAACGGCGCGGCGCAATCGCCTTGCACGGCGACGGCGACGGGCGCGGGGAATTTCAGCCAGTCGCTGACGGTGAACTACACCAGCAATACGAACGCGGGCACGGCGGGAGCGAACGCGAGCTTCGCGGGCGATGCCAACCACACGGGCAGCACAGGCGCGTGGAGCTTCACGATCGCGCCGGCTCCGGTGACGGCGACGGCGGGCAGCTACAGCGGCGCTTATGACTCCAACACCCATACCATTTCCGCATGCGTCGTGGCCGGCACCTTCACCGGCGCGCTGACCTGCGCGAACAGCCCGGCTTCGGCGGGTCCGGACGCGGGATCGGGAGCGGTGACTCCGGCGGCAGGCGGCGATACGCTCACGAACTTCACCATCACGGTGGCGCCTGGGTCGTGGACCATCGCGCCGGCGGCCTCGACAGTCACGGTGACGTGCCCGACGAGCGGAATTATCTACAACGGCTCGGCGCAGACGCCCTGTTCGGCGGCGGCGACCGGAGTGGGGGGATTGAACGCCACACTCGCCCCGAGCTACACCAACAACACGAATGCGGGGACGGCGGGCGCGAGCGCCAGCTTCACCGGTGACAAGAACCATACTGCCAGCACCGGCGCGGGGAGCTTCCCGATCGGTCAGGCGACCTCCACGGTGACCGTCACGTGCCCGGCGAGCGGCATCACGTATAACGGCGCGGCGCAGACGCCCTGCTCGGCGGCGGCGACTGGCGCGGGCGGCTTGAACGCAAGCCTTACGCCGACATATACCAATAACACCAACGCGGGAACTGCGGGGGCAAGCGCGAGCTTCGCGGGGGACGCCAACCATACCGGCAGCACCGGGTCCGGCAGCTTCACGATCGGACCAGCGGCGTCCAGCGTGGCGGTGACCTGCCCGGCGACGGCGGTTATTTACAACGGCGCGGCGCAGGCGCCGTGCGCTGCGTTCGCGGCCGGCGCCGGTGGCTTGAACCAGGCGCTCACGGTGAGCTATACGGCGAACACGAACGCGGGCCCGGCGTTGGCGAGCGCGACCTTCGCGGGCGACGCCAATCACACGGGCAGCAGCGGCTCCGGCAGCTTCACGATCGGGGCGGCCCCGGTGACGGTGACCGGCGGCAGCTACAGCGGGACGTACGACGCCAACACCCATGCCATCTCCGCCTGCAAGGTTACTGGCACTTATACCGGCACGCTGACCTGCGTGAACAGCCCGGCTTCGGCGGGCCCCGAGGCGGGTTCGGGCGCCGTAACGCCATCGGCCGGCGGCGACACGCTGAGCAATTTCAGCATCACGGTGGCGCCGGGCTCCTGGAGCATCGGGCAGGCGGGCTCGGCCGTCACGGTGACGTGCCCGACGGCCGCGCTGATCTACAACGGCACGGCCCAGACGCCCTGCACGGCGGCGGCCACCGGCATCGGCGGGTTGAACCAGACGCTCAGTGTCAGCTATACCAACAACACGAATGCGGGGGCGGCCGGCGCGAGCGCCAGCTTCACAGGAGATAAGAACCACACCGCGAGCAGCGGCTCCGGGAGCTTCACGATCGCGCAGGCGGCCTCCAGCGTGACGGTGAGCTGCCCGGCGAGCCTTGCCTACACCGGCTCGGCATTGACGCCCTGCACAGCGGCGGCGACGGGAGCGGATGGGCTGAATCAGCCGCTCAGCATCGCCTATACCGGCAACACGAATGTGGGCGCCGCGGGGGCGAGCGCGAGTTACGGCGGCGACGCCAATCATACGGGCAGCAGCGGCTCGGGAGGGTTTGCGATCACGCAGGCGCCTTCAACCGTGACGGTGACTTGTCCGGCGACGGCTCTCGTTTATAACGGCGCGGCACAGACGCCTTGCACCGCGGCGGTGACGGGCGCAGGCGGATTGAACGCGACTCTTACCGCGAGTTATACCACCAACACCAATGCGGGGACGGCCGGCGCGAGCGCGAGCTATGCCGGCGACGCCAATCACAGCGCCGGCGCCGGCTCGGCGAGTTTCACGATCGCGGCGGCGCCGGTGACGGCGGCCGCGGGGAGCTATAGCGGCGTCTATGACGCCAACACCCATGCCCTCTCCGCCTGCAGCGTCACCGGCGCATACACCGGCAAGCTGACATGCGCCAACAGTCCCGCCTCGGTGGGCCCCGGCGCGGGGTCGGGAGCGGTGACGGTCACGCTGAGTGGCGACACGGTCAGCAACTTCAACGTCACGGTGGCGCCGGGCTCCTGGAGCATCGCGCAGGCGGGGTCGAGCGTCACGGTGACCTGTCCGGCCAGCGTGGTCTACAACAGTACGGCGCAAACGCCCTGTACGGCCGTGGTGACGGGAGTAGGTGGCCTGAATCAGTCGCTCAGCGTCACCTACAGCAGCAACACGAACGCCGGCACGGCCGGGGCGAGCGCGGTCTTCGCGGGCGATAAGGACCATACCGGCAGCAGCGGCTCGGCCAGTTTCACGATCACCAAGGCCCCGGCCTCGGTCTCGCTCAGCAACCTGGTGCAGGCGTACGACGGCGGCCCCAAATCGGTGACGGCCGTGGCCAGCCCCTTGTACTGCGGACCGGTCGGCGTGACCTACAACGGCTCCGCGACCGCGCCCTCGGCGGTCGGCAGCTATGCAGTGGTGGCCTCCGTGGGGAATGCCAACTGCACCGGACCGAACGCCGGCGGCACGCTGATCGTGTATGCCTACCTGAGCGGCGGCGGCAGTTTCGTCATCGGCGACAAGAGCGCCGCGATCGCGGGCACGCAGACCTTCTGGGGCGCGCAGTGGGCGAAGACCAACTCGCTGAGCGGCGGTTCGGCTCCGAACTCGTTCAAGGGATTTGCGGATCACACGACTCCGGCCGCTCCGGCCTGCGGCGGCGCTTTCACGGTATCGACGGGCGGCAGTCCGGACCCGCCGGCCACGCTGCCGGCGTTCCTCGGAGTGGCGGTTTCGAGCTCCGTCAACCAGTCGGGTGCGACGATAACGGGGAACATCCAGCAGATCGTCGTGATTCAGACGGCTCCCGGCTATGGGCCGGACCCGAGCACTCCGGGGACGGGAACCATCGTGGCCACGGTCTGCCACCAGTAGCGGAAGTGGCTCACACGGTCGGGCAGGATCCGGCCGCGGCAACTCGTCGAGGCCGATCCTGCGCCAGACGCCCACACCGCAGGATTGACGTATGCACGCCGGGTACGCACACTTTGCTTCGAGTGGGATGAGGCGAGCAAAGCCGTCACGATGGGCATGGGCGTCTTCGTGTTCTCGTGGCGAGGCGACAACACCTCCGCGCGTCGCGCCGAAGCCCATGAACGGGAGCAGTACGAGGCAGAACGATGAAAGACCGATACGATTTCAGCAAGGGAAAACGGGGCAGGGTCGTGCAGGCCGAGCCTGAGCCCGAAGGCAAGGTCCGCATCACGATCCGGCTCGATCAGGACATTGTGGACCGGTTTATGCAAATGGCAGAAGCGTCAGGCGGCGAGACCGGATATCAGACGCTAATCAATGCGGCGTTACGGGAATACCTCGACGGTAAAGCGCCACGGTTCGAAGATGCGCTGCGACGAATCATTCGCGAAGAACTGAAATCAAGCGCAGCATAGCGCCGAAGGATGGCCTATGGCAGCCATGGCGCTTCCCCATTCGACCCCTTCCGGATGAACTGATGCTTCTGAGGCGACCACGTGTAATGCAGGTCCACCACTCGCGATGGGCAGCAGTGTCCGTCTCCATTGCCCCAGACGCCGACCGAAATGTCCATGCTGTCTGCCGTTGTTCGTTCCAGTTTGACGCCCTCTCCGGACGCCTCGAACACCTTTCTGACGGCCCCAGCATTGCACTCAAACGCCAAAACATAGATGAAAGCGCCAGTCCCCGTCAGGTGTACCTGGCTCAGAACTAGAACACGAAGATCGGACCTTCCACCGGGCCGCCATGCCTTATCCTGCTCGATGGTTGTTTCCCAATCCGGTTTACTCGTGACTTCTTTGCGCTCTCTTTCGGTTAGAGCGGCTATTTCTCGGGGCGTGAAACTCTCATATTCCGAAAAGACCCCGTCGCGAAGCCGGAAATCGCCGCCAGCGCCCGGCCCGTTGAACAGGCCATAGAACGGCTTGCCCTTATAGGGCCTCGCGTGGATGACGCTATTCCGGAAGTCGAACGAGGCAATGTCCCGGCAAGCTTGCGCGAGGGCACATGATGAACCGAGGATCGACAGAATCCAGAGCGAATTCAGAACTCGCAGCGAGCGCATACCAGCCTCATTCTAATGGCCGGCTATCACGGCAGCAATCGTGACGCCGGTCGCGGAACGAGAATCACCGAAGACCTGCCCGTGGTGATTCCTCTTCGAGGAGAAGACGACATTCAATGGTCAAGATCTCCCCACGACTACCGCAAGGCCGACGAGGGCCTTCGGAACGGCCTTCCACCGCAGCTTCTCGATTTGGACAGAGATCGGACGCAGTTTGAACGCAGTTCGAAATTTCGAGCCATTTTCGAACTGTTGGATTTGGTCGTAAGCGCTTTGTCTTGAGGTGGTGGCCAGGGACGGAATCG
>CAZSQK010000071.1:0-43476 GCA_964608645.1 uncultured Solibacteraceae bacterium | reverse complement strand
GACCGAGTGTATCGCGAGTTTCCGCGGTTGCGCTGTTAAACTGGCGGACGAACTACATGTTGAGAAAACAACGCGCGCCCCGGCGACGCCTGATCGCCGCCTGCGCGACTCTGTGCATCGCTGCCGCCGCCGGTTGGGTGATCTTCCGGCAGACAGTGCCGGCGGCCGCCTTCTCGCCGACCGTTGCCAACGCGGCGCCCATACCGGGATCAGCCCCACAAGGAATGCTCTGGATCCCCGGCGGCGAGTTCTCGATGGGCGCGGCCGACCCTCCCGGGATGGACCACAACGCCGTTGGCATGCACGCCACCGATGACTCCCGGCCCATCCACCGCGTCTACCTCGACTCCTTCTGGATGGATGCGACGGAGGTCACCAATGATCAATTCGCAGTATTCGTCCATGCGACCGGCTATGTCACCGTCGCCGAGCGGACGCCGCGCGCCGAGGACTTCCCAGGTGCGGATCCCGCAAAACTGGTGGCCGGCTCGCTCGTCTTCACACCGCCCAATCGTCCTGTCCCGCTCGACAACGAATACCAATGGTGGTCATACGTGGAAGGCGTCAATTGGCGGCATCCATCCGGACCTGACGCCAACCTGGAGGGCCGCGGCCGTTTCCCGGTGGTGCACGTCGCCTATGAAGATGCCGAGGCTTACGCTAAGTGGGCCGGCAAGCGACTGCCGACCGAAGCCGAGTGGGAGTTCGCGGCGCGCGGTGGCCTCTCCGGCAAGCCTTACGTCTGGGGCGATGAGTTCCAGCCCAACGGCCGATTCATGGCCAATACCCACCAGGGCCGTTTTCCCGATCGGGACACGGGCGCCGATGGGTTCTTCGGCATCGGGCCAGTGGCGCAGTTTCCCGCCAACGGCTACGGACTCTATGACGCCGCCGGCAACGTCTGGGAATGGACCAGCGATTGGTACCGGCCCGACTACTTCGCGCGCCTGGCCTCGGCTGGCGGTGTCGCCCGCAACCCTCAGGGACCAGACTCCTCATATGACCCCAAAGAGCCGGGGGCAAAGAAACGGGTGCAACGGGGCGGGTCCTTCCTGTGCACGGAGCAGTACTGCTCGCGCTACATGGTCGGAACCCGCGGCAAGGGCGAAATCAGTTCCGGCGCCAATCATGTCGGCTTCCGCTGCGTCAGGGCCGCCGGCAGGCTTCAGCCCTGAGACTCAGCGCGGACGTCCGCCGCCGCGTTGCGTGCATCGATTCCCGAAATTTGTGAGCACCATCTGCACGTCCGACAGATCGGTCACGCCATCGACATTGAAGTCGAAAACGCTCGGCTGCCCCAGGTAGCGGAAGAGGCCGAGCAGGTCGTTCACATCCACGCGCTTGTCGAGATTGCCGTCCCCGGGACATGCCGGTTCGGATGCGAGCAGCGCTTCCATCTCGGTGGTGAGTTGGATGAAATTCGTCATCTGTTCCGAAGTAAGATTCACCGGCTGCCCATTCGTCAGGAGGTTGGTGGTGGACAGGTCCAGCCCCGCCGGGTTCGCCTGGGTCGGGGTGAGGTCGTAAAGCTCATACTGGCCCAAAGCGGCCTCGCACGAAGGACGATCCACCTTCACCAGCTTGTACTTGGCATTGCGGAGCGCCCAAACCCGCTCCGGCGAGATGGTCAGGCTTTTATAGAGACCCGCCGCCTGGATGGAACAACTCGTCGGATACTGCGGCGTCGGCTGCGCGGTGGTCGGTCCGAACCACTTGCCCGCGTTGTCTTCGCAGACGCTTTGCGAGGTAAACAGAATATCGGTCGCGATGTTGACCGACCCAAACGACACCACACACGGCCACAGCTTGACCGACGCGGGCTTAAGTCCGCTGCCGAGATGCGTAAAGTTGTACTCCCGCAGGCTGGTCTGATTGGCGCCCGTCAGGTAAGGCATCATCGATATGGAATCGAGCTGATGCGAGTGAGGGACCACATTGCGCACGCTCACGCCCGCCATCTCGCCGAAGAACTGGAACAGGTCCACCGCGTTCACCATCTGGTTGACCGTCCGCCCGGGGTTCTCCACGAGCGGCCCGGCGACGATCAGCGGCGCGGTGACTCCGGTCTCGTAGGGAGTTCCTTTCGACCGGAGCGGATCGTAAGGCGCCAGCACGGTACTGAGGAATGACCCGTTATCCCCCACCACGACGATCATCGTGTTGCCGGCCTGCGGCGTATAGGTGAATTGGCCGCGGTCGAGTTGTGCTAGCCCGGTCGAAACCAGAAGGCGCCCGATCTCCTTGTCCACCGACGCCAACATCAACTGGCTGAGGATCCGCTGCGCGGCCGAGGAACTGCAATCTTCGGGCACGTTCGCGGGCCACACGAACCCCGGAGGATACAAATCAGTCGGCGGCTGTTGCAGCGGCGTGTGAATCGCGTTGTAGCTGACGGTGGCCATCCAGGGCCGCGGACGGTCCGGGCCCTTCGTTTGCGCATTGATCCAATCGATGGCCGCGTCGGTTTGCGCGGCGGTCATATACTGTCGCGACCGCGCGGATTGTGCCTGGCTGGAGGTGGCGATCACCTGCGGCCAGACATAGTAGGCGTTGGGAATCGTAAAGTCCGGCGCGTCCCCGGCCACACGGCAGTTCGCTGCGAATTCGCCCTTCGAGTCGAGCGCGGGAATGCCTTCCTTCGTTACCGCCTGCTGGCCCGTGTAGCCCGCTCCCTGATTGTCGTCGCAGCGGGCCGTGTTGTCGGAGCCCAGAAACCACGCCACCCCTTTGGCGGCGCCAGTGGGGAATCCGCAGGAGTACTTCGTACGGTCTTTCGTATACTGGCCGCCGATCGTCACGTCGGCGCCAGCCGGACCGCCCCGCATATTCCCATTGAAGAGATCCCAGCCCAGAGCGACCGGCGCGCCGTTCCCATCCGGATTGTTCTCCGGACCGCCCAGGTGATACTTGCCGAACATCGCGCTACGATAGCCGCCCGTGGCGAGCACCTTCGGCGTCGTCATTTCGTACGGCGAGACCTGCGCTCCCGGCAAGTCCAGGTTGAGAACCGCCGCATTCACGCCCGTGCGGAAGCCGTAGCGCCCGGTAAAGAAGGCGGCCCGACTGGGCGAGCACTCGGGCATGGTATAGAAGTTCATGAACTTCAGCCCCTTGCCCACCAGCGCGTTGAGAACCGGTGTCAACGCCGAGGTAGTGGCGGCGGGATTGAAGGTGGTCAGAAGATCCTTCCCGACGTCGTCGAGAATGATGAACAGGATGTTGGGACGGGAATTGGGCAGAGTGGTGGTCTGCCCGTAAAGGTGCGAACCGGCCAGCATAACCAGAATCGGCACCGCGCTGCGAAGAGTGGCGTTCAAGTGTTGTCCCCCTCAGGGACTGCCGAACATGCAATCGATCACGTCATGATATCGCCGAGGCTCGCTGACGGCCAAGGGACAGGCCAAGAGATTCGGGTGTGGCTACTTTGGAACGACGATTTGGCGGTCGGCACGTAGCCGGTTCTGCTCCTGCTGGATGTGAAATAGCCAATAGCGGTCGAAGTCGCTGCCGAGGTAGATGGCGCGGAGTTTGACGACGGCTTCAGCCATGGCTTCTGTCCAGCGCATTCCCGAACGTTCCATCCGGTCTTTGATCAGATTTTTGCAGGCGCCCTCGACAGCTCCGCTGGCGATGGGCCAGCCGTTGGCCAAGTATTCGTCATATCGCATGCGGTGCCGATGCGATATAGGTAGGAGGCCACGCCGAGCAGACAGGCCCGTTTGGCGCCGGATAACTGGCGCTGCTATCAAGTACGGACCGTGGCCGCCATATTTGACCTCTCCTCGCACCGATATGATCCGCTCCACGGGTGCAGTCTTGTAATCGCCGCGGAGTGTTTCAAATCGCCCCATGAGTTCAGCCCGCCGTTCGAGCACCTCGCACACGGACAGCGGTTTCTGCCGCGGCTCAGTTTCTTGACCGAAGCCCAGGCTAACCAGAAGTCCCAGAATCGTAAGCCTCATGGTTTGCAGTTCCTCTTGATCAGGGCGGTATTCGCTTGGCTCGCGGCGGTGTTACCCGTGTCAGGCGTGATCTGGGAGGCTGCCGAGCCATAGAGATCGTAAAAGGCGTGTCCTGGTTCGTGCAAAATCGTTACCGCCCAATCATCTACGTTGCCCGACACAAAAGAGGCGCCTGTCAACGTGTTATTCAAGGGAATCGTAACGCTGGTGTTGAGCTGATCCCCCGTCGTATATGCAAACCGATTCCACGACCCCGGATTCCCCATCACTACTCCCCTCATCGCCTGCGGATCCGGTCGATCAAACCTCCCCGCCCCCTCATCATCATTCCGCGCCGGCGACTCCAGCCCCGCGTACATCCCGCCCGACTCCGTCTTCGCCTCCCCATACGGGTAATACGGATACCGCTCCCCATTATCCCTCGCCCGAATCGACCCCAGCCGATCCGTTGTCACACCCGTCCCATCCTAACTCGTCAACTCGCCCCCGAGATGCTGGCTACCGGCCTCTGCGACTGGTAGATGCCCTCTGGCAACGCTTCGCCGAGGAACTCGCCGGCTTCATCACGTGCTCGAAGTGCCCGGCCCCGAAGTGCGGCCCTTCCTCGGCAACACGGGAAGCGGCGACCGCCAGTTCTGCTGCCACCCCTGCCGGATACCGGCATGGCGGGCGGGTACGGTCGAGCGGTCGACCACGATCACCAGAACGTGAAGTGGGACAAGAAGCTGTCGAAGACTGCCTTGGTCCTTTTCAGGCCATTGCGTGGGCTGACAAGGGTTATTGATACATCCGCACGACGATTCCCATAATCCAATTGCAGGCTGACGGTGCGGTTTTCGAAGAGGACACCATTGACCATCCCGATCTCCGAAACCTCCCTCGCGACGCGGTTCCCCACCTTCACGCGCTTCTCATGAGGCGCACGTTCGGGCCCCACGGCGTCTTCGGGCAGATCCACATGCGTTCCGATTGTGAACGCTATACAGCTCGCTTCGTTCGGCTTGCCTCCCATGTAGATCGTAAAGCCATGAAACGGCGCACCGAGACCGGCGCCCCACCCCACGAGATCGTCTGGAATTGTCGCTGAGAAGCGGTAATCCGAGTTCCTGACCTCGCCTCTGTAACTCACTCCGTTTCCTGGGCGGGCAAGCGAGATCGTGTCACAGGTTTGAGCGTTGCCGGCAGGCGGTCCTTGCCCGAGTACAGAAGCTGGCAGCATCGAAGCAGTTAAAGCGATTCCCTTGGCCAAGTGCGTCATCGTCATCGCCGCCTTTCCTCACTTCAGCTTGATGGCTGGCGTGTGCGCCGGATTGAGAAAGCGCGCGCGAGAGCACGGTTCACCTTTTGGTCTGCATGATGACTTCGATATCCAGTTCTTCGTCGGATCGACATTGCGCCCGAGCCACGGCAGGCTCAAACCCCTCCTTGGTGACGACCAAATCCCGGCTGCCTCGAAAAAGGGTCTGAATGCGACCGTACGCGTCGGTCTTAGACTGGAGCCTGGGAGGAGGCGCCCGTGACAGATCTGCGTCCGGGACGGGTTTCCCTTCGTTGTCTTTTACGCGCACGTACAAGAGACACGCATTCCGCATTACATCGCGGTAAGAACAACCGTTGAGAGTCACCTTCAGATGCAGAGGTCCTCCCATCACGACGCGGAGGTTTGAGATGGCCATAGGAAGGCACTCGTTGGTTCCAACTCGAAGAGTGTGTGGCCCAAAGCCAAAATCGCATATTCTGATTGTCGGGCCTATCATCTCCTCCTTGCGAACAACCAGGCCTTCGCTATTGACCAATTCGATCCATGTGCTGGAAATCGGGGCCCCGCCACTATCTAGAACGTTCAGTGTCACGGCGCAAAATTCTTCAGCGGCTGCGCTCGAACTGGACAGCATTAGCCAAATCGCTGTCACCAATAGCACTCCGAGAGTGTGGCGGATGTAGAGAATTGGAGAGCAGGTTAGCGTATACATTTGGAAACAATTAACCTATTGTATTCATTGTATTCATTCGTGTCGATCGTACCGACATGGCCGTTCCCGGAATCCATGACGTGACTGAGTTCGTGAGTTCGTGAAGGAACACGAACGCTCCGAATTCCTGAGCTTCACAGATCACGCCTACCCCCAGAGGGTCGGGGACCTCCCGAATGGTCTGCGCCAATTCCTGCGTCATGTGCTCCTGAAGCCGCAAGCGGCGCGCGAACATGTCCACGATGCGTGGAATCTTACGCAGGCCGATCACCTTCTTTCGCGGCAGGTAGGCCACGTGCCCTTTGCCCCAGAAGGGCAGCATATGGTGTTCGCAGAGGCTGAAGAACTCAATGTTCTTCACCACAACCATCGCATCGTACTCTACGTCGAACAGCGCACCGTTGACTAGGCGGCGGACCTCCATTTGGTAGCCGTTGGTCAGAACCCGGAGCGGCTGGTCCACTCGCCCGGGAGTCCGGACCAGCCCATCGCGCTACGAGTCCTCACCTAGCCGGCCCAGGAGTTCCCGGATCAATGGAGCAAGCGACCGATCCTTAAACTGCGGACCTATCACCCGTACGGCCTTCGACGATGCCATTCGTATCCACGCTCACCAGGTACAGAGCGCGTTGTGCGCAAAAGGTTACAGACATTTTTCTGGGGCACGGTCAAGTTCCCGGTGCGGAGTTTGAAGTGCAACCAAATCCAGCGTGGCCACTCCATATCTGTGCCGGTCGAAGAGCCGGCAAAAAAGGAGAGTATATCGATGTCACAATCCATTGCCGGTCATCCAGGAGATTTTGTCAGGGGTCTCGCACGAAGCGCAGTTGCCAGCTCATCGCCATCACGCCAGGCCTATCAACTCCTCCATTTCGGCTTCGTCGTGGCGCCCATAATCGCGGGAGTCGATAAATTTCTACACCTACTGGTCAATTGGGATATTTACCTGGCGCCAGTGATCGCCAGGCTATCACCGTTGGGCGGTCACGGACTGATGATGGCCGTTGGCGTCATCGAGATCATTGCCGGCCTTCTGGTAGCGTTTAAGCCCCGCATCGGCGCCTATGTGGTTGCGTTTTGGCTCTGGGGCATCATCGCCAATCTACTTCTCATTCCGGGCTTCTTCGACGTCGCCCTCCGCGATTTTGGACTGTCGCTCGGTGCGTTGGCGCTCGCCCGGCTCAGTCAGGAATTCGCTCCTCGATAGATCTCAATTATCGTGAAACGGAGCGCGAGTCCGCCACACCCGCGGTTGCAACGAGTTCATTCACTGGAGAGCTCTAAGCGAAATAGTCCTCTCTATATCCTCCGATGTTTCGCACCGCAGAATCACCTTCTCCGTGGCGTATCCTGGCTTGGCCAACACTGCGGCGGTGCTGGTGTCTGGGAGAATCGATATCTCAGCACGACCGAACCTGTCCGTCGTCACAGGATCTTGCCCTGTTCCCCAGGAAATCGCCACTCCCTCAATCGGGGACTCGGACGAGTTGCGGACCCGCAAGTATGCCCTACAACTGCCCCTCCACTCGTCTGGAGGGCAGTCATTGAGACGTATCGTCAGCCGGATTGGCCTTCCGAGTCGCAGCCGTAACCCAGAGATGGCCACCGGGTAGCAAAATGTGTAGCCGACCTCCAGTTTGTGCGGGCCAAACCCAAAGTCGCAGATCCTAACCTGCGAGTCTACCGCTGGCCCATCGAATACAACCTTGCCAGCCGGGTCAGTCAAGCGCACCGGTGTTAGCCTTGCTGGCCGGCCGTCCTGATATTGGAGGTCGGCCGTCAATGCACAGAATTCCTCTGCTGACGCCAGTGGCGTAAGCAGGCCCACGATCAGCGCGATGAGCAACAAACGCGAGAGCGTCTGTCCGCCCGCCGACTCGAGTAGCGCAAAGTTCATTCTATACATGTCTGGATCATCTCAATCTTCTTCGCCTCGCTATCGATGACAGAATCCGCTGCGCCGCCCAAGATTCTCGAGGTCTGCTCGGCCTTCTCTGTTTCCAATGGATTCCCGGCCTGACCCGTTGCGAGAGAAGGCGCGAATTGCACCAAAATCGACTCTTGCCCGCGGGGTAACGTCGGACGCCGCAACCGCCCGCTCCCGGAATCGCCAACACGCTGACAAAGTCCCTACTGGATCTCGAAATCGATCCACTGCGACGCCGTCCGGTATTTCTCCTTGGCCAGCTTGTCCGTCACCGTCACTTGAATCACATAGTCGCCAGGAGTAATCTGTGCCCCGAGCTTCAACGTCCCACCCGCCACCAACAGTTTCGGGTCGACCTGCCCCATGAAACTCAACGGCATCGGCTTACCCTCATAGACCTGCTTCCCTTCCCGGAAAATCCTCGTCTGTGCCTCCAGTTGCGGCTGCTTGTTCGTGTCCAGATGCGCGTTCAACACTTCGTACCCGTACAGCACCGACTGCCCCTGCTTGAACAGCCGCACCGCCTCGCTCCCCTGGATGTTCGCCACCGCCACCTGCCCCTCCGGATGCTCCGGGGTCGCCGCCGCGGCCGCCGGCGTCTGCTCCCGGATCATCATCGACGACAGCGTCAGCCGCCCCTTCCCCACGTCCGGCGCCTCGATGAACTGGCTCGCCGACCCCGCGTGTTCCGACCCCGCGTCCCGCACCACCACCCGCATCTGGTACGCCCCCGGCTTCCGCACCGGATGGCTGACCTTATACAGCAGCCCCTTCAGCGCCTGGTCGTACGATTCGTTGCGCGCCCGCAGAGTATACGTCCGGTCGCTCGCGTCCACCGCTTGCCCGTTGTCGCCGAACGTCATCGCCACGATGTCGATCACCGCCTTGTGCCAGCCGTCTGGTTCGTCGGTGAACGTCAGATCCTTGCCATCGATGTACAGCAGTGTGTTCAGATATGCGCCCTTCGGCCCAACCGTGTACAGCGGCGTCAGCCGCACGTTGATCGCATTGGCGCCGAACGGCGACGTCAGCGCGCGCGAAATCTGCGACTCCCGCGTGTGCGGCACGGGCGCGCTCTGGCGGTCGGGCGCCCCGTAAAACCCGCTGCGCGACCGCACGTGCAGACCCGGGCGCTTTAATCGCACGGACACCCGGTGGAATTTCGGCTGCCCCGTCTTGTCGAAGGTCTCGGCGTTGGGATGGTAGCCGATCAGGTAGTAACCGTCCGCATCCTGCAACGCCTCGCGCACGGCGCCGTAAATATCGTTGGTGTCCGCGAAAAATCGGCCGCCCGTGTCGTGCGCCAGCACCACCAGCCCCTCGCGCGAGTCGAATTCCTCCGTCGCCCGCTGCATCGGAACCTCCGCGATCTGCTGCGGCGTCATGTCGCCCGTGCTGTCGGCGGCGGTCAGGCCGTGCACCTGCAGCCCGCGCGGATCGATCGTATAGATGACGGCGGACGCGCGGTTGGCCTCGTCGGTCAGATGCCGCACCGCCTCCAGCACGCGGTCGCTGGCCGTTCCCCGGTTGAACAGCTTCAGGTTTTCGGAGAACAGCATTACGGTCTTGCGTCCCGGCAGCTCCTGTAGCCCTTGCATCACGTAGCGGATCGCTCCCAGCGTCCCCACCGAGAAGATCTCGTTGCGCTCCGTCGTCATGCTATCGCCCGCGTCGCCCGAACCGCCCCCCAGCGGCGCGAAGCTCGACACCCCCACCCGCCCCAGCGCGTTGTACTTGATGCGGTCGATGGCGGCATACAGAACCCGCTTGTCCGACGTGAACTGTTGCAGCGCCCCAATGCCGGCCCCCGTGCGGATGATCGCCACCAGGTCTCCCTGCTGCATCTGCTGGTCGACGAACTTCTTCAGCGCCTGCCGCGTGTACGCCATGCTCTCGAAGGACAGGCCGAGATCGTCCACCACCAGCGCCACCGTGCGCTTGATATCCGCCGTCCTGAGCCGCGCCGGCGGCACGGGCGGGGCCCCGCGTCCGGCGGCAATCGCCGGCGGCGGAGCCGCGCCGCGCCCCGTGGTGATATACGAAAAATTGGTGATGACCTGCGGCTTGCCGTCTTGCAGAATCTCGAAATCCGCCGCCTGCAGGTCCGTCACCGGCTTCCCTTTGGAATCGGTGACGGCCGCATCCACCTGCACCAGGTTCACGTTGATGCGGATGACGGTGTCGGGGGTCTGCGGAGCCGGCGTCTGAGCGGTGGCGACGGCCAGCGCCAGCAGGATTGTGGACGGACGCACCATAATCTCAGTGTATGCTGTGGCGAGCCGCATGAACGACCTGCTTCACCGTCTCCCCCCCGGCGCGCGTGTGCTCGATCTCGGAGCTCGCACGGGGAGCTTTCAGAACCCCCGGCCCGACTTGACGGTCGTCCGCCTCGATCTCGAGATCCAGCCGAAGCGTCAGACCGGCCTCTACGTCTCCGCCGATGCCGCCCGCATGCCCTTTGCCGCCGGCGTATTCGACGCCGTCATCAGTAATCACAGCCTGGAGCATTTCGTGGAGCTCGAAGCCACCGTGCGCGAAATCGGCCGCGTCCTGCGCAGCGGCGGCGCACTCTACGTCGCCGTCCCCGATGCCACGACGCCCACCGACATCATCTATCGTTGGATCGGCCGCGGCGGAGGCCATGTCAATGCCTTCCGTTCCCCCGCCGATGTGATCTCCGTTATCGAGCGCGTGGCCGGCCTCCCGCATCGCGGCACGCGGCCCCTCATCTCCTCGCTATCCTTCCTGAATCGCCGCAATTTTACGGCCCGCGCCCCCCTCAAAACCGCCCCGTTCGCCTTCGGCAATGAGCGATTCCTCGCCGTCCTGGTCTGGATGCTCCGCGCCATCGACCGCCGCTTCGGCTCCCGCTGGAGCCACTACGGTTGGGCTTTCTATTTCGGCGCCGTCGAGATGCCGCGCCCCGGCGAAGTCTGGAACAACGTCTGTGTCCGCTGCGGCTCCGGCCACCCCGCCGAGAAGGTCCAAGCCCCCGGCCTGTCCTACCGCTGCCCCCAATGCGGCGGTTGGAATCTCCGCTCCTGACCGGGTTCGACCACCAGCCCCGCACCCATCGCTACCACACGTGCGACGCCACGATCTCCGGCGGCCCTGGACTGCCGCGGTAAATCGTCGTATGCAGCAGCACCTGGACATTCCGCCGCGGCCACTCCCGCGGCGCCGCCTGCAAAGCCTTCCGCAGCAGCGCCGCCGACGTGAGGAACTCGCCCGCCGACCGCGTCCCGTACTGCGTAATCCCCGCCGCTGTGATCAGCAGTTGGCCCGTCCCCGAATCGAAGAGCCGCGACACCAGCGCGTAATCCTCCGGTGTCTTGCCGTCCGGCGCCAGACTCCCCAGACTCCATGTGCGGCCGTCCGTGCGGTCGCGAATGCGCCGCACGCCGTCCTCCTGTTCGAACACGTACCGCAGCCGGTCCTGCATCTCGAGCGTATACAGATTCGAGAACGCCCCGATCAGCACCGACGGCGAGCTCCGCAAGTCGCCGAACGAGAGATCGTCGGCGTAGCGAATCTCCACCGGTTTGCGGTGGCCGGCCAGCAGGACCGCCAGCATCGCCGCCGTATGCGCATTGCCGATTCCCACGAATTGGCCCGTCACCGGGATGATGTCGCGTCCGCGGACCGTCGCCGCCGGGTCGATGGAGAGTGAATAGGCGCCGCGAGGCTTGCCGGCGGGCCGGTATTTGTCGTGCACCTCCCGCGACAGAAAATAGACCACCGGCTGCCCGCAGTAAATCAGCACGGGGTTCGGACTCACGACCGCCGGCGCCCAGAATCGCTCGAGTTCGTCGGGCCGCCGCGCCAGCCAGACCGCCACCGCCGCCACCACAACCAACCCCGCGGCGCCGGCCCACAGGAGCCGCTTGCCACGCGGGTGCGGCGCGGGCTGGTGAAACTCGACCAGGTAGCCGCCCGCCGGGATCTCGAAGCGCACGTCGCGCGGATCCGGCGATTCCCCGTAGTATTGCGAAAGGCGCTTGCGAACCTCCGTGGCGCGCACCCGGACGACCGGGTCTTCCGAGGTGTCGTAATCCGCATGCCTGCCGAAAACCTCAACACCGATGCTGCGTTCCTTGAGGGGCTCGCCGCGGTGTTCCAAGACATACCGTAAGAACTTCTGGCACTGTTCGCTCTTGCGGAAGGCCTGGCTCGCCAACATCCGATCGAGCGTTTCGCGGATTTTCGCTGCGTCGGGCGTTTTTGGCGCCATTTCAGGCCTCTTTTGACCCGTATTTTACCGTTTTTTGCCCCAAAAATACCGATTTATTGCCGTAAATCACCTGTTTTAGACCCGAAATTCGGACAATTCTGGATCGAAATGAGATCGGAACTGGTGGTGGCGAGGCGGGCGATGGCGTGCGAGTTCTCCGTGACCTTCCCAGGCGAAGTGCGCGACGGGGTCGCCGCCGGGTGCGCCGCCCTGGACGAGGTCGAGCGCCTCGAAAACCTGCTCTCCGTCTTCCGCGAGGACAGCGAGGTCTCGCGGCTGAATCGGGAAGGCGCCGCCGTCGGACCCGAGGTGTACCATCTGCTGCGGTGGGCCGTCCGGCTGAGCGCCGCGACCGGAGGCGCCTTCGACCCGGCCACCGGAGCCCTGGTGAAGTTGTGGCGAAGGGGCCGCGCGCCGGCGCCGGCCGAACTTGCCGGGGCGCTCGCCACCGGCGGGTCCCGGGGCGTGCGCTTCCACGATGGATCGATCGAGTTCCTGCGGCCCGGCATCGAGTTCAATCTGGGGGCGATCGGCAAAGGCTTCGCCATCGACTCCGCCCTGCGCCGCATCCGTGCCCGCCGCGTGCTAATGCAGGGCGGACAGAGCAGCATCAAGGCGGTGGGGGAGTGGATGGTCGCGATTGGCGATCCGCCCTTCGCACACGTGCGTCTGCGCGATCGGGCGATGGGAACATCGGCGGCGACCAACCAGTTCTTTGTCGAAAACGGCAGGCGGTACGGCCACATTCTGGACCCGCGCACCGGATGGCCGGCGCGCGGCGTCCTCAGCGCCTCGGCCATGGCTCCCACCGCGGCCGAGGCGGACGCGCTGTCTACCGCCTTTTATGTGATGGGCCCGGCCGCGACGCGCCGTTTCTGCGAGGTGAACCCGCGCTTCGGCGCCGTGCTGCTGCTGCCGGGCGGCCGCGTGGAAACGATCGGCATGGAGGCAATGGTATGAATCGATGGAGTAAAGGATTTCTGGTGGCGCTGCGGATCGCCGTGGGATGGCACTTCCTGTACGAAGGGCTATGGAAGCTCGATTCCGACACGGGCGCGACGGCCTATGCGACCTCGTGGCGCCCGCTGGCGGCGTCGCTCGATGGCGGCGTTCCGGCAGATCCGGACCGCTGGTACGACGACCTGGTCAAGACCTTCAAGGCGCGCAACGAGGCGCTCACGGACGACCAGAAGGGCCGCCTCGCCATCCTGCGCGACAAGATCAAGCTCGGCGACGCCACAGACTTCGACTGGCTTTACGTCCGCGACGCCGTTCTGCAAATCGCCGCGCCGCCGGAGGCCGAGCGCTTCACCACGCTCCCCTTCCTGCAACAATCGGCGGGCCCGTTCCGCGGCGGATTCCGCGCCCTGGTCCGCGATATCGACGGACTGGAGCGGCTGAGCCTGGACTCGGTGAATGCCGCCCTCGATCGCCGCTGTCAGCAGATCGCCGGCCATTACCGCTTCACACCGGAACAGCGGACGCGGCTGGCGCAGGCGCGCGACACTCTGAAGGGGGCGTTCACCGCGACGTGGAACGACCCCGCGATCCAAACCCGGCTCGCAGACTATCGACTGATGCGGCGGCGGGCCGGTGGCCTGGCCGAGACCGGCCCGCCATTCCATCACGAGCGTCTGGCCGAGGACCGCAAGAAGCTCGACCAGATCGCCGGTGAGCTCCTCGCGATGGTGAACGAGCCCGGCGACGAACTGGCGGTGCAGGCGCACGGGATCGCGACCGTGGCTCAGATGGCTGCCGGTCCCGTGCCGCGCGTGCCGGCCCCGGCGGATTGGATCGACCGCGCCATCGAGTGGGGACTCGTGGCCATCGGCGCCTGCCTGCTTCTGGGACTGTTCACGCCATGGGCGGCGGCCGCCGCGGCGCTGCAACTCGCCATGTTCTACCTCGCCTCGCCTCCCTGGCCGGGCCTCCCGGCGGCGGCGCTCGGCGGGCATTACCTGTATGTCGATCGAAACCTGATCGAGTTGGTGGCGGCGGGCGTGATTGCCGCGACGGGGTCGGGCCAATGGGCCGGGCTGGACGCGTATCGGCGCCGCGCTCGCGTCCAGGCGCCGGCGATGGAAGAAGTCAGGAGCCATGTATGATTCTCAACGAGCAACAACGGCAGGTGGGGAAGGATAACTTCTTCGACGCGTTGAAACTGACGCGCCGCGAGCTGTTGCCGGCGCTGGTGACTCTGCCGGCCGCCACCGCCTTTTACTGGGGGTACGAGCGGCTGCACGGATCCCCGGTGCGCGTCGCGTTGATCGGCGCGGGCGGGCAGGGACGGTCGCATATCGATTCCCTGAACCCGCAGTTTCTGAAACTGGTGGCCTTCTCCGATATCCGTCCGAGCCAGCAGAAGAAGGCCCGCATCGCGCTCGACGCCAAGTACGGCTCGGCCGCCCGCGACATCGAACTGGTGGAGGACTATCACCGGCTGCTCGACCGCGGCGATATCGAAATGGTGATCGTGGCGCTGCCGCTGCACCTGCATGCGCCGGCAGCGATTGAGGCGATGGAGAAGGGCAAGCACGTGCTGAGCGAGAAACTGATGGCGAAAACCGTCGGCGACTGCAAGCAGATGGCGCGCGTGGCTCGCCGTACGGGCAAAATGCTGGCTATTGGTCACCAGCGCCATTACAGTTACCTCTACGCCAACGCGCTGGAGGTGGCCGGGCAGAAGGACATCCTCGGCGACGTGCGCCACATTCGCGCGTTCTGGCACCGCAACCAGACCGAGGGCGGCCGGCCCGGGGCCGAGAAGGGCGATTACGACACCTGGTTCGCGAAGGTTCCGGCGGAGGATCAGGGCGTCGACTACCGCAAATTCGGCTACCGCAGCCTGGAGGAATTGGTGCGCTGGCGACTCGGAAAGCGCACCGGCGAAGGTCTCATGGCGGAGCTCGGGAGCCATCAGCTCGACGCCTGCGGGATCCTCCTCGGCGGCGCGCATCCGAAAGCCGTCTCTGGCGTCGCCGTGAATTCGTTCTTCACCGACGGCCGCGAGGTGGAGGACCATGTCTACCTCACCTACGAATATCCGCGCGACGTCATCGTGACCTACTCCAGCATCACCACCAACGAAGCGGACGCGTACGGCGAGCAGGTCATGGGCACGCGCGGAACGCTCGCCATTATCGCCGAGCGCGAAGTCTACCTGATGAAGGAAAAGGCCCTGAAAGACACGCGCATCTCCTGGGCGGAACGGCGGATTGCCCAGCCCTCGGCAGTTTCGACCGCCACCACGCAGTGGACCGCCGGCGCCGGCCTGCAGGACACCCTGTCGAGCCGCGGCTACCGGGAGGAGCAGGAGCACATGGCATGGCTGATCCGCAATCCGGGGAAAGGCAAGCCGCGGTGCGGTCCCGAGGTGGGGCTCGCGGATGCGGTCGTGACGCTGGTCTCCAACATGGCCGCGCGGGAGCGCCGCCGCATCGAGTTCCGTGACGCCTGGTTCGACGTGGCTTCGAACGAGACGCCTTAGCCTGGCGCCGTGGGAGAATCGAGGTTCCGGATGAATTCTCCCGATCGAGAGCGGTGGTTGGCGGCGGCGCGCGCGGCCGTGGAGATCGAGGCGGCGTGTCTCGAACGCGCGGCCGCGCGCCTCGACGGGGCGCTGCTTCGCGCGGTGGAGCTGATCGTGGCGCATCCGGGCAAGGTCGTGTTGACCGGCATCGGTAAGTCGGGGCACGTCGCGCGGCACCTGGTCGCCACCCTTTGCAGCACAGGGACGGCCGCGGTGTTCCTTCACCCGGCCGAGGCCGTACATGGCGATCTCGGCATTTATACGCCAGGCGATCCGACGGTGCTGATCTCGAAGAACGGAAGCTCGGCCGAGCTGCTGGCGCTGGCGCCCCTGCTGCGCCAGTTTCACTCCCCGCTGATCGGGATTCTCGGCGGCAGCGCCTCGCCACTCGCGTCGCAGGTGGACGTGCTGCTCGACGCGTCCGTGGAGCGCGAGGCGGATCCGAACGACCTGGCGCCGACTGCGAGCTCGGTCACGGCCCTCGCCGTCGGACACGCCCTGGCCGTCGCGCTGATGGCCGCGCGGAACTTCACCCCGGAGGAGTTTGCGCGTTTCCATCCGGGAGGCCAGCTTGGACGCAACCTGCGCCTTTCCGTGAGCGAAGCCATGCATACCGCGGCGGAGACCCCGTTCGTCGCGCCCGATGCCTCGCTGAAAGAGGTGATCATCGCGATGACCCGGCGGCCGCTCGGCGGCGCCTGCGTGGTCGCCGGCGATGGATCGCTGGCCGGCTTCATTACAGACGGCGACCTGCGCCGCGCGCTGAGCAATCACGACGATATCCGCGGCCTCTGCGCCCGCGACGCGATGACCGCCCATCCGGTCACCATCGGTCCCGCCGCGAGCCTCGGGCGCGCCCTGGAATTGATGGAGCGCCGCGCGTCGCAGATCTCGGCCCTGCCGGTAGTGGATGAGGACGGCCGGCCGGTTGGGTTGCTGCGGCTGCACGACGTGTTTCGGGGGGCGCGCTAGCGCGGGCCAAGTAACCGGCCGCCGTAGCGATCTCCCGGGCCTTCGGAAGGCGCACGGCGGCGCCCGTTCGCCAGCGGACATTTCCGCCGCGGAGGTGTGAAATCGGCCTGCACACGATTTCGATTAGCGCTACTATGTCTGTGTCATGGCCTCGTGCTTCCGCCTGACATCGGCAGCCCTGTTGCTGCTCTCGGGGACGATCCTCGCCCAGCCGCCGTTGCGCGTGGACGTGAATCTGGTCCTCGTGCCCGTCACCGTCACAGACCGTAAAGGCGCGGTGATCAGCGGACTCGACCGTTCGCGCTTCAGCGTCTTCGAAGAAGGCGTGCCGCAGCCGATCGCCTCGTTCTCTTCGGAGGATCTGCCTGCCTCGATCGGCCTCGTCTTCGACGTCAGCGGGAGTATGCGCCAGAAACTCGGCACGGCCCGCGCGCTGGTCGGGGCGATCTTCAGCGGAACGGATGAACGCGACGAAGCCTTCCTGCTCACCTGCGCCGATCGTCCCGATGCCCAGTCCGACCTCTCCCGCTTGCAATCGAGCAGGCCCGGCGGCTCCACGGCGCTCATCGATTCCATCTATCGCACCATGGACCGCATGCAGCGCGCCCGCCACTCGCGCCAAGTCCTGGTCATCCTCTCCGACGGGCAGGACAATCACAGCCGCTATACGAGGAGTGAGCTGATCGCGCGCGCCGTCGAATCGGGCGCGCAGATCTACGCCGTGGGACTCCACGAGCCTCCCGGGCCGCGCAAGGCCATCGAATTAGCCGACGAGAGCCGCGGCATGGCGCTCTTGTCCGACCTCGCCCAATCGACCGGCGGCCAATTCTACCAGGTCGATCCGGGAGACGACATCTCCGCCATTGCGGACAAGATCGTGCTCGCCCTGCACCACCAGTATCTGATCGGGTATTACCCGACGCCCGCCGCCCGTGGAGGAGCCCGGCGCATCCAGGTAAAGATCGATTCTCCAGACTTCAGGCTGTACGGCCGCAGCGTCTATCTCGCCCCCGGGCCGTAAACTTCCGGAAACTCACGCAAGTAAAATAGCTGGATGCGACTGTCCTTGTTGTTTGCCGCGACGGCGCTTTTGACCGCGCAGAATCATCCGCGGCAAATCAGCGTCAACGGAAAGAATTACAACTGGCCGAAGTCGCCCGTGGTCGTCATTCTGATCGACGGCGGAGACCCGAGCTACGTTAACACCGGTCTTTCCCAAGGGCTGCTCCCGAATTTCAAGAAGCTCATGACAGACGGGTTTGTTTCCGTGGCTCTCGGAGCGATGCCGAGCTTCACGAATCCGAACAACATTTCGGTGATCACCGGAGTAACTCCTTCCTTCCATGGAATTTCCGGGAATTACTTTCTGAACCCGGCGACAGGCCAGGAAGCCATGATGGATCAGCCGGAGTTCTTGCGCGCCGACAGCATCCTCGCGAAATTCTCTGAGCAGGGCGCGAAGGTGGTTGCGCTGACGGCGAAAGACAAGCTTGCCAAGATGCTGGCTTACAAGCTGCGCGGCATCTCCTTTTCTGCCGAGAAGGCCGACCAGTGCACGAAGGCGGTCAACGGCATCGACGACTGTCCCGCCTATGTGGGCAAGCCTGTCCCCAGCGCGTATTCCGCCGACCTGTCGCTCTTCGTTCTCGAAGCGGGCATCCGGCTACTAGAGCGGGAAAAGCCGGACCTGATGTATCTGTCGCTTTCGGACTACATCCAGCACAAGCACGCTCCGGGCTCCAAGGAAGCAACCGAGTATTACAACGGGATCGACAACGCGCTGGGACGATTGTTGGCGCTGGGCGCAACGGTCGCGCTGACGGCAGACCACGGGATGAACGACAAATCGAAAGCAGACGGCGCCCCCAACATCGTTTTCCTCGGGGATCTGCTCGACAAGCAGTTCGGCAGCGGCAAGACCCAGGTGATCTTGCCCATTACGGATCCGTATGTGAAGCACCACGGCGCGCTCGGCTCCTACGCGACAATCTACTTTAAGCAGCCGATCTCCGCGGCCGCGGCGATGAATCTACTCGACAAGCAGCCGGGCGTCGAGCTGGTGCTGAATCGCGCCGCGTCGGCCCAATTGTTCGATCTCCCGGCGGACCGCATCGGGGATCTGGTGGTGGTTGCCGATCGTGGCACGGTTTTGGGAAAGAGCAAGGCGACGCTCGATCTCTCGGGGCTCGGCGGAACGCGGCTGCGGTCCCACGGAGGACTGGCGGACCGCAACGTCTACCTGATGTTCTCCCGGCCACTCAACGATACCTACGCGGAGATCGCCCTGTCGCGCCCATTGCGCAATTTCGATGTATTCGATTTCGTGCTGAACGGGCTGCGCTGAATTTTCTAACGGCTGAAGCAGATGTGGATCGTGGCCAATTTGCGGTCCACGAGAAACCACTGACGTCGTGTTGCGCGGAACGGCGAGCGAACCTCTCCGAAACGCTCCAGCATCTTGTGATATGTGTTCGCAAATGCCTCAGCGCGCGCCACACACGGCTCGAAGTCGAAGAGATCGCTTTCCGGAATTCTCGGAAAACTCTCCGCATAGCTAACGGTGATGAGATCGGATCCGGGCGCCGAAGCATCGGTGAAATCGAACTCGCTGTAGAGTTCATCGGGATGCTGCTGCGCCAGGCGAGCCAAGTCGGCAAGACTCGTTCCGCCCGGACTGCGGAGCTCCTCGACCGAGGGTGGCCGCTCGCTGTCAAGATCGCAATCGCCTTCCTCGGGCGATCGAATGGCCAGCGTGATGAACGCGGTGGCTACCTTCCCCGCTTCGCCCAGGAGCCGCCACCCGTGGCACACGATTGACACCGCCAGGCTCGGATCGCGCGAGACCAACTCCGTCATCCGCTGACCCGCGACAGACGCTACCCGTTCGTATAAAGCATGAAAATCGGCCGCGGGATTCCCGACGGACACGCCTCGCTTGAACCCGACCGAAATGCGATAACCCGGTGTTGCGCACGGCCGCAACGGGTCCGCCCAGGTTGTAAAGACGATGCCCTTCAACCAGACATTGGTAGAGGGGTCCAATTCGCCGTCACATCCGGGCAGCATGAACTTTTCTTCCATTGAAGTTAGCGTAACCCGGCGGTTATTGCTCGGATCGCCGGCGCTCCGCAACATGCCAGGTCGCGAGGAAAGGCGTAGCGTTTACCGGAGAGGCAAACTGGTTCGAGAGGCAACTGACCAAGACTAGATCACGATGCACTCACATCGTACACTCTGATGTCGTCGCCAGCGCGGTCGTAGAGCTTCGTCGTCCGGGGCGGCTCTGGTTGGCGATGTCGGCGGGATGTGGCAATCAGAGGGTGATGTGTCCGGTCGCAAGCGCCCAGCGGAGCAACTCTACGGAGTTGTGGACGCCAGCCTTCTGGATTACCCGGGAACGGTGGCAAGCGGCGGTCTTGAAACAAATGTTGAGTATGGCTGCGATTTCCTTGGTACGGTGGCCTGCGCAGATGAGCCGCAGGACTTCCAACTCCCGAACCGTAAGGGGACCAAGCGACGAACAGTCGATCTGGCTTGCTGGTGTGTTCATGTCTGGCGACCCGACGGCAACCTTTATTTAACCTGAGCTTTTTTTCTTTGATAATTCACGATCAACGATCAGGCGAGCGAGTTCGTCCGGAGGAAACCCAACCTCATCCGGCTCAACCCAAAGCCGAAGACTGGACACATCGACTTGCGAAGGTTCTCGGCTGGCCGTAATCGCGTTGAGTACGCGAAGCGCTATGACTATCCTCTGCGATCCAGGCGGCGCCACTTGGTATTCCCCATTTCAACGGTTTCCTTCCGCATGGCCGATTTTCGGCTTTGGCTTGGAGGCAAGGTCGAGCCCAGATCCGTCCTGGCTCCCCATAAAATCTGGCGTAGCCGATGCCCCATGCGCTCTTCCAGGGGAATGGGCTCGCCCTTCGGGGCTTCCGAGGTTGGCAGCGGCTGCGTCGTCATGAATCACCTTATTCCTGCCTGGTGAGCTGGACTCGCCCGCACTTACATCTGTAATGGTAACGCTACCTCAGCCCCCCAAAAAAAAAGGTTCGTCAGAAGAAATCGTGGGTGGATTCAGGCTCGGGCAGCTTGCCAAGTGAGTGGTAGAGGGCCAGTTCCAGCACGCGGTAGGTGCGAAACCCGTAGGATTTTCTCATGGTGACTTTGGCCTTGTTGTTCAGGCCTTCTACGACGCCGCTGGAAATGAGCTTCCCCGCCCGGAAGTAGTTGAGGATCAACTCCCGGTGCTGACGAAGAGAGCGGGCGATCTTCTTCATGGGCTCGATGCGGGAGCGCATGGTTTGCCGGCACCATTCGTCCAAGAACCTGCCAGCCCAGGCGGGTGAGTTGTAGTCCCAGAGTTGCTGGAACGCTTCTTTGAGAAGATACGCTCGAACGGTTTTCAGGTTGTAGCGGAGGAGGTCGCTGAGACGGAAGTGCTGCTCGTCACCAAGATTCTCGCCGCGCTTCAGCAACAACCAGCGGGACTTCTTCAGCACCGGGTCACGCCCTTCGCGTTTCATGCGGCGGGTTTCCTCGGCGCGCACCTCGTCGAGCGCCTTGTTCATTTTGGCGACGATGTGGAACCGGTCGAGAATGTGCAGCGCTTCGGAACACTTCTCCTGGACGACCTTCAAGTACGGCTCCCACATGTCCGAGCAGATGAACCAGATCTTGGAGATGACTTCCTGTCCCATCGTGCTGAAGAATCCCTGGAAGGATTCAATGGTTCGTTCTCGGCCTACCCAGAGCAGCCGGGTGATGCCGATGTCGATCTGGTAGACCAAGGTCAGGTACTTGTGGCCTTTGGCGTATTGGATTTCATCGACGCCAATGGCGTCGATCTGGCCGAGGGTGCGGTGCTCCAATCCCCAGGCGACGACATGCTCGACCGCATCGAATACCTTGTCCCAGGAAGTGCGAAAGCACTCAGCGGTTTCTTTCCACGAAAGTCGGCGCGCCCAACGGGCTAGGAAAAGCATATACGCTTTGGTCAGCGTGCGTTTGCCGTCGCCCCAAGGGACTTCCTCGACGGCCACCACGCCGCACCGGCGGCAATCGACGCGACGCATGGTGTACAGCAGGAAGACGAAAAATCCCCACAGAGGAATGAACTCAAAGCGTCGTTCCGGGAGTTGGTCGTATCCGGGCGCCGGCAAATGGCAGCGTGAGCAGACTGCGGCCGAACCTTTGCGCGGTCGCAGAACCACTTCGATGCTCTTCTTGTCGGTACTGAAGCGGGCGTGCTCATAGACAAAACCTCGAAAACGATGGCAACGGTTCAGAATCGTGGTCAGTTCCATGGCGGCGAAACTTCCACCATAAACCGCCCCCCGGTTGCGGGTTCGCGATTGGCCAACCTACGCCGCCGGGCGCAATCTGTCCCAGGAACGCGGATTCCGACGATCAGCGGCACGAACGTCCGAGACTACACGTCCGGTGATCGTTTTCCGCGTGGAAAACTACCCCCAGAACCCCAGGGTAAAGGCCGCACATCGGAAGGAGTGATTCTCCGACCGCCAGAGATCAAACTGGGCGTGTATAGGGCCACCAGCCCGACGGCACGCGCCCGACCGTCGGATGGCCTGCGTCGGCTATGATAAGATCCAGACGAGGCCGAAGGGCGGCCCACGGTCCGCGTAAAGGGTCGAACCCACCCGAAACTTCTCTATACCAGATTTAGAGACACTGACTTCCAGCCCGAGAGACGCGGACGCCGGGCAAATCATGGAAGGAAGGTGTCTAATGCCAAAATCGGAACTCCCCGAGCGCGCCTCGCTCGAATATCTAAAAAAGCTGGCGAAAGATCGATTGCAAGAGTTGCGGAGGATCGATCCCAAAACGAAGCTTGCCGATGCTCTGCTCGCCACAGCCAGAGATTACGGATTCCCAAGTTGGCGGGCCTTGAAAGCCGAAGTTGAGCAGCGGGAGACCGGGGACATCTCCCGGTTCTTCGAGGCGTGCGAAAGCGGCGACGCCGCCGGATTGCGCGCATCGCTGGCCAGGAATCCGAACTTCGTCCTCGCGGAAAACCCTAAGGCACAGCACCGCGGCTGGACCGGATTGCACGCGGCCGCTCAGTCCGGGCATGCCGCCGCCGTACGACTGCTTCTAGAACATGGCGCGGACCCAAATGCACGCGAGACTGGAGACAACACCAGCCCGTTGCACTGGGCTGCCGCCCGGAAGGATTTCGAGATTGTTCGCGCATTGCTCGATGCTGGCGGCGACGTCCAAGGCTCCGGCGACGTGCATGAGCTCGGCGTCATCGGCTGGGCTGCTGTTTACCGCGAGCCCGGCGACGATCCATCGGCAGTCGTGTCGCTGCTCCTAGAGCGTGGCGCGCGCCACCATATATTCTCTGCCATCTCTCTCGGCGACCCCGCCCTGATTCGTAAGCTGATCGAGGAACATCCTGACGCGCTCCGACGGCGCATGTCCCGCTTCGAAGATGGGCAGACTCCGCTCCATTTTGCGATTCAGCGAAAGCGCTACGACATTCTCGACCTTCTCATCGAGCTTGGTGCCGATCTAGAAGCCGAAGACCACCATGGTCACACCGCGCTTGCGGTCGCGATGATGCGGAGAGATCAAAGAGCGATCAGGCGACTGCATGCGGCCGGCGCAAAAGGCAACAAGGGCTGGAGTGTAGCGTCTGTTCCTCGAGAGCCGGCCGATTCGCCAGGTTTTGCTCCAGCGCTAGGAAAGCTGGCTCGCTCGATCCAAAAAGGAGTCCCTATGATCCGGGTGCCGGATATTGCTCAAACGCTGGACTGGTATACCTCCATCGGGTTCACCGAAATCGGCCGGTTCGGGGACGGGGGCTCTGTCGATTGGGGTATGGCGTCGTTCGGCAAAGCCCAATTAATGTTCATGCCCGGCAAGGCGGATCCGCAGGCCGTGCGACTGTGGTTTTATACGAGTCGGATCGACCGCCTGTACCAGCTCTTCAAGTCGCGATTAGTGCATTCGGCGCAATCCGCGCTTTCCGGCACCCTGGGTAGGGACCCACGGATCGAGATTATCGAGGACATCTACGATCCGCCTTATGGCGGACGCGAGTTCGGCATTCGGGATCTGAACGGATACGCATTGTACTTTATGCAGGAGCGGCTGGTCAGAAAGCCAAAGTCAATCGCGGTGGACTCGAAGATGCTCGATAACTACGTCGGTGTCTACCAACTCGGACCGATGATCGTGACCATCGCAAACGAGAATGGACATCTCATGGTTGAGCCGAAGGGTCAAAAAAAGCTCGAAGCGCAGCCTTCGTCGGATCAGCAGTTCGTCATCGACGAGGTAAATGCGGTTTTGAAGTTCGCGACCGATTCGGCCGGGGCAACTATCGGGTTTGAGTTCAGCCAGGGCGGACAGAACATGTTTCTAAAGCGGGTCGGCTGAGCTTCCCCCTGTTGCTCCTGGCTTCCGCCACTCGGAGATTGGGCATCCAAGTGGCCTCAACACGCCCGACTGAGAGATCCGGCCTGCTACAGGCACGCGACCTGACATCCCATCGCCATCTGGGCGTCCTCTATTGACCCACAAATTCCTCAGACGAAGCAAAAAAAAAACACGACAAAAATGTGTGATTTATGTGAACGGCGCCGGACATAGCCTCTGTCCGCCACCGTTCTTAATCGGAGCGACCTCAAGCGCCTGCGTGGCCGTCGGACATCACGGACCGGTAGACCTTGAGGATCGTTTCGTAGCATTCGCATGAAGCTGACTCCAGGCCCCGCCGGTCCACAATCGTGAGTTGGCCGCGCACGTATCGGATGAATCCGGCTTTCTTCAGCATCCCCGTCGCCACGTTGACGGTGGCACGGCGCACGCCGAGCATATGCGACAAAAACTCCTGGGTCAGCGGGAACGTGTCCTGGCCGGCGCGGTCATGCGTCATCAAGAGCCATCGGGCGCACCGCTCCTCCATGCTGTGCACGCGGTTGCAGGCGGCGCCTTGCAGGATCTGCCGCGTGAGTGCGTACTGGTGCTTGTGCATCTGCTTCTGTATGTCGGGCCGGAGGCGCATTTGCTCGCGGAACTTCTCGCCATCGATCTTGAAAGCGGTGCCGGGTATCTGAATGAGGTTCAGGCCCATGGCGCCTTGCGATTGGATTATCTCGGCCGCGCCGACCACGCCTTCATTCCCGATCGTCGCCATTTCCATCTGAGGCACGTCGGCAGTCGTGACCAGCAGTGACACCATGCAAGTTACCGGGAAATAGACCGCATCGATCCGTTGATCCTGCTTATAGAGGCGGCGTCGGAACTTCAAAGGAACGACTGTGCCGTCCGCCATCAGGGCCTCATAATCGCCCGGCTCCATCGTCGACAACAGGCTGTTTCTCTTTGCGGCGGGCGTACCCGCGTGCTTCTCCGTCATGGTGCTCCTTCAGGCGCGTTGTCAGATTCGCGCACGGCCGGAAACGTAGCACTACTCTCCGGGAGCACCACCCGGCTGAATTACCGGGCAAGACGTGGAAAGGGATACGGTCTGTCCTCTTCAGTATGGCACGGTCCCGCACCCAATGGTCTGGGCGCCATATGCGCGTGATCGTACGGGCTATCAGAACGCCAGCGGACATAGCCGGTCAAATGGGGTATGCTCGTACCAGCACCACAGCTTTTCTCCTCACTGGAAGACACCCTCTCTTTCCCTGCCGAGAACAACCTGTCCTACGTGGGAATATGAAGCCGACAATGCCGGGAAGGCGTCCTTCGCGCGAGGCGCCAGGTCATACGGGCTCGCAGCGCACGATACTGATCGTGGAGGACGAACTTCTTGCGCTGAATCTGATCGCGGGTGTCCTCACGCGCGCGGATTATCGCGTGCTCCAGGCGGCCAGCGCCTCGGAGGCATTGGCCGTATCGGCTGACTTTGGAGGCGCCATCGACCTGATCGTGGCGGACCACACGCTCCAATCCATGACGGGGCGCCAAGTCGCTGAAACCATCCTACAGGGCCGGCCCGCCGCAAAAGTCCTTCACATCTCCGGACATTCACGGGAAATGCTCGATCGCGAAGGCGGTCTTATACTTGGCGGCTTCTACCTCACAAAGCCGTTCACCTCCCAAACCCTGCTCGAAAAAGTCCGCGTGGTCCTCTACGGCGCTGAAAGCCCCCCGTCATAGTTGGCCGGTTTTGAGGTATCCGCCTCCGCCGCTCCGGAGGCAGGTAATGAACTCGAACAGGCTCGGCGCCGCGCTCGGCGAAAGTTCGGCCACGATTTATGGTTCGATCACGATCGGCGCCTGCCAGTGCGCGGTCTTTAGCGTGATGGGACTCCGTACCGTAATCTCGCAGGTATACTCGCCCGGCTTCAGGTCAGCCAAGGAAATACTGAGGCTCAGCGGAACCGCTTTTGATCTGGAATCCATGCTCTGCGTTACCTCCAATGGCGGCGTCTCCAATGCTTTTGCCTGTCCTTGATAGAACGTCGCAACCGCGATCAGCGGCTGATTGTTTCCGGCTTCGCGTTGGTACGCTTGAAGGTAGACGTACATCTCGCGGCGTTTGCTGAACACCCTGGTGACGCTCGGTATCAGCTTTCGTCCGTCCGCGACCAACGGATTCGCGGACTGCACCTGGTTCCCCGCGTTGATCGCATCCGGCAGTTCCACCCGCTGGCTGCTGAGCACCACCGAACTGATCGGAATCCCCTGCTCTTCCTTGTTGAGGTTCGGAACCGTGAAGGCTGTTTCATATGTCCCGATCCGGCCGGTCTCGTTGTTGCGAGCCAGAAACTTAATGGAATATGGGCCGGGAAGCAGCTTGAACGCCATGTCGTATTCAACGGGAATGGTTGCCAACTGGGTGGCCGCCACGCCGTGCAGGTTGAAAGAAACCTTGTCACGCAAGTTTTGAACCACGCTGCCGAAGGAATCGGTAATCTGGCCGGCAAAATCGAACGAAGTCTGTTCGGCGCCGCCATTCCGTGCCAAACCCAGTTCACTGCCTGGGATCTTAACCGTGACCGGTACAGAGTACTCCGCCCTGTTCAACTGAAAGTAATTGATCTCCATCGCGATCGTGATGTCCGTAATCGGATCGCGGCGCAGGAACGCATCTTGCAGTTGTCTCTCGGCGGGATCCGGCGGCGGCGCGGTCTCTGCCTTCTGTGCCGGCGGAGCAGTGACTTGAGCCAGCAGCACCGTCCGATTCTCCCGCACGGGAGCCGCGGGAGGGACAACCTCCGGCTTCGTCCCGGCCGTTGGCAATATGGATGGCGGCACCAGGCCGCTTGTGCCGGGCTGAACGCGTGCCCGTGCGTGGTCCAACGTGCCGGACGCCAATAAGGCGGATGCCGTTGCACAGGCAGCCACGGCAACCACGATCCTCGTACGGGAGACTGGCAGTGCGGCGCACGGGTTGAGAATCTGCCGGATTCGCTGCCGAAGAAGGCTCCCAGGCATCGCCATTCCCACGACGCCTAGTCGGGATCCGGAGCGCGAAACGCAACTGGCAATGTCCAGTAAGTATTCCGAATAGTCCTGTGGCGTATGCCCGCGCGCCAGCACCGCAGCATCGCAAGCCTCCTCGGCCAGCACGGAAAGCTTCCGCTCTAACCACCAGGAAAGTGGATGGAACCAGAAAACAGCGCGGTTCACGAGAGCCAGCCACTGGATCAAAGAATCGCGCCGGCGAACGTGTTCGCGTTCGTGTGTCAAGACCGCATCCAGTTGCTGCGGCGGCCATTCCTGCCAGTTCTTGGGCAGAATCACAACCGGATGCAGCCATCCCACTGTGATGGGGCAATGGCACTCGGAACTGACACCTTTGCCATCCCGGACATTCGCCCGGCTCCTGAGTCGATGCGTCCGGGCCGTTCCGATTGCCAGGCGCACGAGAAGCCCGAATGCGCCAAACCCGTAAACGATCAGCAAGAGACTTTGCCCGGTCCACGTCTGGCCAGTCGAAGGGAGCCCGGAAGTCTGGACGGGGCGCATTTCCGTCAAGCGGACGGAGCCAGGCATGACCCTTGGCAGCGGCGTCTCGACGCTTCCGTGCCGCTCCACGGGCGCCAGCAACCGGATGGGGGTTTTCGGTCCGAATGCCGTCCAGACCGGTAGGAGAAGCATCGTCAACAGGACGCCCGTCCAGGCCGTGTGGCGCGCCGCGGCAGGCTTAATGCCGATCGTGCGTAAGACGACTGCGGTAACGACAGCGATCAGCGCCGCCCTGACGGCGCACTCGACGAATAGGCTTTCCATTATTTCCCTCCTTTTCTCTGGCTCCGAACGAGCTCTTCCAGACGCTTCAGCTCTTCCTTGCTCAAGACGTTGGCGTCCACCATGCCGGTCACGAGCTCCTCGACAGACCCCTGACAAAACCGGTCAATCAGCTGCCGGACGGCGCGGGCGGCGAGGCTTCGCGACGTTTCCGTCGAACGATAGACGTAGGCTGTGCCGTCGGATTCATGCGTCAGGTAACCCTTGTTTTCCAGACGCCGAAGAATGCTGCGAACCGATGTCTCTTTCAGATGATGCTTGCGCGAAACAACCGCGTGGACTGCTTCCACAGAACAGGGTTCGATCTTCCACACCGCTTGCATCACATCGTTTTCCAACTCGGCAAGCGGCGGACGCACGACGGCGAGGGCGGTTGTCGTCTTTGTCATGGCACAAACTGTACCACACGCAGAAGTAGTTGCCAAGCAATTTCTTCATGGATGACTGGGCGTACATTCACGAATTGCGTTCTGCGGCCACTCGGATGAACGGTGGGGAATGGCGTTAGGATGAGGGTGCATGAGGGCGCTAATCGGGGTGGTCATCCGCATCGTCACAGTCGCCGTTCTTGTTGGAGTAGTTCTACCCGACCTTGCTCCAGTGAAAGCCGCAGAACTCGTAAAAGCGGCGCCAGAATTCAACCGATACGCTGTACTCGTCCAAATCGGGGATATCCGGCACAGGAAGGCTTCGATGGCTTCCGTGTCGTATGGAGTCACCGCTGCCGCGCTCTCCACTGTCGCCTTCGGGCAGGTGAACCTGATTCATAGCGTGCCATCCTGTGCGAAGGTCCACAGGAGCGGACGCCGGATTGTCTCGCAATTGGAAATCGTGGAGTTCTACATACCACGCTTCGCCCACCTCACAAAGGTGCGGGATGTGGACTACGTGGAATACTACGTTTGCTACGGACCAAAACAAGAGAAGTTGTGGCTCAAGCTGATGTTCGGCCCTTTGGTGGGTGGACATTCACCTGATGACCTTGGCAAGCCCTCAATCCAGTGGGCGTCGCAGAAATGGGGTTGCCACGGCGATGAAGACGGAACCGACTGGCGTGGCATTGCAGAGGATGGCCGCCGCTGGCGTCACGTTTCAATACCATTCGGTTTTGCTGCTTATCAGAACGTCCCACCGAAAGCAGCCGACTACTTCGACAAGATCCTTGACACGATGTGCTGCGGAAAATGCCCATACTGCAAGAAATGAGAACGCTGATCGGCATCGCTCGGAATACGCATCGCCCTGTACACTCGAGCCGCGGCGCTGTTTCGTGATCTCGCCATTGCTCGCGCCGATGGCAGTCTGCGCCTGTTATTAGCGAAACGGAGGTCGTATCGACGTGCTGGTGATCGATGACTGGGCCATGGCGCCTTTGAGCGAACCGGAGCGCCGAGATTTCGGAGGGATCTGCGAAGACCGGTTTCAAACCCGATCCATGATCCTGACCCCGCAGCTGCCGGTGGCGCGCTGGCACGAGCAGATCGGCGACCTACCGTAGCGGACGGGATTCTCGACCAGCTCGTGCATAATGCCCACCGAATTGAGCTGCTCGGAGACGCGATGCGAAAAGGCGTGGCGCCAAGACGACGGGTTAGCTTCCCGCCGTCTGCGCAAGGAATTTACGGCTGTGGCCTACATCGTAGCGGCACTTTCCGTAGCAACTTGAAAGACATTCCGTTCCATTCGTAATATCGGCGCGATCACTCGGAGTTTTTGCCCGGTACATCTATGTCGAAATAGCCCTGGACGATGAGCAGTCGGCTGTCGAGACGAAAAGAATAGGGCTCAAAGTTCATGTCAAACGAGGGCACGCCAACACTTCTAAACGGCATATGGCGATAGAGTCTGCCGGTCTTAGCATCGACGACGATCGCGCCGCTGCAGCCCGAACCACATGTCCACGTCGCCAATGTGAAATGTCCGGCAAAGTTTGGGCCCCGCTCCGCTTCAAAGGCCACACCGCCCCGAAAGTGCCCCGCCCCGTTTGGACCCTCGTCCTCTCCAGGGCGAAATCGCGGCCCCATCGGTTCGCCTTTGAATACCTGCTGCACGGAAAAATCGCCGAACTTTGGCACATCGCTTCCGCCAGCTACTGTCAGAATGGCTGGTGGCCAGAATCCCGATGCGAATCGCCTGCTTTGACGACATTTCTCTTGCATTCTAACTTGTTGGAAGCCAGGCCGACTTAGCGCCCCTCTACAGCGTGAACTTCTTCACCTGGATCTTCTGATCGTCGAAAACACCCAGCCCCAGCGATCCCGCGATCTCGATGTGTTCCACCTGGCAGTTCAGGAAATGGCTCGCGCTATCCGGCTTCGACAACGCCACCGGCGCCATCCCGGCCGCTGCGCGCTTGGCGTCGATCACCTTCCAGCCGGTCTTGTCCAGCGCCACCGGGTCGGTCGCGAAGTACATCGTCTTGTGCTCCCAAACGAACTGCGGACGCGCGCCGGGGCCGCCATGATAGGACGCCTTCACCGCATCGCAAATGTGCAGCACCGCCTTTTCCTTAATCACCGGCAGATTGACCACCGACGGAATAAACATGCCGCACGCGTTCGCCGTCGGCGTCAGGTGGCTGCGATTCACGTTATTGACCATGCCGTGCGACATGTTCTTCAACGCGATCGTCACCCCCGCCGACTGGTGATGCTTCAACACCGGCAGATTGATGAATTTGTTGATCTGCCGCGTTACCGTCCGCGCGACATAAGACCGGCGGAAGTGCGGATCGCTCCAGTTCTCGCCGGGTTTGATGAGCGACATTTCCATGTAATGATCGGGATCATACCCGTCCATGTCCAACTGCGTGTCGTTGTACGCGGCCGAGCCGAACTCCATCCGCATGCCCGGCGGCGCCCATTTATCGATGCCCGCCGCGAAGGTCTCCTCACGGTACCGGTTGTACAAAATGACGTCGCGGCCCTCCACGCCGGCCTGCTTCAATCCGTCAAGGATGGTGTGGAAGACCGTCGCATCCGAGCAGAGCTTGGCGCCGCCCACCGGGCTGACCTTGATGCCCACGACGTCGCCCTTCTCGAAGAACGACCGCCAGGCCTCGTTCCAGCCCGGCGCGCCGGTCAGGGCGGTCATGCCCTTCTCCATCATCTGGCGCACCGCGGTGGACTGGTATGCTCCGTTGACAATCGAGCCGGGATGTTCGACGCCCACCACCAGCCCCGGGAATGGCCCGGGCATTCCGGGTTTCGAGGTCGCAGCTTTGCCATGGACTTGGCCGATCGCGGCGGCGCCCGCCATCGCGGCATATTTGAAGAGATCGCGGCGAGGGATGTTCACGAGGGTATTGTACTCGCTTCCGTCCCGTTCGCGCCGCCATTCGAGCTAGTTGCGGGCGGGCCGAAAGGGCTATCGAACCCGCGCGCGAATGGGACTACTCTCGAACTGGGTGACATATGAATCGGCCGATTCTGCTTTTCCTGCTGGCGGCCGCCAGCGCGGGTGGCCAGCAGCTTCCCGGTCGGGTAGCGCGGCTTAGTTACCTGTATGGGCCGGTGTCCTACCGGCCCGGCAACATCGAGGAATGGACGCCGGCGAGTCTCAACGACCCGCTTTCCACCGGCGATCGCATCTGGACGGGCGTGGACGCGCAAGCCGAAGTGCATGTCGCGGCCACGACGGTCCATCTCGCTCCCCAGACCGCGATCTCCATCACGATGCTGGACAGCCTGATCTTCCGCCTGGCATTGACGGAAGGCGCGGTCAACATTCGCATTCCCCGAATGAACGCCGGAGAGACGGCCGCCGTGGACACACCGCGCGGAAGCTTCCGTCTGCTGGGCGCCGGCAGTTACCGCCTGGACGCGCGGCCGGAAGGCAACTTCGTCTCGATTTTGGTGCGGTCCGGGGCCGCGGAGGCTATGGCCGCGAATGTGGCCTACGCCGTCGGCGCCGGCCAGCGTCTCGTGATCTCGGGCGATCCGTCGGTCGTCGATATGATGGCGGCGCCCGAACCCGACCCGTGGGACGAGTGGTGCGCCAGCCGCGACGAGCTCGCCGAGCGGTCGCTCGAACTCTCCGAGCAGTTCATCTCCTGGGAACTCGCCGGCGCGGAGGAATTCGCGCAGTATGGCGACTGGGAGGCCGGCGGCGCGTTCGGCGTCTGCTGGCGGCCGCGCAACCTTCCGCCAGGGTGGGCGCCTTACCGGTTCGGACATTGGATTTACAAGCCGTGGGGCTGGACATGGGTGGACGACGCCCCATGGGGCTTCGCTCCTTCGCACTTCGGACGCTGGACGCGCGTGAGCGATCGGTGGGTGTGGGTGCCTGGACGCGAGAAGCACAATCCTCCGTGGTCTCCGGCTCTGGTGGCGTTTTCCGGAACCAAGGGCTCGCGATATGTGTCGTGGATCCCACTGGCGCCCGGCGAGGGCGCGGGGACCCGGACCCACGGCAATCGCGACGCCGCGACCACCGTGCCGGCAGGGGCGTTTGCGGCATCGCGCCCGGCTGCCGCCGCCAGAGTGGCCATCTTCGATCGCGGCGCTACCGTGTTCGCGGAAGGCGCCCCCGACATTCGTCCGGTCCGGGAGACCGCGGCGCAGCCGCCGCGGGGGATGATCGCGTGGCCGGCGCCGGTCGAGCGCGCCAAGCAGGAAGCGCCGATCGCGGCCGCGCCCCGGCAGCCGGCGCAGGAGGAACCCCGCCGCGCGGTCAACAATAACCGCGCGGCGGAGAACCGCCGGGCGGAAGAGCAACGCCAAATGGAGGATACCCGCCGCGCGGACGATCAGCGTCAGCAGGCGGAGGAACAGCGTCGCGCCGACGACCAGCGTCGCGCCGACGACAATCGCCGGGCGGAGGAACAGCGCCGGGCGGACGAACAGCGACAGGCCGAGGAGAACCGGCGAGCCGAAGACAACCGCCGCGCCGACGAGCAGCGGCGGGCGGACGAGAATCGCCGTGTCGAAGACAATCGCCGTGCCGAAGACAATCGCCGTGCCGAAGAAGGCCGCCGCCAGAACGAACAACGCAAAGCCGAGGAAAACCGCCGCGCCGAGGACCAGCGCAAACCGGAGGACCCGCGAAAGAAATAGACTAGACAGACGCGCTCGATTATTGGCGGCGATGCGCGGGTGACCTGGGCTGCGCGGCGATGATTGCGTACCACGGCGACGCGGCATTCAGATGAATGCGAAAGCCGCCCGGCAGCCGCTCGATCTCGGCCGGCGCCAGCTCGCCCACCGGTTCGCCGGAGCCGTCGAGAGCGGACACCGCGATCGACGTGGCGTTGGTCCGCAGCGTCACCCAGGCTTCGATGCGTTCCATCCAGGTGGGCTGTTTGCCGCCGTTCAGGTCGCCCGACGGCCGGCTGTTGCTCGATTCGATCGTCCACCAATCCGTTGTGCCGGGGTAGTTCTTCAATGTTTGCGGTTGGGCCAGCGACGGCAGCGATCGCAAACTGTATCCGGGAATCGAAAGCAGGAGGCGGCGCGACGACACGATCGGCAGATCGTCGCGGGAGGTGAGAAGGATCGACGCGAAGCCGCGGGCGGACGGTCCGAGTTGCACCTCGAGGGGCCCCGACGCCACCCTGGTTTGACCCAGGCTGCCGAAGACTCCGGCGGCCTCCGGGGCGCTCAAAAGGAGCAATTTTGACGTCAAATCGAACGAAATTTGCCCCGAATCGGACAAAAATGGCGTCTTTTTTGGCAATTTTGCGTCATTTGGGACCGAAATTGAGGCATCTTTTGCCAGCCGGACGGCCCTGGTGAACGCGGTCTCGCGGGGAACTCCGGCCCGGTTGACGACCCAGGATGCCACCGACTGTCCGGACTGCGCCGACTGGTTCCGCTCGCCGGCGGAGACCGGGATATCGAGCGGCGCGCCGCTCACCCGGATCGCGCCGCTGCGGAACAGCCAGGCCGATTGCCCGATCACCGCGAACTTGGTCCAATCGCCATTGATGTTGAAGCCGTTTGGCACTCCGTCGTCCCAGTTCCGGCCGTGGGAATAGGCGAAGTGAATGATGGCGTCCCAGTCCTGAAACGCGCCGAACGCGGCGAGACCGGGGTCGAGCTCGGCGCCATGCGTGTTGGGCCAGGGCTCGTTGTACTCGCTGACGGTGTATGGCCGGCCGGCTTGGCGCGCCCACGCCATATCGGTGAAGGACGACCATCCGCTGTCCGCCGCGGCGGCGTCGCGGATTCTCCAGTCGAAGCCGTCCCACTGCGTGTTGGGGAAATTGTAATGGTCGATGTAGAAATGATTGTCCTGATAGTCGAGCCCGTCCTGGGAATCGAGAATGGCGAGACCGCCATAGCCCATCTGTGTGCCGGTGATGGGCACGAGCGGGCCGGTCTCGGCGCGGACGGTGTCGCGCAGCGTATTGACATAGTTGCGGTCGGCGGCGATCAGGAAGGCGACATAGTCGGCCATGCGGGCGGCGGTGGCGCCTTCGGCGGGACCGAGCAGGCTGACGGTGGACATTTCGACGGTTTCGCCCGGCGCCAGACCGCGCTGCCCGGCCGGCACGAATGACATACTGCGCGCATAGACGGCGCCGGGGGCGAACTCGACATCGAGGCTGACACGGCCGCTGTCCTGAATCGCAAAGGACGGCGTGACGGCGATGGTGAACGTCTGCCATTCATTGGTCAGGGAGATCGTCGAATAGAGAAGTCCATCCCACGGGCTGACGTCACGCATCACCGATACGGGCACGTCGAACTTCTGTCCGGCGGGCAGATCGGCGCGCGCCTGGAAGGTCCAGCGATAGCGGACTCCGGTGGATAAATGGAAGCCGGTCTGTTTGAGGAAGAGCCAGCCGCTTCCCTGCCCCGGCTGTACCTGCGCGGTCGGAATGCCGTCGGTGGTGGTCATGACGAGCGTGCCGGTTTTGCCGTGGCCTTGTTCGAGGGTCCATTTCCCGTTGAGGATCTCGGCGCCATCGGCGGCGCCGGCACCCCAAGCGCCGGCGAGCGCGGGGGTGTTGGCATACCTGGCGCCCAGCCAGCTGTTCCACTGCGACTGGAGCGCGGAGCGGTATTCGCCATCGAGCACGGGGTCGAGCTGCCCCCATTGCCACGCCTGCATCAGGGAGCTTTCATTATTGATTTCGACCATGGCGAGGACCGGATCGTCGCGCAAGGCCAGCTTGCGGATCAATTGCGAGGTGTATTGCTGCTGCAACTCGACCATGCGCGGATGAAAGATATGGAGCGGCTTACTTTGCGTGGGAATGGGCTGACCGGGAAGCGCGGGGATGCGATCGATCGACGGGCGGAAGAGATATCCGACGTGCAGGTTGAGATCGGCGTAGATGCCCTCGGCCGCGAGCGCCGTGAGAAAGTCGCGGAGGCGCGTCACGCTGATCTCGTTAAAGGTGGGATAGGGGCCGTCGGTGAGAATCCCGTTCGCGTTCGACGGGCTGGCCGCCGGGTCGAGCGTGGAGTCCATGTGATGGAGGCGGACGAGATTGACGCCGAGGCGGCGGAGGCGGCGTGCGACGCGCACGGCATCCTGTTTCACCGGGAAATTCGCGCCGAACGCGAGATTGACGCCATAGAATCGAACGCGCTCCCCGGCGGCCGAATAGAAGCGCCCATTTGTGACGGAGATTCGGTCGGCGGGGGTGAGCGCGTGATTCAAGGCGCTGAAATCGGGGAGGCCATGCAGGTTGTCCTGGTCAAATGAGAAGTTGTAGCTCGGCTGGGCGACGAGCGGCGCGCCGGCGGATATCAAGACCGCCGCGGCGACTAGAGAGGCGTGAGCCCGCATCTGGCTTTATCGTAACCGGTTTCCATCCGCTGGAACTGAAACTGCACTTGATTTCGCGACACGAACGCAAGGAGTACCCTCAATGAAATGCGAAGACGTAATGACGCGAGACCCGAAGTGCTGCGTGCCCACGGATAACGCGATGCGGGCCGCCAAGCTGATGAAAATCGAGGATGTCGGCTCCGTGCCCATCTGCGGCAGCCACGAAACCCGGCGTCTGGTGGGAATTGTCACAGACCGCGATCTCGCCCTACAGGTGGTGGCCACGGGACGCGATCCGCAGCGCACGCCACTCGGTGAGATCATGACGCGCGAGCCGCTGACCTGCCGGTGGGACGAGGAACTGGAGGTGGCCCTGGGCCGCATGGAGAGCAGCCAGGTGCGCCGCATCCCCGTCGTGGACCGCAACGGTCTCCTGGCCGGCATTATTTCCCAGGCCGATATCGCGCTTCGGTCCCGGAATGCGCAAAAGACGGCGGAGGTCGTGGAAGAGATCTCGCAGCCTTCCGGACTGCATGAGTAAGACAAGTCCGGTAGAGACGCTAAATACCCCAGGGACCCGAAAGCCTTCCTCGGTGGCTTTCACCCTGGGGTTCGTGTTTGTCATTTTGTGCATACTCGGCCTATTGGTTTACTGGTACACACGCTAGGCCCAACTCCCCCCGGCTCAACGATTGGCGCTCTACCGGCAAGTGATTCGGTGTGAAGCGCCTGCTGATTCGCGGCTTCGAGTGGTTCGGCGAATTGGGCCTGTTCTGCGCCCGTTTAGCGAGGACCGCTTTCGCGCCGCCCTACGAATGGCGCGAACTGCTCCGTCAATGCGACGGAATCGGCGCGAAATCCATGCCCCTGGTCGCTCTCGCCGGCGCCGCGACGGGGGTCGTGATGTCGCTCGAAACCCGGGACAGCCTGGTGCGGTTCGGCGCCAAGTCGCTCCTGCCGACGGTGATCGTCTATTCCATGATTCGGGAGAGCGGGCCGATTATCACGGCGCTCATCGTGAGCGGCAGAGTCGCGGCGGGCATCGGGGCGGAACTGGGATCGATGAAGGTGACGGAGCAGATCGACGCGATGGAGGCGTCGGCGGTCGATCCCTACCGGTATCTCGTCGCGACGCGCGTGTTGGCGTGCATCCTGATGCTTCCCCTGCTCACCGTCGCGGCGGACTTTTTCGGAATGCTGACAGGATGGGTCTCGAATACCCTGGCGGAGCCGATGTCGCTCCGTTCTTTTCTCGAAAACGGCTTTCGCACCGTCGCGCTGAGCGACTTTATCCCGCCCACGATGAAGACGGCCGTTTTCGGTTCGATCATCGGGGTAGTGGCGTGCTTCCAGGGAATGAACACGCGCGGCGGAACGGAAGGCGTGGGAAGAAGCGCCACCAGCTCGGTGGTGCTGGCCTCGTTATTCGTGATTGTGGCGGACGTGGTGTTGGTGCGGCTGATTCTCATGGTGTGGCCTCTATGAGACCCGAGACTCCAATCCGCGAGACGCCGATCGAGGTGCGCGGCCTGCACAAATCGTTCGGAGAGCAGAAGGTCCTGAATGGCGTCGATCTGCAGGCGAAGCGCGGCGAAACGATCGCGGTTCTGGGACGCAGCGGGACGGGCAAGAGCGTGCTGCTGAAGGTGCTGATCGGGCTGCAGCCGCCGGACGCCGGAACGGTCTCGATCGCCGGGCGCGAATTGACGGGGCTACGGGTTCCGGAGCTCAATGAGGTGCGGAAACGGATGGGCTTTGTCTTCCAGCAGGCGGCGCTGTACGACTCGCTGACGGTGGAGGAGAATGTCGTGTTCCCGCTGAGCCGGCACACGGAGATGGCGCCGGAGGAGCGCCGGCAGCGGGCGCGCGAAATGCTGGCCGCCGTAGGAATGGACGGCCAACTGGAGAAACTGCCGTCGGAGATCTCGGGCGGCATGCAAAAACGAGTCGGCCTGGCGCGGGCACTGGCGCTCGAGCCCGAGATCGTGCTGCTGGACGAGCCGACGGCAGGGCTCGACCCGATCACGGCGAACGAGATCGGCCGCTTGATTGTCGACTTGAAGAAAGAGCGCCAAATCACGGCGGTGGTAGTGACGCACGACGTGCGGGGCGCGAGGCTCTTCGCCGACCGGATGCTTCTGCTCCACGAGGGGAAGATCCTCGCGGAAGGAACCTTCGAGGAACTCAAGAAGAGCCGGGAGCCGTTCGTGGGGGAGTTTCTACAGGACGGGGGATGAGCAATGTCGAGGGCATTTCGATTGGGTGTATTTATCGTGGCGATGCTGTTGTTATTCGCCGTGGGGGTCTTCTGGATCGGCAGCCGGAAGTTCATGTTCACCTCCACATACCGGTTGAACGCCGAGTTTCCCACCGCGGCGGGACTGAGCGACGGAGCTGAGGTCCGTGTCGGAGGCATCCACTCCGGGACCGTGCGGCACGTGGATCTTCCGCGGCGGCCCGACCAGAAGGTGCGGGTGGAAATGGACCTGAAGGGGGCCACGCGGGACGTGATCCGCAAGGATTCGGTGGCGGCAATCCGGACGGAAGGGCTGGTGGGCGACCGTTATGTCGAAATCGCGTTCGGGTCGAACGACGCGCCGCGGGTGAGCAACGGCGACACCATCGCGGCGCAACCGCCAATGGAGATCGCGGACCTGATCAAGAAGACGGACCAGATTCTCGATTCGGCACAAGGCGCGATGCAGAACGTCAATGCGACCGCGGCCAATCTGGGGGCGATCAGCACGAAGATCAATCAGGGGAAGGGCTCGATCGGGGCCCTGATTAACGACCGGTCGGTTTATCAGCACGTCGACGCAGCCACCACGGCGTTGCAGGAAGACATGGAGGCGCTGAAACACAATTTCCTGACACGAGGCTTCTTCAAGAAGCGCGGCTATGACGACACCGCGGAGTTGACCAAGCACGCGGTGGACCGGCTGCCGGCGGGCGAGCCTGCCCAGAAGTTCGCCTACCCCGCCCTCAAGATCTTCGACAAGGACGACTCGGCGAAGCTGAAGAGGGAAAAGATGCTGGACGAGGCGGGCAAGTATCTGGAGAGTCACCCGTTCGGCATGGCGGTGGTCAGGGCGCGGTCGGACGAGAAAGGCGACGCGGAGACGGAACAGACTCTGACGGAGGCGCGGGCGATGGTCGCGCGCGAGTATCTCGTGAAGCATTTCAAGGTGGACGATGCGAGAGTGCGGACGCTGGGAGCGGGTAAGTCAACTGGGGCCCCGGAAGGTGGGGAGCTCGCTGTGATGGTGTACCCGGAGGCGGTGGCGACGGCGAAGCGGAAATGAGGCGTGGGGGGTCGACTTGGCGGTGGCGCGGTGTGGGGCGGCTACCGCGTAGAGTTATGTCCGAAAGGCGCGTCAAGCGGTGATATCCTCTGAGTTGTCGAGGTGTCAAACTGTGAATCCTAAGGCGTTCCTGCTGGCCGGCGTTCTGTATTGGGCAGCGATCATTGTGCCGGCGCAGGAGCCCCAGAGACGCGCGATCTTCACGCCGGCGCAGGCTGAGGCGGGACGCGTGGCCTATGAGAAGACTTGTGGAAGGTGCCACACGTTCACATTGATGGGACGCCACGGCAAGCCGGACGAACGTCCGGCGGTCAGTTCTCTCTCCGAGGCCGATCAGAAGTTCATCGGGGATTATGACGGCCGCGTCCCGCCGCTCGCCGGCGCAGAGTTCCTCCAGCGCTGGGGTTCGAAGACTGCGGCGCAACTGGTTGCGCGTTTTCAGGAAGCCAAGTTCTCTTTTAAGGAAGCTGGGCTCACCGACGATGAGAACATTGTTAACATCACCGCCTACGTCTTGCAGGCCAATGGGGCAAAAGCCGGAAATCAACCCTTGACCAGGGCGAGCAGCGTCGTCGTCCATTCCATTGTCAAGTAGATCGCCTCATCCGAGCCGGCACAATTGGCGAGTCGCTCAAGACGGGGTCGGGCGCCGCCAGGTGGGCTCAAGTGCCGAGCCAGTTTTCGGTACTGTGTTTTCGTCCGCCTTTGCGATAGCGCCAGCGCTCAACACAAGGGATGTACAATCAGACCGGAGGGATGTATGCGCGGCGTCAAGCTGTTATTTCTGTTTGCAGCAATTGCTGTTGGCGCGTCAGCGGCCGACATCACAGGAACCTGGAAAGCAGTTTTCGTCAATGACGAGCCGAAGATCGCTTCTGAGGTGATTCTCCATTTGGCTGTGGACGGCGAAAGGCTCAGAGGTACCGCTCATATTGGCGCTCTCGGAGAAGCACCTGTGGTCGATGGCAAAATCGCAGGCGATCGGATTTCGTTTACCATTTATCCCAACTCTCGATGGCGGAATAAGTATGCGTCCGGCGAGGAGGCGGGCGGGCTGACGAAACTCATTTTTGTTGGAACGGTTCAGGGAAGCGAGATCCAATTTAGGTTGATCTTCGATAGCGTCACGCTCTATGGGAAGCCTCCTGTTGGCAGGGAATTCCCAATGAAGGCCACAAGAACAGCCGAATGAAGGCCAGTCGGGCCGGGCGTCCAGCTTCCGGATATGCGTTACCGAAAAGTGGTGGCCGGCCACTTGACAGAAAACGCGCGACGCTCGGATCTGCGGCGTCGCGCGGGCCACAAGTCCCGTTGGGGAGGTTGACCCACTCCGTCCGAAAAACGCACGACTCGTACAGAGCGAGGCCCCCCGGATTCCTGTTGGGCGCCATCGGAGCTCTCGACGAGTCGCCGACCATACAGCCGAAGCGCGGGCCGTTTCTTCACGAACACTGTCCGAGCCGCCGCGTCATTGAAGCGATTCGATCCGGTGACGTTAGTTGCCCAGCGGCGCGCGCTGTCGCAAGTAGTCAAAGAAGTTTTGAAGGAACACGACCTCATGTTCGGCCTTGACGGTCTCCGCGGATGGCGCCTGGGTGACGAGCAGTGCGCGCTTGCCGTCGGGCGTCAGATCCGCAAACGTCCCACCGGAGTTCGAGGTCCACTCGCGAGGCCTCCCTGCCAGAAGCGCGCCGGCTTTCGCCGTATAGTCTACCGCCATGATCCGGCCGCCCGAAGAGTACAGCAGATCCCGTCCGTTGCGCGACCAAACGGGCCTTTCGCCGCCGCTGTTCGAGATCTGCCACTTTGCGCCGGAACCTCCGGATAGCGAAGACGGCCGGACGTACACTTCATTCCTTCCCGATTCGTCGGAGTAGTATGCCAGCCACTGCCCGTCGGGTGAAAACGATGGGCCGAGGTCGTTAAAGCCGCTCTTGAGGAATTGCTCCGGCGGTCCCGCCTTCAAGTGACCGCCCTGCTCCTCCACTGGGATCGTCCATATTTGCGCTCTTCCCTCGCCATGATCCACATACGCCAACCGCTTGCCATCGGGAGCGAATGATGAGGGTTGCAATGAGAGTTCTCTTTCCACTAATGCCCGCGGCGCGCCGGCGCCATCCGAGCGAGCCTGGAAGAGGCCCTTGCTGATGGATTGGTAAACGATGTACTGCCCGTCCGGACTCCAGACCGGCACAGCATAAAAGCCGCCTCCCGACGTCACGGGGACCATCGTGTTGCGGCGGGGATCATAGGTCACAATGTTCGGAGCACCGTGCTCCCTGGTCATCAGCGCGATCCTCTCGCCGTCCGGAGAGACTCTCGGCGCGGAATAATAGCCAGGTCTTGCCGGCAGCGACTCCTTCCTGCCCGCGGAATCGATCCATTGCAGCGTCGACTTGGCAGCGGCGCTCCCGCCCGCCCGCCGATAGACGAAAACGCCATGATCATCGGCTCCCGGTGAGCAATCGAATTGCCCCATCCCGGTGACATCGGAGCTGGCCACGTCGTCGAGCACCGGCACGGGCGCTCCTCGAACTTCCAGCTTGTCGAGATCAAACGGCGCCGCAAAGAGGGTCGTCTTATTGATGTAGATCAAGTGGCCGGCGCGGCCGGGCGCAGAAACATAGCGGCCTGACATACCGCCTCGCGCCACAACCTTCCTACTGCCATCGGCTCGGTTCAAAACCTCGATCGTAGCCGTGTTGACGTCCGCATTCGCCTGGGCAAGTGAGAACAAAATCCTGTTGCCTCCCGGCAGAACCTGCGGGGCGAGAACTGCGTGAGACTTGCCGAGTCCCGGAAGCGTTTGGGGCGCCGCTCCCCCGGCAGCGGCATAGACCACCAGGCCCTTGCCGAACACCTCGGCCGTGACAATATTGCCGTCCTCACCCCAGTTCGCGTTCCCAAAGTTGTAGGTGTCCCCGATCGGGACCACCGCGCCCCCCTCCACCGAAATCTTGTTCAGCTTGTCGCGAAGCATGAATCCGATCCACTGTCCGTCTGGCGAAAAGAACGGGAGTTCGGCGCCTTGCGTGCCCGGAAGTTCGATCGCCCCCGTCTGGTCGAGCCGCCGCGTGAACAGCGCGGCGCCTCGCGCGGAATTGGAAACATAAGCGAGGCGCGTTCCATCCGGTGAAATTGCAATGTCGCTGCCACTGGATCTCGGCGGCAACAGCGAAACATCCTCGCCCAGATCCACGTCCAGCCGCGTCAGCCGGCGCTCCACGTGCTTCTCGCTGCGCCACGGAGCCCAAACCGCAGCGCCGAACGCGATCGCCAAAATACCTGCCATCATCCAGGGCAAGCGGCTCCGCGGCGGCGCAACTTTCACCTGGGAGGGCGCAGGCCCGGCGCCAAGCAACAAGTCCATGTCCCCGATGTCACGCAGACGGTGTTTCGGGTCCTTTTCGAGACACCGCTCGATCAGCGGCCGAAGCTGGGCAGGAACCTCGCTCAGATCCGGACGCTCCTTCACCACCGACGCCAGCACCTCCGTAAGATCCTCGCCCTGGAACAGCCGCTTGCCGGTGACCATCTCGTAGAGCACCACGCCGAACGCCCATACGTCCGCTCGCTTGTCGACGACTTTGCCGCGCGCCTGCTCGGGCGACATGTACGGAGCTGTACCGAGGATGATTCCTGCCTGCGTGGCTGTCATGCTCATGGTCGGCGGGTCATCGGAACTCGTCCGGGCCGGCGCCGCCTCGCGGATCTTCGCCAGGCCGAAATCAAGGACCTTCACCGCGCCATCGGGCTTGAGCTTGATGTTGCCGGGTTTCAGGTCCCGATGCACGATGCCTTTCTCGTGCGCAGCATCCAGGGCGGCGGCAATCTGTCTGGCGATACCCAGCGCCTCGGCGACGGGAATTGGCCCTTCGTCAATCCGCTCTGCCAGCGTAGGCCCTTCGATCAGCTCCATCACGAGGTAGTTCTCGCCCACGTCGTGCAGGATGCAAACGTTCGGATGATTGAGGGCCGCGACGGCATGCACCTCGCGCGAGAAGCGGTCGCTGAAGCGCTCCGCGGAGATCTTGACAGCCACATCACGCCCCATCCTGGGATCATTGGCGCGATATACCTCGCCCATCCCGCCCGCGCCGATGCGTTCGACGATTTGATAAGGGCCGACTCGGCCGCCTGGTGACAACGGCATCGAAGGAGTTTCAGCTTAGTTTAGCTGATTGGCATGGCACAGGTCGATCGTGGCGGAATGGGCTGGATTTGAGTTGTGGTCGAGTGACGCCCCACTCGGAGAATGCAGGCTCGGCCCTCAGTCGGACTCACCTTCGTACGGAATGCCGACGACACAGACGGAACTGCCCTGATCTGAGCACACGCTGGAGCACCTGGACTGCTCAGTCGGGGGCCTCGGGAGCTCATGTCGAACTCCCAATCTGGACGCAGAAGCGGCTGCACGGTTGTGGCACGGATCTTCGAGACAGTCGAAAGCGACCGCGCCAGTCTGTCGAGATCAGGAAACAGCGAAGCGTAGCTCACGTTCATTCCGTGAAGTTCTCGGAGGACAGATCTCAACTTCCCGTTTGCCGACCAACAAGACACGATTCGTAAACAGCACGCCGTTTGAACGAAGCCGCTGGCGCGGCGGACGCTACGCGTGGGTAAAGGTAG